>NZ_JAUSLE010000045.1 GCF_030646845.1 Rhodoferax sp. | reverse complement strand
CAGGTCGCCGTGTGTCACCCAGATGTTTCGCCCATCGGCCGTGGTGTGAATCGCGTCCTCCACCACTTCAATGCCACCAAACTGGTGTCCGATGAAGCCACGGGCAAACTCATCGTGGTTGCCTGGCACGTAGACGATGCGACAGCCTTTGCGCGCCCGGCGCAGCAGCTTCTGTATGACGTCGTTGTGTGATTGTGGCCAATACCACCGGCGACGCAATTGCCAGCCGTCCACAATGTCGCCCACCAGGTACAGGTAGTCACTGGGATGGTGTCTCATGAAGTCCAGCAGCGCACTGGCCTGACAACCGGGGGTTCCCAGATGCAGATCCGAGATGAAGATGGCCCGGTATCGCTTGCCTGCCAGGTCATCGTCAGCATCATCGGTGGCGGCGGGGATCATGCCACCGACCCACGGACCCATGGCATCGAAGGCCGCCCGCATCACGTCCCCAAAAAGTGCTTGCGGTAACGGGGAGGCAAATCATTGATGCGCATCATCATGGGAAGGTCTGCGCTATTGAAATCCGGGTCCCAGGCCGGGGCACCCAGAATCTTGGCGCCCAGACGCAGATAACCTTTGATCAACGGGGGGGGCTCCACTTTCAGGCTGCCGTCCAATTGGTCAACTGGCAGCGGCAGGCGCGGGTGCACGTGATGTTCGATTGGCGCGAGGTGGCTGGCCTTGAGCTGGTGCCAGATGCTGGCCGCCACGTCACCGCTGACGATGCCGTTGTGCAGCATGGGGATGCTGGCGCAGCCAATCATCGTGTCGAGCTTGTTGCGCACCATGAACTCAGCCAAGGCGCCCCACAAGGCCATGATCACCCCGCCGTGGCGATAGTCCGGGTGCACACAGCTGCGTCCCAGTTCGACCATGCGCTCGCGCAGGCTGCGCAGACGGGTGAGGTCGAACTCCAGATCGCTGTATGTGCTGCCCACGCGCCGGGCCTGTGCCGGTGTCAGAAGGCGGTACGTCCCGACAACCTCCTTCGTGATTTCATCGCGCACCAGCAGGTGCTCGCAGTAGTTGTCAAACAGGTCAACGTCGTGGCCGGGCGACATCGTATCCAGCCGGGCGCCCATTTCCTGGGCAAAGACTCTGAACCTGAGGCGCTGCGCCTGGCGGACCTCGTCTGTGTGTTTGGCCCACGACACGGAAAGACCACCTTTCTCTATCGGACGGGCTGGTACTTGAATCGGGTTGTCGAAATGTGGGTGCGGCCGGTGAAGCAAGCCTCGCGGCAACGACAAAGGGGACAAGGCGAAGGTGGGGTTTGGCAGTTCTTTCATTTCGTTCTCCTTTGTTGCGTTAGTGAATATTGGCGGCCTTTCGTGACGGCTCCGTGGCAGCTTCATGGCATTTCAGTGACAGATGAATAACCCCACAGCGCTGAGCACCCGGTAAAGGCACCGCCTGCGCCTGCGATTCGACTACCACAGGTACGAAACTTCCGCCTCCGCGTCAATCTTGCTAGACTGGCAGCAGATGGCCCCAACCTACCGTCAATACCGCTTACGCCAATGGTCAGTTGGGGTCGGCGTCTTTCTGCTTAGCGGTGTCATTGCTGCAGTTTTGATATGGAACTCGGAAGAGCAGGATCTGACTGAAGCCCGAGCCCGTGCCGCTGATCTGGCGTCAGATCACGCCCAGACACTGCAACGGGGTATCGAGCGCGCCCTGTCCGCGACCTATGCGATGGCCGCCCTGGTCCGACAGGGTCACGGAAATATCGTGGGTTTTGAAGCCGTCGCCACTGAAATGCTGCCCTTCTATCCAGGCATCGCGGCACTGGGGCTGGCGCCGGACGGCATCATTCGAAACGTGGTGCCACTGGCCGGCAATGAAAAAAGCCTTGGCTTTGACCAGTTGAGAGACATCACCCAGAACAGGGAAGCCATAAAGGCACGTGATACGGGCGAGTTGACACTGGCAGGACCCTTCGAGCTTGCGCAAGGTGGCCTGGGCGTGGTTGGCCGCCTGCCCATTTTTCTGGATGACGCGCAGGGACGCGCCGTCTTTTGGGGATTCACGTACGTGACTCTGCGGTTTCCAGAAGCCCTGGCCTATGCGCGCCTGCCGGTCTTGACCGAGCGCGGCTACGCTTACGAACTCTGGCGAACCGTACCCGATACCGGGGCGCGACAAGTCATTGAGGCATCCGCCAATTCGACACTCGATTCGCCGGTAGAGCGCCGGTTGAAACTTCCCAACGGCGAATGGACACTGAGCGTTGCGCCCATCCAGGGCTGGGGCGATTCAAGCCGCGTCTGGGTCAAGGCCGTCTTTGGATTTTTGATCAGCCTGCTGATGGCCTATCTGGCCTGGCTGTTGCATGAGATGAGAATGCGCGACGCGAGACTGGAAGTGCAGGTCAACGAGCGCACTGCAGAGATCCTGGCGGCGCAAAGACACCTCGAAGCCACCATGGGCGCCATTCCGGATCCGCTCTTTGAATTGGGACTGGACGGTCGCTATTACAGCGCACACTCGCCGCGGGCAGAATTGCTGGCACAGCCTGCCCAGGATCTGGTTGGCAAAATCATAACGGAGGTGCTGCCGCCGGATGCTTCCAAAGTCGTCCTGTCGGCCTTGCAGGAAGCCAATGAAAAAACATGGTCAATAGGCAAACAGTTCGCACTGCCGCTGGCCATTGGGACGCACTGGTTTGAATTGTCGGTTTCACGCAAGTCGGCGGCGTCTGTCGAAGACCCCCGCTTTCTGGTGTTGTGCCGGGACATCACACAGAACAAGCACGCTGAGGAAAAAATCCAGTGGATGGCCCACTTTGATTCACTCACGGGCCTGCCGAATCGGGTGTTGCTGACGGATCGAGCCAACCTGGCCCTGAGCGCTGCACAGCGCAACGGCACTTCGCTGACGCTCATGTTTCTGGACCTGGACCATTTTAAAAATGTGAACGACTCACTCGGGCACCGGGTGGGCGATGAATTGCTCGTCGCGCTGGCCGGGCGCCTCAAGACGGTCGTGCGCGACCAGGACACTGTTTCGCGCCTGGGTGGGGACGAATTCATCCTGGTGCTGCCCGACACGGATGCGGTGGGGGCCGCGCACGTCGCCGACAAGTTGCTGCATTCGGCTTTGGTGCCCTTCGAGCTTGAACAGCATGAACTGACGGTGACGCCCAGCATCGGGATTGCCATGTTTCCCACAGATGGCGCCGACTTTGACACGCTGTCCCGGTGTGCCGATGCCGCCATGTACCGCGCCAAACAGGACGGGCGTAACAACTACCGCTTCTTCACCGCGGAAATGCAGGAACGTTCCGACCGCACCCTGACGCTGGAAAACGCGCTGCGCCGGGCTCTGGAGCGCGACCAGTTGCAGTTGCATTACCAGCCACAGATCTCGCTGGCCGATGGCTCCGTCATTGGCGCAGAGACTCTGCTGCGATGGAATCATCCCGAGTTGGGTAGCGTCTCCCCCGCCGAATTCATTCCCGTGGCCGAAACCAGCGGTCTGATTCTGCCGATCGGCGAGTGGGTGCTGCGAACGGCGGTGCAACAGCTCAAGGTCTGGATGGCCGCCGGGATGGTGCCCATCACTGTTTCTGTCAACCTGTCGTCTGTGCAGTTCCGCCATGCCGATCTGCCCGAGCTGGTGACCACGATCCTTGACGAAGCGCGGCTGCCGCCCAATCTGCTGGAGCTTGAACTGACCGAAGGTGTCGCGATGACAGACCCGCTGGGTGCCATTGCGGTAATGAACAACCTGCACGAGCGTGGCATACGCATGTCGATTGACGACTTTGGCACGGGTTACTCGTCGCTGAGCTACCTGAAAAAGTTTCAGGTGTACAAAATCAAGATCGATCAGTCCTTCGTTCGTGACATCACCATAGACCCCGACGACAAGGCCATTGTGGGCGCCATTATCAGCATGGCAACGAGCCTGGGCATGCAAACCATAGCCGAAGGCGTGGAGACCGAAGGGCAACTCGAGTTTCTGCGGGCAAAAGGCTGTACCGAGGTCCAAGGCTACTATTTCAGCAGGCCGCTGCCGCCCGCGCAGTTTGAGGACTACATGCAAAGAAAATCACTGGAAATCTGAACGATGGAAACGAACTTCGCTGACGCCCTCAACCATGGCTGCATCTGCCGCACACTGGACCCACACAACCTGCAGCAGCAGCTGGAAAGCGATCCGGGGCTGACCGGGTTGGCGCAGTCCATCGCCCAGACCCGCCCCAACCTCTTTTCCTCCACCGTTGTCTTCCTGTCCAGCGGCACCTTTGATGCCATCGTGGCCACTGTCGCAGCGATTGAACGCGTGATGGCACTCCCTGCCTACCAGTCCACAGCACTGGCGCGCGCGCCTGCCATTGCGCAACACGAGTTTGGTCCGGCAGGGGTCTACATGGGTTACGACTTCCATGTGACCGCCGAAGGCCCGCAGCTGATAGAAATCAACACCAACGCCGGCGGCGCGCTGCTGAACGCGGTGTTGGCGCGGGCCCAGAAGGCGTGCTGCGAATCGATGAGCCAGGCCATTGCCGCTTACACCCCGCTGGAGGCTTTTGAGAAGATCTTCTTTGACATGTTCAAGGCGGAGTGGCGCGCCCAGCGGGGCGACCAGCCTCTGCGCTCCATCGTCATTGTGGACGAGGACCCGCAGGCGCAGTATCTTGCACCGGAGTTTGAGCTGTACCGGCACATGTTTTTGCAGCGTGGCCTGAGCGCGTCTATTGCCGACCCGCGGGCGCTTGAATGGCGTGACGGCAACCTGTGGCACGACAAAACGGTCGTCGACATGGTCTACAACCGGTTGACTGACTTCTATTTCGCTGAACCGGCGCACCAAGCCTTGCGCGAGGCCTATCTCGCCGGTGCAGTGGTCGTCACACCCCATCCTCGTGCGCATGCATTGATGGCCGACAAGCGTAATCTGGTGACGCTGAGTGATGACGAACTGTTGGCATCATGGGGCGTCAGCGCGTCGGACCGGCATTTGTTGACTTCCGCCGTGCCCCCCACGCAGCTGGTTACGCCCCAGCGCGCAGATGCCCTGTGGGCTCAGCGCCGCCAGCTATTTTTCAAGCCAGTCGGCGGCTATGGCGCCAAGGCGGTGTATCGCGGTGACAAGCTGACGCGCCGGGTTTGGGACGAGATTCTTGCGGGCGAGTTCATTGCCCAGACGCTGGTGCCTCCCGGCCAGCGCATGGTGGTGGTGGATGGCGTGCAGACGGATCTGAAGTTCGACGTGCGCGCCTACACCTATGCCGGACAGGTTCAGTTGCTGGCAGCCCGCACCTACCAAGGTCAGACCACCAATTTCCGCACGCCGGGCGGCGGCTTCTCACCGGTTGTGGTGGTGCCAAAACTCGGGGAGATTTCGAGTCTCTTTTCCAGCATTGACAGCACCGCCCATGTCTGCTGACAGGCTCGCCATTTCCTTGCGCCTGTCGCAGTTCCGGCAGAAAAATCGAGACAAATTTACAATTTTTCACCGAATGGTCATGTCCAGCTGACACTGATCGCGCAGACTTTTTATCCATCTTTCTGACAAAGGAATTCACCATGTCCTGCCGAATCATTCGCACCATAAGCAGTGCAACATTTGCCATTGCACTATGCGCAGGATCCCAGGCGTTTGCCGCCGACCCGGGTACTGACGCCATGCAGGAAGCCTATGCCCCCTACCGCGTAGCCCTCTTCAAGACCAATGGAAAATCCCAAGCTGAAGCGCAACAGGCGGCAACCCAGGCGCAACGGGCTTGGAACCAATTGATGGAGCAGTTTGGAGCCAAGCCACCGGCGCCCTATGACCGTGATCCGGCGTTTGCCAAATCATTGACTGAAGTCGCCAGGATCTACACCAAGGCATCCGACGAGATCGGCGCCAACCAGCTCACCGCAGCCCACGAAACGCTGGAAAAAGCCCGGGACATCATGGCGGATATGCGTCGTCGCAACCAAGTCATCGTATACAGCGATCACATGAATGCTTACCACGCCGAGATGGAGCGTTTACTGATTGACGGAAGCCAAGCGCTGTCACAGCCCAATGGCATGCTGCAGGTGACAGCAATGGTTGGTGCACTGAATTATCTGGCTACGAAATTGTCCACAGAGGCACCGGCCAGTTTGAGGCAGGACGAGGAGTTTCGAAGTCTTCTCAAGGCAGTCAACAAGTCAGTCAGCGATCTGCAGACAGCGTTGTTCGCCCAGGATCCGGTGGCGGTCAAAGACGCTATGAGAAAGATCAAGTCGCCGTACAGCAAGCTCTTCCTGAACTTTGGTTGAAACACGCCTCATTGGACGCACTTGCCATGCGCAGGGTTACGTTGATTGCGGCCGCTGTTTGTAGGCATCTCGGACTCCTTCTTGGAGAAGCAATATGGTTTCCGCGAAATGGTGTCGCCTTCAGCCAGATGCCTATGCCTGCGTGCTTGCCCTCGGGGTCTGGATGGTGCGGGTGAGGCCCGGTATATCCTGGCCATGAAGCCTCATGCATCAAGCGCGTTCAGAAGCTGCAGGCCATGCAATATGAGCGCCGCGCAGCCCCAACCCGGTCGGTCTCCATTAGTTGGATAGCGGCGGCCCGGTCGGGCCGTCGCGGGACTTGGCATTTTCCGCCTTCGTCCTATTGCATCAGGGTTTTGTCTTGAGTTGCAGAGTCAGCCCGCCTTTGCTGCGTGCATCAGCAATCTCTGCCGTCACCTGCCTGGCATCACTTGAACCAGGTTCAAGCACCTTGAGTACCATTTCCCAATGAGCCACGGCCTGAGCATAGTCGGCGCGCCGATAGGCGGCAGCACCGGCCATCATCAGGGCCATGGGATGGGTGGGGTTCAAGGCAAGCGCCTTGTTCACCAGCGCCAACGGACGACCTTCGAGATTGTTGCCTGCACGTATGGCCAGCACGTCGGCATACTGGGTTAACAAGTCGGGGTTACCCTCCACCAGTGTCCCCGCCTTGACGTAGGCCTGTTCCGACTCGGCCAGACGGCCCTGCACCTTGTAGGCCCGAGCCAGCCGGGCCCAGCCCGCGAGATCCTCCGGATTGGCCTTGAGACGCTCCGCCAAACGCTCGACCATCTGTTTGATTTTTTCCGCGGTCATTGGACCCGCTGTGGCTGCGTCGGCTGGCAGCGATGTGGCTTTCGCAGAGGCGGGCATTCCTGCCTTGGCGCGAGCTTCTGCAATGTCGACTTCCACTTGCTGGGCATCGGGCGAACCGGGCTCCAGCACTGCCCGTAGTTTTTCCCACTGTGCCACCGCACCCGCGAAGTCATCGCGGCGGTAGGCGGCCACGCCGGACATCATCAGCCCCATGGGATGCTGCGGGTTCAGCGCCAGAGCCTTGTTGATCAAATCCAGTGGTTTACCTTCCAGACTGTCTCCGGCACGGGCCGCCAGCAAGTCGGCATAGTCGGCCAGCAAGTCCGGGTCGCTTTCCAGCAAAGGTCCGACTTCGGCGAACGCTTGCTCCGCCTCCTGCAGGCGTCCCATCACTTTGTAGGAACGCGCCAGCATAGCCCAGCCTTTGGGGTTGTCAGGATTTGCCTTGAGGCGTGCCGCCAGACCGTCTACCATTGTCGCGACCTTGTCAGCCTCCGGTTTTTGCGCACTGACCGGTTCAATGGCTTGAGGTGCTCCCAACCACCAGTACATACCTGCCGCCCCCAGTGGCAACAGCCACACAATCACCGCCGCGGTGCGTCGGGCGGTCCAGAAAACGGCGCCGCTCTTCAACGGCGCCGGTAGCAGCTCTTCGGTGTCGTCCAGCAGACGCAACTGCAATTCATCCCGCGTGGCTTCATAGTCCGCAGGACTGATGACGTCGCGGGCCAGGTCTCGCTCTAGCGCCTTCAGTTGGTCGCGGTAGATGGCCGCGTTCAGTCGCTGGCTGGATACACCGGCCTGCGGTGCGGGACGCAGCAGCGGACGCACCACCCAGGCCAGCACCAGCAGCGTCAACAGCGCTGCGATTGCAATAAAAACAGTCATGAGGGGAGTTCCGTATCTTTGAGAAGAGACTGGGCTTTCTCGCGTTGGGCCGCATCAAGTACTTTCGGCGCAGCGCCACGCTGGCTGCCGCGCACCATGCGCACCAGCACCACCAATGCGCCGATCAGCAACAAGAAAGGGCCAAACCACAGCATCCAGGTAATGGGTTTGACGGGCGGGCGGTAACGCACAAAGTCGCCATAGCGACTGACCATGAAGTCCATGATTTCCGCGTCGGTTTTTCCGGCCTTGATGAGAGTGCGAATTTCACGCCGCAAGTCCATCGCCAGATCAGCCCGCGACCCGGCCAGCGACTCGTTCTGGCAGACCAGACAGCGCAGTTCTTCTGAAATGACGATCAGGCGCTGCTCTACCACTGGGTCTTCGGCCAATGACGTGGCCTCGCCCGCGTAGGACCATATGGCGCACTGCAACGCCAGAAAAAGTGCTAGCCAGTACTTCATTTTTGCAGCTCCCGTATCAGCGGCAGGATTTTTTCCTTCAGGGCTTCCTCGGTCACCGGGCCAATCTGCTTGTAACGAATCACGCCGGCCTTGTCGATCAGAAAGGTTTCGGGCACGCCATAGACACCGTAGTCAATGCCGATGCGCCCATCTTTGTCCGTCACCGAAAGATCGTAGGGATCGCCAAAGCGGGCCAGCCATGTCAAGCCGTCCGCCGCCTGATCCTTGTAGTCCAGCCCGACAATGGGCAGCGTCTTGGTCTTGGCGAATTCCATCAGAATGGGATGTTCCAGCCGACAGGCTACGCACCAGGACGCCCAGGTATTCAGCAGCCAGACCTTGCCAAGCATGTCTCTCGCTGAAAACTGCTGCCCGGGCGCATGCAGTAGCGGTGCGGTGAATGCCGGCGCCCCCTTGCCGATCAAAGGTGACGGGATTTCGTGCGGGTCACGGGTCAGGCCAATGGCCAGAAACACCACCAGCACGATAAAAATCCCCAAGGGGATCAGGGCCTTCTTCATGCGACAACACCCTTTGCTACACCTGCCCGGGCGCTTGCAGCGATCTTTTTGCGATAGCGCCGGTCCAGCGCGGCAATCGCACCGCCCAAGGCCATCAGCAGGCAGCCCCCCCAGATCCAGCTGACAAAAGGTTTGTGATAGACCCGCATCGCCCAGGCAGGGCTGGCACCGCCCTCAAGCCGCTCACCCAAGGACACGTATACGTCGCGGGTCAAGCTCGTGTCAATGGCCGCTTCGGTCATGGGCATGGTGGATGAAAAATAGGTTCGTTTTTCCGGGTGCATGGTTCTGAGAACCCGGCCGTCGCGGATCAACTCCACGTCGCCCACATCGGCGTTGTAGTTTGGTCCCTGCGCTTCACGGATGCCCGTCAAACGGAAGGTGTAGCCCCCCACTGACACGGTATCCCCCAGCGCCATGCGCACGTCTTTCTCAGTCTCGTAACCCTTGACCATGGTGATGCCGACCACGCACACCGCAATACCGATATGCGCCACGTGCATGCCCCAGAACGACATCGGTGTGGATTTCCAGTTGACCGTGTCCTTGAGCTGGCGGTAAATCTGCAGCAGGGACGCCAGCACAATCCAGAATACCAGCGTCAGGCCCAAGGCCACCAGCGTCGACCAGGCCCCGGCCAACAGCGTTGCGCCGCAGCCCAACAGCACTGCGAGTATGGCCACGGGTCGCAATTTTTTCGCCAGTTCCGCCACACTGTCGCTTTTCCAGCGCGCCCAGGAACCAATGACCATGAACAGCAGCACCGGCACCATGATGGGCGCAAACACCGAGTTGAAATAGGGTGGGCCCACCGACAGCTTGCCCAGGTTGAGCGCGTCCACAATCAGCGGGTACAAGGTGCCCAGCAGCACGGTGGCAGCGGCCGTAGCCAGCAACATATTGTTGACCAGCAGAAAAGTCTCGCGCGACACCAGTGCGAACGCGCCGCCCGAGCGCACTTTGCTGGCGCGCATGGCAAACAGGGTCAACGAGCCCCCCACCACGACAGTCAGGAACAGCAGGATGAACACGCCGCGCTTGGGGTCGATCGCAAACGCGTGGACCGAGGTCAGCACGCCGGAGCGCACCAGGAAAGTCCCCAGCAAGCTCAGCGAAAACGCGGTGATGGCCAGCACGATGGTCCAGTTTCTGAACAGTCCGCGTTTTTCCGTGACTGCGAGCGAATGGATCAGCGCGGTGCCCACCAGCCAGGGCAGGAAGGAGGCGTTTTCCACCGGGTCCCAAAACCACCAGCCGCCCCAGCCCAGTTCGTAATAAGCCCACCACGAACCCAGTGCAATGCCCAGCGTCAGGAAGATCCACGCCGCCGTGGCCCAGGGCCGCGACCAACGCGCCCAGGCGGCGTCAAGACGGCCATTGAGCAGGGCCGCAATGGAAAAGGCAAACGGCACGGCCATGCCGACATAGCCCATGTACAGCATGGGCGGGTGAAACACCAGACCGGGGTCTTGCAGCAACGGGTTCAGGTCGCGGCCGTCGGCCGGAATATCGCTCAGGCGCAGGAACGGGTTGGAGGTGATCAGCATGAACAGCAGGAAACCGACCGCCACCAGCCCCAGAATGCCCAGCACCCGCGACACCATGGCATCCGGCAACTGCCGGGAAAAAATGGACACCGCCAGCATCCATGAGCTGAGCATCATCAACCACAGCAACAGCGAGCCCTCGTGCCCGCCCCAGACCCCGGCAATGCGGTACAGCCCCGGCAGCTTGGAGTTGGAGTGTTGCGCCACGTACGATACCGAGAAGTCGTTGGTATAAAAAGCGTAGGTGAGGCAGCCAAAGGAAAAAGCCGTCAGCAGCCACAGCGCCTGTGCGCCAGGCCGGGCCAGCGCCATCCAGTCGCCGCGCCCCTGCTGACCGCCCACGACGCTCAATACGCCCAGGGCCAACGCCACAAACAGGGCAAGGATCAGGGAAAAATGACCAATTTCGGGAATCATGGGGTAGATCTCATTTGGGATATTTCACTTCAGGGTCTTGATTGTCTTCTGGGCTTGGGCTTGGTCCATGGCATGCTGGGCCTCGGGCGGCATGTAGTTTTCGTCGTGCTTGGCCAGCACCTCGCTGGCCATAAATCGGCCATCGGCGCCGAGCTTGCCTTGGGCTACGACGCCCTTACCCTCGCGAAACAAGTCAGGCAGGATGCCGGTGTAGGACACGGGAACTTCCTTTGCTGTATCGGTCACCACAAACGCGACCGTCAGGTTTTCTCTATGGACAGTTCCCGCCTTGACCATGCCGCCAATGCGAAAGGTCCTGTTGACGGGCGCCTCGCCCGACGCCACCTGACTCGGCGTGAAGAAAAAGACCAGATTACTCTGGAAGGCGTTCAGTACCAAGTAGGTTGCCAAGCCCAATGCGGCCAGCCCCCCAGCAATGAGGGCGGCGCGTTTGTGTCGAGGTTTCATGAAGAGTTTCTTTCGGACAACAGTTCGTTGCGGAGATTGCGTAGAAGCTCAGTCCGTTGGCTGCGAATCAGCAGCGTCTCAAGCACCATCACCGCTGCGGTCAGCCCAAAGCTGCCCCAGACATAGAAGGCGTAACCGCCCATGGCAAAAAAATCGGAAACACTATTCCACTGCATGTTTCACCCACTCCGTATGACGTTCACGTTCGAGAATGATGTTGCGTACTCGCGCCAAAGCCACCGCAATCGTGTACATCCAGAAAGCCGCCACCATGGTCAACATGCCCAACAACATGGGAGTGGCCATGGACGGCGCGCTATTCAAAGATACCGAGGCACCTTGGTGCAAGGTGTTCCACCACTTGACCGAGAAGTAAATGATAGGCACGTTCACGACGCCCACCAGCGCCAACACGGCACAGGCCTTGTCGGCGCGGCGCGGGTCGTCAATGCTGGATTGCAGCGCCAGGAAGCCCAGGTACAGAAACAGCAGGATCAACTCGGAGGTCAGGCGCGCATCCCACACCCACCAGGCGCCCCACATCGGCTTGCCCCACAAGGCCCCCGTCACGAGCGAAAGAAAAGCAAACAGGGCGCCGGTGGGGGCCAGCGCCGAAGCCATCATGCCGGACAGCCGGGTATTGAAGGCCAGACCCAGGCCCGCCCAGGCCGCCATGACCAAATAAATGAACATTGACATCTGTGACGCCGGCACGTGAACAAAAATGATGCGGTAGCCTTGACCCTGCTGGGCGTCCGTGGGGGCCACAAAAAATGAAATCCAAAGGCCCACCGCCATCAGCACCGCCGCCACCGCGGCAAACCCGGGCCATAGGCGGCCGGCCAGGAAATAGAAGCTTTGGGGCGAGGCAAACTTGAACCAGTGAATCACGCGTGTAGTCATTCCAGGGAAATCCTCAAGGCGGCCGACGTGGCCAAGGGCGCAAAAAAAGCCGAGAGCACGAGCAGCGCCGCCAGCAGCGATAGGTGGCCACCGGCACCCAAGCCTGCCGCATCGGCTTCCACCGCACCGGCGCCAAATATCAGCACTGGAATATACAAGGGCAGGATTAAAAGCGACAGCAATACCCCTGCGCCGCGCACACCCAGGGTCAGGGCCGCGCCGATGCTGCCGATCAGGCTCAGGCTGGGTGTCCCCAGCAACAAGGACATCATCAGAATGCCCAGGCCCCGCCCCTCCAGTCCAAACTGCAAACCCAAGAGGGGTGCCATCAGCACCAGTGGCAAGCCGGATAGCAGAAAGTGCGACAGCGCCTTAGCCAACACCAACAAGCCCAGCGGCGTGCTGGACAGAGCCATCTGCTCCAGCGAGCCATCGGCATAGTCGGTGGCAAACAGGCGCTGCAAGGAGAGCATGGCCGCTAGCAAAGCACTGACCCACAGGACGCCCGGAGCCATCCGCAGCAGCAGCGCCGATTCGGGCCCAATACCCAGCGGGAACAGACTGGCGATGACGACAAAGAATACCAGCGGCGTAAGCACTTCGCCTTTTTGCCGCAGCGCCAGCGACACCTCGCGCCGCAGCACCGCCCGCATGACGCCTGCAATTCCAATTGGCAGGAGTTCCAGCTGTTTCATGCGCGCAACTCCAGCACCTGGGCCGGCACAGACCCAATGGGCACTAGTTGATGGCTGGTCAGCACCGCCAGCCCGCCCTGGGCCAGATGCACCGCAATCAGGTCGGCCAGCATGCGAACCCCGGCCTCGTCCATGGCGACAAAGGGTTCGTCGAGCACCCACAGCCGGGCCTGGCTCAAAGCCAGCCGGGACAGGGCAACGCGGCGCTTTTGTCCCTGCGACAAATGCCGCACCAATTGTTGGCCGCGGCCGTGCCCGCCCAGGCCAAAGCGCGCCAGCACCGCCTGCGTTTGCGCGGTGTCGGGGGCGAAGCCGCCCAAGGCGGCGGCAAACGCCAGGTTCTCCGTGACGGTCATGGATTCCTGCAGGGCATTGAGGTGGCCCAAATAGCACAGGTCCTGACGATAGGCCTCGCGCTGCGCATGGATGGGCATGCCATTCCAGCAGATGTCACCCGATTCGATCGGCGCCAGACCGCACACCATGCGCAACAAACTGGTCTTGCCTGCGCCATTGGCCCCGGCCACATACAGCCAGCGCCCGGCCTCCAAAACGCAGTCGATATCCTCAAACAGTTGCCGCCCACCCCTGCCACAACCGAGCTTGGAAAAAGACAGTGTTGGCGCAGTTTTCAAGGGATGGCATCGCAAATTGGGGAGGGTTGATCTTACGATACGCGCATGCTGCGACACGCAATCGCCCTTGATCGCGAAAGGCGGCAAAGTCATCGCATCTATTCGTGCTGGCCCGCCTGCCAGACCATGGCAGCTGCCGCCGGGTGTGGCAGACAAAGAATATTGGGGGACGTCTTTGTCTTTGATTCAGGGCATGTCATGCAAACAACCGGTGGCATTTCTGAATTCCCTGTCAATCGTTGATATACCTCAAGGTGGATGAGGCCCACAGGGACCAGGATTACACGTTCTAAGAATTGAGCTAGCACAATGGCGTTACTTTATCGATTGGTTATTTTTTTTCTGACCTTGCCAGTGTTAATTTTCAGCGACCAGTTGCTCGCGGAAACATCGACATCACGCGTGAAAACAACAACAAAAGAAAATCGCGCGAGCAGCAGCGGTACGCCACAATCGCCCAGCCTGAAATGCGTGGACTGTCATGCGGAGATCAAAGGCACAAGAGCCCGACCCGAACACGATCACGGAAAGTGCGAATCTTGCCATACGGGTGGCACAAGCCATCTGCAGGCGATGCTAAAGGCGGCACCAGCGAAAGGCTCAATCTCAATCCCGGAAAGCAAGACGTGTTTGAGTTGCCATGGCAATGACAAGCAGTTGATGAACTGGCATTTCGGCGCGCATGGCAAGGCGGATGGGACTTGCAAGGATTGCCATTCAATTCACAGTTCACCAACAGGTGAACGCCCGAACATGACATCCAACAAAACCGACAAAACATCGACGCTGTGCATCAGCTGCCATCAGGATGTCAAGTCGCAGTTCAACATGGCATCGCATCACCCGGTGAAAGAGGGGGGCATGTCATGCACGAGTTGTCACGACCCGCATGGCGGCAATCAAACCGTGCTGAAAAGCAAAAATGAGCAATGTCTCTCTTGTCACCAGGCGCTCCGTGGGCCCAAGGTTTTTGAGCACGCGCCGGTCGCAGAAGACTGTATGAGTTGTCACTCCCCGCACGGATCAACGAATCGCAGATTACTGACCGTGGCACAACCCGCGGCTTGTCTGCAGTGCCATGCCATCGCCCAAGGCAAGCACGGATACGGTACCGCCGTTGAGCCTACAGCGACATCCGGAACCAGAACGACAGGAGGCGCTGTGCTCAGGAGTTGCACCAACTGCCACAGTGCAATACACGGCAGCCATCAAGATCCTCTTTTGCGCCACTGAGAGAGGGAGTCGCCATGAAACAGTTTTCCCGGAATAGACTTTCCATTGCGTTCAGCCTCGCCTTCTCTGGCAGTACCTGCTACGGCGAGTCGCCGGCGTCACCGCCGGTTCAGAGCGAGGTCGGCGCAGCCGAAAGTGGCGATGCGGGTACCGGAGGCATCACGCTGCAAGGCTTGATAACGCCAAAGCTTGGTTACTTCAGCACTTCTGGTGGCGCCGGTGCTGGCAAGACGCACTTCCTCGAGCGCTACGACTACCGCGAGAATACTTTTGGCAACAATACACGCGACGGCCTGATTGCCGACATCGACTTCAGCCTGCTTTACTCTGATGATCTCCATGATTTGTTGCTGCTGGAACGCGAGGGGTTTGGCGGCAACAATCAGCGTACTCGCCTTGCGGGGAATACTGACTTGGTGAAATTCAAAGCCCACTACTCTGTTTTCACCACAGCGACTGGTGGCATTGACTATCTGTATAACCCGGACGTGGTGCCAGGTGGAACGGACCCAAACTATAAGGCGGCCGGCGTTACCGGTGAGTCGCAGCACGTTGGTTATTTTCACAACGATAGCCTTGGCACCACGGCTTACAAAGTAACCCGGACGAATTATGGTGTCAGCATGGCTCTTAAGCCGGTGGCCTTTGAGGGACGGGGCTCAGTTGAACTCAGTTATAACGGTTACCAGCGCGATGGCAATCAGGTGACAAACTATGTTCTGCCTCAGTCAGTTATCTCGGGTAGCCAGAGCGAAGCGAATCAGTGGCGCGGTTACAGCAAAGCAATCAATGAGCAAGACAGGAATCTGGCCTTCAGCCTGACGTATATTCCTCGGGAAAGCTGGCTTGTTGACTATGAGTTCAGTGTCGACAAATTCGAGAACAATGCCTCACCGGTCACGCTCAGTACGCTCAGCCAATGGACCGGAATTCCCATTGGAAGACGCAACCCCCATTTCAATGGGAGTGCCGACCTGCCGTTTCACTTTGACGCCGATTCGACCCAGCTCACCAACAGCCTGCGCTTGAGCAAACAGTTTGACGACTCCGCCGTTTTGGGTGCGGGTGTGAGCGTGTCACGCTTGCAGCAGGACAACTTCACCGGGCCACAGTTGACATCGGGCTATGACACGGGAAAGATAGGCACAGACAGCGCCTACCTGACTGGCAAATTCAATGTGTCCCAGTATGTCGGATTGGAGGCTTTTTGGCGATACAGCAAGCGGGAGAACGGCTCGTCCTATCCCGTTACCGGCTTTTATGCGCCAGTATCTGTCCGTTCTGAGGAGCGCATGGTGGCGCCCCGCATCAACAATGTTGAAACGAAGACCTATGGCCTGGAGGCCAGGCTTTACCCGAGCCTCCTGAAGACCCGCTGGACGGCCGGCTGGACGCATGTGGATACCGATCGCGACCTGACCTACGGTGTGGTGCCGGTGGTGCCTGCTGAAATGTCGCTCTATGGTGTACGCAGCAGTTCCGACGAGGTCTTTGTCAAGCTGGTTGCCCGTCCAGCGAAGGGGTGGTCAATTCGTGTGACGCCATCCTATCTCTGGTCCAATCAGACTGGGCTGGTGACGGAGCCGGAAGAAGCGCTGAAACTGAGAACGCAGCTCACCTATACCAAACCGGAATTGAATGAACTCCTTGTAAGTGGTTACTACAACTACACGGACAAAAAGAATGGCTTGCTGGGTCATTCTGACTTCAACGTGACAGGAGCTGGCGGCGCTGGTGTCTCAGGCGCTACCCAAGCCGGTGTTTTCGGCTCCCCCAAAATGCAACAGGTCCGCAACACCTTCCAGTCCGGAGGGATAAATCTGAGTCTGGTCCCCGCAGAGGATGTGAAAGCAAATTTCGGCTACGACTGGAACCAGACGGACATCAGCACTTACTACTTCTCAAGCAACCGGCTCCGCTACCATTACCTTTCCGTGCCGGGAAGCAACATTCTCACATCCACGGATGTCCTGGCGCTGGATCGAGCAAAGAGCAAGATCGATACCCATAGTCTGTCCGCCAATGTCGAGAAGCAATGGAGCCAATATTTGCTCGCAGCCAACTACAGCCTGAGCTGGTCCAAAGGCCAGACCGGTGGCGGTCTGGCAGGGCAGACGCTGCCCGCCGTGGACGATGCGGTAGACAACTTGCTGCACTCTCTGTCACTGGGCATGGAGTATCGCGTGAAGAAGAATGTGTCCGTTTTCGGCGGCTTGGTCGTTGACTACTACAAAGACAATGTGTACGGGGAGTTGAGTGGTGGTCGCAAAACCTTGGTGGCGGGTTTGAGCTATCGACTCTAAGGTTGATGCCGCGCAGTAGCGTTCACTGGCGAACAGCACTTCTGGATGCAACTCATCACCGCGGCGCATAGGCCCATCCCAGCGGGCCACCTGCCGGATTGATTGTCGAGCGTCCAAGAATATGCCCTAGCACTTATGCTCATTTAGCGGGGAGTTTCGAACTCAGCCGGGCGTGAGCGATCGTCGGCGTTATCAAGCGCGTTGTTGATATGGATCATGTCCTTACGCATGTTATGGCTGAAACTTCAACTTGAGTATTGTTGTATTCGAATTCAAGGAGAACGGTAATGAGGCGCTACATCCAGGCCATGGCATTCATGGCGTTTTGCATCCTTTTCGGTGGTTCGGCAGTAGCGGCCCAGGACCACTCAAGTCTTGTCAAAGGGCCGTTCACGACTGGACCCGAGGTCACCAAGACCTGTCTTGGGTGCCACGAGCAACAGGGCAAGGACTTCATGAAAACGCGGCACTGGACTTGGAGCGTGCATCAGGAGATCCCGGGCAGAGGCAAGGTTGACTTGGGCAAGAAGAACGCGGTGAACAATTTTTGTCTCGCGCTACCGACCAACAATCAACGCTGTACCAGTTGCCATGCAGGTTATGGGTGGAAGGACGCCACCTTCGACTTCAACAAGGCCGAGAACGTCGACTGCCTGGTCTGCCACGACACCACCGGCAGCTACAAAAAACTCCCGGCAGCAGCCGGCCATCCGGCCTATCAGGACACCGAGTTCCCGCCCAAGTCCGGCAAAATCTGGAAGGCGCTTGATCTCGAAAAAATTGCCAAAAGTGTCGGACCGACCAGCCGCGCGACCTGTGGTTCGTGCCACTTCTACGGCGGCGGCGGTGACCATATCAAGCATGGCGATCTCGACACGTCGCTGGTAGCACCCAAGCGTTCAGCTGATGTGCACATGGCCGTCGACGGAGCAAACATGAACTGCAGTTCCTGCCACAGGGCGGAAAAGCATGCGATTCCCGGCAAGGCGCTCTCGGTCTCGGCTACGGGTAGCGGTACCACGCTCAGCTGCAACGACTGTCACGCTGGTACGCCGCATAAGCAGAACGTCATGTTGAACCGGCACGCTGAGAAAGTCGCATGCCAAACTTGCCATGTATCAACTTTTTCACGCACGTTGCCGACCATGGTCTGGTGGGACTGGTCGACCGCTGGCAAGGACACTCCGGTCACAAAAGACCAGTACGGCCAGCCGCTTTACGACAAGCAGAAGGGCGACTTCAAATGGGCGAAAGACGTGAAACCGACTTATATGTGGTTCAACGGCTCGGTTGATCGTTATCTCCTCGGTGACAAGATGGATCCGTCCAAGGTCACACACCTGAGTTACCCGCGTGGTGACCGTAAGGATAAGACGGCGCAGATTACGCCGTTCAAAGTGATGGAAGGCAAACAGCCGTACGATTCCGTCCGCAACGTTTTTGCGGTGCCGAATCTGTGGGCTGGATATTGGGCGCATTGGGACTGGAACAAAGCCATTACCGATGGCATGAAAGAAGCGGGTCAAGACTACAGCGGTCAATATGGCTTCGCACCTACCGACATGCACTGGAAAGTGAACCAC
Organism: Rhodoferax sp.; assembly: GCF_030646845.1. Lineage (GTDB taxonomy): Bacteria > Pseudomonadota > Gammaproteobacteria > Burkholderiales > Burkholderiaceae_C > Rhodoferax. The sequence goes on along the minus strand of NZ_JAUSLE010000045.1, from coordinate 21,736 downwards.
ATGGTTGGGCCAAAAGCAGAGGCGCTGAAGTGCAATGACTGCCATGCCAAGGACGGCAGGATGGACTGGAAGGCGCTAGGTTATGCCGGCGATCCCCGGTCAGGAAAGAAATAAACGCCTGGGACAATCGGAGCCATGTGCGCGGGCGAAAGCGCCCTCGCTCTGGTTCGCTGGATCATTGACGGGGCCAAGTGATGTGCCCGGAGCGCGGGCTCAACGCCCCGGCAAATCGCTGTGTGACACCTCGAAGCCATCGGCCACGTAGGCGGGGCCTTTCATCAGCCACACGATGACACAGCCAATACTCACCGTGACCGCCAGGGTCCAGATGAAGATCACCAAGCCGATCATCACAAAATCAAACAGTTGAATGTGTCGCGCCAACTCGGCAGCGCTGCCCGCCGTGATGAAAAAACGCGCGGCCACCGACATCAGGCCAGGCAGCAATGTACCCGCCACGCACACCGTCGGCATCAGGCGCAGCACTCGCCACTCCAAGCCATAGGGAGTCTGCTGGAATCCGGGGAGTTTTCGAAGCCAGTTCATTCGATCCATTTTAGGGTGACAGCGGATTTCTTGCTGCCTTCAACGCGCGCAGCGCCACCAGCGCCACGACCACCCAGAACACGAGCCGGAGCGCCAGTGCGCCCACGGTGCGCATCTCATAGGCTCCGCCACCCATGACATGCAGGCCGAAGGCTGCTGCCACCAGCGCTGTGGCCAGGGCCAGCAAGCTGGCCGCGCGTGCCGCCCAGCGCCGACCCTGCCAGAGTCCGACGCCAGTCAGCACATAGGCAAAGCCCGCGCAAAAGTTGAACCACAACACAAAGCCCACGGCATTGCCGACGCTGGCGCGCGCCTGCGCATCACCGAACAGCGCGCGGCCACCACTGACGACCGTGAGTGCACCGAAGACAATGGCCACGACGGCCAGGACTTTGAGGATTCGGTGGGTGTTCATGCGAGGTCTCTCCAAAATCGATGTGTGCGAAAAACCGGACGCTAGAGGCTGAGGCCCTGACCGGCTTCCTCATAGGTGCGCCCGTCACGAATGTGATAGATGCGCTTGAAGGTCGGGATGATCTTTTCGTCGTGCGTCACCACGATGATGGCAGTGCGGTACTGCTGCGCCATCTGGTTGAGGATGCGCATCACGCCGAGTGCGCGTTCGCTGTCCAGCGGGGCCGTGGGCTCATCCGCCAGGATCACGGGGGGCTGGTTGGCCAGCGCCCGCGCGATCGCCACGCGCTGCTGTTCGCCGCCCGACAGTTGCGACGGCTCGGCCCTGGCGCGGTGGCCGACATCGAGGGCATCCAGCAACTCACGGGCGCGCGCCCGCGCCTTCGCGTTCGGCTGGCCCGCCAGCATGGGCAGCAGGGCCACGTTGTCGGTCACGTCCAGAAACGGAATCAGGTACGGTGCCTGGAACACAAAACCGATGCTGTCGCGCCGCAGGGCACGCAAATCGGCAATCTTCCAGCCGTTGTCATAGATCGACTCGCTGCCCAGCGTCATGCGCCCCGAGGTGGGCTCAATGACGGCGCCCAAGCATTTGAGCAGCGTGCTTTTGCCCGAACCAGAGGGGCCGATCAGGCCGACCACCTCGCCTGGCGCCACGCTCATGTTCACATCCTTGAGCGCATCGACCGCGGCATCGCCTTCGCCATAGCGCTTGCTCAAACCTTCGATCCGGATTCCCAGTTCACTCATGAGGCCACCCTATCCAATCGCCGCGGCCGGATCGACGCGCAGCGCCACACGGATGGCGAGCGTACTGGCCAACGCGCAGATGATCATGACCGCGACAAAGCCGCGCAACGCATCGCCGGTTTCCAGCAGGACGTATTTTGGAAAGATGGGCGCCCAGATGGTGGCGGCAACCTTGCCGACGATGAAGCCGATCAGCCCGAGGCCCAGCGCCTGCTGCAGGATCATGCTGGCAATAGTGCGATTGCGCGTGCCGATGAGCTTGAGCACCGCAATCTCGCGCAGCTTGCCCAGGGTCATGGTGTAGATGATGAAGGCGACGATGGCCGCGCTCACGATGGCCAGGATGACGAGGAACATGCCGATCTGCTTCGCGGACGTGGCAATCAGCTTGGCCACCAGGATGTCTTCCATCTGCGCGCGCGTGAACACCTGAAGGTGCTTCCAGCGGCGGATCGGTTCGGCCACCTGCTCAGCCTCAAACCCGGGCTCGATCTGCACCAGCACCGCGTTGACATTGTGGTTGCTGCTTTGCGAGGCCTGAACGGCCTCCAGCAGGCCGGGCACGCCCGGGCGATTCAGTGCGGGGTTGGCGGCGGTGCGGGCACGGTCATTTTGAATAGCGTCGTTGTCCTTCAGGAACTGCGCCTCCTGCGCGTCGGCCAGCGGAATGAAGACCATGGGGTCGCCGCCTGAGGACACCATGCGTTGCGTGAGGCCGACCACGCTGTAGTCATGCCGGCGAATCTTGATGACGTCGCCGACCGAGAAGCCCGTTTTCACGTCGGCCACAGCCTCGTAATGGTTGCGTGTGATGTGACGGCCCGCAATCAGATAGCCCGGCTCGCCGGGCTGGCCCGGCTCCACGCCCACCACCATGGCACGCACGTCGGTGGCGTCGCGGCGCACCTGCATCGTGAGGTAGGTCACATTGGCAGCGCGCGCCACGCCTGGCATGCCCAGCAGTGACCGGTACACGTCATCGCGCAGGCTCGATGCTTCAGCGTACGGACCCTGGGTGTCTTTCTGCACTACCCAGAGGTTGGCGCCACTGTTGTTCAGCAACATGACCGCGTCGTCCACCATGCCACGGTACACGCCGGCCATGGTCAACGTGACGCCGATCAACAGGCCCAAACCGATGCCCGTGAAGACGAACTTGCTCCACGAATGCAGGATGTCGCGGCCGGCCAGGCTGATCATGGCTTGCCCGGTGCGAGGCTTTGCACTACCTGGATGCGGCTGCGCGCATCGATTTCCTTCTCGCTGTAGACCACAACCCGGTTGTCGGGCTTCAAACCATCCAGCACCTGCACCTGTCCGTCCAGGCTGACCTGGCCCAGACGCAGCGGCGCGAAGCGCAGGCCCCCGTCATCCTGCACCCAGACCCCCGTCTGACCCGCTTGCCGTCTGATGGCGGCATTGGGCAGCAACAGGGAACCCGGCGTAGCGGGCAGTTTGAGAGTGACCTCGGCCAGCTCACCCACCGAAAGGCCCGCTGGTTGCGCGTCAAATGCGATCTGTGCCACGCGCTCCTCCGTCACGCTATCGCCCTGCAGCTCCACGCGGACCACCTTGCCGCGCAGCGTGGTGGCGGCGCTGGAACGCAGCACGATGTCGGCGGCCAGTCCGGGCGCCAGACCGGCCGAGCGGCCCTGGTCGAAGCGCGCCTTCACCCACAGGCTGGCGGGATCGACCAGCTTGAGCACTGGCTGCCCGGCCACAACGGTGGAGCCGGGCTCGGCGTCGCGCGACAGGACCACGCCGTCCTGCGCGGCCACCAAGCGTGCGTTCTGACGCTGCTGCACCAGACCGGCACGTTCAGCTTTGAGCCGCAAAAGGTCTTGCTGCGCAGCCGACAGGTTGGCCTTCGCTGCGCGGTTCCCGGCTTCGGCCGACGTCTGCTCCTGCACTTTGGCTTCTACAGCGCCGGGACTGACAAAGTTTTGCCGACCCAACTCGACGTAGCGCCGTGCATTGATGGCGGCCAGTTCCCGGCGGGCTGCCGCATCGGCCGTTTGTGCATCAGCGGCGGCGATACCACTGCTGGCCCGCGCCATGGAGGCGTCCAGCGCAGCCAAGCGGTTGTCCAGGTCAACGGGATCCATTTCGGCGAGCAGCTGGCCCGCCTTGACCGTGTCACCCGCGTCCACCAGCACCCGCAACACGCGACCGGCGGCGGTCGGCCCAATCAGGTAGCTGCGGCGCGCCTCCACCGTGCCAATCCCGAACAGGGCGGGCGTGATCGAGCCCTCAAACGCCTGCACCACCGTCACCCGCGCGGGCGCCAGCGGCCCGGCACGGCGGATGACAAACACGATGGCGACCAGCAGCAGCACGCCCAGCAGGCCGAGCACGAGCACTTTGGAGGATGGGGCTTTGAGCTTCATGATGGGCTGCGGATACCGCACAGGTAAAGGTGAAAGACGCGTGGCGCTTCCGCGCGCATGGTGGCGATGTGCCCGCTCAGCATCGACTGCATGACCAGGCCCTGCACGATGCCGACGAAAAGCGTGGCAGCGGCAGGCGCATCCAGGTCAGCCGCTGCGTCGCCACGCTGCACCGCCGACTTCAGCAGGCCCAACAGCAACTGGCGATAGCCTTGCATGAGGCCGCGCACCTGCTGTTTGAGAGGTGAGTCCGCCGCCTGCTGCAGTTCATGAAAGATGACGCGCGGCACACCGGGATAGGTCACGACGAAATCCACGTGCGCATCGAACACGCGACGAAGGGCATCCACGGGAGTGGTCGCCTGCTGCGCCGCGTCATTCAGCGATTGCAGCAGGTGCTCGGCCACCCATGCCATAGCGGCCAGCCAGATCGCCTCTTTCGAGGCAAAGTGCTTGAACAACGCCCCCTGGCTCAAGCCCACGGCGCTGGCCAGATCGGTGGTGGTGATGGACGCAGGGCTGCCGTCTTGCGCCAGACGCAGTGCCGCGGCCACGATCTCAGCCTGGCGTGTTTCAGTCGGAAGACGGGTGGCTACGAGTTGCACAGACATTCTTTTGAGTTGGTAAGTGTTTAATTACTTCCCATGTTAATCGACATCTTCTTGCCCGTCAAATGCGTGCGTCAAGTCACCGCTACCACGGCGATGCCGACAGATGCGTCAGGAGCGACACCCAAGGTTTTCCCCATTCATTCGCCTGTGATCGTGGCTATGATCGTCTGCCCAAAGCAACACGCCAGACGAGACCCGCCCCATGCCCACCTTCAGCACCCTGCGCATCGACAAAGACTCCACCCATCCCCGCATCGCGCGTCTGCTGCTCAACCGGCCCGAACGGCTCAATGCCATCAATGAAGAGATGCCGCGCGAGATTCGCGCGGCCATCGACTGGGCGGCCGCCGAGGACGAGGTGCACGTCATCATCGTGGAAGGCGCGGGCAAAGGATTTTGCGGTGGCTACGACCTGACCCAGTTCGGCGAGGGCCAGCTGGAGCATCCGTGCCAACAGGAAAAGACACCGTGGGACCCGATGGCCGACTACCGCTACATGAAGCAAAACACGGAAGATTTCATGAGCCTGTGGCGCAGCCCCAAGCCGACCATTGCCAAGGTGCACGGCTATGCGGCGGCCGGTGGCAGCGACATTGCCCTGTGCTGCGACCTGCTGGTGATGGCCGACGACGCGCGCATCGGCTACATGCCCACCCGCGTGTGGGGCTGCCCCACCACGGCCATGTGGACTTACCGCCTGGGCGCCACACGTGCCAAGCAGCTGATGTTCACCGGTGACACCATCGACGGCAAAAAGGCCGCTGAATGGGGTCTGGCCAACGAGAGCGTCCCCGCCGACCAGCTGGAAGCCGCCACCATGGCGCTGGCCCAGCGCATTGCCGGTGTGCCAAACTCGCACCTGGCGATGCACAAGATGGTGGTCAACCAGGTGATGCTGACCATGGGCCTGGAGCAGACCCAGATGATGGCGACCGTCTTTGATGGCATTACCCGGCACAACCCCGAGGGCATGTGGTTTCGCCGTTATGCACAGCAGGAAGGGTTCAAGGCGGCAGTCCAGTGGCGCGACAGCGGCCAACCCATTCCTGAAGGCGATGAGGCGCGGGAAATGATTCGTCAAATGGAAAAGAACCGGAAAAACAATGACTGAAGGGTCGACCCATGCTTAACTTCTTGCCCCCTTTGTTGGTGGGCCTGATAGCGACACTGCTGATGGCGCTCAATGCGCTGTTCTGGGTGCCCATCCTGCTGCTGGTTTCCCTGGTGAAATTGATCATTCCCATCAAAAAGATGCGCTTGGTGATCGACCCGATTCTGCTGCGCATCGCCGAAGCCTGGATTGCCGGCAACAGCGGCTGGATGCGGCTCACCCAACGCGTCACCTGGGATGTGCAGGGTATTGAAGGGCTCAACTACCGCAGCTGGTACCTGGTGAACTGCAATCACCAGTCCTGGGTGGACATTCTGGTGCTGCAGCACCTGTTCAACCGGCGTATTCCGCTGCTCAAGTTTTTTCTCAAGCAGCAACTGATCTGGGTGCCCATCATGGGGCTCGCCTGGTGGGCGCTGGAATTTCCATTCATGCGCCGTCACAGCGAAGAGTTCCTGAAAAAACACCCCGAGATGCGGGGCAAGGACCAGGAGACCACACGCAAGGCCTGCGAGAAGTTTGCGCTGATTCCCACCAGCGTGATGAATTTCCTGGAAGGCACGCGCTTCACGCCGGCCAAACACCAGCGGCAACAATCACCCTACAAGCACCTGCTCAAACCGAAGGCGGGTGGCATCGCGCTGGCGCTCAACGCCATGGGCGACAAATTTCAGGCCATTCTGGATGTGACCATTGTTTACCCGGACGGTGCACCGGACTTCTGGCAGTTCCTCACCGGCAAGCTCAAGCGCGTCATCGTCCGGGTGCGATCGTTGCCGGTTCCCGCGCACCTGGCGCAAGGCGATTACGCCGGCGACCCGGCCGTGCGCGAGGCCTACCAGAAATGGGTGCATCAGATGTGGCTGGACAAGGACGCGCAGATTGAGGCACTAATTCGGCCTTTAGCCCCCGCAGATATTGCGTAAGAAGCTATTAAATAGATAGCAAAAACATCGCAGCATGGCGCATTGATGGACGCCTCCAAGTATCTTGTGTCGAGTTCACCCTACGCTCGACGCAATCTAGCTACCATTCTTCGTCGCAGCTAGCGGGAGAGAGACATGGAATCCGACTCCCCGGCCCTTCAGTCCACCGGAAATGGCAACACTTCCCCCCAACCTGAGAGCGGCTTGTTTGACAATTGCCAAACCAAGGCCAGAGCCGGGTGCCTGCTGCCCTGCACCTCGGTAGAAGCGCTCAAAAACGAGGGGGCGTTCGGCAGCGGCAATGCCGGGCCCATCATCTTCAACTGACAGCGCAAGGCCGCCACCATTACCGTTCAGCGCGACGGCCACTTGACCTCCATCGTTCACGTAGCGCAAGGCGTTATTGAGCAGGTTCTCCAGAATCGACTGCAGCGCCGGCACGTCAATCCTCGTCATCAAGGAGTCGGGGGCCTCAAGCGCCATGTCGATTCCGCGCGCAAAGGCATTCGGTGCGGCCTGGGCAATGATTTGCCGCACCAATTGCGCTGCATCGATCCACTTGGGTGCAGGCCGCTGCGCATCATCCAGCGATGCGAGTTCGAGCAACTGCTGGGTGAGGTGCGAAGCCCGTGCAATCGCATGCTCCAGGTGGGCTTGCGCACTCTCACGGTCCAGGCGATTGCTGGCACCCGACAAAGCATGCGCCTGGGCAACGATCACGGCCATGGGTGTTCGAAGTTCATGGGCCGCATCTTGCACAAAGGCACGTTCGCGCGCAGCATTCTGGCGCAGCTGCATCAGCATGGCATCCAGCGCGTTCACCAGGGGTTTGAGTTCGCGGTGCCGGGCCTCGAAGTCCACCGGATTGAGATCATTGGCATCGCGCCTGGCGATACGCGCGGCCAGTTGCTGCAGGGGGCGCAGGCCGTATCGCACCGAAAGCCAAACCGGCAGCAGCACAAAAGGCAGGGCTAACAACAGGTAGGGCAGCAAAAAACGACTGTTGTACGCCAGCAAGTCGGCGTCGCTGCGCTTGGGTTCTGCGATACGCAGTGTCCAGCGCGCGGTATCGCCCTGGTACACGAGGTAGGGCTGCCCTTGCAGCGCCTGCTCCACCAGTTGCCCCGGTATGCTGTTCAGTATCTGCCTACCCAGCGCCGCAGACGCATAGATCCGTTGTTTGTCGCGGTCCAGCAGTTCAAACAACACACTTCCCGGCAATCTGCCAAATTCACGGCGGCGGATGTTGGTCCAGGTGGCGGTCGCAGCGACCACCGAGCCGGCTTGTGCGCGGTCATCCACATCTGACAGGGCGACGGTCACCGCATTGCCAAAGTATTGCAGACCCGAGTTGTTGGCCATTGTTTGCTTGGCCTGAAAGTATTGGTACCCCAACAGCACGGCCCACACGAGAAAAAACGCGAGCAGCACTGACGAGATACTGCGCCGCACCAAGGTCGGCTCGACCACCACTGCGTGGACCCGTTTCAGCAATTGGCTCATGACGTCAGCATGTAACCCACACCGCGCACGGTGCAGATGCGTTCAGCTCCAATCTTGCGGCGCAGGTTGGAGACATGCACCTCAATGGCACTGAAGTTCACCGGCTCACCCAGCGGATCGAGTTTTTGCGCCAGCACGCCCTTGGCCACGACCGCGCCAGGTTCGCGCGCCAGTTCGAGTAGCAACTGGAACTCACGCCCGGACAGGTCGATCTGCTCGCCGCAAAGCTGGGCCTGGTGTCGGCGGGGTTCGATCACCAGGTCCCCCAGCGTCCAGGTTTCGCTCGCCTGGCGCGCGCAGCGGCGCAGCACGGCGCGAATGCGCGATATCAGCTCCGCGATGGCAAAGGGTTTCACCACAAAGTCATCGGCACCGCCATCAAGGCCTGCCAGGCGGTGGTCCACCGCAGAGCGCGCGGTGATGACAATGATGGGCACCTGAATGCCCTCCCGCCGCCAGCGTGCCAACAGATCAAAACCACTGCCATCGGGCAATGTCAGGTCCAGCAACACGCAGTCCACCAGGCTGGCCTCGACAGTGCGGGGGGCATCACCTGCCCGCCGACGCCATTCGCTGGTCAGCCCCTCGACCTTGAGTGCAGACTGCAATGCTCGCCCCAAGTCAAGGTCGTCTTCAATAAGCAAGATGTGCATCAAAGGATTGTGCCCGCTGAAACCTGTGTCAACCTGAAAGACCCGTTCCCGCGTCGCCCACAACACGCGATCTTTGGGATCGCTTAAGGTTCGGTGCCGCACAATTCCATTCATTGCTCCAACGCGTGGGGGCATTTTTTCGAAAGATGCAACCATGAGATCGAAGATATGAAAAACATGTGGAGCAATTTCAGCGGAAAGGCCCTGCGTGGCTGCGTCGGCGCAGTAGCAGGGCTGTGGCTGAGCTGCACGGCGGCGCAACAACTGACGTTTGGCTCCGATCCCACGCTACTGGCCAAAACCGCGCTGGGCGAGGAGCAGGGTTCGGTGGCCGTCGGGGTATGGCGGGACGGGCAAGCCACGTACGCCTTCCGGCAGAATGGCGCCGCGGATCGAGACTCGGCGAGCGCACCTTCGGCTGTCCAAGCCCAGCAGTTGTACGAAATCGGATCCATCAGCAAGGTCTTCACTGGCCTGCTGCTGGCGCAAGCAGTCGAGAAAGGCGACCTGACGCTGGAAGACAAGCTGGGCGCGCTGCTGCAGGGCAAGGCCACATTGACCTCACCCGAGGTGGCATCCATCACGCTGCGGCAACTCATCACGCACAGCGCCTGCGTGCCGCGCCTGCCACCGGATTTCTCAGAGAACTATGTGGAGGACAACCCTTATGCCACTTATGACCGACGTCGACTCTGGTTTGCGTTGTCCAGCCTGAAACTGAAGACTTCACCGCCCTGCGCAGCCGCGTACAGCAATTTCGGCTTGGGTATGGTCGGTGAAATTTTGTCTGAACGCTATGGCAAGCCCTGGCATGTACTGGTACGCGAGAACATCACGTCACCCCTGGGCATGTCTGACACGGTGCAACTGCTGGGCGATAAGGCCGCCCGTATGGCGCAGGGCTTCAACAATAAAACTCCAACTTCACTATGGGACTTCCAGGCCCTTGCGGGTGCCGGTGCTTTGCGCTCCACTGCGGCAGATATGCTTATCTTCAGTCGCGCCATCATGGCCGGCCCCAGTGGACCGCTTGGCCCCGCCGTGGAGCGCCTGCTAACACCACTGGGGCGCTACCAGAGCGGCCAGATTGGCTACGCGGTGATGATGCGTGGCCCGGCTGAACGGCGAACTTTTTTCCACGGGGGCGGCACCGGAGGTTATCGCACGTTATGGATGGTTGCGCCTGACACCCAGGAAGCAGTGGTAGCTTTCACCAGCAATGCGCACGCACAGGCGAACAAGATTCTTGTGAGTCTCACCGCGACCCGCTATCCGGTCGTAGCGACCACCACTGTACTTGGCCCTGATCAGTTGGCCGAGTACGCTGGGGTGTTCCGCATCGACGAGGCGACGGCCTTCACTTTCGTGCTGCAGGATGGCGCGCTCTATCGCCGCATCACCGGCGGTGGTTTTCGGCCCCTGCTGCCAGCAGGGCCAAATACCTTCACTGACGCCGAGTTGGGCGTGCAGTACGTGTTCACTCGTCAGGCCGGCGTCGTGACGGGGGTGGACTACACCCACGGCGGTGGCAGCATGTCGGGCACTCGCACCAACGAGCCGGTGCCGGCCGCCGCCGTGGTGCCCATCGAGCAGCAACAGGCCTACGTCGGTCGCTTCCACCTTGCGCGACTACTGCGCCGCAATCTGGACTTTGACGTGAAGGCCGAGGGTGGCCAGCTGGCCGTTCGGTCCCGGGATTGGCCGCGCCAGCCAGTCTTCCCGATGGCAGGCCAACCCGACCGATTCACCTATGAGAAGGGAATAGCGCAGCTGCAGTTTGAACGCGACGCCAGCGGCAAGGTGGTGGCATTGGTCCTTCATGAAGGCGGTGCAATGCGCATGCAACGCCAACCAGAGTGAGTCACCAGACTGTAGTCTTTGCGCTGAGTTAATGAACTTGCCACGCGGCGCATACTGTCAGCTGTTGGCCTCAGGTCATTCGTAACGCCAGCACCCCATCGATTGCCATGAGCAAAATCAGGCTCTAGCCCTCGCAGATATTGCGTAACCAGCTATTAATTAGATAGCAACTCACCGCGTTCAGCGCATATGCTTGAACATCTTGGCGTTGAACATCTCGGTGATGCGCAGGCGTCGCGGGCCGGGGATCAGTTCAAACGACTCACCCGCGCTCAAATGCCCTGGCTGGTCCACCGCCAGATAAAACCCGCAGCAGGCGTTTTGCGCCATGGCCTTGACGGCGCCGTTGTAGCCCATGGCCGCGTTGAACTTGTAGCAGGGCTCGCGTGGCTGCGTCACCCGCAGTTCACAGCCGCTGAATCTAAGCACATCGCCGACCCACACATCCGTTTCCAGCACGCCTTGCAGCGTCAGGTTTTCACCCATTGAGCCAAACGGCAGGGCATCGTCAATATCGGTTAGCCCGGCCTGGGCACGAGCCTCGCGCCAGAACGGGTAGTGTTCAGCCGGGTAGGCATACACCGCTTTATCCAGGCCGCCATGCACCGACAAATCAGCCTGCTCATCCCCGGCCAGGCCCAGGGGCATGACCGAAACCGCGCCAGAAACAGGCAGCTTGTGAATCGCCGTCAGGATGGAGCGCCCATTGATTTGAACGCGACGTGCTTGTGCAATTTGGATACTGAGAAGTGTGGGCATGGCAATGAGAGTTGGCAGGGCTATTTTGCCTCCCGCCGCCATCGCCGTTTGGATCGCCTCGTTTCGAAGTCTCATGGGTCATGGGTGCCCGGCTCGCAAATGCTGTCGAGAATCTTTACAACATCGATTCAAAATACGCCAAAGGCGACTTCACTTCCACTAGGACGGAAGGCTAACTCGTTGAAATGTGTCGGGATTATTTTATTTTCCGAATTTGGGCGTGATTTATGCGTATGGCCTCGCATGCGCTGGAATCGCCATGCCGAATGCGATTCTCAGCCTCTGGTTGTGGGTTAAGTCAGACCAGTGTGGAGTTCCCCTGATCCCTTCAAGGAGTCCCCATGTCGAAACTCACTCGCCTGACCGCGACGCTTTTTTTGACCGCCAGCGTCACTGCTGCCATTGCAGCGCCCACCGTCGTTTTTCAAACGAATTTTGAGGGACCATTGCCCACCGAACTCTCGCCGGGCACAGCGGTGCAGACGGCTGTACAGGGTTACGCCGGATTGGGCTCAACAGGCAATCAGTTCGGCGGCAATTTTCTGCGCAGTGAGACTGGCAACACGGTGACGTTGCAGTTGAACAATCTACCTACCCACAACACCATCAGCCTGGAGTTCCTGTTTGCCGCCATTGATTCGCTCGACGGCACGGGCACGTTCCCTCAAGGTGATTTTTTCAAAATTGTGTTCGATGGCGTGACCCTGTTCAGTGAATCATTTGCCAATGCCGATCTGTCATACCAGATCCAGAGTTACGCCCCACCTGCTGGGGTCACGTTGGCACGCCTGGTCAATCTCGGTTTTTCCCAGGGCTTCTACTACTCAGACAGCGCCTATAACTTGGGCGCTGACCCACGCTTTGCCAATTTTGCACACACCGGCTCTACAGCGAAAATCGATTTCTACATCTTTGGTCCGGGCAACCAGAGTCTTTCTGACGAGTCATGGGCCATGGACAACTTGCGTGTAAGCGTCGTAACCACCGGCAACGGCAATGTCATTCCCGAGCCCGGCTCGCTGGCCTTACTGGGCTTGGGCCTGTCCAGTTTGGCCATCTTGCGCCGCCGCCAGTTGACCCGTTAGCGCACGGCAAACCCACATCGCCCTGGGCGGCTTATTTGCCGCCCAACCCCATCGCCCGGGTAATCACTTCTTTCATGATTTCGTTGGTGCCGCCGTAGATGCGCTGCACGCGCGCGTCGGCGTAGGCGCGGGTAATCGGGTATTCCCACATGTAGCCATAGCCGCCAAACAGTTGCACGCACTCGTCCATCACCTTGCATTGCAGGTCGCTGCACCAGTACTTGGCCATGCTGGCCGTTGCCGTGTCGAGGGTGTTGGTCATGAGCAGCTCGGTGCATTTGTCCACAAACACGCGCGCCACCTGCACCTCGGTTTGCAGCTCGGCCAGCGTGAAGCGCGTGTTCTGGAAGGCCGCGACGGGCTGGCCAAACACCTTGCGCTCCTTCACATAGTCCACCGTCCAGTCGATGGCGGCCTGCGACGCGGCGATCGCCCCAATGGCGATCTGCAGGCGCTCCCAGGGCAGCTGTTCCATCAGGCAGATGAAGCCCCGGTTTTCGTGCGCCGGGCCACCCAGCAGGTTGTCGGCCAGGACGCGCACATTGTCGAAAAACAGCTCGGACGTGTCCTGCGCCTTGAGGCCCAGTTTTTTCAGCCGCTTGCCCACTGAAAAACCAGGCATGCCGCGCTCCACCAGCAGCAGGCTGGTGCCCTTGGCGCCCGCTGCCGGATTGGTCTTGGCCACGACGATCACCAGATCCGCGTGCCAGCCATTGGTGATGAAAGTCTTGCTGCCGTTGAGGAGGTAGCTGCCATCGGGCTGCTGGATGGCCGTGGCCTTGATGCCCTGCAGGTCCGAGCCCGCCGCCGGTTCGCTCATGGCGATGGCGCCAATCATCTCGCCGCTGGCCAGTTTGGGCAGGTATTTTTTCTTCTGATCTTCAGTGCCGTAATGCAGGATGTAGGGCGCCACGATCTCGCTGTGCAGCGAGTAGCCAATGCCGGAGAAGCCGCCGCGGCTGAGCTCCTCCATCTGCACCACGGAGTACAGCTTGTCGGCGCCGACGCCACCGTATTCCTCAGGCATGGCCATGCACAGAAAGCCGTTTTCGCCGGCCTTGTTCCACACCGCACGGTCCACATAGCCCTGCTCTTCCCAATCGGCATGGAAAGGGGCAATTTCCTTCTCCATGAAACGGCGGAAACTGTCACGAAAGGCTTCGTGATCAGGTGTAAAAAGCGTTCTCTGGATCATGGTCTCGCCCGGTTAAAAAGAATTAGAGTAATTATACAAAGCAACTGCTTTGCGAAAAGAATATACTGCACACCGACATTTCGCAGCGCACTATTTTTTGAACCCGTCCCTCGATTGGAGCTCCCATGACTGAAGCATTTGTGTACGACGCCATCCGCACCCCGCGCGGCAAGGGCAAAAAGGACGGGAGCCTCTACGAGGTCAAACCCATCAATCTGCTGGCCGGCGTGCTGACCGAGCTGCAGCGCCGCAATGACTTCGATACCTCCAAGGTCGACGACGTCGTCATGGGCGTGGTGTCTCCCGTGGGTGAACAGGGCTCGGTTATTGCCAAAGTGGCCGCCCTCAAGGCCGGTTGGGACTTCACCTGCTCCGGCGTGCAGATCAACCGTTTTTGCGCTTCGGGCCTGGAAGCCGTCAACATGGCAGCGCAAAAAGTGCGCTCCGGCTGGGAAGACCTGGTGGTGGCCGGCGGTGTCGAGAGCATGAGCCGCGTGCCGATTGGCTCGGACGGCGGTGCCTGGGCCATGGACCCGGAAACCAACTCGGCCACCGCCTTTGTGCCGCAGGGCATTGGCGCCGATTTGATCGCCACGCTGGAAGGCTTTTCGCGCCAGGATGTGGATGCGTTTGCGCTGGAGTCGCAGAAGCGCGCCACCCATGCCCGAGCCAGCGGCTACTTTGACCGTTCGGTGGTTCCCGTGACGGATTTCCTGGGCCAGGTCATTCTGGCGCAGGACGAGTTCATCAAGCCGCAGAGCACCATGGAAGGGCTTGGCTCACTCAAGTCGGCCTTCGAACAGATGGGCGGCATGGGCTTCGACCAGGTGGCCCTCACCCGCTACCCGCAGGTGGAGCGCATCAACCATGTGCACCACGCCGGCAACTCAAGCGGCATTGTCGACGGCGCGGCCGCGGTGTTGATTGGCTCGGAGGCGGCCGGCAAGATCCACGGCTTCACGCCACGCGCACGTATCGTCTCGGCAGCACTGAGCGGCGCCGACCCCACCATCATGCTGACCGGCCCCATGCCGGCCGCGCGCAAGGCGCTGGCCAAGGCCGGCCTGACGATTGACCAGATTGACCTGTTTGAAGTGAACGAAGCCTTTGCCGCGGTGGTGATGCGCTTCATGAAGGAGATGAAGGTGCCGCACGACAAGGTCAACGTCAACGGCGGTGCCATTGCCATGGGTCATCCGCTGGGCGCCACCGGCGCCATGATTTTGAGCACCCTGATTGACGAGCTGCACCGCCGCAATCTGCGCTACGGCCTGGCCACGCTGTGCGTGGGCGGCGGCATGGGGATTGCCACCATCGTTGAAAGAATTTAACGAAATCAGGCTCTAGCCCTCGTATTCATTGCGCAATACGCTCCTAATTTCATAGCAAAACACCCATGAAAACCATCAAATACGAACTGCAAGACGGCATTGCCACCATCACCTTTGACGAACCCAATTCGCCAGTCAACACCATGTGCCTGCAGTGGCAGGAAGACATGTCGGCGCTGGCGGCACAGGTTCTGAAGGACAAGGACGCCATCAAGGGCATCATCCTGGCGTCCGCCAAATCCACCTTCTTTGCCGGCGCGGACCTCAAGGCCGCGATGCGCCTGACGCCGTCTGACGCCAACGCCATCTTCACGGAGATCGAGCTGGTCAAGAAGAACTTCCGCACCCTGGAAACCCTGGGCAAACCGGTGGTGAGCTGCCTCAACGGCACGGCCCTGGGCGGCGGCTGGGAAGTGGCGCTGATCGGCCACTACCGCATCGCGGTGGATGACCGCAAGATCCAGTTCGGCCTGCCCGAAGTGACGCTGGGCCTGCTGCCCGGCGCCAGCGGTGTAACCAAGATGACGCGCCACTTGGGCCTGATGGGCGCGCAGCCCTACCTGGTGGAAGGCAAAACCTTCTCGCCCAAGGAAGCCAAGGGCTTGGGACTGGTACATGAGCTGGTCACACCCTCCGACAACGCGGCGGACCAGATGCGCACCAGCGCCCTGGCCTGGATTGCCGCCAACCCGAATGCCCAGCACCCCTGGGAAGTCAAAGGCTACAAGGTACCGGGTGGCCTGCCCTCCAACCCCGCAGTCGCCAACATGCTGGTGGTGGCCCCCGCCATGATCAAGAAGCAGACCCGCGGCCTGTACCCTGCCCCCGAGGCCATCATGGCCTGCATGGTGGAAGGGCTGCAGGTGGACCTGCCCACCGCCCTGCGCATTGAAAGCCGCTACCTCGCCAAGCTCATGACCGGCATCAACGCCCGCGCCATGATCAACACGTTCTTCTTCAACCTGAACGCCATCAAGAGCGGTCAGTCGCGCCCCGGGAGCGCTGCGCGCTTCAAACCCGCCAAGGTCGGCTTGCTCGGTGCCGGCATGATGGGCGCAGGCATTGCCTTCGCGCAGGCCAGCAAAGGTATCGCGACCGTGCTCAAAGATGTCAGCCAGGACAAGGCCGACGCCGGCAAGGCCTACAGCGCCAAGCTGACCCAGGCGCGCGTGGACAAAGGACGCATGAGCGCCGACGACCAGAAGCAGGTGCTGGAGCGCATTCTCGCCACCGACAAGGTGGCGGACCTCGCCGGTTGCGATCTGATCATCGAGGCCGTGTTTGAAAACCGCGAACTCAAGGCCAAAGTCACCAAGGAAGCCGAACCGATGCTGGCACCCGGTGGCTTCTTTGCGTCCAACACCTCCACCCTGCCTATCGGCGGTCTGGCCACGGCCAGTGCGGCGCCCGAGAAGTTCATCGGCATCCACTTCTTCAGCCCGGTGGACAAGATGAAGCTGGTGGAGATCATTCGCGGCAAGCAAACCAACGACGAAACCGTGGCCCGTGCCTTTGACTACGTGCAGGCCATCGGCAAGATCCCGATTGTGGTGAACGACTCGCGCGGCTTCTTTACCAGCCGCGTGTTTGGCACCTTCGTCATGGAGGGTGCGGCCATGCTGGGCGAAGGCATTCCAGCCGCCGCCATCGAAAACGCCGGCATCCAGTGCGGCATGCCGGTGGGCCCGCTGGCCGTGCTGGATGAAACGGCGCTGACCCTGAGCCTGCACGTGATGGAGCAGACCCGTGCCGACTTCGAGGCCGAAGGCAAGACCTATGTCGCCACCCCTGGCGAACTGCTGGTGGCCGACATGGTGAAAAAGCACAATCGGCCCGGTCGCGCCGGTGGCGCGGGCTTCTACGAGTACCCGACCGACAAGAGCGTCAAGAAATTCCTCTGGCCAGAGCTCAAACCGCTGTTCGAAAAAGCCGATGTGCAGTGGAACATCACCGACCTGAAAGACCGCCTGCTCTATCGCCAGGCCGTCGAGACCGCGCGTTGCCTGAGCGAGAACGTGCTCACCACCGTGAACGACGCCAACATCGGCTCCATCTTCGGCATTGGCTTTCCGGCCTGGACCGGTGGCGCCATGCAGTTCATCTACGGCATAGGCATTGACAACTTCGAGAAGCGCGCCGCTGAGCTTGCGCAAAAGTTCGGCCCCGGTTTCGTCTTGACGGAAGACGTGAAGGCGGCCATCCGTCGGCACGCACCTGTCTATTGAAGCTCTGCCTTGCGGATTGAGCCATTCAGCGGGCGGGCGCCAGGCCCCTAGCCACGAACCGGTAGGCACCACCCATGTTGTCACGACTGCTTCGCCGCCTGCTGTTGGGCCAGTTCCTGGTCGGTGCCCTGCTGGGCTGGCTGATTGCCAGACAGACGGGCGTCTCATCCTGGCTGGCGGCGGTTACGGCTTTGCTGCTGCCACTGATGACGACGATGCTGGTGAGCATGGCGACCGGCATCATGTCGCGGGCGCCGGGTGCCAATGCCCTGTGGTGGCGTTCGCTGTTCGGCGAATACTGGGCATGGCTGCGGTTTGGCCTGCGTCAGCTGCCTTGGGCCAAGGCCTCACCGCAAGTGAGACTGGCGACCGCCGACCCTTCCTCTGATGGCTCTCGCATACCGGTCGTGCTCGTGCATGGCTACCTGTGCAACCACCGGGTCTGGGATGTCATGGCCAATCGGCTGCGCCGCGCCGGGCACCCGGTGTTGGGGGTTGATCTGGAGCCTTTGTTCACCTCCATCGACCTGTATGCGCCCCTCATCGAGAAGGCCGTGGCGGAACTGTGCCGCCAGACCGGTTCAGAAAAAGTCGCCCTCATCGGCCATAGCATGGGCGGGCTGGCCATCCGGGCCTGGATGCGCACCTACGGCACCAGCCGCGTGGCCCGCGTCATCACCCTCGGCACACCCCACGTCGGCACGCAGATCGCCTCCCGCGTCAAGACCGACAACGGAAAACAGATGCTCTTGCGCAGCGCCTGGCTGCAGGAACTGGCGGCGAGCGAGACCGCATCGACCCGCAGCCTGATGCGCATTGCCATCACCCCGCAGGACAACATCGTCTATTCCCAGCGCGAACAGGTGCTCGAAGGCGTTCCGGTCACCGTGTTCGACGGTCTCGGTCACCTTGAACTATGTTTCAACGGTGCAGTCGCCGCCTGGGTATTGCAGCAACTTGAAGACCCGACCCTTTCCTGAAACAATCTGTCCAGCCCTTACCTTTGCAGGAGCCCCCATGTCACGCATGAAAAAGTTGAAAGCGTCGATGACCCAATTTCCCGACGTCGAGGCGCCATCCATGTGGCTATTGGCGCTGGAGCATCGCGCGCTCTGGGAATTCTGGGCCGGTGTCGCCAGCTTCAAACCGCTGCAACTGGTGGCACCGCGCGGGGATGGCCATCCGGTGCTGGTCATTCCCGGCCTCGGTGCCGCAGACTCGTCAACCGCCCTGTTGCGCCAGTTTCTGGATGATCTGGGTTATGCCACTTACCCATGGGGCTTGGGACGAAACAAGGGAATGAAAGAGGAGAGCGCGCAGTTGATGCAGGAGCGGCTGAAGCTCATCTTCGATGAGCACGGACAAAAAGTCAGCATCATCGGTCAGAGCCTGGGCGGCGTGTTTGCCCGTGAACTGGGCCGGTTCTGTCCGGACATGGTGCGTCAGGTCATCACGCTGGGCTCACCTTTCACCGGTCATCCACTCGCCTCCACCGGCACACATCTGTACGAGTGGCTGTCAGGCGACCGCTTTGAAGACCTGGACTTCAACCAGCATCTGGAAATGCGCGTCAAGCCACCAGTACCCACCACATCGATCTACAGCAAACTCGATGGCGTCGTGGCGTGGGAATGCTCCATCGAAGAGGGCCAGCCCGGGGGCGAGAGCATTAATCTGCGTGGCAACAGCCACATCGGCATGGGCAGCAGCCCGAACGCCCTATACCTGATTGCGGATCGTCTGGCGCAGCCTGAAAGTGACTGGAAACCGTTCGAGGCCAAAGGGGTAGCTCGGCTCTTCTATGGATCGCAAGACCATGTCCCCAAGGAACGCCGCCAGCATGCCAGAGCCTGAGATTGTTCTGCGCGACCCCCAGCCCGGTGACATGGGCTGGGTGGTGCAGCAGCACGGCGAAATCTATGCGCGCGAATACGGCTGGAATACCGAGTTCGAAGCCCTGGTGGCCAGCATCGTGGCGCAATATCTGCGCAAGCGTCAACCCGATTGGGAACGCTGCTGGATCGCCGAGCGCAATGGTGAGCGGGTGGGTTCGGTATTTCTGGTGCGCAAATCAAAAACCGTGGCCCAGCTCCGCATGCTGATCCTGACGCCCCAGGCCCGCGGCCTGGGTCTGGGCGCCCGCCTGACCGACGAATGCATCGCCTTTGCGCGCAGCAAAGGCTACAGAAAAATAGTGCTGTGGACCAACAGCTGCCTGGACGCAGCGCGTGGCATCTATGCCAGAAGAGGTTTCCAGCTCATCAAAAGCGAGCCCTATCAGGGCTTTGGGCAAAACCTGGTCGGTGAGACTTGGGCATTGAAGCTTTGACTCTCCCGCTGTTGCAGCCGCCCCTTGCCACGCGTTGATCGCGTCAGGCGTCCCCGATAATCGGACCATGACGAATCCTGATACGCCAGTGTCCAAAGCCCAGCCCGTCTCCACGGACGCAGTCCACCCCCGCCCTGAATCCTTGACTGACCTGTTCTGGTCATTTACGTGGCTGGCGCTGCAAGGTTTTGGTGGCGTGCTGGCCGTCGTGCAGCGCGAACTGGTCGAAAAGAAGAAATGGCTGACCCGCGAGGAGTTCGTGGAAGACTGGGCCGTGGCGCAAATACTGCCTGGACCCAATGTGGTCAACCTCTCGCTGATGATTGGCGACCGCTACTTCGGGCTGCGTGGCGCGCTGGTGGCATTGGCTGGCATGCTGGCCTTTCCGATGCTGATCGTGCTGGTGGTGGCGACCATCTTTGCCGGCATTTCCGATTCGCCGGGCGTGCAGGGTGCGCTGCGCGGCATGGGCGCCGTGGCAGCGGGCCTGATCACGGCCACCGGGCTCAAACTCGCAGGCGCCTTGAAAGCAAATGTAATGGGAGCCTCCGTCTGCTGGGCGTTTGCAGCTATTACTTTTGTAGCAATCGCCCTGCTGCGCGTCCCTTTGGCGTGGGTGCTAGTGAGCGTGGGTGGGCTCGCCTGTGTCTGGGCTTACCGGCAGCTGGCCCGGGTGCGCACTGTGGAGTCGTCCGAGTGAGCCTGACCCTGACGGTGGCCGACTGGCTGGCGCTGTTGACTCATTTTCTCTCGCTGTCCTTGCTGGCGGTCGGCGGCGCCATCACGACGGCCCCCGACATGCACCGCTATCTGGTGGACGAACGGCACTGGCTGAGCGATGGTCAATTCACCTCCTCTGTCGCGCTGGCGCAGGCGGCGCCGGGGCCCAACGTGCTGTTTGTCGCCCTGCTGGGCTGGAATGTAGGCATGAATGCCGGGGGCGGCATGGGTGGTGGTGTGGCTGCCTGGGCCTACGCCCTGCTCGGCGTCAGCATTGCCATGATCGGCATCATGCTGCCCAGCACCACCCTCACCTTCGCTGCCGCCCGCTGGGGCCATCAAAACCGGGAACTGCGGGCCGTGCGCGCCTTCAAGCAGGGCATGGCACCCATCGTGATTGCGCTGCTCATTGCCACTGGCTGGATTCTGGCCTCCAGCCATGGCCGCCCGCTGCAACACTGGCCCTTGTGGCTACTTGCCGGCCTGTGCGCCCTGCTGGTGTGGCGCACCCGGCTGCATCTGCTGTGGCTGCTGGGCGCTGGCGCGCTGCTGGGCTGGTTGGGCTGGGTCTAGCTTGTGCTGCTGCACCAGGGTGAATAACTCCTGCGGCGGCAATGGACGGCTGAACAAAAATCCCTGCATCAGGTCGCAGCCCGCACCCCGCAGGAAATCACGCTGAGCAGCCGTTTCCACGCCTTCACCCACCGTCTGCATTCGCAGATTGCGCGCCAGTCCAATGATGCTGTGCACGATGGACGCACTGTCCGGGTGATGCGTCACATCCTGCACAAAAGACCGGTCGATCTTCAGCTGGTCGATGGGGAAACGTTGCAGATACGCCAGCGACGAGTAGCCCGTACCAAAATCGTCGATGGCCAGTCGAATGCCAAGCGCCTTCAGCTCGTGCAGACGCGCGATCGCGAGTTCCGCGTTCTGCATGACAAGGCTTTCGGTAATCTCGAGGATCAGGGTCTCCGGCGGCAGACCCGAGTCGCGGAGCGCTTCGGCGACGATCTTGACGAGGCCAGGCTGATGCACCTGGCGAGACGAAACATTGACGGCGACGGCGAGCGGCGGATCGCTCGGGTACTGGACTTGCCAACTTCGTACTTGCGCGCAAGCCTCTCGGAGCACCCAACGGCCGATGGGGTGGATGAGTCCGGTCTTTTCAGCAATCGGCACGAAGTCGTTCGGCGCCACCAGCCCACGTGTTGGGTGTTGCCATCGAACGAGCGCTTCCACGCCCGCAATCTTCTGCGAACTGAGGATCACGCTGGGCTGGTAGTGCACGACGAGTTCATCGCGTTCGACGGCGCGCTGGAGTTCCCCGG
>NZ_JAUSLE010000044.1 GCF_030646845.1 Rhodoferax sp. | reverse complement strand
TCGGGGATCTGGTCGGTTTCGCCAACGTGTGCTTCTTGCGGCACCAGCTTCTCGCGCACAAAGCGCCCAATGGTGTCGAGCAACAAAGTAAGGGTTTCTGAGTCTCTGATCATGGTGTTCTTCCGGTGGGTTACTTGACGTATTTACGGAACTCGGGTTTGCGCTTTTCACGGAAAGCGTTGCCACCTTCGGCCGACTCCGGGCTTTCGTAGTACAGCTTGAGCGCATGCATGGCCAGACCGCCCATGCCGCGGATCATTTCGGTGTCGACGTTGAAAGACTTCTTGGCCAGCGCAATGGCGGTGGGGCTCTTTTCCACGATCTCAAGACACCATTTGCGCACTTCGGCGTCCAGCTGGTCGAGTGGCACCACGGCGTTCACGAGGCCCATGGCCAGCGCTTCCTGCGCGGTGTAGCGGCGGCACAGGTACCAGATTTCTCGCGCTTTCTTCTCGCCCACCACACGAGCCAGCAAAGCGGTGCCAAAGCCGGGATCGACGGAGCCCACACGGGGGCCCGCCTGGCCGAGCTGAGCATTTTCTGAGGCGATGGCCAAGTCACAAATGGTGACCAGCACATTGCCGCCGCCAATCGCAAAACCGTTGACACGGGCAATCACGGGCTTGTTGCAGTCACGGATGGCGCTTTGCAATTCTTCAATCGGCAGACCGATGACACCACGGCCACCGTAGCCGCCGTCTTGCGTGCCCTGGTCGCCGCCGGTGCAAAAGGCCTTCTCGCCGGCGCCGGTCAAAACGACCACGCCAATGCTTCTGTCCCAGTCCGCGTCCTTGAAGGCGTGGATCATTTCCTCGCAGGTGTTGGCCGTGAAAGCGTTGTAGGCCTTGGGCCGGTTGATGGTGATGGTGGCGATGCCGTCAGCCTTGGTGTACAGGATGTCGGTGTAGACGGGGGTTGTCATTTCCATTTTGATTTCCTTGTGGGTGGGGTACAGAGTTAGCTAGTTAGAGAGTTAGCCGACCATGGTCAGGCCGCCGGAGACGCTGATGACCTGGCCGGTGATGAAGGCCGCGTCGTCGCTGGCCAAAAATGCGATGGCACCCGGCAGGTCGCCCGGCTGACCCAGTCGGCCAAACGGAATGGCGCGGGCCAGACCCTGGCGCAGCTTGTCGGCCTGCTCGCCGTCACCGGCGAAGTCGGCAAACAGCGCGGTGTCGGTCGGGCCGGGGCAGACCACGTTGACGTTGATTTGCTTGCGCGAGAGTTCGCGGGCGATGGTTTTGGAGAACGCGATCATGCCGCCTTTGCACAGTGCATACACCGCTTCGCCCGAGGAGCCGACACGGGCTGCATCGGAGGCTACGTTCACCACACGGCCACGGCCACGTTCCGACATGCCTTGAAGCACGGCATGGTGCATGTGCAGCGAGCCATACAGGTTGATGGCGACGATCTGTTCCCACAGCGCCTTGTCGGTTTTGAGGAAGTTGCCAGCACGGTCCCAGCCTGCGTTGTTGACCAACACGTCAATGGGACCCAAGGCGGCTTCAATGGCGGCGACGCCCGCAATGACTTGCTCTTGATTGGTCAGGTCCACCACAAAAGCCTGGGCCTTGCCGCCGGCTGCAACGATGTCTTTGACCACGCCTTCGGCAGCGGTCGGGTTGATGTCCACCACGGCAACTTTGGCACCTTCTTCGCCGAAGCGCTTGCAGGTTGCTGCGCCAATGCCGCCGCCGCCGCCGGTTACCAATACCACTTTGTCTTTAAGTCCGCGCATTACTTTTCTCCTGTTAAAAAATCAAAAAATTTGTCTGTCTGTGTCAAGTCATCGCTTACGATGACCGCTGTCCTGTTTGCTGAACCATCCCATGTCCGATCTGCGCACCGAGAAAAACCACGCGATTCACGAAATCAACAACCGGTTGTTCTTTCGCCTGTTTCAAGTTGCCAACACGCTGCATACCAAGGGCAGTCAGGCCGTCGAACAATTCGGCATGACGACGCAACGGTGGTCGGTGCTGGGCGCCCTGTCGCGGCCCAATGTGACCGGCGGCATGTCGATTGGTGACCTGTCCCGCTTTTTGCTGATGAGCCGCCAGAACCTGACGGGCCTGTTGTCGCGGCTGGAGCGTGATGGCTTGATCGAACGCGTCACCAGTGAGGACGACCGCCGTTCGCGCACCGTCAAACTCAGCGCGCAGGGCGAGGTACTGTGGCAACAGCTGCAAGACCCCATTCACAACTTCTACGATGAGGCCCTGAAAGGCCTGTCGTTCGATGACCGGGTGGCGTTTATCCATTACTTCACCAAACTGCAAAACAATATGTCCAAGCTTTAAGTCAGGCGCATGCCGGACTTTTCGCGCGCGATGATCATCTTCATGATGTTGGCGGTACCGTCCCCAATCTGCAGGCCCAGTACGTCCCGGTAGCGCTGTGCGAATGCGTAGTCGCTGGCATAGCCGCCGTGGCCGTGCGTGAGCAGGCACTGATGGATGATTTCGCAGGCCAGTTTGGGACCCCACCATTTGCACATGGCCGCTTCGGCGGTGTGCGGTTTACCGTTGTCCTTGAGCCATAAGGTGCGCAGGCAGTGCCAGCGCAGCGATTCCAGATAGGTTTCAGCTTCGGCCAGCGGAAAGCTCACGCCTTGGCGCTCGATGATGGGTTGGCCAAAAGTTTCCCGACCTTTGGCGTATTCCCAGCTTTCGTCCAGTGAGGCACGCGCCACTCCGAGGCATTGCAGGCCGATCAGCGCGCGGCTGTAGTCAAAGCCCTGCATCACCTGGATGAAGCCCTTGCCTTCATCACCCAGCATGTGGTCGGCGGGCACGCGCACGTTGTCAAAGAAGATCGAACCGCGTCCCACCGCGCGGGTGCCCACATCGTCAAACGCCGTGCGGGTCAGGCCGGCCAAGTCCATGGGCACCAGAAAGGCACTGATGCCCTTGGCGCCGTCTTTGTCGGTGCCGGTGCGGGCAAATACCACCGCCACGTCGGACTGGTCGGCCAGTGAGATGGAGGTTTTTTCGCCGTTGATCACAAAGTGATCGCCATCGCGGACGGCCTTGAGCTTCAGGCGGGCGGCGTCTGATCCGGCGCTGGGCTCGGTTAAGGCAATGGCAACAAGCTTTTCACCCGCCAGGATGGGTCTGAGCCAGCGTTCTTTCAAATAGTCCTGGGCATGGGTGGCAATGATTTGCCCGCACAAGGAGGTCAGGAGATTGATATACGACATGTTGAAGTCGCCATAGGCAATCTGTTCCAGCAGCAGGCCGCTGGTGACGCAGTCCACACCCAGGCCGCCGTAGGCTTCAGGCAGCTCCGGGCCGAGAAAGCCCATATCGCCCATGGCCTTGACCATAGCCCGGTCCACGCGGCCCGTTTTGTCACCCACCCGATAGCCCGGGGCCAGTTTTTGTTTCGCAAAGCGGCGGGCGCTGTCTACCAGTGCCTGCTGGTCGTCACTCAGGTTGAAGTCCATTGCAGTCTCCTTTTAATTCAATGGACGAAGTTTAAGAACGAATTGCAAACAATGTCAATGTATTTACTTAAATGCGTTTAGATAAATTGGTTTTGATTTGCTTTTCAAGCCAGTAATTGTGGTTATATAGGGGAATTCCCTAGTAATTAAGGTGGGGTTTTCATGTCGGAGAGGGATTGCTAAAAAGCACATATAGCAATACATTGTCGCATTGCGTGTTTTGCAGGGGGCATTTTGCACCCGCATTGCGCATCCCATGACTAAAGGAGACTCCTGTGCAATTCGATCCTGTTTTGATTTCGCCCCGCCAGGCGGCCATGACCGCGGCGGGCTTTTGGCGCCACCAGACCATCAACCATTTCATGGCCCAGGCCTTGCAAAACTGTCCGGACCATACGGCGGTGGTGGCTTACCGCAGTGATGTGCCACAGCCTGTGCGCCTGAGTTATCGGGCACTGGACCGGCAGGTCGATCGCATTGCCCGCGGTTTGACCGCGCTGGGCGCCGGTCACAGCGATGTGGTGAGCTGGCAGCTGCCCAACTGGTGGGAGTTCATTGCCCTGTCGCTGGCTTGCGCGCGCATTGGGGCCGTGGCAAATCCGATCATGCCGATCTTCCGCCAGCGCGAGCTCAAGTTCATGCTGGACTTTGGCGAGTCCAAAGTCTTCATCGTGCCCAAGAGTTACAAGGGCTTTGACTACGAGGCCATGGCCAATGGCATGCGCGGTGAGCTGCCTTTTCTGCAGCACCTGGTGGTGTTGAATGGCGAAGGCGCCGACAGTTTCGACGCGCTGCTGCTGCGCGATGACACCCCGGCACTCACGGGCGAAGGCCTGGCGCCGGATGAGGTGTTGCTGCTGATGTACACCTCGGGCACCACGGGTGAACCGAAGGGCGTGATGCATACCTCCAACACGCTGTTTTCCAATCTGCATGGCTACATCGAGGCCTATGGATTAACACAGAAGGATGTGATCCTGGGCGCGTCGCCCATGGCGCACCTGACCGGCTTTGGCTATCTGGTGATGATCCCGTTGATCCTCAATGCCACCACCGTGCTGCAAGACATCTGGGAGCCCCGCCAGGCGCTGGAGTTGATCCGCGACGAGGGCATTACCTTCAGCATGGCCTCCAGCCCCTTCGTGGTTGACTTGTGCAACGCGGCTGAAGCGGGCGGTCCGGTGTCGCCCCAGTTTGCCAATTTCTGCTGCGCCGGGGCGCCGATTCCGCCGGTGCTGATCGAGCGTGCCCGCAAAATATTAGGCCTGGCAGTCAGCTCGGCCTGGGGCATGACCGAGTGCGGCGCCGTGACCGTGACCGAGCCCGCCCGCACGAATGAAAAATCCGGTAACACCGATGGTCGCCCGCTGCCGGGCATTGAGCTGAAGGTGGTGGATGTCGATGGTCGGTCGCTGCCGGCAGGGCAAACCGGCAGTCTGCTGGTGCGCGGCTGCTCGCTGTTTGCCGGTTACCTCAAACGCCCGCACCTGAACGCGACCGATGCCGACGGCTGGTTTGACACCGGTGATATGGCGTTCCTGGATGTTGAAGGCTACGTTCGCATCAATGGCCGCAGCAAGGACCTGATCATTCGTGGCGGCGAAAACATCCCGGTCATGGAAATTGAAAACCTGCTCTACAAGCACCCCTCCGTGGCGATGGTCGCCATCGTCGGTTACCCCGATGCACGCCTGGGCGAGAAGGCCTGTGCGTTTGTCACGGTCAGGCCTGGCCACAGCTTCACACTGGAGGACATGAGCCGCTACCTGTCGGACAACCAGGTCACCCGCCAATACCACCCTGAGCGGCTGGAACTCATGGAGGACTTGCCCAAGACGCCCAGTGGCAAGCTGCAGAAGTTCAAGCTGCGCGAAGCGGCCAAGGTGTTTGGAGAAAGCACATGAGCGCTCCCATGCGTACCGATGAGGTGATCCAGCTCGAAGTGCAGGGCCGCGTTGGCCTGATCCGCATCCATCGGCCCGATGCCATGAATGCCTTGAACGATGCAGTGATGAACGGCCTGCGCGATGCGCTGGACCGGCTGGAAGCCGACGCCGGTATTGGTTGCGCGGTGCTGACGGGTTCCGAGAAAGTGTTTGCGGCTGGTGCCGATATCGTTGCCATGCAACACATGGACTTTGCCGAGGCTTACACCACGGACTTCATCACCCGCAACTGGGAACGGCTGCGCACCTTTCGCAAGCCGGTGATTGCAGCCGTGTCCGGCTTTGCTCTGGGCGGCGGCTGCGAGTTGGCCATGATGTGCGATATGGTCTTTGCGTCCGAGACGGCGCGTTTCGGGCAACCGGAAATCAAGATTGGCACCCTGCCGGGCGCCGGCGGTACGCAGCGTTTGCCGCGTGCCGTGGGCAAGGCCCTGGCGATGGACTTGTGCATGACCGGGCGTTTGATGGATGCGCAGGAAGCCCTGCGCGCTGGCCTGGTGTCGCGTGTGTTGCCGGCCGACAGCCTGCTGGAGGAAACGTTGGTCAT
Organism: Rhodoferax sp.; assembly: GCF_030646845.1. Classification (GTDB taxonomy): domain Bacteria; phylum Pseudomonadota; class Gammaproteobacteria; order Burkholderiales; family Burkholderiaceae_C; genus Rhodoferax. The sequence goes on along the minus strand of NZ_JAUSLE010000044.1, from coordinate 554 downwards.
AGCGCAAAAAATTGCCAGCTACTCCCTGCCCGCGCTCATGATGATGAAGGAAACCGTCAATCGGGCGTTCGAGAGTCCGCTGAGTGAAGGTATCTGGTTTGAACGGCGCATGTTGCACGCCAGCTTCGCGCTGCAAGACCAAAAGGAAGGCATGCACGCCTTTGTAGAAAAACGGGTGCCGAACTTTGTTCACCGCTGAATAAACATGGGATCCACAACGTGGTCTGTTAGCCCTTTCAGCTGTTGAGTGGGTCACGCCATGTTGTTGGCGTTTGCCATGCCCCGTTCGCGATCAAGCGCTGTCCGCGGCCATTGCCGCATCAAATCGAATTTATATTTTCAATTGGAGAACTCTCATGGCCCACACCGCCTTCAACTGGCAAGACCCCTTTTTGCTCGACCAGCAACTCAGCGATGACGAACGCATGGTGCGCGATGCTTCCGCCGCGTATTGCCAGGACCAGCTGCAGCCGCGCGTGATCGAAGCCTTTCGCGCTGAAAAAACCGATGTCGCCATCTTCCGTGAAATGGGTGCGCTCGGCCTGCTCGGTCCG
>NZ_JAUSLE010000007.1 GCF_030646845.1 Rhodoferax sp. | reverse complement strand
GAGTTTCTGGGGTCGATCAAACCGGGCGACGTTCTTGGTTTCAACTTCGGGATGGGCTTGGCTTTGAACGAAAAGTCCTCCTTCAGCATTGGCTATGACCATAGCTCAGTGGGGAGAACCGAAAACAATGGCCAGGTTGTACCGGGTTCAGTCAGGACACAGTTGGGCACCTTGCTACTCGGCTACTCCTACCGGCTCAGCCCCAAAACCACCTTGAATGTGTCGGTCGGTGCCGGACTCACGCGCGACACGCCGGATGTGTCGCTCACGGTCCGCTTGCCGATGAATTTTTGAACTGTCAGCAGTTGGCTATGACGAAAATTTTGGTGCTCTACTATTCGCGAACCGGGTTCACGCGAACTATTGCCCGGCAGATTGCGGGTGCCTGTAGTGCCGACCTGGAGCCCATCGAAGACGTGACAGGGCGCAACCATGCAGGCGGTTATGTGCGATCGGCAATTGAAGCGGCCTTGCATGTGGCTACACCCATTCGACCCGCCAAGCATGTACCGAGCGACTACGACATCGTCGTGATTGGAACGCCAATCTGGTGCGGGAATGTCGCCAGTCCGGTACGTTCTTACCTCAAGAGGCAGCGCCGTCAGTTTCACCGTGTGGCTTTTTTCTGTTCGTACGGCGGCTCGGGGCACGCCAAGGTGCTGCGCGATCTTGAGTCACTTTGTGGCAGGCCTGCTGTCGCAACATTGGCCGTTGCCGATGCCGATGTCACTGGCGAGTCATTTCGCGATCGACTGTCGGAATTTACCGACGCACTCAAGGACTCAGACAGATCGTACTGGCGGCCCGGTCGCGGTGAGAGGACATTCGACACATCCACCATCGGTCTTTAGCGAAGTACGCCATGAAAATCAACAAGCCTGCTGAGTCGCCGGATGCCACGCGTGAACGAGGCATCCGCCTCACTCGCAAAAGGTACTCATGCCGGCTGCCGCTTGAGCTCGCTTCCCGGCTGGAGGCCCTTTGCGAGATGCATCCCGGGAAAACCCGCTCTCAGCTCATGGGTGATCTGCTTGGCCTGGGACTGGCCGAGGTTGAGCGCGCGTGGTCTGGGGGCGCCACAGGCGTGGCCGGGTTTCATCCAGACACGCGCCAGCCAATCTATCTGCTGGGCGGGCCGTTTGCAGAGTTTCACGGTCTCATCCACAAGCATCACTTGGCCATGGAACATGATCTGGCAAAAGATGACCCGCAGGCGTCGTACCCGATTGATGAGTACACACTGGGCGAGGATGAGTAGCTGCGGTCGACTATGAGCTTATGGCAGGTGACTGCGTGCAACGTGCCGCAGCAAGGCAGTCAGCCCCAGCGCGGCCACGGTCAAACCGACCACCAGCGCAATCCAGAAGCCCTCGGCCGCCAGTGGCTGCGACGGCGCCCAAGGTAGCCACGGCGGCGCCAGACCAAGAACGTAACCCAGCGGCAGTGAAAATACCCAAAACGCCGTGAGGTGAATCACCATGGGGGCACGCGTGACCTTGTAGCCACGAATGGCGCAACTGGTGGCGACCTGCGTGGCATCCGACAGCTGAAAGACGGCAGCCCAAAAAAGCAGGTGTGCCGCCAGGGTGGCTACCGCCACGTCGCTGGTGTAGGCCGCTGCAATCTGCTGGTTGAACACGGCCATAAAGGCGGCAGAAATCGTCGCAAAAAGCAGGGCCACGGCGACGCCCACCCAAGCGCGAAAGCGTGCCGCCACCGGGTCGCCCGCGCCCAGCGATTGACCGACACGGGTCAGAATTGCCACGCCCAGACTCAAGGGCACCATAAACACCAGCGAGGAAAAATTCAGGGCAATCTGGTGGGCCGCCACCTGGGTGCTGCCAAATTTGGCCACCAGCAGGGCAATCAGGCTGAAGGCGCTGGTCTCGGCAAAATAGGTGACGCCGATGGGCAACCCGAGTTTGAGCAGGGCGCGCATCTGTGGCCAGTGGGGTGGCTCAAAGCGGTCGAACGGCCAGGTGCTGCGGTAGGCCTTGGCGCGGTGCATCCACCACAGCAGCGCCAGCAGGTTGAACCAGACGCACAGCAGCGTGGACCAGGCGCAGCCCAGGCCGCCCAGACGGGGAAATCCCAGGTTGCCGAACACCAGCAGCCAGTTCACCAGCCCATTGAGCATCAATGCGCCAATGGCGATCATCATCAAAGGCTTGGTCTGGTTCAGGCTGGCGCTGTACCCGTAGAGCACGCGGTAGCAGGCAAAAGCGGGCATGGCAAAGCTGGTGACATGCACGAAGTTTTTGGCCAGATCGCGCACCAGCGGTTCGAGCCCGAGGTGGTCAAAAACGGCAGTCGACAGGTTGGCCGCCATGAGGGCGATGACGCCAACGCCCAGCGCCTTCCACAGGCCCTGGCGCACCACATGCGGCACCTGGATGAACTCGCGCGCGCCCACATGGTGGGCCACGATGGGGCTGATCGACATCATCACCCCCATGAGGGTGATGATGAGCATGTTCCAGATCGAAACACCCAGCGATACACCGGCCAGGTCTTGTGCCGAGGCGTGCCCGGCCATCGCCACGTCCACCACGGCCATCGCCACATTGGCCAGTTGACCGATCAGGATCGGCCAGGCCAGCAGCCACAGGGCGCGGGCTTCAGAACTGACTTTGGCGCGGACCGGGGTGGATAAAAGTCGACGTAAGTTCGCGGGCGAGGGCATTGGCAGGGGTGCTCAACGTCCACGCAAAAACAAGGCGTCCAGCTCTTTGATGCTGACTTGCCGCCAGGTCGGGCGCCCGTGGTTGCACTGGTCAGAGCGGTCGGTGGCTTCCATCTGGCGCAGCAGCGCATTCATTTCTTCCAGGGTCAGGCGGCGGTTGGCGCGTACCGCGCCGTGGCAGGCCATGGTGGACAGCAACTCGTTTTGGGCGCGCTGTATCACGGTGCTGGCGTCGTGCTGGGCCAATTCCGCCAGAACGCCTCTGGCCAACTCGGCCGCATCGCCCTGGGCCAGCGTGGTCGGCACCGCCCGCACCGCCAGGGTTTTGGGCGAAAACGGAGTGATTTCCAAACCCAGGGTTCTGAGTGTCTCGGTATGCGCTTCGGCGGTGGCCACCTCGTTCGGGGTGGCGGCGAAGGTGGCTGGAATCAGCAACGGCTGGCTCGCCAATGCGGGCAAGGCCTGGCCTGAATCCGAGGTATTGGCCGCGCTCTGGACCAGCAACTGGGCCTTGAGCCGTTCGTAAACGATGCGCTCGTGAGCCGCATGCATGTCCACGATGATGAGGCCCTGGGTGTTTTCCGCCAGGATGTAAATGCCCTGCAGCTGGGCCAGGGCGCGGCCCAGGGGCCAGTCGCCCGCAGGCAGGGGCGCGGGCAGCCCCGCGGTGGCGGCGCGGGTGTTGCTCTGGTCAGGGCCGGCACTGGCCCACACGCCAGCCGACTGCGCCGGGTTCGCACCGGGTGATGTCTGCGCCGGATCACCTTTGTGCCACAGCAGCTCCAGGTCGCTGACCCGGTGTCCGGCTGTTGCTTCAAAATTGATAGCTGGTTGCGCAGAGTACATGGGGGCTAGAGGCCTTTTGGTCTCGTAAATATCATGCACTGCGGCATTCGGCAAGGCCGGGTGGCTGGCCGCGGCGGTCTGCCCGCTGGGCGTGCCTGTCTGCGCGGCAGCGGCAGCGGTAGCGGCACGCGGCGCGGCCAGTGCATCCTCTACTGCGTGGCGCACAGCCTGGTGCACTTCGCGGCTGTCCCGAAAGCGCACTTCGATCTTGGTCGGGTGCACGTTGACATCCACCCGCGTCGGGTCGATGTCGATGTACAGCGCATAAACCGGCTGGCGGTGACCATGCAGCACATCTTCATAGGCGCTGCGGGCGGCGTGGGTGAGCACCTTGTCGCGCACAAAGCGGCCGTTGACGTAGCAAAACTGCTGGTCGGCCCGCGAGCGCGCCGCGTCGGGAATGCCAGCGCGGCCCCACACCCGCACCGTGGGGGCGCTCTGCAAATGGCTGTTGCTGCTGGTGCGGTAATCCACCCGCACCGAGCGTTCGACAAATTCGCTGCCCAGCACATCGGCCAGGCGCTGGTCCAGCAGGGCTCCGGCATGTTCGCGGCTGGCGCCTGGCGCGTCATTCGGGTCGGAGTCGTCCTGACCCTGGCAGCGGCGCCATTGCTCGACCAGCCGGCCCTCGTGCCAGATGGCAAAGCCCACATCGGGCCGCGCCAGCGCGTGGCGGCGCACCGCTTCGACGCAGTGCGCCAGCTCGGTGGCGTCGGTTTTGAGGAATTTGCGCCGCGCCGGGGTACTGAAAAACAGCTCTTTGACTTCGACCGTGGTGCCGGTGCTGCGCGCCACGGGTTTGAGTTCGCCCGTGCGTCCATCCAGAAAAAATGCATTGTTTTGGCCTGTAGCCCTAGACAGTATTACGCAGTCAGCTATTGAATTAATAGCGGCTAGCGCCTCACCCCGAAAGCCCATGGTGCCCACCGACTCCAGGTCGTGCAGGTTGCTGATCTTGCTGGTGGCGTGGCGCTTGAGCGCTATCGGCAGTTCTTCACGCAGGATGCCCGCGCCGTCGTCTTCCACCGCAATCAGCCGGACACCGCCGGCCAGCAGGCGCACGGTCACCTGACTGGCGCCGGCGTCCAGTGCGTTATCCACCAACTCACGCACCACCGAGGCGGGGCGCTCCACGACCTCACCGGCGGCAATCTGGCTGATCAGCTCGTCGGGCAGTTCGCGGATAGGCCGACGGGGGGAGGGGGATAGGGCAGTGTTCACAGGGATGTATTTTAGGTGGCGGGGATAATCCAGCCCCATGGAAATCATTACCTATCTCTTCGACTTCATCCTGCACGTGGACAAATACCTGGAAGCCTTTGTGCGCAGCTATGGCCTGTGGGTCTATGCGCTGCTGTTCCTCGTGATCTTTGTGGAAACCGGCGTGGTGATCATGCCGTTTTTGCCAGGCGATTCACTGCTGTTTGTGGTGGGCGCCATGTGCGGTGTGGGGCTGATGAGTTACCCGCTATCGGTGGGATTGCTGCTGGCAGCGGCCGTGCTGGGCAACCAGTCCAACTACGCCCTGGGGCGCTACTTCGGTCCCCGGGTCTTCAAGTGGGAAGACTCCCGGCTGTTCAACAAGGCGGCCTTCAACCGGGCGCACGATTTTTACGAACGCTATGGCGGCATCACCATCGTGGCGGCGCGATTCATGCCCTTTGTGCGCACGTTTGCGCCTTTTGTGGCCGGTGTGGCGAAGATGAGCCGGACCCGGTTCACCTTGTTTGACGTGTCCGGCGGTGCGCTGTGGGTGGTCGGCATCATCACCGTGGGCTATTTCTTCGGCAACTTCCCGTTTGTGAAAGCGCATCTGGACAAAATCATCTGGGCCATGATTCTGATCCCCGGGCTGGTGATCATGTTTGGCGCCTGGAAGTCGCGCCGCAAACCCTTGCAGGTGGGATGAACAGGTGGGGTCCGGGCGCGGCCCTTAAACCCCAACTTTCAGAAACAATTCCTGGTCCGGCGCAAAGTTGGCGTGCAAGGGCAATAACGCGCCGCCCAGCGCCGCCGCGTCGGGACCGACATTGCCGGCAATGACGGTCGCCGGCCACAGACCTTCCCAGTTGTAACGCTGCAAGGCCTCATTCGTCCGCTCAATCACCCGATTCAGCAGCGCTCGGCAAAACGAACCGTCGATCACCACGGCTTCGATGTCCAAAAACGCCGTGCCACTCACCACGCAATGCGCCAATGCGTTGGCGGCATTGGCCAGCCAGGCGCTGGTCTCCATCTCGAACGGGGCCGACATGGCGCGCTCGTCGTAGGCGGCGCTGGGGTCCAGGCCATGGGCGATGAACCGTTGCTCCAGCTCCCACAGCGAAGCCTGGCTGATAACTTGCCCGGGCGGTGTGGTGCCCACGGCGATGGAGGAGGGCAGCGAGGCCACGGCGCCCGCGTTGCCGTGCAGTCCGACGTGCAGGTGCGAGTTGATCACCAGGCCGCCGCCGACAAAGGTGTCGACAAACAGATACAGAAAACTCTTCAGGTCGCGCCCGCGTCCCGTCACCAGCTCGGCCACGCAGGCCGCTGAAGTGTCTTTGGCAAAACTGACTGGCGCATCCGTCATGGCCTGCACCTGGGCGCCCAAGTCGATCTGGTTCCATTCGTTCGATTGCGCCTCGGACAGGCCCAGCATCTTGTGCCAGCCGCCCAGCTGAAACGGTGCGGCCACGCCCACGCCCACCAGGCGCGGGCTCAAAGGCCCGAGTTCGTCACGCATGGCGTTCATGCGCTCGCCAATGGCGGGCAGCAGGGTGTGGGCGTCGGGGAACGCGTAGTCAAGGGTTTGCCGCTGCCGTACCTGGCCCGTGAAGTCGACCAGGAGCCACTCTGCCCTGCGGCGACCAATCTTGATGCCGATCGAAAAGGCGCCGTCCGGATTCAGCGCCAGCGGCACCGAGGGTTGACCGATGCGCCCGCGCACGCGCTCGTGCTTGATCACGAGCTCGTCGTCTTCCAGCCGGGTCGTGATCAAACCGATGGTCTGTGCGGTGAGCCGGGTCAGGCGCGCCAGCTCTGCCTTGGGCACGCTGCCATTGAGCCGGATGGCCTGCAGCACCACACGTTCGTTGAATGCCCGCATGCCCACCTGGTTGGAACCACGGGGCCGTAGTAGTTTGGGGGAGTCTGCGGCGAGGGAGGTGCTACGAGGTGTCATGGCCGCAGATTTTCGCAGATGACCCCTTTGCGCAGAATGAAGTTGCCAAAGGGCTGGCGCTCACCCGTGAGGACGATGGCATAAGCGGCGCGCGCGCGGTCGTAAAACGCAAAGCGCTCCACGGCTTGCGCCGTCTGGCCGGGCAGCAGTTCGGGCGTCAAGATAGCCAGAACGTCGCGCTGCACTTCGGACAGGTACGGGCTTTGCGTGCCGCTGACCTGCATAAAGGCGACCGGGTGATCCATATCGGCCGCCAATGGCAGCACGGAGGTGACCGCCTGCACGGCCTGCGCCATGGACGTGCCGGGCAGGCGCAGTACAGGTTTACCGGCGGCGATGCTCATGGCAGTGAAGTTGGCATCGGCCAGCACCAGCGCGTCGTCGTGACCCATCTCCATCAGAACTTTGAGTAGCTCCGGGGTGAGCAGGGGGTTGATTCCTTTGAGCATGTTTTTCTTTGAATGTGATGTTCAGGCGTGGTGATCAAGCGTGCGCATCGGCGGGCAGTTCGTCCACCGTCTTGGCGCCGGTCATCACGGCCACGGTGTCGCTCATGCTGATGGTTTTGGGGTTGACCACGGCTGCACGTTTGCCCAGGCGCTGAATATGAATGCGGTCCGCGATCTCGAACACATGCGGCATGTTGTGGCTGATCAGAATCACCGGCAGGCCCTTGTCGCGCACGCGGCGGATCAGCTCCAGCACCATATTGCCTTCCTTCACGCCCAGCGCGGCGGTCGGCTCGTCCATGATGACCACATGCTGCGCAAAGGCGGCAGCGCGGGCCACGGCGACGCACTGGCGCTGGCCGCCCGAGAGCGTCTCGACCGCTTGGGTCATGGAACGAATGCCGACCTTGAGCTCCTGCATGCGGGCAATGGCCTGGGCCAGCATTTCCTTTTTGTCGAGCAGGCGCAGCAGTTGGCCAAGGAAGCCGGGCTTGATCAGCTCGCGGCCGAGAAACAGGTTCTCGGCAATGCTCATGGCGGGGGCGACCGCCAGGTCCTGGTATACCGTCTCGATGCCGGCGTGTCGCGCGTCGATGGGCGACTTGAAGTGCACCACCTTGCCGTCAAGCAGCAGCTCGCCTTCGTCCGGCAGCGTGGCGCCCGAGAGGGCCTTGATCAGTGACGATTTGCCGGCGCCGTTGTCGCCGATCACGGCCAGGATTTCACCGGCGCGCAGTTCGAAGTCGGTGCCGTCCAGCGCCGTGACCTGGCCGTAGCGTTTGACAATGCCCTTGGCCTGCATGACGAGAGGTGCTGAGGTATTGATTGCAGCGTTGGTGCTCATTAACGTGCTCCTTTGCGAGACATCTGGTCGGCAGCGACTGCCAGAATCACCAAAATGCCAGTGATCAATGTTTGGTAAACGGAGGCCACGCCCATCAAGGTGAGGCCATTGCGGAACACGCCCACAATCACCGCACCGACGAGCGAGCCGAGAATAATGCCGCGCCCGCCAAACAGGCTGGTGCCGCCCAGCACCACGGCGGTGATGGCGTCCAGGTTTTCAGTTTGGCCCGCATTCGGGTCACCGACACCGGTGCGCGCTACCGACAGCAGGGCGGCAATACCGTAAAACAGGCCGGCCAGCGCGTAGACCGACACCAGCACGCGGTCCACCCGGATGCCGGTCAGCCGTGCCGCTTCAGGGGCGTTGCCCACGGCGTACAGGTGGCGACCCGGCGCGGTTTCGCGCAGCACAAACCACGCCAGTGCATACAAGCCGATCATGGTGACGGTGCCCAGGCTGACTTCGGTGTTGCCCATATTGAACGTGTTGCCCAGGGCCGTCATTTGCGGGGGCAGGTTGGGAATGATTTGCGCCTTGGAGTAAATCTGGGTGATTGCAAACGCGATGTTCAGCGTGCCCAGCGTCACAATGAAGGGCGGCAACTTGAAGCGGGTCACCAGCAAGCCGTTGATGAGGCCAAAGCCGGTGGTGACCGCCAGGCCGCAAATGATGGCCAGGTAGGGGTCAATGCCGTAATTCACCGCGAATTTGGTCATGACCACACCGCCCAGCGCCATCACCATGCCGCAGGACAGATCAATACCGGCCGTCAGAATGATCAGGGTCTGCCCGATGGCCAGCACCCCCACGACCATCACCTGCTGCAACACCAGCGAGAGGTTTTCAGCGGTCAGAAAGCGCTCTGACTGGGTAGTAAAAAAGATGCAGGTGGTCAGCAGGGCCAGCCAGGGGCCCAGCGCCCCCCATGGGATATGGCGTGAGGATGTGTTCATGGTTTAACGCCCTGAAATTACTTTTCGCCCCAGCACAGGTCCATGCCGGTCTTGGTGTCTTTGCTGTCCACGCCCGCAATGGCCTTGGCCGAGATCAGGGTCACGCCGGTGTCGGTGTAGCCCGAAGACTTCTTGCCACCTTTGGCGTAGCTCACCCCGGCTGCCACACCGAGTGCCGCCATTTTCAGGGGGTATTGCTGCGACGTGGCGGTGATGATGCCCGCGGTTGTGTCGCGGATGCCCTGGCAACCACCGTCGACTGACAGAATGGTCACGCCTTTTTCTTTACCGGCTTTTTTCAGGGCGTTGAATGCACCGGCTGCAGCGGGTTCATTGATGGTGTAAACCACATTGATGTCCGGGTTCTTCTGCAGGCAGTTTTCCATGGCCGTCTGGCCTTTGGCCTGATCGCCAAAGCTGTCGGCCATACACACGACGGCGGCGTCCTTGGACAACTCGTTGGACTTGGCGTCAGCAGCCGGCAGGCCGAAACCCTTCATGAAACCGTTGTGACGCTGTGCGCCCACCGGGTGGCCGGGGAACAAGTCCAGTGTGGCAATCTTGGCCGGCTTGCCGGCCATGGCGGCTTTGGCGTACTGGCCAACCAACACGCCGGCTTTGTAGTTGTCGGTGGCGAACAGGGCGTCTGCGCCTTCAAACGGGCTGTCCAGCGCAATCACTTGCACGCCTTTGGCCTGCAATTTTTTGACGGTCGGAGCGATGGCGTCGCCACTGGCCGTGATCAAAATGGTCTTGGCGCCTGCGGCAGCCATGTTTTCCAGGGCGGTGATCTGACCGGCGGTGTCGCCGTCGGATTTGCCGGCCGCGGTCAGCAGCTTGGCGCCGAGCTTCTTGGCCTCGGCTTCGGCGCCTTCCTTCATCTTGACGAAGAAGGCGTTGGTTTCGGTTTTGGTGATCAGGCCGATCACGGGCTCACCCGCAGCGAAAGCGCTGGAGGTGGCAAGGGCCAGTGCAGACAGCATCAGGGTCGTAGTCGCTTTGTTCATGGGAAGTCTCCTCAAGGGATGGCAATCAGTTTTTGCTAAAACGGGGCATAAATATGTTTTAAGCCTCGGGGAATTACGCTTTACGTTGCAGCGCAGGTGGACTATAGTTCTAATCTAGTTACTAAATCAAGTTACTTTAGTTATGGAAAACCCTAAGATGATGCAAATAAATAAGCGCATGCAAGTCGCGACTGCAGGCGAAGCCCTGATCGATTTGATCCTCAATGCGGATGGTCGGCTGCAACCCTGCCTGGGCGGTGCGGTGTACAACCTGACCCGTGCGCTGGCACGCCAGGGCATTGAGACCCTGTACCTGAATCCGCTGTCAAAAGACCGCTTCGGTCGTCAGCTGGCTATTGGTTTGCAGGACGATGGCGCGCACCTCTCCGTGCCTGAGCCGGTGCAGCAAGTGACCTCGCTGGCGGTGGTGGGTGTGGACGCCCAGGGTCACCCGGACTACGCTTTTTACCGCGAGGGCGTGGCCGACCGTGCCATCAGTGCCGAGGCCATGACGAAAGCCTGCGCCGAGGCGCAAACGCTGTCCCTGGTGTGCACCGGTGCGCTGGCGTTGTCGCCCGATGACGCCGAGACCTATCTGCCCTGGCTGGCAAGCCAGCGCCTGGCCGGTCGTACTGTGGTCATTGATGCCAACCTGCGCCCCTCGGTCATGCCCAACCTGGAGCAATACCGCCGGCACGTCCTCACGGCGCTGCAATTCGCCGACATCATCAAGGTTAGCGATGAGGATCTGGAGTGCCTGAACCTGCCCGGCGCGGACGCGACTCAGCGCGCCGCCCACCTGCTGCGCAACAGCCGTGCCTATTTCCTGGCACTGACCCGTGGCGGCGAGGGTGCCAGTTTGCTGACGCGCCATGGCCAGATTTTCCACGCGCGGGAAACCGAACGCGTGGCGGTTGTGGACACGGTGGGGGCGGGTGACTGCTTTCTGGCAGGACTGGTGGTTGCCGTGCTGGAACTGGATATTCCGGCAGATTGGGGATCGGCCGAAGTGCCCGAGGCGCAGGCCCGGGAACTGCTGGGCAACGCCATTGCCAGTGCCACCCTGTGTGTGATGCGCCGGGGCGCCGTGCCGCCCACGCGAGAAGAAGTGCAGGCTCGGCTGGCCCATGCCACGCTGGAGTTCACGGTGGATCAGTCCGGTCCAATCGGAAATACATGATTGTCCCGACCCTGTGCCTGGAGCACGCCGCCCGGTTGATCGCTTCGGGTGGGCGCAAGATTTTGGGTATTGTGGCGCCTCCGGGAGCGGGAAAATCGACCCTGGCGGAGGCGCTGGTTGCCGCATTCCCGCATGACACCCAAATCGTTCCCATGGATGGCTTTCATCTGGCCAACACGCAGTTGGCCCGGCTGGGCCGGGCCGGGCGTAAAGGAGCGTGCGACACCTTTGACAGCGCGGGCTATGTGAGTTTTCTGCGCCGTATCAAGGCCCAGGCCGACGGCGAAATTATCTATGCGCCCGACTTCAGGCGGGACCTGGAGGAGGCCATTGCCGGCGCCATTGCCGTGGAGGCGCGCACACCGCTGATCATCACGGAAGGCAACTATTTGTTATTCGAGGACGGGCCGTGGGCCGAGGTTCGCGGGGTGATGGACGAGGTGTGGTATCTGGAGGTGGACGACGTGGTGCGCCAACAACGCTTGCTGGCGCGTCACATGCGTTTTGGCCGGACTCGGGCGCAAGCCCTGGCGTGGATCAGTCAAACCGATGAACCGAACGCCCGGCGCATTGCACAAACCCGCCATCGCGCCGATATGCTCGTGCCATGGGATGAAGAACAGGCTTAAACCGTACGATTCCTGGCCAGCGGCGGGTTCTTCGAAAAGTAGCCTTGGATGCCGCGCATCAGGGCATTGGCCAACTGGTCCTGGTAGGCGTCACTGTTGAGTTTGGCTTCTTCGTCGGGGTTGCTGATGAAAGCCGCTTCCACCAGCACACTCGGGATGTCGGGCGCTTTGAGCACCGCAAAGCTGGCCTGTTCCACCCTGGGCTTATGCAGTTTGCCGACCCGGCCGATTTCGCCCAGCATGGCGCCGCCAAGTTTCAGGCTGTCGTTGATTTGCGCCGTGGTGCTCATGTCGAACAGGGCGCGTTTGACTTGCGCATCCTTGGCTCGGACGTTCAAGCCGCCCACCTGATCGGCCTTGTTTTCCTTGGCCGCCATCCAGCGCGCGGCCGTGCTGGAGGCGCCACCCTGGCTCAGCGCAAAGACGCTGGCGCCCTGCGGCCTGGGGGTGAAAAATGCATCGGCATGGAGGCTGATGAACAGGTCCGCCTGCACATGCTGCGCCTTCTGCACCCGCACATGCAGCGGCACAAAGAAATCGGCATCGCGCGAGAGGTAGGCGCGCATGGTGTTGCCGTTGATGCTGGTCGCGTTGATGCGGTCGCGCAGCCGGTGGGCCAGGCGCAGCACCACGTCTTTTTCGCGGGTACCACCGGGGCCGACGGCACCGGGGTCTTCACCGCCATGACCGGGGTCCAGGGCAATGATGATCAGGCGGTCGGTTTTTTCGGGTGCCTCCGCCAGGGGCTTGGACGGCGGCGGTTTGGTCTCTGGTGCATTGCCCTTGGCGACTGGTTTTTGGTTTTTCTGGGCGATGAGATCGCCCAAGGGGTCGGCAGGGGGATGCGCCGGGGTGCTGTCCGTGAGCCGTTCGGCAATCAGCGCCTCCAGCGGGTCGATCACCTGGGTCGGATACAGGTCAAACACCAGCCGGTGCTGGTAGGCCGCCACTGGCGTCAGCGTGAACACCTGCGGTGCGATCGCCTGCTTCAAGTCCATCACCAGCCGCACAACACCGGGCGCATTTTGCGCCACGCGAATCCCGGCGATGTTGGGGTCGTTGGCCGCCACCTTGGCGACCAGCTCCTTCAAGGCCGGATTGAGGTCAATGCCCTCGATGTCGACCGCCAGGCGCGGCGGGCTGGCGATAAAAAACTGCTTGACCTTGAGTTCGGTGTCCGATTCGATGGTGACGCGCGAGTACTCGGGTGCCGGCCACACCCGCACCGCCAGGATGGTGGCACCACGGGCCAGGTGTTGTCGGCCCAGCAACAGCACCAGCGCGCCAGCCTGCACCAGGCTGCGGCGCTTCAAGATTGGCCCTTTTGAGACATGGCCGGGCTGGCCGCCTGAAGCAAGGCCGCGCCGATGTCGGTTTGCGCGGTCAGCGTGACCTGCCGGGCGTCGTCGTCCATCGCGTCGAGCTGAATCACCAGATCCGCGCGCGGGAGAAAACCGGCGGCCTTTTCCGGCCACTCGGCCAGCTTGAGACCGGGGCTGGCAAAGATGTCGCGAAAGCCGGCGTCTTCCCATTCACGCGGATCGCTGAAGCGGTAAAAGTCGAAGTGCCAGATGGCGAGCCCGGGCAGCTCATAGGGCTCAACCACAGCATAGGTGGGGCTTTTGACGCGGCCCTGTATCCCCAGCGCGCGCAGCACGTGGCGCACCAGGGTGGTCTTGCCCGCGCCCAGGTCACCGTGCAATTCGACAAACGCGTCATGCAGGGCAGGCTGCGCCGCAAGCGCGGCGGCAAACAACTGCGTCGCCATCTCGTCCGGCCAGAGCAGACTTTTTACAATCGGAGCGTGACCAACTCCAGCACTCATCTCAACAGCAGCCAATTGGTCTCCAGGATTCAGGCGTGGGCCCGCGAACTGGGATTCTCCCAAATTGGCGTGGCCGGTGTTGATTTGTCTTCATCTGAAGAGGGATTATCGGCCTGGCTGGCCCGCGGCTTTCATGGTGACATGGATTACATGGCGGCGCATGGCCTCAAACGCGCGCGGCCCGCAGAGCTGGTGCCCGGCACCGTGAGCGTGATCACCGTCCGCATGGACTACCTGCCAGCCGCGACGCCGCAAGGGTGGCAGGCCATCGAGTTTGCCCGTCTGACCCGACCCGATGAAGGCATCGTGTCGGTCTATGCCCGTGGGCGCGACTACCACAAGGTGCTGCGTCAGCGCCTGCAAAAGCTCAGCGATCGCATCGCTGACCATGTCGGGCCGTTTGGCCACCGCGTGTTCACCGACTCGGCACCGGTGCTGGAGGCCGAACTGGCCGCGCGCAGCGGCCAGGGCTGGCGCGGCAAGCACACGCTGCTGCTGAGTCGCGAGGCCGGCTCCATGTTTTTTCTGGGCGAAATCTATGTGGACCTGGCACTGCCCTTGAGCGAACCCGTCTCGGGACACTGCGGCCACTGCAACGCCTGTATCGACGTGTGTCCGACGCAGGCGATCGTGGCGCCGTACCAGCTCGACGCCCGGCGCTGCATCTCCTACCTCACCATCGAGCATGCGGGACCGATCCCACTTGAGTTGCGCCCCCTCATCGGCAACCGCATCTACGGCTGCGACGACTGCCAGCTGATTTGCCCGTGGAACAAGTTCGCGCAGCGCAGCGCCTTGCCGGATTTTGACGAGCGCCAGGGCCTGGCGGGCAGCCAGCTGGTGACCCTGTTTGCCTGGACGGAGGAAGATTTCTTGCGCTTCACCGAAGGCAGCCCGATCCGGCGCATCGGGCATGAGCGCTGGCTGCGCAATATTGCGGTGGCGTTGGGCAATGCGCTACGTTCCAGCAGGAGCGCGGCGCTGGTTCAGGCGCTTGAACTGCGCGCCAACCACCCCAGCGCGTTGGTGCGCGAGCATGTGGCCTGGGCGCTTGAACTTTGAGTGTTTTTTGCCTGAAGCCCTCGTAGAATAAGCGCGGATAGCTATCAAACTTATAGCGAACGCAGGATGCCCAGCGCGAAGGGCAGACTCGCCATGCCCAGCAGGGTGGACAGCGTGACCAGCCCGGCCACGTAGGCGCCGTCATAGCCCATGCGAGCGGCCAGCACATAGCAGCTGGATGCCGTCGGCAGCGCAGAAAAAGCCAGCAGCACGGTGGTCTGTACCGGGTCGAGCTGAAACAGGTGCGCAAACCCCAGTGCCACCAGCGGCAAAAAGAAATGACGGATCGACAGCACCGCCACCGCCAGGGTTTTGGCGCGGCTCAGCGCACCGAACTGCATGCCGGCCCCCGCCGCCATCAGACCCAGCGCCAGCGAGGCCCCCCCGATACGGCTGACGGTGGGCTCCAGCCAGACTGGCAGCGTGAACCCCAGCAGGTTGGCCGCGAGGCCGGATGCCGTGCCAATGATGAGCGGGTTGCGCACCAGTTCGCGCAGGAAGCCGCGTTGCGCATGGCGGGCCATGGGCCACACGGCGCCGATGTTGAAAAGCGGCACACAGACACCGATCAGCACCGCGATCAACAGCAGACCCTGCGGGCCGGCCAGGCGGTCTGCCAGGGCCAGGCCGACGAATGAGTTGAAGCGAAAAGCCACCTGGGCGCTGGCGGCATGATCTCGTTGCGGTATATACCGTCCCAGCCACGGCAAGTAGGGAAGTGAATAGGCGAGGGCGATGCCCGTGAGCCCCATGGCCCAGCCGGCACCGATCAGGCTGGACGTCGCCCCCAGGTCGAGCGGGCTTTTCACAATCGAGTGGAACAGGAGAACCGGGAAGAACAGGAAATACACCAGGGTTTCGACCTGCGCCCAGACCGTGCGGTTGAGCGCGGTATAGCGGCACACCAGATAGCCGCACAGAATCAGGGAGAAGTCGGGGAACAGAAGTTGGGCGTAATTCACGCGTCGAGAATACCAGCCCTGGTGTTTAGAGCCGGAGGGGCGCCTTGCGGCGACGGCGGCAGCCTTCGGGTTTGCCCTTAAGTGCTCGCCGCAATAGGAATAGCCGATGCCGCCGTTAACATAGGCCTTGGACTTTCACACAATCCGGTACTTAAGGAAGATCACCATCATGCATCGTCGAACTCTTTTCGCGCTAACTCTGGTCGCGGCCGCTGGCTCTGCCATGGCGCAGGGCTATCCCAACAAGGTCATCAAGCTGCAGGTGCCGTTTGCACCGGGCGGCACGACTGACATCATTGCCCGCACGATTTCAGACGCACTGGGCAAGACATTGGGCCAGACGGTGGTGGTGGAGAACAAGGCCGGTGGCGGCGGCATCATTGGGGCCAATGAGACGGCCAAGGCAGCGCCCGATGGCTACTCGCTGGGCATGGCTACCGTGTCCACCACAGCTGCCAACCCCGCCATCAACCCCAGAACACCGTACAACCCGCTGACCGACTTCACGCCCATCATCAACATCGCCGCGACGCCCAATGTCATTGCCGTGCACCCCAGTTTCCCGGCAAAAGACTACAAAGGCTTCCTCGCCGAACTGAAGAAGAATCCCGGCAAATACTCGTATTCTTCGTCAGGCACTGGCGGTATTGGCCATTTGCAGATGGAGTTGTACAAGAATTTGAGTGGTACCTTCATCACCCACATTCCTTACCGGGGTGCTGGCCCGGCCCTGAACGACACCGTCGCCGGCCAGGTGCTCATGACGTTTGACAACATGCCTTCGGCATTGCCGTTCATGCAGTCCAATCGTCTGATTCCGATCGTGGTGGCGGCGCCTCAGCGGCTGT
Organism: Rhodoferax sp.; assembly: GCF_030646845.1. Lineage (GTDB taxonomy): Bacteria > Pseudomonadota > Gammaproteobacteria > Burkholderiales > Burkholderiaceae_C > Rhodoferax. Next base: position 233,318 of record NZ_JAUSLE010000007.1, on the reverse strand, counting down.
CCCAGCTGCCGAATGTGCCGACCTTCAAGGAAGTGGGGCTGGAGCCGGTGAACCGCATGGCTTACTACGGCATCTACGGCCCCAAAGGCCTGCCCAAAGACGTGGTGGACAAGATCAATGCCGGTGTGCGCAAGGCCCTGGAAGATCCAGTGGTGAAAAAACGGATCGAGGACACGGGTTCCTTCATCGTCGCCAACACGCCCGAGCAGTTTGCAGCGCAGATCAAGGCCGAGTACGAGGTTTACAAAAAAGTGGTTGATACGGCCAAACTCAAGCTCGAGTGACGACGGACCGGCTCCCTGATGCGTCCATCGACGCATTCATAGACGCCCTGTGGCTGGAAGAGGGCTTGTCAAAGAACACCCTCTCGGCCTACCGGCGTGACCTGACGCTGTATGCCGCCTGGCTGCAGCAGCGGGAGCGGGTTTTGACAGCCACGGTTGAAGCTGATTTGAATGCCTACTTCGCCGCGCAACACAGTACGACCAAGGCCACCACGGCGAACCGGCGGCTGACGGTTTTCAAACGCTACTTCCGCTGGGCACTGCGTGAGCGCATCATCGTTGCAGACCCCACCCTCAAGCTGCAGGCCGCCCGGCAGGCGCTGCGGGTGCCCAAGACCCTGACCGAATCGCAGGTGGAGGCATTGCTGGCGGCGCCGGATACCGACACCCCTTTGGGCGTGCGGGACCGCACCATGCTGGAGTTGATGTATGCCAGCGGCCTGCGCGTCAGCGAACTGGTGACGCTCAGGGTGTTCAATGTGAGCCTGTCGGAGAACGTGTTGCGGGTTTTCGGCAAGGGCAACAAGGAACGGCTCGTTCCCTTTGGCGAGGTGGCCAGCCTGTGGATCAAACGGTACCTGGCTGTCGCACGGCCCAGCTTGTTGGCGAGCAAGCAGACCGAAGACCTGTTTGTGACCCATCGGGGCGCCAAGGCCGGTACCGCCATGAGTCGTGTGATGTTCTGGATGATCGTCAAGAAGCATGCGGTCGGCGCCGGCATCACCGCGCCTTTGTCACCCCACACCTTGCGCCATGCTTTTGCGACCCATCTGCTGAACCACGGCGCGGATTTGCGTGCGGTACAGATGCTGCTCGGTCACGCGGACATATCAACCACGACCATTTACACCCATGTGGCGCGCGAGAGATTGAAGACTTTGCATGCCCACCATCATCCACGCGGATAGAGAACACGACGGGCGACGTCAGTCCGCGAGCGTCTCGGCCCAGGCCAGGGCTTGCAGATGGGCCCAGTTCACCTGCTGATTGCTCAATTGCAGGGACTCAGCGGTTCTGGCAAATGCCTCGTCATCGGCGCTTTCGCAGGCCTTCGTCAGCTCCAGGAACGGTGCCAGAACGCCGGTTTGATGCAGCAGGGCATTGACCACCGTCTCTGGCAAAGAGATGGCCTCCAGCGCCTTGTTCAGCGGCATGCCCAACAGGGTGTCGAGCAGGGAAAACACGCCGACGACAAAGGCGTTGTCGCATTCCTCGGGCGGCAGCAACTCCGCCGCGAGCAGCTCCATCAGCCGTCCGCGTACGACCGCCATGCTGCCGACCGCCGGCGGGACATTGCCATTGCGCGATGTCGTCATCAGCAGCGCCGCCCAACGAAACAGTTTTTTGAGGCCGAGAATCATCACGGCATGGCGAAACGACGTGATTTCGCAGCTCAGCCCAAAGCCCGATGAATTGATGAAACGAAGCAGGTTGAACGACAGGGTGGGGTCCCTTTTGAGGACTTCTTCGATTTCGCCAGTACTAGCCTGCTTGCGCACCAGGTTGATCAGCTGAATGATGGCCGCCTGTGCTGGCCGCACCGTCTGCCCCGTGACGAGAACCGGCTTGGCGAACCAGTAGCCCTGAAACAGTTTGATGCCAAGGCCAGCCACCAGTTCATATTGGGCGGCGGTTTCCACTTTTTCCGCGATGAGCCGCGCCGCCGAGTTGTTTTTCGCCTGGTGGACGCTCGTCCTGATCGCGTCGGGTGTGAGCTTCGTGAGGTCGAGCTTGATGAACGAGGCCAGCGGCAGCCAGCTGGCGTAAGGTCCGGTTAACACGGTGTCGTCGAAGGCCAGCCGGAAGCCCCGCGCGGCGATTGCCGACAAGGTCTGCAGGTGCGCTTCAATATCTTCCGCGGTAGCGTCAGACAAGGGTGGTATCTCCAGAACCACCCGGTCCGGTTGAATCAGTTCAAGATGCCCGCCCGCCAGGGTCTGGTGGGTGCAATTGATGAAGATGGTCTTGCGGTCAATCAGTACTTCGCTGTCCGCGTTAGACAGCACATTGAACAGCAACGCCGCATCGCTTGCGGCCGTGTGAGTGGCCGATGCCCGGGAGCGGTCAAACAGCTCATAGCCGAACACCGCACGGTCCGAGTCCAGAATGGCTTGCCGTGCGATGGCGGTGACGTCTTCAGGGGAAGCTTGGGACGCGCTTTCGGTTTCTGGTGTGTTGGACATGAGGCGCCAAGAATAGGTAGCAGCTCATTTTACGGAGCATTCAGTGGCGGGTGCTGGATCAGGCGCAGAGCTGCGCGAGCTCCGCTTCATCGAAACCCGCCGCCCGGCGGGCCTCCAGGTTGAATGGGCCTTTGAGCGCTTTCGCGCCATACGCTCCTGACAGTGCCGCATAGGTGCCGACAGGGTCCAGGCATTTCAGGTTGCAGAGATGCCGATACCAGTGATTGCCAATGGCGACGTGCCCGATTTCGTCCCGCAGGATGATGTCAAGAATGTCTGCACCTTGTCGGTCCCCCACGGAGACCAGCTTGTTCTTGATGGCGGGGGAGGCATCCAGGCCTCGCGCCTCCAGTGTTCGGGGCACGAGCGCCAGGCGAGCGAGCAGGTCGCCTTTGGTTTTCTCAGCCATTTCCCAAAGTCCGTCATGGGCCGGGAAGTCGCCATAGTCAAAACCGATCTCGTTCAGGTGAGCCCGCAGCAGCTGGAAATGCAGCGCTTCTTCCCTGGCCACCTGAAGCCAGTCGAGGTAAAAGCGCTCGGGCATCCCGGCAAATCGCCAAATCACATCGAGGGCCAGATTGACTGCATTGGCTTCGATATGGGTCAGCGCATGAATCAGTGAAGCCCGGCCCTCCCGGGTGCCGACTGCCCGGGTCTTCAGCTGCGACGGGTGCACCAGCAGGGGGCGCTCAGATCGGCCGGGAATGCCGGGTACTTCACCGATGACAGCTGCCACATCAATAGTCAATGCAGGAACAAGGTGCTGGCGGACGGCGGCTGCTTTTTCCTGCGGGGAATGAATCAAAAGCAGTTCCTGGGCCAATCGTCGTATCGAGTTATTCATGCTTTGGATTCCATCTTTACAATTCTAGGCAAATTGAAGGAATGGAATCCACATGGCAATCTATGAACTTGACGGCGCGGCCCCCCGCATTGCGGACTCGGCCTGGGTGGCTGACAGTGCCCAGGTGATGGGCAATGTTGAATTGGCGGATGACGCGAGCGTCTGGTTTGGTGCGGTTATCCGTGGCGACACGGAGACCATCCGGATTGGCCGCCGCTCCAATATTCAGGACATGAGTGTTTTGCATGCCGATGTGGGCATGCCGCTGACCCTGGGTGAGGACGTGACGGTAGGGCATAAAGTCATGTTGCATGGCTGCACGATTGGTGACGGTTCCCTGATTGGCATCGGCGCGGTCGTGCTCAATGGTGCGAAAATTGGCAAGGGTTGCCTTGTAGGGGCCGGCTCTTTGGTGACGGAAGGCAAGGAATTCCCGGATGGGTCGATGATCCTCGGCAGCCCGGCCAAGGTCGTCCGCCAGCTCACACCGGAACAGCTCGAAGGCTTGCGACTGAGTGCCCTGCACTACGTCAGCAATGCAGCCCGCTTTTGCACTGGCTTGAAGAAAATTGCCTGATTTTTCTGATCTGTGGTACGCCATGATTGAGGTCTTGAATTCAATGGGAAAAGTGCGTGTCTGAGATTCACAAGTTTTTGTTTGATGGTTTGCCGGTACGCGGCGTGCTGGTTCGTCTGACGGATGCGTGGACTGAAATTCTGCGTCGTCGGGCTTCTGGCAGCAAGTCGGGTGCGTATCCGCTGCCGGTGCAAAACATGCTGGGCGAGATGACGGCGGCGGCGACCCTGATGCAGTCGAACATCAAGTTCAACGGTTCACTGATATTGCAGATATTTGGCGACGGCCCGGTGAAGCTGGCCGTGGTTGAGGTTCAACCTGATTTTGGTTTGCGCGCCACAGCGACCGTGACCGGTGACATCCCTGCCCAGGCCAGTCTGAGCATGCTCGTCAATGTTGGCAACGAAGGCAAATGTGCCATCACGCTGGATCCCAAGACCAAGTTCCCGGGGCAACAGGCGTATCAGGGTATCGTGCCGCTGTTTGGGGACAAGCATGAGAAGCTTGAGCGCCTGAGCGAAGTGCTGGAGCATTACATGCTGCAAAGCGAGCAGCTTGACACGACACTGGTGCTGGCGGCGGACGACAAAGTGGCCGCAGGGCTATTGATCCAGCGCCTGCCGCTTGAGGGCACGGGCAACCTCGCCGGCAGCCTGATGAGCCAGGCCAATGAAGATGAAATTGGCATCAACGAACACTACAACCGCATTGCCATCCTTGCGTCGACCCTGAAGCGTGAAGAACTGTTGACGCTGGACGCAGATACCATTCTGCGGCGTCTTTTCTGGGAAGAGACCCTGACACGTTTTGAACCCCTGGCGGGCGAGTCCGGGCCACGTTTCTCGTGCAGCTGCAGCCGTGAGCGCGTGAGCAACATGATTCTGGGGCTGGGCATGGAGGAGGCGCAAAGCATCATTGCCGAGCGCGGCGACATTGAGGTGGGTTGCGAATTCTGTGGTCAGCAATACCACTTCGATCCGATTGATGTGGTCCAGATCTTCAGGGTGCCAGGTGATCTGCCGCCATCCAGCGGGGCAGTCCAGTAAAGGAGTTGGCCGATTTGCCCGGCGGGCGACGCGCGGCAGGATCGACGCCCCTATCTTTTCGAAGGCTTGAGCAGACCTGTGAACAATCGGTGTTCGCATTCCGGGTCGCTGCATTTTTCACACGACCATGGCCGCCGATCTGCGCCGACAGCGATGGGTTCGTTCCTGTCACCGCGCCATGACGAGATGGCTTTGAGCGCTGTTTGCACGCGAGCGGGCCCCTGGCCATAAATAACGGCATAGTCGACATGGCCACGCGTGAGCGTGACTCGCAGCCGTGCATCGACCGCTTCGCGGGAGAGGGACTCACTGTGCCGGTGCTGGCCACCGCGGCAAGGGATGTCCAGACCGGTCACCAGTGTCAAGTCGTAGGTCTTGTGTTCGGCAAGGGCTGCTTCGCAGCGCTTTGGGTCGTCGTGCGCCAGGTCGACGTAGATCGCCGCCATGAGGGGTGGGGCGTCGGCAATCAGCACATTCGCTGAATCCTCACCGGCAAGGGGACCGACAAAATACTGCGTGAGCTCGTGTGCGAGCTGTGTCTTGCCACTGCCCTGTGCGCCCAGAACTGCGATTTTCATTGAGGGACCTTGACGCGAGGTTGCGGCCATGCAGGCCCGACCGGTTCAGGAGTCGGTGCGCGGCAAGCTATTTGACGACTTGTACGTAGATTTCGTTGGACTTCACCATGCCGAGTTCCAGCCTGGCTTTTTCCTCGACCATTTCAAGGCCTTCCTTCAGGTCCCGAACCTCCGCAGCCAGTCGATTGTTGGCGATCAGCGCTTGCTGGTTTTGCTGATTCTGGGCCGTGAGCTGTTCAGTCATGCGGGAAACATTGGACACGCTGCCACGGCCAAACCACAGTTGCGCGTGAAGAATCACGAGCAGTGCAATCAGAGCAGCCGGAACAACGCGATTGCCCATGGTCAGATCCCCGACGGGCCACCCTCAGGAAGCGTGCATCCCCTCGGGCGACAGTGCCGCGGCGCAGCCGCAAACCTGGGGGGGCACATCTTTTTAGCGCAGGTTATAAAAAGCGGCGCGGCCGGGGTAGGTGGCAATGTCACCCAGGTCTTCTTCGATGCGCAGCAGCTGGTTGTACTTGGCCATGCGATCCGAACGGCTTAGCGACCCCGTCTTGATCTGGCCGGCGTTGGTGCCCACAGCGATGTCGGCGATGGTGGAGTCCTCGGTCTCGCCCGAACGGTGGCTGATGACGGCGGTGTAGCCCGCGCGCTTGGCCATTTCGATGGCGGCAAAGGTCTCGGTCAGCGTACCGATCTGGTTTATCTTGATCAGAATCGAGTTGGCAATGCCCTTGTCGATGCCTTCCTTGAAGATCTTGGTGTTGGTGACGAAGAGGTCATCACCCACAATCTGCACTTGTTTGCCCAGGCGGTCGGTCAGGATCTTCCAGCCATCCCAGTCGTTTTCAGCCATGCCGTCTTCGATGCTGATGATGGGGTACTTGTCAACCCAGGTCGCCAGCACGTTGGTCCACTCCTCTGAGCTCAAGACCAGACCTTCGCCTGACAAGTGGTATTTGCCGTCTTTGTAGAACTCGCTGGCGGCGCAGTCCAGGCCCAGGGCAATCTGCTCGCCCGCCACGAAGCCGGCCTTGTCGATGGCCTCCAGGATCAGCTGGATCGCTGCTTCATGGCTGGCCACGTTGGGTGCAAAGCCGCCTTCATCGCCGACGGCAACGCTCATGCCCTTGTCGTGCAGGATTTTCTTGAGGGCATGGAATACCTCGGCCCCGTAGCGCACCGCCTCACGAAAGCTGGGCGCTCCGACCGGAATGATCATGAACTCCTGCAGGTCCAGATTGTTGTTGGCATGCGCACCGCCATTGACCACGTTCATCATGGGAACGGGCATTTGCATGGAGCCCATGCCGCCAAAATAACGGTACAGCGGCAAGCCGGACTCTTCCGCGGCGGCACGCGCCACTGCCATTGACACCGCCAGCATGGCGTTCGCACCCAGGCGTGACTTGTTCTCGGTGCCGTCCAGATCAATCAGTGTCTTGTCCAGAAACGCCTGCTCTGATGCATCGAGTCCCAGCACCGCTTCGGAGATTTCGGTATTGATGTGTTCGACGGCTTTGAGCACGCCTTTGCCCAGGTAACGGGCTTTGTCGCCATCGCGCAGCTCGATCGCTTCACGGCTGCCGGTTGAAGCACCTGATGGCACCGCGGCACGACCCATGGTGCCCGATTCCAGCAGTACGTCACATTCCACGGTGGGGTTGCCACGCGAATCAAGAATTTCGCGGCCTACGATGTCAACAATTGCGCTCATTGATTTCTTTCAAAAACAAAACGAAGATAAAAAAACAAAACCCAATACCTAGACGCCTTCTACAACGACCATGCGCATGATCGCGGCACCCTGACGCGCCGCACGCGCCTTGCCGTACTCGGGTGAAGCATCAAAGGCTTTTGCTGCGTCGATGCCTGGAAATTTCAGAATGACCAGTCGGTCTGGCGTCCAGTCGCCTTCGAGAACTTCGACCTTGCCGCCCCGAACACACACCTCGGCCCCATGCGCCCGCATGGCAGCGCTCGACCACTTTATGTAGTCTTCGTATTGCGCCGGGTTGGTGACCGTCACGTTGGCAATGATGTAGGCGCTCGGCATGATCAGGCGCCAATACTATTCTCAAGGAAACCATTTTTCTTGGTCACGGCATCCAGTGCCACCAAGGTCTCCAGCAAGGCCTTCATGTGTTTGAGCGGTACCGCGTTGGGACCGTCGCTCAAGGCTTTGGATGGGTCGGGATGAGTTTCCATGAACAAGCCGGCCACGCCCACAGCCACGGCGGCCCGGGCGAGCACCGGCACCATCTCGCGTTGCCCGCCACTGCTCGTGCCTTGACCGCCCGGCAGCTGAACCGAGTGGGTGGCATCGAACACCACCGGGGCCCTGGTTTCGCGCATGATGGCCAGGGACCGCATGTCGGACACGAGGTTGTTGTAGCCAAAACTGACACCCCGTTCACAGGCCATGAAATTGTCCTCATTCAGGCCTTTTTCCCGCGCCGCCGCCCGCGCCTTGTCGATGACGTTCTTCATGTCGCCAGGCGCCAGAAATTGCCCTTTTTTGATATTGACCGGCAAGCCAGACTGCGCCACAGCCCGGATGAAGTCGGTCTGCCGACACAGGAAAGCCGGCGTTTGCAGCACGTCGACGACGGATGCGACTTGTGCGATCTGGTCTTCCGAGTGAATGTCGGTCAGTATGGGCAGATTGAGTTCGCGTTTGACCTTGGCCAGTATTTCCAGGCCTTTGTCGATGCCGGGGCCGCGAAACGTGCCGCCGCTGGAGCGATTGGCCTTGTCAAAGCTGCTCTTGAAGATGAACGGGATGCCCAGGCTGGACGTGATTTCCTTCAAGGTGCCGGCCGTGTCCATCTGCAGCTGTTCCGACTCAATCACGCAGGGGCCCGCTATGAGGAAGAAACGATGCTCCAAGCCAATGTCAAATCCGCACAATTTCATCAGGCGACCGCTTTCAGGTTTTTTGCAGCTGCCTGGTGGTCCAGCGCCGCTTTGACGAAAGCATTGAAAAGCGGATGGCCATCCCAAGGTGTTGACTTGAACTCGGGGTGAAACTGCACACCTATGAACCAGGGGTGGACACTCTGCGGCAGTTCAACGATTTCAGTCAACTGTTCACGCTGTGTCAAGGCCGAAATCACGAGCCCGGCCTTGCGCAGCGTGTCGAGGAAATGCACGTTGGCCTCATAGCGGTGGCGGTGACGCTCGGTGACGACATCGCCGTAAATCTTGTGTGCCAACGTGCCTTTGGCCACGTCAGAGCTTTGCGCGCCCAGGCGCATGGTGCCACCCAGATCGGAATTCGCGTCACGGGTTTTGATGGTGCCGTCTTCGTCTTTCCATTCGGTGATCAAGGCAATCACGGGATTCGGGCTGTTGGGATCGAACTCTGTGCTGTTGGCGTTTTTCAAACCGGCGACATTGCGGGCGAATTCGATGGTTGCCACCTGCATGCCCAGGCAGATGCCGAGGTAGGGCACCTTGCTCTCCCGAGCAAAGCGGGCTGCACAGATCTTGCCTTCAACGCCACGCACGCCAAAGCCGCCGGGCACCAGAATGGCGTCAAATTTGGCGAGCTGCTTCACGCTGTCCGGCGTGATGGTTTCTGAATCGATGTAGTCAATCTTCACCCGCACATGGTTTTTCATGCCGGCGTGCCGCATGGCTTCATTGAGCGACTTGTAGCTGTCGCTCAGATCCACATATTTGCCGACCATGGCGATGTTGACTTCGCCTTGCGGGTGCTCTGTTTCATACACCAGATCGTCCCAGCGCTTCAAATTGGCGGGCGGCGTGTTCAGGCGCAGCTTGTCGCAAATCAGGCCGTCCAGCCCCTGCTCGTGCAGCATGCGCGGCACCTTGTAGATGGTGTCCACGTCCCACATGGAGATGACACCCCAGTCGGGCACGTTGGAAAACAGAGATATCTTTTGTCGTTCCTCTTCGGGAATGGGCCGGTCGGCGCGACAGATCAGTGCATCGGCCTGAATGCCAATCTCCCGCAATTGCTTGGCAGTGTGCTGGGTCGGTTTGGTTTTGAGTTCTCCGGCTGCGGCAATCCAGGGCACGTAGCTCAAATGAACAAAGGCGCTGTTGTTAGGGCCCAGCTTCAGGCTCATCTGGCGCACCGCCTCCAGGAACGGCAATGACTCGATGTCACCGACGGTGCCACCAATTTCGACGATGGCGACATCGACCGCTTCAGGTGTTCCAAAGCGGGCGCCGCGCTTGACGAAATCCTGAATCTCATTGGTAACGTGCGGAATCACTTGAACTGTCTTGCCGAGGTAGTCGCCACGCCGTTCTTTCTCCAACACGCTCTTGTAGATCTGGCCGGTGGTGAAGTTGTTGGCCTTGCGCATGCGGGATTCCACAAAACGCTCATAGTGGCCAAGGTCGAGATCGGTTTCGGCGCCGTCTTCCGTCACATACACCTCGCCATGCTGAAAGGGCGACATGGTGCCGGGATCGACGTTCAGGTAAGGGTCAAGCTTGATCAAAGTGACTTTGAGGCCTCGCGATTCCAGAATCGCTGCTAAGGAGGCTGAGGCGATTCCCTTGCCAAGGGAAGACACCACACCGCCGGTGACGAAGACAAATTTGGTCATGTCAGAGGGAGCTGCATGCTCGGGGAGGTGGTAAAGGGAGATTATAGGCGCCGCTCTGCTACATTGCGGGCCATGAATGACCTTGCTGGTAAACACATTGTTCTGGGACTGACGGGTGGCATTGCCTGCTACAAGGCGGCCGAATTGTGCCGGGCGCTGCTCAAGGAGGGCGCCACGGTGCAGGTGGTGATGACGGAAGCTGCGGCGCAGTTCATCACACCGGTCACCATGCAGGCACTGAGTAACCGCGCCGTATACGGCTCGCAGTGGGACGCACGCGCGCCGAACAACATGGCGCACATCAACTTGAGTCGCGAGGCCGATGCGATCCTGATTGCGCCCTGCAGCGCTGACTTCATTGCCAGACTTGTGCATGGCCGGGCCGATGATCTGTTGAGCCTAATGTGCCTGGCGCGGCCGCGGGACCAGGTGCCGTTGTTGGTCGCGCCCGCCATGAATCGCGAAATGTGGGCCCATCCCGCCACGCAACGCAACGTAACGCAGCTGATAACGGACGGTGCCACGATTCTCGGTGTCGGGCGCGGCGACCAGGCTTGTGGCGAAACGGGCGATGGCCGCATGCTTGAACCCCAGGAATTGCTGGACGACGTGATTGCTTTTTTTCAGCCCAAAACGCTGGCGGGACAGCAGGTGCTGGTCACGGCCGGGCCCACCTATGAAGCCATTGACCCGGTACGCGGCATCACCAATTTGTCCAGCGGAAAAATGGGGTTTGCTGTCGCGCGGGCCGCCCGTGAGGCTGGGGCAGAGGTGACGCTGGTCGCGGGGCCGGTGCACTTGGCCACACCGCGTGGCGTGAGGCGCATTGATGTGAAATCGGCATTGAATATGCTGGAAGTCTCCGTAGAGTGTGCGCAATCAGCTAGCATATTTATAGCAACAGCAGCGGTGGCCGATTGGCGTCCGGCGAACTCGGCAGAGCAAAAAATAAAGAAGGATGGCTCGGGCGAAGTGCCCCGGCTGACGTTTGTTGAGAACCCGGACATCTTGGCGACTCTGGCCCAGTCGCCGCGGGGCCGTTCGGGTGAGCTGTATTGCGTGGGCTTTGCCGCCGAGAGTCATGATCTACTGGCCAATGCCCAGGCCAAGCGTTTGCGCAAAGGTGTGCCCTTGCTGGTGGGCAATATCGGCCCGGCGACTTTTGGGCAGGACGACAATGCGCTGCTGCTGGTGGACGAGTTCGGCGTCAAAGACTTGGCACGCGATTCAAAACTTGCGCTTGCTCGCAAATTGATAGCAGAGATTGCAACAAGAACGAGGGCTAGAGGTCAAAAATGATGAAAATCGACGTCAAGATCATTGACTCGCGCATGGCAGACCAGTTGCCCGCGTATGCGACGCCCGGCAGTGCCGGGCTTGATTTGCGGGCCTGCCTGAGTGAGCCGCTGACCCTGCAACCCAACGCGTGGCAACTGGTGCCCACCGGCATCGCCATTTACTTGAATGATCCCAATTTTGCGGCGATTATCCTGCCGCGCTCCGGCTTGGGTCACAAGCACGGCATTGTGCTGGGCAATCTGGTGGGGCTGATCGACAGCGATTACCAGGGGCAACTTATGGTGAGTGCCTGGAACCGCAGTGACGTCGCATTCACCATTGAACCGATGGAGCGCATCGCACAGCTTGTGATCGTTCCCGTGGTGCAGGCGCAATTCAACGTGGTGAGCGAATTTCCTGCCAGTGAACGCGGAGAAGGGGGCTACGGCTCCACCGGCAAATCCTGACGTGGGTCAATGCAGGGTGTCGTTGCCCGGGGCTGCGGCGTGCATGGGCTGAATTCTGAAAAAACCGATTCCGGCCGAGCCCCGTCCGATTTCTTCTTCGGTGGCTTCCCGAATGGCTTCGACCGTCAGACTCAGACGCAGTGCGATACCGGCCAATGGGTGATTGCCATCCAGTACGACATGCTCAGGGTAGAGCTCTGTGACCGTGAACAGGACGTCTTTGGGGGCATCCGGGTTGCAGCCTGGCGGCAGTGACACGCCTTCCATCGTCATGCCTTCTTCGAGTTCCGGGGGGAAGAGTTCTCTACGTTCCAGGAACACCAATTGGTCGTTGTAATCTCCGAAGCCCTGCTCGGGTTCGATCTGCAGTTCGAGCGTTGAGCCCACTTCGTGACCTTGAAGTTCTTCCTCGATGACGTCAAAGAGGTCTTCTCCGCCAACCAGAAACTCGACAGGCTCGTCCAGCACGTCCAGTTCTTCGCCCAAAGTGTCCTTAAGCGTCCAGGTGAGGGCAACCACGCATTGTTGTTTAATTTCCATACGAGAATTGTCGCAGTTTGATGAGTTAATGTCTTTGACCCCGAAGTGACTGGAGATTCGTATGGATGTCGTGAAGCCTTTGCAATTGTTGGGCGGGTTGAGCCCGCAATTATTCATGAAGCGGCATTGGCAAAAAAAGCCTCTGCTGGTGCGCCAGGCCATTGCCAACTTCGAACCACTGTTGGACCGCGGCGAGCTGTTTGAACTGGCGTCCCGTGATGACGTTCAGGCGCGCATGGTCATTCAGGAGCCGGCACAGACGCCAGGCTGGCGATTCAGACACGGACCGTTTGAACGGCGTGCATTTCCGGCCCTCAAACGCCCGGGCTGGACGGTTCTGCTGCAGGGGGTGGATCTGCACCATGACGCCGTCCACGAACTGATGAATAAATTTCGCTTTGTGCCGGATGCCCGGCTGGATGACTTGATGATCAGCTATGCCACCGACGGCGGCGGCGTCGGGCCGCACTTTGACAGCTATGACGTTTTCTTGCTGCAGGCACAGGGTCGCAGGCGCTGGCGGATCGGGCGTCAAAAGGACCTGACATTGCAGCCCGACGTTCCGTTGAAGATACTTGCGAACTTTGTGCCAGAGCAGGAATTTGTGCTGGAACCGGGCGACATGTTGTACCTGCCGCCACGTTACGCCCATGACGGCATCGCCATGGGTGAATGCATGACGTATTCGGTTGGTTTCAGGCAGCCTAATCGGGGTGAACTGGCGCGCGAACTGCTGCAACGCCTCGCAGAGGATGCTGAAGATCTTGTCGGGGTCGCCGCATATCGCGACCCACACCAGGCGGCGACCGGGCAGCCCGGCGAAATCCCGGCGCAGATGATGGAGTTTGCGCGTGATGCCCTGCAAGCAGCGCTCAAGGATCCGGACGCGCTGGCGCGGGCCCTGGGTGAATATCTGACCGAGCCCAAAGCCAACGTCTGGTTTGAAGCGGCTGAGCCTGGTGCAACGCCGTCGCAGGGGCAAATGGACGGGCAAGTTCGCCTTGATCGGCGTACAAAAATGATGTTCGATGCCCGGCATATTTTCATCAACGGGGAGAGCTTCACGGCGTCCGGGCGCGACGCCACGATGATGCGGCGTTTGTCGGACCAACGTTGCCTCAGCCGACAGGACTTGGGGCGCACCAGTACCGGCGCCCGGTCTTTGTTGCAGGCCTGGTGCGAAGCGGGGTGGCTGCATGGACTCTGAAAACCCCGATGCATTGGCGAACGATTCACCTAAAGCGTTGCCCGATGGCCGATTTGCTGGTCGTGAGGCATTCGGGCGGCTAGTGCGCGAGGCGTTGGCGTGCGCGGCTCGCGAAGGGTGGCGCGAGATCATCCTCAGTGATGCCACCTTTGCGGATTGGCCTTTGCATGAGCGCTCGGTGGTCGAATCATTGCACGCCTGGTCAAAATCCGGTCGGCACCTGATCATGCTGGCGACTCGGTATGACGAGGTAATGCGAAACCAAGCCCGCTTCGTGTCGTGGCGGAAAACCTGGGGGCACATCATCGACTGCAGGCTTTGTCGTGTGGCGTCTGCAGCGGATTTCCCCAGCGTTATCTGGAGCCGGTCCTGGTTCATGCATCGCCTGGATTCACAGCACAGTCTGGGAGTTTGTGGTCATGACCGGGAGCGCTCGGTCCAACTCAGGGAAGCTCTGGACGAAAGAATCCGCGACAGTGTGCCTGGATTTCCGTCGTCCACATTGGGTCTCTGATTGATTGTTATCAATTTGACTTTTTTGGACAAGAAGTTATTTTTGCCATAGAATGCGTGGCTAAGCAAAAAGAGCTCGAGTCATTTTGCTTGGTCCTTGCAGTCTGACTGCACTGACAATTTCCGGAAATTGTTTCGTTAACTCACTAGGTATTTTCAAATGAATAAATCGCTCGTTTTGGCCGCCGTTATCGCTGCCGCCGCTCTGGCTGCTTGTGGCAAAAAAGAAGAAGCTCCCGCGCCTGTAGCCCCCCCAGCTGTTGAAGCTGCTAAAGATGCTGGCGCTGCTGCTGCTGCTGCCACTGGCGCTGCTTCTGCTGCCGTTGCTGCTACTGACGCTGCCGCCGCTGCCGCCGGTGCCGCTTCCGCTGCTGTTGGTTCTGCTGTTGACGCGGCCAAAGGTGCTGCTGATGCCGCCAAAGGCGCTGCTGATGTCGCTGGCACAGCCGCTGCCGATGCTGCCAAGAAGGCCGCTGACGCTGCTGCCGCAGTGAAGAAGTAAGCTTTTGCTTCCTCAACTTTGTTGATAAAAAAGCCACCGTCAGGTGGCTTTTTTATGCCCGCGTGGGTCTATAACTGCAACCATCCGGTACCGGAGACCGGATGGGCTGCGATGATGCCGGATACGTCGCGGTCCATCGCCACCGCAAGTGCTTGTGTCGCAAGTTCCGGACGGTTGTTCCGTTCGCTCAAATGCGCTGCAACGACATGGGTAAGCCCGGCATGGCAAATGGTCTTGGCAATCTGCGCTGCCTGCTGGTTGGAAAGATGACCGAACTCTCCGCCTACCCGTTTCTTTAGAAATCCGGGATAACCTGAAGACGCCAGCAAGTCCGTGTCATGGTTGCATTCCAATATCAAGGCGTGGCATCCTGCAAGTTGCTCAAGCACCTGTGGCGTTGCATGTCCCAGGTCGGTCAGAATGCCCAGCCGCTTCGGGCCGTGTGAACAGACCAGTTGCAGCGGCTCCTGCGCATCGTGGGGAACTGCGAAGGGGGCGACCTGCAGGTCCTGAATCTGGATGGATGCGCCATGGATGGCGCGCATCAGGAGACCGTCAAGGTCGGGCGCACCGATTGCTGCATAGGTTCCGTGGCTCATCCATACCGGTTTTCGCTCGCGCAACGCGAACTGCCGGGCACATCCAATGTGGTCGCCATGCTCATGCGTGACAAAAAGCGCATCGATCAGCTCGGCGGACAGTCCGGCCAGCGCCAGACGCTCGTCAAGCTGTTTGAGTCTCAGCCCACAGTCGACCAATAGCCGTGTAACCCCATTTTTGCCGTGGGCTTCGACCACAGTTGCATTACCCGAACTACCGCTGCCCAGACTCTTGAAGCGCAGCATCCGGCGATCGGGTTACTTGAGGTCGTCGGCGATCACTTTCACAATGCGCTGCGCATTCGCTGACGTTTCGGGCGCACCGTTGGCATTGAGTACAGACACTGTTGTTGCCTCGCCCTGGCTGGCAACCGCGATTCGGTACTTCAACGGAGCCGGATCTTTCTTCGAGGGGCCAAAGAGCTTCCCGAGGAAGCCCGGTTCTGCCTTGTCCGCAACAGGTTCGACGTAGCGGACAAAATAGATGCCCTGGCTGCGGTCCCGATCCTCAACTGTGAAGCCGGTCCGGTCCAGCGACAAGCCGACACGCCGCCAGGCGCGGTCGAACCCTTCGTCAATCTGCACCACCGGCTGACCGTTGATCGTGGCGGCACGCGAACTGCTCTTGGCAGTCCCAGCAGCCAGCACTGCCTTCGACTGCTCCTGTGACACACCCAGTTTCACCATCAGCCGGCGCAAGAACTCCGCTTCGAGCTCGGGGTCGGCGGCGCGCGGCTGCCAGACGGTTGAATCTTTTTGCGTGCTGCTGTACACCTCAAGCATGCCCCGATGACTGATGAAGATTTCAGTCCCACCCGTTGCGTTGCGTTCAAGTCGCGTACGAAACTTGTCACGCTCGCCGGTCGAATACAGTGAGTCGAGCACTTTACCGAGTGTGTTGCGAATGAAGTCTTCCGGTATCTTGGCCCGATTCTCGGCCCAGTCAGTTTCCATAATGCCCAGATTGGGCTGTTCCATGGACAGCAGGAAGCCATTCTCCTGCCAGAAGTCGCGCACCGGTTCCCACAGTTTGTCGGCAGGGCGATTGATCACGAGCCATCGCTGTGTACCGGCGCGTTCAATACGGACATCGCCCACTGAAGTGACTGCGGTGGGTACGGATGTACTGGCTTGACCAAGTTGGAAACTGGACGCGGTCACGGCGGCGCCAGGAACTGCGTAGCGGGTCTCGCGAGACAGTTGGGTCAGGTCAGGGGGCACGTCAAGCGACGGGCCCTTGCCAGCGCTCTTGTAGTCGATTTTGTCGCTCTGGAGAGCCGAGCAGGCGGCCAGTGTCAGTGAAAGGCTCAGCAGCGCAAGTCTGGAAAAATGATTCACAAAAGTGTCCCTCAGGATAATAGGTGAGGTCCGATCAGATCGATCAGACCAGGCCGGTTGCACGCAATGCGCTTTCAACGACGGCTTCGTTGGCTTGGGTCAGAGGCGTCATGGGCAGGCGCATGGTGCCACCACACAGTTTCATCCTCGCCATGGCCCACTTCAAGGGGATGGGGTTGGCCTCCACAAAAAGGTTCTTGTGCAAAGGCAACAGCTTGAACTGAATTTCCATGGCCCGTTTTGTATCGCCAGCCATCGCCGCAACACACAACTCGTGCATGAGTCGTGGCGCCAGATTGGCCGTCACGCTCACATTGCCCTGGCCGCCGCACAGCATGAGGGCGACTGCAGTTGGATCATCCCCCGAATAGATGGCAAACCCTTTCGGCGCTTCCCGGATCAGCCACTGCGCCCGCTCGATATTTCCCGTCGCTTCCTTGATGCCGACGATGCCGGGCACTTGAGCCAGACGCAGCACGGTGTCATGCGCCATATCGGCTACGGACCGGCCGGGCACGTTGTACAGGACCATGGGAAGATCAACCGCCTGTGCAATGGCTTTGAAGTGCAGGTACTGCCCTTCCTGCGTCGGCTTGTTGTAGTAGGGCACCACCTGCAACTGGCAATCTGCTCCGACCTTTTTGGCAAACTTTGTCAGTTCGATCGCCTCCGCCGTGGAGTTGGCGCCGCAGCCGGCCATGATGGGAACGCGTCCTTTGGCCTGTTCCACAGACACGCGGATGATTTCGCAATGCTCTTCGACATTCACGGTCGGCGACTCACCGGTGGTGCCCACGACGCCAATGCAGTCGGTGCCCTCGGTGATGTGCCAGTCGATCAGTTTGCGCAGGGTGGGGTAGTCCACGCTGCCATCTTCGTGCATGGGTGTGACAAGCGCCACGATGCTGCCCGTGATTTGGCTGGTTGAGGATGTCATGTCCGAGTGGTGTTTAACAGTAAACGAGCATTCTAACTAGAGCGGGTAACGTGCCGGTGGCTCATCTGCTGAACCGTCCAAATCAGGTCGTGCGGTGACGATCCGTTGCACGAAGCGAGGGGGATCTTCAAGAAATCCTTCCTCAAAGCCAATGATGCGCATGGTTGCGAGGCTTTGCAGCAATTCGGCAGGGCGCAAAAGAAATTCGGGATTGGACGGTTTCCCGACAGTCTCATTGCCCTGGGAAAAAGTTTCATAAATGAGAACTCCACCAGGCGCGACGCTTTGGACGATCACCGGAAAAAGCGGTCGCCACAGATAGTTGGTGACGACGACCGCTGAGAATTGCCGAATTCGCTCGCCGTTCATCAAGGGCCAGGGATTGTTCTCGATGTCTGTGAGTACCGCCTCGCCAACACCGGCCACCGCATGAATCGCCTCGACTGAGCGATCAACACCAGTTACCGCGTGTCCTCTAGTGGCAAACCACTTCATGTGGCGACCATGACCGCAAGCGATGTCAAGTACCGAGCCGCCGGTCGGGACGAGGTGAGACCAGCGTCTGACCCAATCAGAAATCGGGCCCAAACCATGCGCATCGATCGTGAGTGATTTATCCAGAAAGCTGTCCTTTTCTCAGAAACAGGACCAGACCTGATTCGCGAGGGTGAGCAAAAAATCGGGACGGGTGTAGAGCGCAAACACAGCCAGAAGCGCGCAAACGGCACCGGCATACAGCAGAAGTTTTTGGCCAAGTCTCATGATTTCACACCGCTTGCGCCGCAGTGCTGCGGATGATCGACGCTTCTTTGACGGGCAAATTCACCAGGGCCGCCAACACGCCCAAACCGATGGCAATGTACCAGACCACGTCATAGCTTCCGGTGCGGTCATACAGGTAGCCGCCCAGCCATACTCCCAGGAAAGAGCCGATCTGGTGGCTGAAAAAAACAAAGCCGCTCAGCATGGAGAGATGCGCCACACCGAAGATTTGTGCCACGGCAGCATTGGTCACCGGCACGGTAGAGAGCCACAGCAAGCCCATGACAGCGGAAAAGACATAGACGCTCAGAGGTGACAATGGGGTCAGCAAGAACAGGGTGATCGCGCAAGATCGCGCCAGGTAGATAAAAGCAAGGATGTTCTTCTTCGACAGTCTTTGCCCCAGCACGCCGGCCGCGTAAGTTCCAAACACATTGAACAGGCCGATCAGCGCCAGAGCGTAGCTCGCCACCTGGGGTGACAGGCCTTTGTCTTTCAGGTAGCTTGGCATGTGGACACCGATGAAGACGACCTGGAAGCCGCAAACGAAATAACCGGCCATCAGCAGTTGGAAGCTCGGGTACTTGAAGGCTTCAGTCAACGCCTGAAGGATGGTCTGCTCGCGCCGGATGGCCGATCCGCCGGCAAACCCGGGTTCACGCAAGCCCCAAGCTAACGGCACCATCATCAACGAAGCAAGGCCCAGAATCATCAGCGCTTCTTTCCAGCCGAAGCTGCTGATCAGAAAACCCTCAGTGGGAACCATCAGAAACTGGCCAAAGGAACCGGCCGCCGCCGCAATACCCATGGCCCCGGAGCGCTTGTCAGCCGAGACGTTGCGGCCGATTACGCCGTAAATGACGGCATAGGTGGTGCCTGCCTGCGCCATGCCAATCAGCACCCCGGCCGTGGCCGAAAACAGCAGGGGCGTGGTGGCATTGGCCATGCCCAACAATCCGAGTGCATACAAGACTGCCCCACCCACAATGACCCTGAACGCGCCAAACCGGTCAGCTGCCATGCCGGCAAAAATCCCAAAAACGCCCCACGCCAGATTCTGGATCGCGATCGCAAATGCAAACGCTTCCCGGCTCCAGCCCTGACTTTGCGTCACCGGCAGCAGCCATAGGCCAAAACCATGTCGTATGCCCATGGAAAGCGTCACGATGGCCGCGCCGCACAGGAGAACCTGCGTCATGGAAAGTGATTTGGTGGGTATTGACATTCCACAAATGTAGCCAATCTGTATCTACGGCGCTTGCAGCGTATGACAGGTATTTCGGTGGAGCTGTGATTTTATACAGTAAATAATTAACTGCAGACTACAATGAATTCCTATGGCAGTTAAACCAACAAACGAATACTCAGAGGGTTCCATCCGTGTCCTCAAAGGGCTGGAGCCGGTCAAGCAACGTCCAGGTATGTATACGCGGACCGACAATCCTCTGCACGTTATCCAGGAGGTACTGGACAACGCGGCAGACGAGGCCTTGGCGGGGCACGGCAAGAAGATCAAGGTTGCCCTTCATGGCGACGGTTCAATCAGCATCGAAGACGATGGCCGCGGTATTCCGTTTGGCCTGCACCCGGAAGAAAATGCGCCAGTGATCGAGCTTGTTTTCACGCGGCTGCATGCCGGTGGCAAGTTTGACAAAGGCAAGGGCGGCGCCTACAGTTTTTCCGGCGGGCTGCATGGAGTCGGTGTGAGCGTGACCAACGCGCTGGCCACCCGGCTGGAGGCCACAACCTACCGGGAGGGCATGGTGGCGCGCCTGGTTTTTGCCGGTGGCGACGTCGTCGAACCGTTGCAGGTGCGAAAGCAGGGGGAGGGTGACCGCAAATCAGGCACCACCGTGCGGGTCTGGCCCGACGCCAAATACTTTGAAGCCTTGGCCCTGCCGATGGCTCAGCTTGTCCACCTGCTGCGAAGCAAAGCCGTGTTGATGCCCGGCGTCACGGTGACGCTCTTCAACGAAAAGACCAAGGAGACGCAAACCTGGACCTACAAAGGGGGGTTGCGCGATTACCTGCTGCAAACACTCAATGGCGAGCTGGTGATCCCCGTGTTCGAGGGCGAGGGTTTTGCCGATGCGCAGCACGACAGCTTTGCGGAAGGCGAAGGGGCGGCCTGGTGTGTCGCCTTCACGGAAGACGGTCAGCCCGTGCGCGAAAGCTATGTCAACCTGATTCCCACCAGCGCCGGTGGCACGCATGAAAGTGGCTTGCGCGACGGCCTGTTCACCGCCGTCAAGAGCTTTGTCGAGCTTCACTCCCTGCTGCCCAAAGGTGTCAAACTTTTGCCGGAGGACGTCTTTGCCCGTGCCAGTTATGTCTTGTCAACCAAAGTGCTTGATCCACAGTTTCAAGGACAAATCAAGGAGCGTCTGAACTCCCGTGATGCCGTTCGTCTGGTGTCCAGTTTTGTGCGCCCGACCCTGGAGTTGTGGCTGAACCAGCACGTTGAATATGGCAGGAAACTCGCTGAACTGGCCATCAAGGCGGCGCAAACACGTCAGAAAGCAGGCCAGAAAGTCGAGAAGCGAAAAGGGTCCGGCGTGGCCGTGCTGCCGGGCAAACTCACGGATTGCGAAAGCCGCGATCTGGCGCATAACGAAGTGTTTCTGGTGGAGGGGGACTCAGCCGGCGGCAGCGCCAAGATGGGGCGCGATAAGGAAAGCCAGGCCGTCCTGCCGTTGCGTGGCAAAGTGCTCAACACGTGGGAGGTCGAGCGTGATCGTCTGTTTGCCAACACAGAAATCCACGACATTGCGGTGGCGATCGGTGTGGATCCGCATGGCCCCAACGACACGCCCGACCTGAGTGGCCTGCGCTACGGCAAGGTCTGCATTCTTTCAGACGCTGATGTGGATGGTTCGCACATACAGGTCCTGCTGCTGACCCTGTTTTTCCGGCATTTCCCCAAGCTTATTGAGACGGGTCACATATTTGTGGCGCGTCCGCCCCTGTTTCGCGTGGACGCGCCGGCGCGGGGCAAGAAGCCGGCGTCCAAAGCCTACGCGCTGGATGAGGGCGAGCTGACAGCGATTCTTGACAAGCTGCGGAAGGAGGGCGTTCGTGAGACCGCCTGGAGCATTAGCCGTTTCAAGGGCTTGGGCGAGATGAATGCGGAACAGCTGTGGGAAACCACCCTAAACCCTGATACCCGCCGCTTGCTGCCGGTGCAGCTGGGCAGCATGGATTTCTTGCAGACTGAGTCCTTGATCACCAAACTGATGGGCAAAGGTGAGGCCGCCGCGCGCCGTGAGTTGATGGAGTTGCACGGGGATATGGTCGAGATCGACATCTGATGAGTGCGCAACAGTCCCGTGTCCGCAGTATTCCGAGCTTTTTTGGCATGCGGCTTGTGCTGCTCATATGTTTTTTGCTATCGTTTTTGCAGCAACCGGTGTACGCCGACATCTGGGGCTACGTGGATGACAAGGGTGTGGCGCACTTTGCGGCGGAACGGGTGGATGAGCGCTATGAAATTTTTTCTCGCGGTGGCGAGAGTTTCGACACCCGCCGGGGCGTGAAGGGTGCAGGCGACACCCTCTACCCCGCGATGGCGCCGACGGCGGCGTCCCGGCTGATTTCTTTTTTTGAAATTTCTCCCAACTACAAGCAGGTCAAACACCATTTGCGTGAGGCTTCCAGCCGCAGCGATATTGACTACGAGTTGCTTCAGGCGCTGATCGCGACCGAGTCCGGCTTTGATGCGATGGCCGTGTCACCCAAGGGGGCCATCGGGCTGATGCAGATCATGCCTGCAACTGCCGCGCGATACGGTGTGGCAGCCGACAAGAAGACGTCGGTTGAAAAGAAGCTTTCCGACCCGAGAATCAATATCAACACAGGCACCCGCTATCTGCGCTACCTGATCAATCTCTTCCCGGACCAACTCGAACTGGCTTTGGCGGCCTACAACGCGGGTGAAGGGGCGGTCCAGCGCGCAGGCAACAAGATCCCCAACTACAAAGAGACGCAGAACTACGTGAAGACCGTGATGCAGCTCTATACCTTGCTGAAGCCACCTGCCATGGGGGCGACCAGACGCAACACGCCATCGCGTGTGCGCATGGAAATGCAGGGTGGGGCAGCCAACCGCGGCAACATGATTTCATCGGTTCAATCAATGAGCCCTCAACCCAACCTCAAGACCGAGACAGACTAGTTTTCATGAGCGATCAACCGACACTGGATTTTTCTTCAAACCCTGTCCCTGGTGATGGGGACGACTCTCCCAGCCTGGCGTCCTATGCACAACGTGCTTACCTTGAGTACGCACTGAGCGTGGTCAAGGGTCGGGCCTTGCCTGACGTGTGCGATGGCCAGAAACCGGTGCAGCGTCGCATTCTGTATTCCATGTCGCGCATGGGCCTCGGTTATGGCGGGGCCAACGGCAATACCGGCGCCAAGCCGGTCAAGTGCGCCCGCGTGGTGGGCGATGTGCTGGGCCGGTTTCATCCGCACGGGGACTCGTCGGTGTATGACGCCGCGGTGCGCATGGCGCAGGACTTTTCCTTGCGTTATCCGCTGATCGACGGCCAGGGCAACTTCGGCAGCCGTGACGGCGATGGCGCCGCCGCCATGCGTTACACCGAGGCGCGGCTGGCCAAGATCACCAGCCTGCTGCTGGACGAAATTGACGAGGGCACGGTCGATTTCACGCCCAACTACGATGGCTCCACTGAGGAGCCGCGGCAGTTGCCGGCGCGCTTGCCGTTTGCCTTGCTCAATGGCGCCAGCGGGATCGCTGTGGGATTGGCGACCGAGATCCCCAGCCACAATTTGCGCGAAGTGGCCGATGCCTGCGTGGCGCTGATCAAGTCGCCCAAGCTCGTCGACGACGAGTTGTTTGCCATCATTCCCGGCCCCGACTACCCGGGGGGCGGCCAGATCATCAGTACCGCTGGCGATATTGCGGATATCTATCGCAGCGGGCGTGGCTCCCTCAAGGTGCGGGCGCGCTGGAAGATTGAGGAACTGGCGCGCGGTCAATGGCAACTGGTGGTGACCGAGTTGCCGCCGGGTGTCAGCACCCAGCGCGTGCTGGAAGAAATTGAAGAGCTGAGCAACCCCAAGATCAAGGCGGGCAAGAAGGCGCTGTCGCTGGAGCAAAACCAGCTCAAGGCCACCGTGCTGTCGGTGCTGGACGTGGTGCGTGACGAATCGAGCAAGGATGCTGCCGTGCGTCTGGTGTGCGAACCCAAGACCAGTCGAATTCAGCAGCAGGAACTCATCACCACCTTGCTGGCCCACACCAGCCTGGAGACCTCGTCACCCATCAACCTCACCATGGTGGGCCTCGACGGCCGCCCGACCCAGAAGTCCCTGCGACAGATGCTGACGGAATGGATTGAATTCCGTCAGACGACGATTGAGCGCCGGTCCCAGCATCGTCTGAACAAGGTGCGTGATCGCGTTCACATTCTTGAAGGGCGCCAGCTGGTGCTGCTCAATATTGACGAAGTGATCGCCATCATTCGCCAGTCCGACGATCCCAAGGCGGCGCTCATGGCACGCTTCAAGCTGTCAGAGCGCCAGGCCGAAGATATTTTGGAGATCCGGCTGCGTCAGTTGGCCCGGCTCGAAGCCATCAAGATAGAGCAGGAGTTGAAGGAACTGCGCGACGAGCAGAAGAGACTCGAGGAAATTCTGGGTAGTCCGGCAGCGCTGCGCCGGCTGATGGTGAAGGAAATCGAGGCGGATGCAAAAACGTTTGCCGACCCGCGCCGCACACTGATTCAAGCCGAAAAGAAGGCTGTTCTCGAAGTCAAGGTCGTGGATGAGCCCGTGACGGTGGTGGTCAGTGAAAAAGGCTGGGTGCGCGCCCAGAAAGGGCACGGGCACGAGGCGGCGAGCTTCGCCTTCAAGGCCGGCGACGGACTCTACGGCGCCTTTGAGTGCCGCACGGTGGACACGTTGCTGGCGTTTGGCAATAACGGGCGGGTTTATTCGGTGGCGGTCTCGTTGCTGCCCGGCGCCCGGGGTGACGGCCAACCGATCACGACCTTGCTGGAGCTCGAAGCCGGTACTCAGTTGTCCTCTTATTTTGCCGGTCCGGCCAGCGCGACGTTGCTGCTCAGCAGCTCGGGCGGCTACGGCTTTATCGCCACGGTCGATAACATGACGTCCCGGCTCAAGGCCGGCAAGGCATTCGTTTCCTGCAATGAAGGCGAGGTCTTGTGCCGACCTTCTCCCATTGCCGGCAGCTCCGCTGCCGTGCCGTTGACGCCTGCCACGCATGTGGCCTGCGCGTCGACGGGCGGCCGCATTTTGACGTTCGAGATCAGTGAGCTCAAGACCATGGCCAACGGTGGCCGGGGCCTGATGCTGATTGACCTGGACGCCAAGGACACCCTGGCGGGTGCCGCCGCCTACACGCGCAGCGTGAAGATAGAAGGCATCGGCCGTGGCGGCAAACCACGCGAGGAAACTCTGGAGATCCGCAGCCTCAACAATGCCCGGGCGGCCCGCGGGCGCAAAGGCAAGGCGGCAGATTTGGGCTTCAAGCCGACATCCATCACGCGCGTCGAGTAGCCCGGTTGACTGTGGTCAGTCGGGCTTGATGATGTTTGCCACTGTCTGAAGTATCAGCGTCAGCGTCGCCTGCTGGGTCAGCGTGGCCGGGCGCAGCGAACTGGTGGCCAGCGACACCTTGGTGCGCAGCACCGGTTCATGAATGGTTCGCACCGAAAACGCCGACGGCCGGACTGAATTGGCGACGGCGTTGCGCGACAGCACGGCGCAACCCGCACCGTCCGCCACCAGGTCGAGGATGGCCGAGACGCCGTCGATTTCCAGTGCAATCTTCAACCGGCAGCCAATGTTGGCCATTTCCGATTCGACATGCATGCGGATGGCGTTGGGCCGGCTGGGAATCACCAGCGGCAGTTGTGACACCGCCTGGAGCGAAATCGGACCGGGCGACGGGTCTTCCTGCAGGCCCGGCGGACGGGCCTGCACCAGCAGCAGGTCTTCTTCCAGCAAGGGTGCAATCTCTATCTCGTTGCTGGGCTGGGCGTTGTACAGCAAGGCGATGTCCAGCCGCCCATTCACCAGCGACTCCTGCATGGCCACCGACAGGCCTTCGCTGATGGAAATGGTGGCATCGGGCATCTGCTGGCGAAAGGCCCTTGTCAATGGCACGGTCAGGACCCGCGCCAGGCTGGTCGGCAAACCGACTGCGACGCGACCGGCCAGTGAACCCCGCACGCGGCCCAGTTCCTCTCGGGCCCGCTCGACCTGATGCAAAATGCCGCGGCCATGCGCGAGCAGCAGTTTGCCGGCCTCTGTCGGTATGGCGCCGCGCCCGTTGCGCGTCAACAGGTTTTGTCGCAGCTCCACCTCCAGCAGGCGCACCTGGCGACTGAGCGCCGGTTGCGCCACGTCCAGGGCAATGGCCGCCCGGGTGAAGCTGCCCATCTCGGCGACGCGCACAAAGTATTCCAGTTGTTTGAGGTCCATGTCGACAGGTTCGTGAATAGCTGAGCGCTAATTATGCCAATTTGAGATAGCTGCTAGTGGCGTGGCCGGCTTATCAATGGAGAATGGCCCCGCCAGAATACGGCTCATGCAAACCGCTATTCCCTCGCCACGACCCACCCTGCGGGGTATCTCGTCCATGGCCACTCGCCAGTTGCTGGCCGAGCTGGTGACGGCGTATGCACCGCGCTCGGACTGCGGGATTGCCATGGAGTCGGTGGGTGGCGTGGATGCGGCCAAACGGGTACAAGCCGGCGAGCCTTTTGATGTGGTGATCCTGGCATCCGATGCGATCGACAAGCTGATTGCAGCGGGTCACATCGATGCGGCTAGCAAGGTTGATCTGGTCCACTGCGGCGTCGCGGTGGCGGTGCCCGCCGGCGCGCCGCAGCCCGATATCAGTTCAGCAGAGGCAGTGCGCCAAGCCGTGCTGGCGGCCCGCAGCATCAGTTATTCCACCGGGCCCAGCGGCGTGGCGCTGGTCAGGCTGTTCGAGCGCTGGGGCATCGCTGACGGCATTCGCGAGCGCATTGTCCAGGCGCCACCGGGTGTACCGGTGGGCACGCTGGTCGCGCGGGGTGAAGTCGAATTGGGCTTTCAGCAACTCAGTGAACTGATTCACGTCCCGGGCATTACCGTGGTGGGGCCCTTGCCGCCGGAGATCCAGATCACCACCACCTTTTCTGCCGGCATCTGCACGGGTTCGACGCAGGCGCCAGTCGCGCGTGAGCTGCTCGATTTCATGGCCTCGGCGCAAGTCGCCGATGCCAAGCGGCGTCAGGGTATGGAGCCGGCGTGAAGGTGCAGACACTTCGTACACATTTCACCAATAGCAGGAGAACCCCATGATCATCGATTGCCACGGCCACTACACGACGGCTCCCAAGGCACTGGAGAACTGGCGCAACCAGCAGATCGCCGGCATCAAGGACGCCGCCCTGATGCCCAAAGTGGCTGACCTCAAGATCAGCGACGACGAGTTGCGCGAGTCCATCGAGAGCAATCAGCTGCGCCTGATGAAAGAGCGCGGCTCCGATCTCACCATCTTCAGCCCGCGCGCCAGCTTCATGGCGCACCACATTGGCGACTTCAACGTCAGTTCGACCTGGGCTGCCATCTGCAACGAGCTTTGCTATCGCGTCAGCCAGTTGTTCCCGGACAACTTCATTCCGGCCGCCATGCTGCCGCAAAGCCCGGGCGTGGACCCGAAGACCTGCATTCCCGAGCTTGAGAAGTGCGTCAAGGAATACGGCAACGTGGGTATCAACCTCAACCCCGATCCTTCCGGCGGTCACTGGACCTCGCCGCCCCTGAGTGACCAGCACTGGTACCCGATCTACGAGAAGATGGTGGAGTACGACATCCCCGCGATGATTCACGTCTCAACCAGCTGCAACGCCTGTTTCCACACCACCGGCGCCCACTACCTGAACGCCGACACCACGGCCTTCATGCAGTGCCTGACATCGGACCTGTTCAAGGACTTCCCGACCCTCAAGTTCATCATCCCGCACGGCGGCGGCGCGGTTCCCTACCACTGGGGCCGTTTTCGCGGCCTGGCGCAGGAACTTAAAAAACCGTTGCTCAAGGACCATCTGCTGAATAACATTTTCTTCGACACCTGCGTGTATCACCAGCCCGGTATCGACTTGCTCAACACCGTGATTCCCGTGAAAAACGTGTTGTTTGCCAGTGAGATGATCGGCGCCGTGCGCGGTATCGACCCGGAGACCGGTAACTACTACGACGACACCAAACGCTACATCGAGGCGTCAAAAATTCTGAGCGACGCTGACCGTTTCCAGATTTATGAAGGCAACGCGCGTCGCGTGTTCCCGCGCCTGGACGCCGCACTGGCAAAGAAAGGAAAGTAATCATGAGCATGAACAACCTGGGCATCGTCAAACGCAATATCACCCGCGCCGACAAGGCCGCCGTCGAAAAACTCTCACGCTTCGGCGTGGCCACCATCCACGAGGCCATGGGCCGCGTGGGCCTCATGAAACCTTACATGCGCCCCATCTACACCGCTGCCCACATGTGTGGCACGGCGGTCACGGTGCTGCTGCAGCCCGGTGACAACTGGATGATGCACGTCGCGGCCGAGCAGATCCAGCCCGGTGACGTGGTGGTGGCGGCCTGTACCACGGACAACCAGGATGGATTCTTTGGTGACTTGCTGGCGACATCCTTCCAGGCGCGTGGCGCCATGGGTTTGATCATCGACGGCGGCGTGCGTGACGTGAAAGACCTCACCGAGATGAATTTCCCCGTGTTCAGCCGCGCCATTCATGCCAAAGGCACGATCAAGGCCACGCTGGGCTCGGTCAACATCCCCGTGGTGTGTGCTGGCGCTTCAGTCAACCCCGGCGATGTGGTGATTGCCGACATCGACGGCGTCGTCGTGGTGCCCGCCGCGATTGCCATGCAGGTGGCCGATGCCGCAGAAGCACGCGAGGCGAACGAAGGGGCGAAACGCGCCATATTTGCCTCAGGCGTGCTGGGCCTGGACTACTACAAGATGCGTGAAGGCCTGGAGAAGGCGGGACTCAAGTACATCGACTGACATTGCTTGCCGCAATCCATCAGGTGATAGCGCATTCACGCCGGTCTCGCGCTGAAGTCCATATAACAACGAGGAGCTGTTCACCATGTATATCCCATCGCTTACCCGTTCATCCCGGCTGCTTGCCGGCCTTGCCGCCGTAAGTCTGGCTTGCCCGCTGTGGGCCCAGGCCCCGCAGTATCCGAGCAAGCCTGTCAAAGTCGTCGTGGGCTACTCGGCCGGCGGCGCCGTCGACACCGTGGCCCGCACTGTGGGCCAGGCGCTGGCCGCCAGCATGGGCCAGCCGGTTGTGGTGGAAAACAAGCCGGGTGCAGGCACCAACATCGCCGTCAAGTTCGTCATCGCGGCCGAGCCCGATGGCCACACCCTGATGCTGGCGGCCAATGCATTGGCAGCGAATATGGCGCTGTACCAGCCCGCCCCCTTCGATGCCGAGCGCGACCTGGTACCCGTGTCGCTTATTGGGCGCGTGCCGGTGGTCATTGCCGCCAATGCCAGCGCCCCTTATGCCAGCATCCAGCAGCTGATCGCCGCAGCCAAGGCCAAGCCGGGCAGTATTTCATTCGCCAGCCCGGGCAACGGCTCCACGCCGCACATGGCGGTGGAGTTCTTCAAGCGTGCGGCTGGCATCTCGTTGCTGCACATTCCCTACCGCGGTGGTTCGCAGGCGCTCACCGACGTGATCGGCGGCCAGCTGCCGCTCGTGGCCGTCAATGCGCTGGAAGTACAGCCCCATGTGAAGAGCGGCAAGCTCAAAGTGCTGGCCGTGCTCAGTACCAACCGTTCGGCCATTTTTCCGGATGTTCCGACCATTGCCGAGTCTGGCTTTCCGGGCTTCGAGGCTTCGGTCTGGTACGGCCTGGTGGCTCCGGCTGCCACGCCCAAGGCGATCGTGACCAAGCTGCATGCCGAAGTGCAGAAGGCCCTGCAGACCAAGGATGTGCGTGATCGCATGACACAGGTCGGCGGCGAAGTCCTCCCGGGCAGCGCCGAGATGTTCGGCGCCCTGATCCAGTCCGAGCACCAGCGCTACGAGAAGCTGGTGCGCGAAGTCAATATCAAACCGGATTGATCATTCGCATCCTATTTTTGTTGAGAGCAAGGAACCAAGGAAAAGCATGGAATTCACGAAGACGCCCGGCTGGCTCGACTGGTACGCCGGCCCGAGCAAACCCCGCTTCAAGCTGCCAGCAGGTAGCGTGGACGCGCACTGCCACGTGTTTGGCCCGGGTGCGCAGTTTCCCTATGCGCCCGAGCGCAAGTACACACCGTGCGATGCGTCCAAGGACCAGCTGTTCGCCCTGCGTGACCACCTGGGGTTTGACAAGAACGTCATCGTGCAGGCCACCTGCCACGGCTCTGACAACCGCGCGCTGGTCGATGCCCTGAAGTCGTCCAACAACAAGGCGCGCGGCGTGGCCACTGTCAACCGCAACGTGACCGATGCCGAACTCAGGGAAATGCACGAAGCCGGTGTGCGCGGCACGCGCTTCAACTTCGTCAGGCGCCTGGCCGACTTCACGCCGCGTGAAGTGCTGCTGGAGATTGCCAACCGCATTGCGCCACTGGGCTGGCACGTGGTCGTGTATTTCGAGGCGCAGGACCTGCCCGAGCTGTATGACTTCTTTACCGCCTTGCCCACCACCGTGGTGGTGGACCACATGGGCCGCCCCGATGTCACCAAACCGGTGGATGGTCCCGAGTTCGAGCTGTTTGTGAAAATGATGCGCGAGCACGACAACATCTGGAGCAAGGTCAGCTGCCCCGAGCGCCTGAGCGTGATCGGCCCACCGGCATTGAACGGCGAGCAGAACGCCTATCGCGATGTGGTGCCGTTTGCCAGACGGCTGGTGGAAACCTTCCCGGACCGCGTGTTGTGGGGCACCGACTGGCCACACCCCAACCTCAAAAACCACATGCCCGATGACGGCCTGCTGGTGGACTACATTCCGCACATCGCCACCAGCCCTGCGCTGCAGCAAAAGTTGCTGGTGGACAATCCGACCCGTTTGTATTGGAGCTGATCATGTCACTCGATAAACCCTACCTCGACGTTCCCGGCACCACCATCTTTGATGCCGAACAAAGCCGAAAGGGCTACCACCTCAACCAGTTCTGCATGTCGCTCATGAAGGCGGCCAACCGGGAGCGCTTCAAAGCGAACGAACGCGCCTACCTGGACGAGTGGCCCATGACCGAAGAGCAGAAGCTGGCCGTGCTGGCGCGCGACCTCAACCGTTGCATCGCTGCTGGCGGCAACATCTACTTTCTGGCCAAGATCGGCGCCACCGATGGCAAAAGCTTCCAGCAGATGGCGGGCAGCATGACCGGCATGAGCGAAGAGCAGTACCGCGACATGATGATCGCGGGTGGCCGCTCCGTCGAGGGCAACCGCGTGGTCGGCGAAGACGGCGACGCGCAAGCCAACCGCCAACCCCAGGGTCAACCCACCAGACTAGCGAGCATCTGATCATGGCCAAAATTACCGCCAGCGTTTACACCTCTCACGTGCCCGCCATTGGCGCAGCACTTGATCTGGGAAAGAGCAACGAGCCTTACTGGCAGCCCGTATTCAAGGGTTACGACTTCTCAAAGCAATGGCTGAAGGACAACACGCCCGACGTCATCTTTCTTGTCTACAACGACCACGCCACGGCCTTCAGCCTGGAGATGATCCCCACGTTTGCCATTGGCTGCGCTGAATCGTTCACCCCGGCTGACGAAGGCTGGGGCCCGCGCCCGGTGCCTGTTGTGCAGGGTCATCCCGAGCTGGCCGCGCACATTGCGCAGTCGGTGATCCAGCAGGATTTTGACCTCACGATCGTCAACAAAATGGATGTGGACCACGGCCTGACCGTGCCCTTGTCCCTGATGTGCGGCCAGCCGCAGGCCTGGCCCTGCCCGGTGATTCCTTTTGCGGTCAATGTGGTGCAGTACCCGGTTCCGAGTGGTCAACGCTGCTTCAACCTGGGCAAGGCCATCCGCAAGGCAGTGGAGAGCTTTGACAAGCCGCTCAACGTGCAAATATGGGGCACGGGCGGCATGAGCCACCAGCTGCAGGGCCCGCGTGCCGGCTTGATCAACAAGGAGTTTGACAATGCCTTCCTTGACAAGCTGATTGCCGACCCGGCAGCGGCCGCCGCCATTCCGCACATCGACTACGTGCGCGAAGCCGGCTCCGAAGGCATTGAACTCGTGATGTGGCTGATCGCCCGTGGCGCCATGGCCGACGTGGCCGGAGGCCCGCCACCCAAGGTTGCGCACCGTTTTTATCATGTGCCCGCCAGCAACACCGCTGTGGGCCATCTGATTCTGGAGAACAACTAAATGAGCAAAACCATCAAAGTCGCCCTCGCCGGTGCCGGTGCTTTCGGTATCAAGCACCTCGACGGCATCAAGAACATCGACGGCGTCGAAGTGGTCTCGCTGGTCAGCCGTGACCTGGAGAAGACGAAAGAAGTTGCGGCCAGATACGGCATTGGCCACGTCAGCACCGACCTGGCGGACAGCCTGGCCCTGAAAGAGGTGGATGCCGTCATTCTGTGCACGCCCACGCAAATGCACGCTGAGCAAAGCATTGCCTGCATGAAAGCCGGCAAGCACGTGCAAGTGGAAATCCCTTTGGCTGACACGCTTCATGGTGCCCTGGAAGTGGCAGCCATGCAGGAGGAGACCGGCCTGGTGGCGATGTGCGGCCATACCCGCCGTTTCAACCCGAGTCACCAGTACGTGCACAAGCAGATTGCGGCGGGCAAGTTCAACATCCAGCAGATGGATGTGCAAACCTATTTCTTCCGCCGCAGCAACATGAACGCGCTGGGGCAAGCGCGCTCGTGGACCGACCACCTGCTGTGGCACCACGCGGCGCACACGGTAGACCTGTTTGCCTACCAGTGCGGCAGCCCCATCGTGAAGGCCAACGCCGTGCAGGGTCCGATTCACCCGACGCTGGGCATCGCGATGGACATGTCCATCCAGCTCAAGACCGCCAACGGCGCCATCTGCACGCTCTCGCTGTCGTTCAACAACGATGGCCCCTTGGGTACTTTCTTCCGCTACATCGGCGACAGCGCTACCTACATCGCCCGTTACGACGATTTGTTCAATGGCAAGGAAGAAAAAATCGATGTCAGCCAGGTCGACGTGTCCATGAACGGCATCGAACTGCAGGACCGCGAATTTTTCACCGCCATCCGCGAAGGCCGCGAGCCCAACAGCAGCGTGGCCAAGGTGCTGCCGTGCTATCAAGTGCTGCACGATCTGGAGCAGCAACTCAACGCGGGTTGAATCGCGCCTGGCACTGCGCCGGGCGCAGTGGGCCCCCCGCTGCGTGTCAGTGCTGTTTGACGCGGCCGTGCCCGTGTCAACTCTCCCAATGGCCACTCCCATGGTCTGTTGCAGCCCTCTATACTCATGGAATGAACCAGTTAGTACATTCTTCGCGTGCAGCCAAAACAACGGCCAAACCTGCGGTCAAATCTTCGGGCAAGGCCTTGTCGCCACCCCGCACCAACGACCCGGCCCGCACCATGGCCGGCATTCTCGAAGTGGCGACCGCAGAGTTCGCAGCCAAGGGCCTGAGCGGCGCCCGCATCGACGCCATTGCGGCTGCCACCAAGACCAGCAAGCGCATGATCTATTACTACTTCGGTAGCAAGGAAGGACTGTATGTGGCCGTGCTGGAGGAGGCTTACCGTCGCATGCGCAGAATCGAGGCCGAACAGCACCTGGAAGACCTGGAGCCAGAAGCGGCCCTGCGTCGGCTGGTGGAGTTCACCTTCGATCACCACAGCGACAACCCGGACTACATCCGGCTGGTGATGACAGAAAACATGGAGCGCGGGATGTATCTGGCGCAAAGCAAGACCATCCAGGAACTCAATGTGCCTGCCATCCAGGCCATTCGCAAACTGTATGACCGGGGCGTGACGCAGGGCGTGTTTCGCCTGGGTCTGGACCCCATCGACATACACGCCTCGATATCGGCCTTGACGTTTTTCAACGTCTCGAACCAGCACACCTTTGGCCTGATTTTCAAGGAAGACGCCCGCTCCGCGCAGGCGGTCGCGTCACGGCGCAACAGCATCACCGAGATGGTGGTGCGCTTCGTGCGCCGGTAACAACTTTTGGCATAACAGTTAGCGCCGATTTGATCTCCGCGTTTAAGGGTAAACCCTTTTATACGAAAACTAACTAGTTAGTACATTACTAGGCAGAAGCAAATTCAGGAGCTATATCGTGATGCAAACATTGCTAAACAAGTACTGCCGGTTGCTGTCATGGCTGATGGCGGCCAGCCTGGCGCTGATGGTGCTGCTGGTGTTCACCAACGTGGTGCTGCGCTACGCGCTCAACTCCGGTATTACGGTGAGCGAGGAACTGTCGCGCTGGCTGTTCGTCTGGCTCACGTTTCTGGGAGCCATCGTGGCACTCAATGAGCGGACCCATCTGGGGACGGACATGTTGGTGTCGCGCCTGAATGCCACGGGCAAGAAAGTGTGCCTGGGTTTGGGACATCTGCTCATGCTGTTCATCTGCTGGCTGCTCTTCAAGGGCTCGCTGGACCAGGTCAAGATCAACTGGGACTCCACCAGCGCGGCGATGGAAGTCTCGATGGCGATCTTTTACGGTTGTGGTCTGGTGTTCGCCGTGTCTGGTGCTGCCATCCTGTTCAACGATTTCTGGCGTTTGCTCAGCGGCAACATATCGGACGCTGAACTGATCGGCATCCGCGAATCCGACGACATGCCTCACGGCGACCCCCATCCTTGAACCCGGAGGAACTCACATGACGATCGTGATTTTTCTGGGTTCCTTGCTCGCCGCCATGGCGTTGGGAATTCCCATCTCTTTTTCCTTGTTGTTGTGCGGTGCTGCCTTGATGTGGCACATGGACATGTTTGACGCGCAAATTCTGGCGCAAAACGTGATCAACGGGGCGGACAGTTTCCCCTTGCTGGCAGTGCCCTTCTTCATGCTGGCGGGCGAGGTGATGAATGCGGGCGGTTTGTCGCGGCGTATCGTCAACTTTGCCATGACACTGGTGGGGCACGTCAAAGGCGGTTTGGGCTACGTGGCCATCGTGGCGGCGGTGATGTTGGCTGCCTTGTCCGGCTCCGCCGTGGCGGATGCTGCAGCCCTGTCTGCCTTGCTGCTGCCCATGATGGTGGCGGCCGGTCACGACAAGGCGCGCTCGGCGGGCTTGCTGGCTTCTGCCAGCATCATCGCTCCCATCATTCCGCCCAGCATCGGCTTCGTGATCTTTGGCGTGGCGGCGAACGTGTCCATTTCCAAGCTGTTCATGGCCGGCATTTTCCCCGGCATCATGCTGGCCATGTCGCTGGTCGTCACCTGGTGGTATGTGGCCCGCAAGGAAACCGTTGCAGTGCCGCCGCGCAAGTCAAAGGCCGAAGTGTTTGCCGCGTTCAAAGATGCCACCTTTGCGCTGGTGTTACCCGTGATCGTTGTGGTGGGGCTGAAGTTTGGCGTTTTCACACCGACTGAAGCCGCTGTGGTGGCGGCGGTGTACGCCATGTTGATCTCCACCCTGGTCTACAAAGAACTCAAACTCAAACAGATGTATGGCCTGTTTTTGGCGGCCGCCAAGACCACCGCCGTGATCATGTTCCTGGTGGCGGCTGCCATGGTGTCGGCCTGGCTGATCACCGTGGCGCAGTTGCCGGACGAGGTGGTTGCCCTGCTGCAGCCTCTGCTGGACAGCCCCAGGCTGCTGATGTTCGCCATCATGCTGCTGGTGATGCTGGTCGGTGCCGCCATGGACATGACGCCCACTATTCTGATCTTGACGCCAGTGCTGATGCCCATCGTCAAAGCCGCCGGGATTGACCCGGTGTACTTTGGTGTGCTGTTCATCATCAACAACGCGATTGGCCTGATCACGCCGCCCGTGGGCACGGTGCTCAACACGGTGGCGGGCGTCGGCAAGGTCAGCATGGATGAAGTGACCAAAGGCGTGTTGCCTTTCATGATTGCCCAGTTCGCCATCATGTTCCTGATGGTGCTGTTCCCCGAGATCGTCATGGTGCCTGCCCGCTGGTTCTACGGTTGATTTGATTTCTCTCGTGCGGGGCGCGTCTGGTACGCCGTGTCCTGCATTGATCTGTGTGCGTACTGTGAATCTTTTCAGGAGACAACAATGAAACGCATGATGATTAAAACCATGGTGGCCGCGGCGGCTTTGGCTGCTTTTGGCGTGGCCAACGCTCAGGTCAATGAGCACACCATCAAGTTCGCGACCCAGAACCCCAAGGGCCATCCCCTGGTGATGGGTATGGAAAAATTCGCCGAGATCGTCAAGACCAAGTCCGCCGGCAAGATCAAGGTCAACCTGTTCCCCGGCGGCGTGCTCGGTGGCGATGCCCCTAACGTGTCGGCTCTGCAAGGCGGAACGCTTGAAATGGTGACCATGAACTCCGGCATTCTGGCCAGCCAGGTCAAGGAATTCGCCATTTTTGACTTCCCCTTCCTGTTTGCCAACGGCAAGGAAGCCGACGCCGTGGTCGATGGTCCGTTCGGCAAGAAAATGCACGCCAAATTGCCCGAAAAAGGCATTGTGGGCCTGACCTACTGGGAACTGGGTTTTCGCAACATGACCAACAACAAGCGCGCCATCAACAAGGTGGAAGATTTTGCAGGTCTGAAAATCCGCGTGATCCCGAACCCGATCAATCTGGACTGGGTCAAGGCTCTCGGCGCCAACCCAACACCCATGGCCTTCCCCGAGGTCTATGGCGCGCTGGAATCCGGTGCCTTGGACGGCCAGGAAAACCCGTACTCGGTGATTTCCGCCAACAAGTTCTATGAAGTGCAAAAGCACCTCACCGTCACCAACCACGTCTACAACCCGCAGTCCGTCATCATCAGCAAGAAGTTCTGGGACAAGCTGACCGCCGATGAGAAAAAACTGATTGGCGATGCCGCTGTGGAAGCCGGCAAATACGAGCGCCAGGTGGCTCGTGAAGCTGCTGTCACGGCACTGGACGGCCTCAAGAAAGCTGGCATGCAAGTGACTGAGTTGCCTGCGGCTGAATTGGACAAGCTGCGCGACAAGATGCGCCCCGTGATCGCCAAGTACGCCGTGGCTGTGGGTCAGGAAACCGTGCAGGAAATCCAGGCCGAACTGGCCAAGGCCCGCAAGTAAGCCCCAGCCACCTGGGTCACCCGCCGCAGGTGCGCGCGAGTCACCCCTGGAAGAAACAATCATGGAAATTCTCATGCTTCACGGCATCAACCACAACCAGGGCTTTGCCGGCGGTGTGGCCGCAGCCCAAGTAGCGAAGGCAGCCTGGGCATGATCAACGGCAACACCGAAATCATCGCGCACATTGGTTTTCCCACGCACGCCTTCAAGGCGCCGATGATCTACAACCCCTGGTTTGAAAAAGCCGGGATCAACGCCATCGTCGTGCCCATGGGCTGCCAGGCGCAGGACTATCCTGACTTTTTGCGCGCGGTCTTCAAACTGACCAACATTCGTGGCGCGCTCATCACCATGCCGCACAAGGTCACTACGGTCAACCTGCTGGACGACGTATTGCCCAGTGCCGCAATTGCCGGCTCGTGCAATGCCATCAGGCGTCTGCCGGATGGCCGCCTGCAGGGCGACATGTTCGACGGAGAAGGCTTTGTGCGCGGCGTGCTGCGCAAAGGCCTGGTCTTGAAGGACGCAAGCGCCCTGGTGGTGGGTTGTGGCGGGGTGGGCTGCGCCATCGCGGCCTCGCTGGCGGCCGCCGGTGTGGGCGAGATGCATTTGTTTGACGTCAACGAGGATGCGGCCCGTGGCCTGGCACAACGCCTGCTGCGGCATTACCCGCAAATGACCGTGCGCGCAGGTGTGAATGACCCGGCTGGCTTTGACCTGGTGGTCAACGCCACGCCGATGGGCATGAAGGAAGGCGATGCCATGCCCATGGACGTCTCGCGTATCGAGCCCCGCACTTTTGTCGGCGAAGTGGTCATGAAGACCGAGATGACGGCTTTCCTCGCTGCCGCGCAGGCGCGCGGTTGCCGGATTCAGTTGGGCTCAGACATGCTGTTTGAGCAGATTCCCGCGTACCTGGAGTTTTTTGGATTTCCCGGCACCACGCCCGACGTTTTGCGCTCCGTGGCCCGGTTGAACTATTGAGGAGAAGTTTCATGACGATCCCGCACCCCACCCACCGCGAAGCCGTCCCTGATATGCCCAATCGACTCGGGATCGACGGCATTGAGTTTATTGAGTACGCCACCAGCCGCCCGCAAGCGCTGGGGCAGGTGCTGGAGAGCATGGGCTTTCGGCCGGTTGCGCGGCATCGCTCGCGCGAGATCGTCCTGTACCGTCAAGGCGGGATGAACCTGGTGGTCAACGCGCACCCGGACGACGCCCGCGTCAGCGCCACCGTCGATGGGCAGCCTGTGATCTCGGCGGTGGCCTTCCGGGTACAGGACGCGCTCAAGGCCCAAACCCGCTGCATGGACCTGGGCGCCTGGGAGGTGCCCAGTCACGCCAAGGCCATGGAGCTGCACATTCCGGGCATCCGGGGCCCGGGCGGCAGCCGCTTCTACTTTGTGGACCGCTGGAAAGAGTTCTCCATCTACGACATCGATTTCTGTCCGATCCCCACCGTGGACCCCGCGCCCCCCGCGTTGGCGGGCATGACTTACTTCGGCCTGGTGCAGTACATCGGTGCCGACCGCAGCGCCGATTGGGTGTCTTACTACCAGAACATGTTTGACTTCAGCCTGATTCCCAATGAACAGCGCTTCGGCATACTGCCCAAGGGCACGCTCATGCGCAGTCCCTGCGGTAGATTTTTGTGGCAGTTGATTGAACCCGATCCCATGATGGATGAAGACCAGGCGCCCGAGCGCCTGCAACGCCTGGGCCTGGGTGTGCCGGATGTCAATGCGGCGGTGAGCCTGCTCAAATCCCGCGGTGTCGAGTTCGTGGAGTCGGCCCAGTTACACCCGGAAGACAGAGGCGCGTTGACCCGTACGGTGCTGGGTTCGGTGTCGTTCGAGCTGGTCCACCAGGTGGCGTGAGGGGCAGACCATGAACATGCTCAACGGATTCGGGATGGACACCATCACCATGGCGGGTCCCTTGGAGGCCAAGCTCGATGCCATGGCCCAGGCCGGCTTCACCCAGGTGATGCTCAGCGCGCGTGACATCGTCGGCCACCCCGGCGGGCTGGATGCGGCGGTGGCGGCGGTGCGCGGTAGCGGCTTGCGGCCCACCGGCTTTCAGGTGCTGCGCGACTTTGAAGGTTTGTCGGGCCATTTGCATGGCTACAAGGTGGACATCGCCAAGTCGATGCTGGAGATGTGCGCCGCACTGGGCTCCAAGGTGCTACTGGCCTGTTCCTCCACTTCACGCCACGCCACGGATGACCTGGACCTGATTGCCCGCGATCTGCGCAAGCTCGCCATGCTGGCCGTGCCGCTGGGCATCAAGGTGGCGTATGAGGGCTTGTCCTGGGGCCGCACCATCAACGAGTTCACGACTTCGTGGGACGTGGTCTGCCGAGCTGACTGTCCCAACCTGGGTATCGGACTGGACTCTTTCCACATCTTTGCCGCCAAGACCCCGCTGGACAGCATCGATGAGCTGGACCCGGAACGCATTTTTCTGGTGCAGCTGTCAGACTTCATGTGGCAGGACACCCCCAGTTTTGAAGAGCGCATGGCCACCGCCCGCACCTTCCGGGTGTTTCCCGGCGAGGGTGTGCACAGCGACGCGCTCGCTGATCTGGTGCTGCGGCTCGACAGGATCGGTTACCGGGGCGACTACAGCTACGAAGTCTTCAACGACGACTACCAGCAGTTGCCCCTGCCAGTGGTCGCCGAGCGCGCCCGGCGCAGCACCCTGTGGCTGAGTGAAAACGTTCTGCACCGTTCGCCCCCGCTGCCTGAATGGGTGGGGCGCCAGGTCCCCATTGGTGTTTAGGTGAAAATCGTGTTTTGAGAAAAGAATTCCATGCAACAACGTCACCTTGGCCCCTTTCAAGTCT
Source organism: Rhodoferax sp. (assembly GCF_030646845.1). GTDB lineage: Bacteria > Pseudomonadota > Gammaproteobacteria > Burkholderiales > Burkholderiaceae_C > Rhodoferax. The sequence continues at coordinate 194,017 of NZ_JAUSLE010000007.1, read as the reverse complement.
CTGCCATCGGCTTGGGCTGCATGAGCCTGAGCTACGCCTACGGCACACCGCCGCCGGTCGAACACAGCGAGCGCGTGCTGCTGGCCGCACTCGATGCCGGCGTCACGATGTTCGACACCGCCGCCCTCTACGGCTATGGCGTCAATGAAGAGCTGGTCGGACGTGTCCTCAAGCCACACCGCCGGCGCATCACCCTGGCCAGCAAGGGCGGCATGGCGGGCGTGACCTTCCCCGATGGCATCAAACGCATCATCGACGGCCGGCCCGAGGCCATTCGCCTCAATTGCGAAGACAGTCTGCGCCGCCTGCAGACCGATGTGATCGATCTCTACTACCTGCACCGCTTTGACAAGAAGGTACCGATCGAGGAGAGCGTCGGCGCCATGGCCCGCCTGGTGGAGGAGGGCAAGGTGCGCGCCCTGGGCCTGTCTGAAGTATCCGCCGTCACCCTGCGCAAGGCCCACGCCGTGCACCCCATCGCGGCGCTGCAGACCGAGTACTCGCTGTGGACGCGCAACCCGGAAATCGCCGTGCTGCAGGCCTGCCGTGAACTGGGCACCTCCTTTGTCGCCTTCAGCCCGGTGGCGCGCGCCTTCCTGACCGCCAAGCTGCTGGATGTCGGCACGCTGGACCCTAAAGACATCCGCCACGGCATGCCGCGCTTCGAGCCGGCCAACTACGCCGCCAACCTCAAGCTGCTGCCCGCTTATCTGGAGGTTGCGCGCGAAGTGGGTTGCACCCCGGTCCAGCTCGCGCTGGCTTGGCTGCTGCACCGGGGCGAGGACATCATCCCCATTCCCGGCACCACCAGCCTGGCGCATCTGAATGAGGATCTGGGTGCGGTGGACGTCAAGTTGAGCCCGGCCATCATGGCCCGGCTGGACACCCTCATCAACCAGAACACCGTGGTTGGCAATCGCTACAGCGCGCAGTCGCAAAGCGAAGTCGACACCGAAATGTTCTAACCGCGAGCCACCCGCCATGCAACCGACTCTGATACTCCTGCCCGGCCTGGTGTGCGACGCCGCCGTCTGGACGCCGCAAGTGGCCGCCCTGCAGGCGCAAGCCCAGTGCGTGGTGCCGGCCTATGGCCTGCGCGACACGCTCACCGCCATGGCCGAGCAGGTGCTGAGTGAGGCCCCTGCCGAGCGCTTCAGCCTGGCCGGCCACTCCATGGGCGGGCGCGTGGCGCTGGAGGTGATGCGCCTGGCGCCCCAGCGGGTGCAGCGCCTGGCCCTGATGGACACCGGTACCCAGCCGCTGGCCGCAGGCGAGGCGGGTGAGAAGGAGCGCGCCGGCCGCCTGGAGTTGCTGGCCCTGGCGCGCGCCAAGGGTATGCGCGCCATGGCGGACAAATGGGCGCGCGGCATGGTTCACCCCGAGCGCATCGACACGCCGCTGTTTGAATCCGTCCTCGACATACTGGCGCGCAGCAGCCCCGGGCAGTTTGCCGCCCAGATCAACGCGTTGCTGACGCGGCCCGACGCCAGCACGCTGTTGCCCACGATTCAATGTCCCACGCTGGTGCTGTGCGGGCGTGAAGACAGCTGGAGCACGCCGGCCCAGCATGCGCAAATGCGCGACGCCATTCCCAATGCAGCGCTGTGCGTCATTGAGCACTGTGGCCACATGTGCACCCTGGAGCAGCCGCAGGCGGTCACTGACGCGCTGGCGGCGTGGCTGCAGCGTTGACCGCCGCCGGTGGCTGACATAAACCGAAACAAACCGATACCGCGCAGACAGGACGCCACGCCCATCATGGGGCACCATGACAGCCTTGTTCATCCCTTTTTCAATCAAGGAAACACTGTCATGAAACCCTGGATCAAACGAACCCTCATTGGCCTCTTTGGCGCCGCCATCCTCGCGGGTGGCCTCACGGCCTGCGGCCACCGTCCCCATGGCTTCGGCGCCACAATGAGTGCCGAAGACACCGCCCAGCGCCGCGCCAAAATGGTGGAGCGGGTGAGCAGCAAACTCGAACTCAATGCAGACCAGAAGCAGCGTCTCACCGTGCTCGCCGACAAGCTGCAGGAGCAGCGCATCGCCCTGATGGGCCAGACCAAAGACCCGCGCGCTGACGTGAAGGCCCTGGTGGCCGGTGACAAGTTTGACAAGGCCCGTGCGCAGGCCCTTGTCACTGAAAAGACCACGGCGCTGCAAAGCAAGAGCCCGGAGGTCATCACCGCGCTGGCTGACTTCTACGACAGCCTGAACCCGGCCCAGCAGCAAAAAGTGCGCGACTTCATGGAACACCGCGGTGGCCGCTGGTTCCGCCGCGGGTGAGGCGGTGACAATGCGCTATGCCTCGCATTCTGCTGATTGACGACGACGCGCAACTGGGGCCGCCACTGGCGGCTTACTTCCAGCGCTTTGACATGACCCTGGAATGCGCCCTGCGCCCCAGCACTGGCCTGGCCCTGCTGCGCGGCGGAGGAGGGCATCACGGCGGCTTTGATGCCGCCATTCTGGACGTGATGCTGCCCGAGATGGATGGCTTTGAGTTGTGCCGCACCATCCGCAAGGAGAGCGACATCCCCATCATCATGCTGACCGCCCGTGGCGAAGTGATGGACCGCGTGGTGGGCCTGGAACTGGGCGCTGACGACTACCTGCCCAAGCCCTTTGAGCCACGCGAACTGGTGGCCCGGCTGCAAACCGTGCTGCGCCGGCGCAGCACCAGCGCCCCGGCGGCAGTGCGGCTGGTGTTTGACGGCCTGGTCATCGACCCCGCCACCCGCAGCGTGCTGCGCGGTGGCGAAGTGGTGGAGCTGACCGGCACCGAGTTTGACCTGCTGCACCTGCTGGCACGCGATGCCGGCAAGGTCTTCAGCCGTGACGACATCCTGAACCAGCTGCGCGGCCACGAGGCCGAGCTTTACACCCGCGCCGTGGACATTGTGGTGAGCCGCCTGCGCAAGAAGCTTGAGCCGCTGGACTGCATCAAGACCCTGCGCAACGCCGGCTACTCACTCGCCGTCGGCCGTGCCCAGCCCAGCACCGACGGCAAGCCCCAATCATGAACACGGTGCAAGCGGCCCCGGCCACGCGACGCCCGCGCTGGCACCGCCGCGCCCGCCATGCGCTGGCCCATTCGCTGCGCGTCCGACTGGTGGCGCTGTTTCTGCTGCTGGCGATGGCCATGGCCGCCACCTTTTTGTTCGGCATGCAGCGCGCTTTGTCGGTCGGCTGGCGCGAAGCCGCCCGCCCGCTGGTGGCCGACTACGTGGACCGCCTCGCCGCCGAGGTTGGCAGCCCACCCAGCGTGGAGCGTGCGCAAGCCCTGGTGCAGCGCTTGCCCGTCACCGTGCGCATCAGCGGCCCGCAGGTCAACTGGACTAGCCACGTCGAGGCGCCGGATCGCGCGAACCGCCGGGGCGAGGACCGCTGGCAAAGCGACTGGTCCGCCGACGACTGGCGCCGCAATGAGCCGCGCCTGCTGGAGCGCACCACGCCCGACGGCCACCGCATCCAGTTCAGCCTGAACCGCCAGATCTGGCACACCCGGCCACGCCTGGTGGGCTGGATCACGCTGGCCGTGCTGCTGGCCATGACGGCGCTGGCCTACGCCCGGGTGCGCCGCCTGCTGCGCCCGCTGGACGACATCCGCGCTGGTGCGCTGCGCTTTGGCCAGGGCGACTTTGGTCAACCGATTCCGGTGCACCATGCGGCCCGCCCGGATGAGCTGGGCGAGCTGGCCGCCACCATCAACACCATGGGCGGCGACATTCACCAGATGCTCGAGGCCAAGCGCGCCCTGTTGCTGGCCATCAGCCACGAGCTGCGCAGCCCGCTCACCCGCGCCCGCCTGAACACCGAGCTGCTGCCCGAAACCCTGGAGGTGCAACCGAGCCGCGACGCCCTGCTGCGCGACCTGGGCCTGATGCGCGACCTGATCACCGACCTGCTGGAGAGCGAGCGCCTGGCCAGCCCGCACGCCGCTTTGCAGCGCGAGCCGACCGACCTCGCTGCCCTGGTGGCGGAAGTTACCGCCAGTCTGCCCGGCGCTGCTGCCGTGCAGCAGCACATTGATTCCGACCTGCCCGCTGTCGCGCTGGACCGCACGCGCGTGCGCCTGCTGCTGCGCAACCTGCTGGACAACGCCCTGCGCCACAGCGCCGACGCGTCGCATCCGCCCAGCATCCATGTGCAAGTGGACAAGCCGGCGCAAGGGCAGCACAGAGGGCAGGGCGTGCGCATCACCGTGTGCGACCACGGCCCCGGCGTGCCTGAAGATCAGTTGCCCCACCTGGCCCAGCCCTTCTACCGCGCCGACGCCGCGCGTGAACGCGCCACTGGCGGCGTGGGCCTGGGTCTGTACCTGTGCAAGCTGGTGGCCGTGGCGCATGGCGGCACATTCACGGTGCGCAATGCGCAGCCGGGGCTGGAAGTTCAGGTTGTTTTGCCGGCCTGACGTTCAGGCCGTGTAGATCACCGAAATGTGCTCCGTGCCGCTCTCGGGCAGCCACACTTCGCCGGGGCGGCCCAGTATCTGGCGCACGCTGGCCCCCTCGCGCGGCATGGCGTAGCGCTCAAACTTTTCGGAGCGTGGATCGAATGACACCGTGGTGTTGTTGGCCCATTCGCTCACCCACACCACGTCGCGTTCGTCCACGTACACCGCGTAGGCACGGGGCTCGTTGCCCGGCAGCTTCCAGGTGCGCCAGCGGCTGGCGGGTGTGGTGGCTGCCGGGTCGTGCATGGAGAGGTTGCCGCTGTTCCACTCGCTCACCCAGATGCGGCCTTTGCTGTCGCTCCACACGCGGCGCGCGCCCTGGCTGGGTGTGGGTGGCTCCACCACGGTGGACTCGCCCGTGCGCCGGTCGATGCGCGCAATGAAGCTGCCCGCCAGCGAGCACCACCACACGTCGCCCGCCGGTGTGGCGCACATGCCGTAGGGCCCGCGCCCGCGCGGCGAGGCCCGCACACTCACCTGGCCGGTCTTTACCGTCACCTTGCCCACGTAGCCGCTTTGCCCGGTAAACCACAGGTCGCCATCGCCATCAAAAGCGCAGGTGTTCAGGTTGGCATACGGCGTGCCCGGCGGATGGGGAAAGCGGCGCACGGTGCGGTCGGGCCAGCTCACCCGCACCAGCGCGTTTTGCCCGCTGTCGGTCACCCAGGCCGCCTTGTCCGGCCCCTGAATGACGCCGTGCGGTGAGGAGCCCTGGCCCAGCGCCACCAGCTCAGTGCGGCCCGTTTTGGGATCAAACCAGCCCAGGTGTCCGCTGGCCTGCGCCGTGAACCACACCCCGCCGTCCGGCGCGGGCGCCAGGTCATGAATGCCAGTGCGCCGGCGCGTACCCAGCTTCCAGCCCTGCAATCTGCCGCTGCCCGGTGAGGCTGGCGCACCCTGCGCTTGCGCGGGTGGTGCCCACGCGCAGGTGAATGACAAAGCGCCAGCAGCACCGGCTACGCCCAGCGCCTGACGTCTGGTAAGGGTAGGGAACATGTTTCATCCCGCTTGGCAGTTTGACGGAAGGTGATTTTGCGCCTGCGGCGGCGGCTTGTGAATGGGCGGATGACTGCTATGAAAGTAGTAGCGTATCAAGCATATTCCACGGGGGCTAGAGGCCGATTCCTTATATGAATAGGGTCAAAGCCAGTCCCCTGGCCGCCCTCGCAGCCGCGTGCTAACCTCGTCAGAATCAACCCCAGCAGGAGGACCCATGCAGTCTCAATCATTGTTACCCGGCAAGGGCGCCACCCGGCGCGACGCGCTGGCCTTGTTGGCGGCTGGCGTGTGGCCAACGCTGCCTTGGGCTGCCGACGACAACAACAACGTCGCAGGTCTTTTGCGCGCTGGCGCCTGTGTCGTGCTGCTGCGCCATGCCGCCACGGTGCCGGGCATTGGCGACCCGCCGGAATTCAAACTGGATGACTGCCGCACCCAGCGCAACCTGAGCGTTGCGGGCCAGCAGGATGCACGCCGCATCGGCGCGTGGTTTCGCAGCAGCAATCTCAAGCCCCACGCCGTGCTGAGCAGCGCCTGGTGCCGCTGCAAGGACACGGCGGATCTCGCGTTTGGCACACATGCGGTCTGGCCGGCGCTGAATTCCACTTTTGGCGACCGTTCCCTGATGCCAGACCAGTCCAAGCTGCTGCGCCAGGCCATGACGCGCATTCCCGAGCGGCAGTTTGAAGTCTGGGTCACGCATCAGGTCAATATCTCGTCCCTGGCCGAACAGAGCCCGGCCATGGGCGAGGCTTTCGTTCTTGACCGCCAGGGCAAGCTGCTGGCGCGCACTACCTTTGCTTGAGATGGGGTAGGGTGCGTATTGGATTTCATACGCGGAATTAATTCATGAACAACGAACTTCAATCCCTGACCCAATCCCTGCGTGACTTCGCTGCAGCGCGTGATTGGGAGCAGTTTCATTCCCCCAAGAATCTTGCGTCGGCGCTGGCGGTGGAAGCAGCGGAACTGCTGGAGCCCTTCCAGTGGCTGACCGAAGAGCAAAGCCGAAGCCTGTCGGAGCCGAAGAAGGCCGAAGTTGCCGCCGAGGCAGCCGATGTCTTGCTGTACCTGCTGCAACTTTGCGACAAGCTGGATATTGATCTGATGGAGGCCGCCCGCCTGAAGCTGATTGTGAACGGCGAGAAGTATCCAGTGGCCAGTGCGCGTGGTTCCAGCAGGAAATACACAGATAGCTGAGATGCTATTTTTTGACATTTGCTATTAAAAGAATAGCGTATCACGCAATAAATACGGGGGCTAGAGGCCAATTTCTATTTTAAAATGACTACGCCGACCTGATTGCGTGCGACAAAGCCAGCCCGGAAAGCGCTGGAACTATAGGCCCCTGTTTGCGTCACACTGGTTTAACTTTTTTCCCGCACCATCGAATCCATGCAAATCCCCTCGCGCTCTCTAAACCTTACTGGTGCCACCAACTTCCGCGATCTCGGCGGCTACGTCGGGCACGATGGACGAACGGTGCGCTGGCGCCGGCTGTTCCGCTCCGACCATCTGGCCGCGCTCACCCCCGATGACTTGGCCACGCTGACCGGGCTGGGCCTGTCGCGGGCCTACGATTTCCGCGGGGTGACGGAGCGGGCTGCAGTGCCGTATGAGCTGCCGGGGGTGGCCTCTCATTCGCTGGCGATTGAGCCCACCGTGGTGCAGCGCATGAAGGAGCTGCTGCAGTCCGGCTACCACCCGACGGCGCAGGACACGGTGCGGCTGATGCAGCAGACCTACCGCGACTTCGTGCACGGCAACTCGCCGCGTTTTGCCGAGCTGTTCGGCCATCTGCTGGAGAGCGATGCGCCCGCGGTCTTTCATTGCACGGCAGGCAAGGACCGCACCGGCTTTGCGGCTGCGCTGATCCTGCTGGCCCTGGGCGTGCCGCGCTCGGTGGTGATGCAGGACTACCTGCTGACCAACGACCTGTTTCGCATGCCCATTGCCGGCCCCGCCCTGGCACCGCAGGAGGTGCTGAACGTGCTCTGGCGCGTGCAGGAAGATTTTCTGGATGCGGCGTTGCACACCGTCGAGGCCGACTACGGTGGCGTGCCGCAGTACCTGGAGAAGGCGCTGGGTCTGGGCCCCACGGAGCGGGCGCGGCTGGAAGCGCTGTATCTGCAGCGTTAAGAACTCGTCGGTTCAGCCCTGGCCAGTGCCGGCGCCACGACCGCTTCCAGCTCGGCGCGCAGCCATCGGTGGGCCGGGTCATGCTGGTGGCGCATGTGCCAGATCATGTACATCGGCATCGTGGGGCAGGGCACGGGCACCTTGGTGCTGGCCAAACCGCGCAGCAGGTGCGCCTGCAGCAGCCCGGGCAGGGTGGCCAGCAGGTCGCTGCCGCGCAGGAAAGGCGGCACGCCGGCAAAGCCCGGCACCATCACCAAAAACCGGCGCTGCACGCCGCGTGCCGCCAGCCACTGGTCCAGGTCGAGCGTGCGCTGGGGCTCATAAACCACGGTGACGTGGCCGGCCGCCAGGTACTCGGCGCGGGTTGTCGGCGCGGCGCGCTGGGTGGGGTCGTAAAACACGCGGTACTCGTCTTCAAACAGCCGCTTTTGCAGGATGTCGGTCCCTTCGGGTGGGCGCGGGCTGATGACGAGCTGGCAGTGCTCATGGCGCAGCATCTCCAGGCTGGGAATGTCCGAGGGAATCACGCGCAGCGTTACGCCGGGTGCCTGGGCGCGCAGGCGTGCCATCAGCGGGGGTAACAGTACATCGCGCTGGAAATCGTTGGCCGCCACGGTAAAGGTGGTCTGCCAGCGCGCCGGCTCGAACTCGCCCGACAGGCAGAAGCGCTCCATCGAGGACAACAGTTCGCGCGCCTGCACCGCCAGCGCTTCCGCCCGCGCCGTCGCCACGATGCCGCGGCCGGCCTTCACGAACAACGGGTCGCCGGTGATGGCGCGCAGCTTGTCCAGCAGGTGGCTGACGGCGGACTGCGTGACCCCCAGGCGCTGCGCCGCGCCGGTGACGGAGCCGGCCTCCAGCACCGCCAGCAGCAGTTGCAGCAGGCGGCCATCCAGGTTGGAATAATCTAATTTGCTCATGTATTGCATCATGATCCATGTGTTTATCTTTGGCAATGAACGCGCAATACTCCCGCTTGACGATGGTCAATAACAGGAGAGAAACCGTGGCTTCCACCAATCCCATGCCGAAGGTCCCGGGCACCACGCCCTTCGATGGCGAGCAGGCCCAAAAAGGCTACGCGCTCAACAAGATGTGTTTTTCGTTCAACTCGGCCGAAAACCGCGCCGAGTTCCAGAAGGACGAAGAGGCCTACATGCGCAAGTACGGCCTGAACGAGCAGCAGGCCGCCGCCATCCGCGCGCGCAATGTGCTGCAGCTGATTGCTGCCGGCGGCAACGCCTATTACCTGGCCAAGTTCGCTGGCATCTTCGGGCTGGACATGCAGGACATCGGCGCCCAGCAAACCGGCATGAGCAAAGAACAATTCAGGGCCAAGCTGGTGGCCGCTGGCAAGTAATCAATACAGGTACAGGAGAACACGCATGGCACAACTCATCGGCTGCATCGGCACGTCGCACATCCCCGCCATCGGCGGCGCGATTCACAAGGGCCTGCAGCAAGACCCGTACTGGAAGCCGTTTTTTGGCGGTTTTCCGCCGATTCGCGAGTGGCTGGGCCGCGTCAAGCCCGACGTGGTAGTGATGTTCTACAACGATCACGGCCTCAATTTCTTTCTCGACAAGATGCCCACTTTTGCCGTAGGCGCAGCGCCGCAGTACAACAACGCCGATGAAGGCTGGGGCATTCCCACGCTGCCGCCTTTCAAGGGGGAGCTGGACTTGTCATGGCAGATCATCAACACGCTGGTGGAGAAAGAGTTCGACATCGTCACCTGCCAGGAAATGCTGGTGGACCATGCCTGCACCTTGCCGCTGAAACTTCTGTGGCCCGAGGGCGACTGCCCGGTGACGGTGGTGCCAATCTGCATCAACACCGTGCAGTTCCCGTTGCCCAAAGCCAGCCGCGTCTATGCGATGGGCCGGGCCGTGGGCGAGGCGATAGCAGCGTGGGACAGCGACAAGAAAGTGGCCGTGATCGGCTCCGGTGGTCTGTCGCACCAACTGGATGGCGAGCGGGCGGGGCATATCAACAAGGAGTTTGACTTGCAGTTCATGGAGAGCCTGCAGAGCAACCCCGAGTGGGCCACGCAGTTCAGCATTCACGAACTGGTGGAGAAGACCGGCACGCAGGGCGTGGAGTTGCTGATGTGGCTGGCGATGCGCGCGGCGCTGACGACGGGCCCGGCCAGTGGTGTGCGCAAGGTGCACAGCAATTACCACATTCCGATCTCCAATACCGCTACGGGCCTGCTGGCGCTGGAAAAAATCGTCTGAGCTCATCTGGGAGCAGCCGCTCCGGCTGGTAAAGAAACAGCGCTTCATCCCCCTTGGCCGGGGCAGCCCCCTGGAGCGGCGCTTAGCGTTCTTTCACTTCGTGCAGTGTGGCGAGGTTCATCAGGGCTGACAGCACCTCGCGTTTGAACCCGACCCTTGCGTTGCCGAACCCGTCGCCACCGCTGAGGATCAGTTGTTCAAGGTATTCAACGCAGTCCTTGTGGCCCCAGAACACTTCGATTGATTTGGCAATGCGCGGATTGTTCGCGCGGACGATGGCCATTTCGGTGTCGATGCGGGTCGGCAGAGGCAGCTCGTGCAGCGGCATCGGCCGGGTGGGCTCATATTCAGCGTGCTGAGTGAGGTCTGGAAAGCCAACAGATTTCTTCTCGGACATGGGTGAACATTTTATGACTGTGCGGAGTCCCTGTCATCGGTTCTTGAGAAAACGCAACATTTGTTACGTGAAAAATGTTACTCGTTTCAGGCCTCTGTCGCGGTAGCCGGTGCAAAAACCCCAAGCTCCACGCCCCAAGTCATGGGTCAATCGACGTGCGCCATCGGTCATCCCTGGCTTTCTCGATATCACGCCGGTCACGTTTGGTGGGGCGACCGTGCTCAATCGTCTGCGCGGGTTCGCTGGCCAGGCGACGTTGCTCGGCGCCACGCTCCCGGTCCCGGATGCTGTCGGGAGTTTCGGCATACAGCGCTTGCGCAGTGGTGGCGGGCCCGCGCTGCTGGCTGATGCCCAGCACCGTGACCGTGCGGATGACCGGGCCCTGACGAATCACCACCGTATCGCCCATCCTGATTTCGCGCGACGGTTTGGCGTCCTGTGCGTTGACCTGGACCCGCCCTTTGACGATCTCCTCGGACGCCAGGGACCGGGTCTTGTAAAAGCGCGCGGCCCACAGCCACTTGTCTATTCGCAGTCGTTCCATCGATCGGCATTTCTCCGGTCTGTCAGATACGCTTCGGACGTATGCTGCGCTCAATAAGTTCCGATGTAGTCCTTCTTGCCCACGTCGACCCCGTTGTGGCGCAGGATGGCATAGGCGGTGGTGGTGTGAAAGAAGAAGTGCGGCAGCCCGTAATTGAGCAGGTAAGACTGGCCGGTGAAGCGCTTTTCTTTCGGCGTGCCAGCCTGCGTGACGATTTCTCGCGTGGCGGCTTCATCAAACCGGGCTACGTCCAGCCCTTCCATGAAAGCCAGCACAGTGTCAATGCGCGCCTGCAAGTCGCCAAAGGTCTGTTCGGTTTCCTCCAGCTTGGGCACCTCGACCCCAGCCAGGCGCGCCGACACGCTTTTGGCGAAGTCGGTGGCCACCTGCACCTGGCGTAGCAGCGGGAACATGTCCGGGAACAGGCGCGCCTGCAGCAGGGCGTTGGGGTCAATCTTTTTCTCGGTGACATGCGCTTCGGCATTGCGCAGGACGGCTTTGAGCCCGCCCAGCATCTGTTTGAAGACGGGGATGGAAGACGCGTAGATGGCGTTGGTCATGGGTTCTTTCGTGTGTCGATTGTGTGTTTACTAAATGGCGGCCAGACGCCAGAGCGAGGTCACTTCACGAGACCTCGCATCGGCCAGCGGATCAGCAGCATCCGACGCCTTGGGGTGTTGCGGCTTGGCGTCGATGCGGCTAATCACCCGCAAGCCGTTGCGCTCAAAAGCCTCAAGCAGTTCGGCGCGGGAGCGCAAGCCCAGGTGTTCCGCCAGGTTGGACAAGATCAGCCAGCCTTCACCTTTGGGCGCCAGGTGCGCAGTCAAGCCTTTGAGAAAACCCTGCAGCATGCGGCCGCCTTCGTCGTAGACGGCGCGTTCGATCGGCGAACTGGGCCGCGCCGGCAGCCAGGGCGGATTGCACACCACGAGGGACGCTTGGCCCTCGGGGAACAGGTCGGCCTGTACCAGTTGCACCTGTTCCGATACGCCGAGTTGAGCGATATTTTCACGCGCGCAGGCCAGGGCCCGCGGGTCCTGGTCGGTGGCCACGATTTGCCTGATGCCACGGCGTGCCAGTACGGCAGACAGCACACCGGTGCCCGTGCCAATATCAAATGCCACCAGCGAGGTCTGGCCGGGCGGGGGTTTAGGCAGGTGCGCGGTGGCGACCAATTGGATGTATTCCCCCCGCACCGGCGAGAACACGCCGTAATGGGGGTGAATGCGGTTGTGAGGTGGCTCGCCGAGTGCCGCGATTTCAACGCCTTTTCTGCGCCATTCGTGTGCGCTGGTGATGCCCAGCAGCTCACGCAGGGACGCCACCGAAGCGCCCGCTGCCGCGTCCGCCGGGCCCCAGGCTTCGGTGCAGGCTGTTTTCACATCGGGGGCACGGCGCAGGGGAATGCTGTGGTCGGCATTGAAAGGAATCAGCAGCATGCCCAGCATGCGTGCCCGCTGCGATTGCGCCAGGCGATGCTGGTGAAAGGCATCTGCAACAGGCACAACCTGGGCTGCCTTTTTGCGCTTGCGTGCGGGAACATTGTCGGCACGCCGCGCCAGCGCCTGCAGCAATTGCCGCGCGTTGTGGAAATCGCCGCGCCAGAGCAGGGCCGTGCCTTCGCAGGCCAGTCGGTAAGCGGTGTCGGCTGTGGTGGTGTCGTCAGCCAGAACGACCCGTTTCGGCGGCGGTGCGCCGCGCTCTGAGCGCCAGAGCGCGGAACGCTCTTCGCCCGCCTCGGTCCAGCGGATGACGGGCTGTTCGCTGGGGGCCGCTTCAGTAGTGACAGGGGGGGATGAATTCGGCATTGGCTTGGTACTACGCAAAAATGGATATCAAGTGTTTTAACAGATGGGCCATGGCCGCGTTTTGGCGGCGGGTGGGCGGAGTCGTCGGCGTCAATGCGTTAACGGTGTTCCAGATCGATGATCGCTGCCAGCGGCACATCGGGGGGCGCTTCGTAGTGGGCAATCACCCATGCACGTGCAGGGTGCTGCGCCGCGTCTTTTAGTAGCTCCAGCACAAAATTGATCGACGCCTTGTCCAGCGCGGCAAACGGCTCGTCCAGCAGTGTCACCGCAGCACCCGAAGCAAAGGCGGCGGCCAGCCAGACTTTGCGTTTGGAGCCGGTGGACAGCATGTACAGCGGCTTGTTCAGGTGCGGCGCCAGTGACAGGCCGTCTGTCAGGTCGCCCAGTAGTTGATCGTCAAACCCAGGGTAAAGGGCGTGCAGGGACAAGAAGTAGCCGACCGGTGTCATCTGGTCAAAAGCCGATGAGCGCGGGTCGGTCCAGAACACCTGGCGCCGCCAGTCGTCGGACAGCGCACCCAATGTGACGTTGTTGACCTTGATCTGTCCGGCATCAGCGGGCAGCTCCCCCGCCAATAATCTCAGCAGGGTGGTCTTGCCGCTGCCGTCACCGCCCCGCACCAGGGTGACTCCCGGCGGGATGTTTGCCGACAGACCGGCGAACAGCTCGCGCTGCGGGTAGCGCAAGCACAGACCGTCAATCTGCAGGATTGTTGGCGTGGGTATGGCGGGATGTTCGATGGATCGGCTCACTGTCATGTTGAGAATGGGTCGCCATTGTAGAAACACGGCTCGCCCAACGAGCCGGAAACGGGTCAGGGCGTTTTGGGCATGATCACGGTCTCGACCTGCTTGATGGTGCCGCCGCCCTGCACGCTGCCACTGGTGCTGCCAGAACCCATCACACGGGCCTTGCACGCAGCGCGATCGTCGCCCGCGAACACGTCGCAACGCCGTATGGCGTTGGCGCCATAGTCGGCGCCGCTGTTGTCCAGCGTGCCGCGGCGCTTCTCGACTTGTGCCGCGCCGGAACCTTTCAGGCAGGCCGCGCGTTCTTCACCCGAGGTGTTGACCATGCACCAGCCGCGTTCCCGCTGGTAGTTGCCCGAGGTGTCAATGCCCGTGTCTCCGACGACGCCGACCTGTGCGGTCGCAGCGGCGACGGCAAACAGGGCGCTGAGGCAAAAGTAGCTGACGGCCTTGCGGGCACTGATGGCACCGGTGGAAATGGCGGGAATGTTCATGCGCAGGCTCCTTGCGTTGGAAGATGAGCCAGTCTACGAAGCCGCACTGAATGGCGGCAGCGGACAAAGCCGCGTTCTGGCGTTGTTTGCAGCCCGTGTCGATGTAGGAGGTCATTACCTGCTCTGGCACGGCTTTCTGACCGTTGGGCTTCATGGTGCGCGGTAACATCCGCGCATGGAAAAAACCGACTCCCTGCCACGCGACGCCCAGAGCATTCTGGAGCTGGCGGCGCGCTCCATGTTCGACCTGTTTGCCAATGCCAGCGAGGGCATGATGCTGGTGGATCGGCAAGCCCGCGTGGTCTGGATCAACGAGCAGTACAAACGGTTCTTGCCCGCTTTGGGTTTCGAGCGCGTCGAGGATTTTGTCGGCCACCCGGTGGCCAGCGTGGTGCAAAACACGCAGATGCATCACGTGCTGGAGAGCGGCAAACCGATACTGATTGACTTGCTCACCAACCGGGCCGGCACCTTTGTGGTCAGCCGCATTCCGCTGCGCGACAACGTGGGGGAGGTGATTGGCGCGTTGGGCATCGTCTTGTTTGATCATGCGGAGACCAGTCTGCAGCCTCTGGTGGGCAAGTTTGCCCTGTTGCAGCGCGATCTGGATGATGCCCGACGTGAACTGGCGAGCGAGCGCATCAGCCAGCGCATGAGCCAGCGCAATGGCCAGCGTCAGTCCCGGTATACGTTTGCCAGTTTTGTGGGCGCCAGCCCCGCCGCCGTCGAGGTCAAGCGGCAGGCGCGACGGGCGGCGCAAACCGCCAGCCCGGTGCTGCTGCTGGGTGAAACTGGTACCGGCAAGGAATTGCTGGCCCACGCGATTCACGCCTCATCCGCGCGGGCGGACGGGCCTTTCATCAGCCTGAACATTGCGGCGGTGCCCGATACCCTGCTGGAGGCCGAGTTCTTTGGTGTGGCGCCCGGTGCCTACACCGGTGCTGATCGCAAGGGACGGGAGGGCAAGTTCCGCCTGGCGCATGGCGGCACGCTTTTTCTCGATGAGATTGGCGACATGCCACTGGGTTTGCAGGCCAAGCTGCTGCGCGCCCTGCAGGAAGGCGAGATCGAGCCACTGGGATCGAACAAGCTCATTCCGTTTGATGCACGGGTGATTGCCGCGACCTCGCGCGATTTGACCAGGCTGGTACGCGAAGGCCATTTTCGCGAAGACCTCTACTATCGCCTGAACGTGTTGCCCATACGGGTGCCACCGCTGCGGGAGCGGCGCGAGGACATTCCCGCGCTGGTGGAGGTATTGGGCGAAGACATGGCCCTGCGCAGCGGCGCACAGCCGCCCGAGCTCAGCGATGCGGCGCTGTCGCTTTTGTCCGCGCAAGTCTGGCGTGGCAACATCCGCGAGCTGCGCAATGTGCTGGAGCAGGCCACCATGCGCAGCGACTCGCACCGCATCGATGTGTCGCAACTGACGGCCGTGCTGCGCGAGGCGGGCGTTGCGCAACTCGAACCAATGCCAGCGCCCGCTGCACCGGGTGCGGCAGCAGGGGCCCTCACGGCGATGGTCCGGCCCCTGGCTGATCAGGTGGCCGAGCTGGAACGCGAAGCCATTGCCGCGGCCATGACGGCGGTCCGGGGCAACAAGGTGGCCGCCGCAAAAATGCTGGGCATTTCGCGTGCCAAGCTTTATGAGCGTCTTGGCGAAAATGCCTGAAAATCATACAAAGTGAATGAAATTCATACATCCTAAAATGTATGGAAATAATACAAAAATTCCCATTTGAAGGATTAATTCCAATTAAATCAATGACTTGCGATTTGGCATGTTTGGTGCATAGACTCTAAGGTCAATTACATAACAGGAGACAAATATGCATCGTCGTACTTGGGTTGCGCATACCGCGCTTGCTACTGCCGCATTGGCCTGCACCCTGACTTCCGGCTTGGCATTCAGCCAGTCCAAGGAAATCAAGATCGCCCACATTTACAGCAAGACCGGGCCGCTGGAAGCCTATGGCAAGCAAACCGCAACCGGTTTCATGATGGGTCTGGACTACGCTACTGGCGGCACCATGATGGTGGCTGGCAAGAAAATCGTCGTGATCGAGAAGGACGACCAGGGCAAGCCCGATATTGGCAAGAGCCTGCTGGCCGCGGCCTACGGTGACGACAAAGTGGACTTGGCCGTGGGCCCCACCGCTTCGCCCGTTGCATTGGCGATGCTGCCCGTGGCTGAGGAATACAAGAAGATCCTGTTGGTTGAGCCCGCTGTGGCCGACTCAATTACCGGCGACAAATGGAACAAGTACATTTTCCGTACCGGTCGCAACTCAAGCCAGGACGCCGCTGCGAACGTCGTGGCGCTGGACAAGCCCGGCAACGTGGTTGCCACGCTGGCGAACGACAACGCGTTTGGGCGTGACGGCGTCAAGGCGAGCAGGGAGGCCCTCAAGCATGCCAAGATCGTGCATGAGGAGTACCTGCCCGTCGGCACCACCGACTTCACGGCCGGCCTGCAACGCATCATTGACAAACTCAAGGACCAGCCGGGCAAGAAATACATCTCCGTGGGCTGGTCCGGCGCACCCGCGCCTTTCAGCAAGATCGCCGACCTGGAACTGAAAAAGCGCTATGGCATCGAGCTGGCCACTGGCGGCAATATTCTGCCGGCGATGGTGGCCTACAAGCAGTTCCCCGGCATGGAAGGCGCGCTGTATTACTACTTCGGCATTCCAAAGAACGCGATCAATGACGCGATGGTGTCCCGTCATTACAGTCAGTTCAAGACCCCGCCAGATTTCTTCACGGCCGGCGGCTTCTCAGCTGCGATGGCTGTCGTGACGGCGCTCAAGAACACCAATGGCGACGCTTCAGCGAATGCCCTGATCAAGACCATGGAGGGCATGAGCTTTGACACGCCCAAGGGCAAGATGACCTTCCGCAAGGAAGACCACCAGGCGATGCAGAGCATGTACCACTTCAAGATCAAGGCCGACCCGGCGTTTGCCTGGGGTGTGCCTGAACTCGTGCGCGAGATCAAGCCCGAAGACATGAACATTCCGATCAGGAACAAGCGGTAATTTTCAACCCCGTTCAGGCAGCGCCTGAACGGTTTCACCTGTCTCACAGGCAGGACTCCCATGCTTGAAACCAAACAACTCACGGTCAGCTTTGGCGGGCACGTGGCGGTGAATGCTGTCAGCTGCGCTTTCCGGCCCGGCACGCTGACCGCCATCGTCGGCCCCAATGGGGCAGGCAAGACCACCTATTTCAATCTGATTTCGGGCCAGATCAAGGCCACGGCGGGTGAAGTGCTGCTCAATGGCAACAGCCTGGCGGGCATGAGTCCGTCCAGCAGAACCCGCGCCGGGTTGGGGCGTGCGTTTCAGCTGACCAATCTGTTCCCCAATCTGTCGGTGCTGGAGAACGTGCGCCTCGCCGTGCAGGCGGCGCGCTCCGGCGCACATTTGCGCGGGCTCAATCTGTGGAGCATCTGGAGTGACCACAAGGCCCTGACCCAGCTCGCCGAGGAGGTTCTTGAGGCCGTGGCCATGAACGACAAACAGCACATGCTGGTGGCCAACTTGCCCCACGGCGACCAGCGCAAGCTCGAAGTGGCCCTGCTGATGGCGCTGGACCCGCTGGTCTACATGTTCGACGAACCCACCGCGGGCATGAGCCACGATGAAGCGCCGGTCATTCTCAACCTGATTCGTGCGCTGAAAAGCGACAAGACCAAGACCATCCTGCTGGTGGAACACAAGATGGACGTGGTGCGCGAGCTGGCCGACCGCATCATCGTGCTGCACAACGGCGCGCTGGTGGCCGATGGTCAACCGGCGGAAGTGATTGCCTCGCCGGTGGTGCAGGAGGCTTATCTGGGGGTGGCACCGATCGCCCCGTTAGCCCAGGCCGGGGCGGGGGAGGGCGTATGAGCGACATACTTCTCAAGCTGGAGGGGGTGCACACCCATATTGGCGCGTACCACATCCTGCATGGCGTGGACTTGTTGGTGCCGCGGGGCCAGCTCACCATGCTGCTGGGACGCAACGGCGCGGGCAAGACCACCACGCTGCGCACCATCATGGGCTTGTGGCATGCAAGCCAGGGCAGCGTGACGTTTGCCAACGCTGACATCACAGCCAGCAGCACACCGGAGATCGCGGCGCGCAATATCGCCTACGTGCCCGAGAACATGGGCATTTTTTCTGACCTTACCGTCAAGGAAAACATGTTGCTCGCGGCCAGAAGCGCCAAGCGCGTCAGCCAGATGGACGAGGCGCGCCTCAAGTGGATTTTTTCCCTGTTTCCTGCGGTGGAGAAATTCTGGAATCACCCGGCCGGCAAGCTCTCGGGCGGACAAAAGCAGATGCTGGCAGTGGCGCGCGCCATTGTGGAGCCGCGCGAACTGCTGATTGTGGACGAGCCCAGCAAGGGCCTGGCGCCGGCCATCATCAACAACATGATCGACGCCTTTGCCCAGCTCAAGGCGACGGGCACCACGATCTTGCTGGTGGAGCAGAACATCAATTTCGCCAAGCGCCTGGGCGACCGGGTGGCGGTGATGGACAACGGCCGCGTGGTGCACGCGGGCGCCATGCAGGAACTGGCCGAAGACGAAGAACTGCAGCAGTCGCTGCTGGGGTTGGCAATATGAACAAGATCGACCTCGACTGGAAACCGCTGGTACTGGTGCCTGCGCTGGCTTTGCTGGTGCTGCCCTTCATTGGTTCACCTTCCACCTGGCTCACGCTCACGGTGGCGGGCCTGGCCATGGGCATGATCATCTTCATCATTGCCTCTGGCCTGACCCTGGTGTTTGGCCTGATGGATGTGCTGAATTTCGGTCACGGCGTGTTCATCGCGCTGGGTGCCTTCGTCGCCACCACGGTATTGGGTTTGATGGGCGACTGGACCGGCTCGCAGGATCTGTGGCGCAACCTGCTGGCCGTCTTCCCGGCCATGCTGGTGGCCATGCTGGTGGCGGGCGCTGTCGGGCTGGCGTTTGAGCGTTTCATTGTGCGGCCGGTGTATGGCCAGCACTTGAAGCAGATCCTGATCACCATGGGCGGCATGATCATTGGCGAAGAACTCATCAAGGTGATCTGGGGTCCGACACAGATTGCCCTGCCCCTGCCCGAGGCCTTGCGCGGCTCGGTTCTGCTGGGCGATGCGGCAATCGAAAAATACCGGCTGCTGGCAGTGGTGGTCGGGCTGGCGGTGTTTGGGCTGCTGGCCTGGACGCTGAGCCGCACCAAGATTGGTTTGCTCATTCGCGCCGGTGTGCAGGACCGCGAGATGGTGGAGTCTCTGGGCTACCGCATCAGGCGGCTCTTCATCGGGGTCTTTGTGGTGGGCAGTGCGCTGGCCGGCCTGGGCGGCGTCATGTGGGGGCTGTACCAGCAAAGCGTCACGCCGCAAATGGGCGCGCAGGTCAACGTGCTGATCTTCATCGTGATCATCATCGGCGGCCTGGGCTCGACCGGGGGCGCCCTGATTGGCGCCCTGCTGGTGGGCCTCATGGCGAACTACACCGGCTTCTTGCTGCCCAAGGTTGCCCTGTTCTCCAACATCGCGCTGATGGTGGCGATTCTGCTGTGGCGACCGCAGGGTGTCTACCCGGTCGCGAACCGATAGGAAGGACTGATCATGTTGACAAGATTGCTGTCCAACGATTACCCGCGCAGCCGTGTGCTGGCGGTCTTGCTGGTTGTCCTGCTCATTGCACTGGCCGGCGCCCCCTTTATTTTTCCGGGGGTCAAGGCGCTCAATGTGGCGGCCAAGGTGCTGGTGTTCATTGTGCTAGTGGCCAGTTTTGATTTGTTGCTGGGTTACACCGGCATCGTCAGTTTTGCCCACACCATGTTCTTTGGCATTGGCGCCTATGGCATCGCGGTCGCCACCACGCGCATGGGGCCGACCTGGCAAGCGCTGGCCGTGGGGGTGCTGTGCTCGCTGGCGCTGTCGTTTGTGCTGGCCCTGCTGGTGGGCCTGTTCTCGCTGCGGGTGCGCGCCATCTTTTTTGCCATGATCACGCTGGCGGTGGCCTCGGCATTTTTGACGCTGGCGTCGCAGTTGTCCGATATCACGGGTGGTGAAGATGGCCTGAGTTTCAAAGTGCCGGAGGTCTTGTCCCCCAGTTATGAATTCATGGAAGAGCCCTTTCTGGGTGTCATGCTGGATGGACGACTGCTGTGCTATTACCTGCTGTTCGCGGCGGCGCTGCTGCTGTTGCTGGCCCTGCTGCGCATCGTGAACTCGCCGTTTGGTCGCGTGTTGCAGGCAATTCGTGAAAACGAGTTTCGCGCCGAGGCGATTGGTTACCGCGTCGTGGTCTACCGCACCACATCCAGCATCTTGTCGGCCTTGTTTGCCTGTCTGGCCGGGGCCATGCTGGCACTCTGGTTGCGCTACAACGGTCCCGATACCTCACTGTCATTCGAGATCATGATGGATGTGCTGCTGATTGTGGTGATCGGCGGTATGGGCACCATTTACGGCGCAGCCATCGGCGCGGCACTGTTCCTGGTGGCGCAAAGCTACCTGCAGGATTTGTTGCGGCTGGGCAGTGAGGCGGCATCCGGCCTGCCCTGGCTGTCTGCGCTGTTGTCACCGGACCGCTGGCTGCTCTGGCTGGGCGTGCTGTTTGTGCTGTCGGTGTATTACTTCCCCACGGGTGTGGTGGGGCGTTTGCGTGCCAGCGCTGCCGCAGGAGGCCGGTCATGAGCCTGAGTTCGCCATGTTCTTCGAACTACGTGACCTGTGCCGGGCGCGAGATCCACTACACCGAGTGGGGCGCGCATCATGAACGCACGGTCATTGCGTGGCACGGCCTGGCGCGCACCGGGCGCGACATGGACGAGCTGGCCGGGCACCTGAGCGAGCGCTACCGGGTGATCTGTCCCGACACCATCGGACGCGGTTTGAGTCAATGGAGTCCGCTGCCGGCGCAAGAGTACTGTCTGTCGTTCTATGCGCAGATCGCGCTTGAATTGTTTGATCAACTCAGGATAGAAAAAGCGCATTGGGTGGGCACGTCCATGGGCGGCGCCATTGGCACCGTGTGCGCGTCGGGACTTTTGCAGCCCCGCATGCAACAACGCATCCAGAGCCTGACCCTGAACGACAACGCACCGCAGCTGGCAGAGGCCGCCATCGGCCGCATTCGTGCCTATGCGGGCAACCCTCCGGCCTTTGATACGGTGCTGGAGCTCGAAGCCTTCTTCCGCCAGGTCTACAAACCTTATGGCTGGTTGAGTGATGCGCAGTGGCGGCGTTTGACCGAGACTTCCACGCGCCGATTGCCGGATGGCCGTGTGACGCCGCACTACGACCCGGCCATGGTGCAGCAGTTCATCAGCCACCCGGACGACTATCTGATCTGGGACCATTACGACGCGATCACCGTTCCCGTACTGTGCTTGCGCGGTGCCGACTCCGATCTGGTGCTGCGTGAGACGACCGACGCGATGCTGCACCGCGGCCCAGGCGCTGCCGGCTTGACGCAGGTGGTGGAGATCAGCGGCTGCGGTCACGCCCCGGCACTCAACGTGCCCGACCAGCTGGAGCGGGTGGCAGCGTTCATTGATGCTGCACATTGAGCCTCCATGCTATTGAATAAATAGCTGCTTAGGCAATATCCATGAGGGCTAGAGCCCTATTTAATTCCTAGTCGGCTCTGAAACGCCCTGTTTGTACTGTGCCGTACCGGCCTGGCATCCAGGCGCAGTAGCTTTTTCGACATGCCAGGGGTGGCAGGGGTCACGGCGGGATACTGCAGCTTCATCTCCCGCCGCAACGCCACGGCATCTGGCCGGTTCACAGCATCAGCGCGGCTCAGGCGAAACACGCGCATGGAGTCGGCCACGGACCGGGACTGAAGATCGAGAGTCATTGATGATTGGGCCAGCTCATGCACGAGTGTGGAGTTTTGCTGTGTCATGGAATCAAGATGCGCCAGCGCTTCATTGATCTGCGAAATGCCGCCGCTTTGCTCGGTGGCCGCCGTATGAATTTCCGCAATGAGCGCACTCACCTGCCGCGCCGTGCCCACCGACTCTTCCATGGAGGCGCGTGCATTGTCGGTCTGACGGGTACCGGCCTCCACCTTGGCGGTCGAATCGTCGATGAGTTGCTTGATTTCCCTGGCGGCGGCGGCCGAGCGACCGGCCAGACTGCGCACCTCACTGGCCACCACGGCAAAGCCGCGCCCCTGTTCACCGGCGCGGGCCGCCTCTACGGCGGCATTGAGCGCCAGGATGTTGGTTTGAAAGGCAATGCCGTCAATCACCTGAATGATTTCACCAATGCGGCTGGACGACTCGTTAATGGCCTGCATGGTTTGCGTGACCGCCTGCACTGCCTGGCTGCTGCGCTCGGTCACCTGCGCCGCCTGCACCGCGAGTTGCGCAGCCTGGCGGGCCGCGTCAGCGGTCTGCTGCACATTGCCGGTGATCTGCTCGATGGAGGCAGCAGTCTGCTCCAGGCTGGCGGCCTGCGCATCGGTGCGCGCTGACAAATCATGGCTCCCTGCTGCAATACTGCCCGTCGCATCGCCCATACGAACCACCTCGGTGCGGGCATCGCTGACCACAGAACGCATGTTCACGTTGAGCTGGTTCAGTGCCCGCTCCAGGCCACCCATCACGCCGCCATGCTGGGTGTCAAGGCCGATGGTCAGGTCGCACGCTGCCATGCGATTGGCAAAATCGCGCAGGCGCCCCAGCGGCTGGGTCGTCATGGCACGCAGGCGCCAGGCACCCAGCAGGCTCGCGCCCAGTGCCACCGTAATGGCACCGACAAGAGAAACGCCCGACAACGCCGACAGGCCCCCCGCGCTCAAAATGCCGGCAGCCATGCCGGCGCCACTCATCAGCAGGGCCAGCAGTGTGATCCGGGCATTGACACCTGGATGCAGCGCCCGGCCGACGCGCCCGTCCAGACTGTGTTTGTGCAGGGCGCCGTGGTGCAAACGGTGCACCAGTTCACCGGCCTGCTTCTCCGCACGCATCGTCGTGTACAAGGCCTCGGCCGCCTGAATCTGTTCCCGGCTGGGCTCGGTGCGCACTGACAGGTAGGCGACGGGTCGGTCGGCATCCATCACCGGCGTGACGTTGGCAACTACCCAGTAATGGTCGCCGTCCTTGCGGCGATTCTTCACCAGCCCGGTCCAGGGCATGCCCTGCGCCAGCGTGTCCCACATGTCGCGAAACGCCTCCTCGGGCACATCCGGATGGCGCACCAGGTTGTGGGGCTGGCCCAGCAGTTCTTCCTTCGTAAACCCGCTCAGTTCGACGAAGACCTCGTTGCAGTGGGTGATCCGGCCTTTCAGGTCGGTGGTGGAAACGACTGTCTGGCCCGCGGGGAAGGGGTGTTCGCGTTGCGTAATGGGGAGATTGGTGCGCATAAGACCAGTAATGAAAATGGAAGTACGAAAGTCGGCAGAAAGGATCCCGGAGGCGAGAGCCACGCCGTTGCGGTTTTCAAGCTGCTGATGACCTCCGCCTGATCCGCTCTACTGCATGCGCATTCACGCCATTTTTTGAACAGGGCGCCCAGGTCACCACGTGCCTTGGCAGATCAGAATGGCTGATCCTGGCCGTGTCACGCGTCATGTTGTTCTTCAACTCGGCCCAGCTCATGTACCACAGGGAGTAGTTGGCATCAAAATATTTGAACCAGGTCTCGTTTCTGTCGTTCCTGGTCTGATACACCCCCGATTTCGCCGGACTGTCGTTTGGCTGTTCATTCCAGCGAATGCCAGCGTAGTCGACGGGTGCGGAGGTTGACTGCTTACTCATGGTTTCCTTGAATGTTGTTTTGTGTGGTGTTGTTGTCAGGCAAGCTTGAACACACTTGCGGTCTGCACCGGATCCTGTGCCTGCAACCTGGGGCCGGAGGCGGCTGCCGCGAGCCGCCTCCACGGCAGCGCTGAGCGCCAGGATGTTGATCAGCCTGTCGATAGCCGCCAGGATCGGCGTGCGGTCAATGACCTGGTGGATGACCAGGACGCAATGCATGAAGAGCCCGCATCCACGGGCCCATCAAGAATTGGCTCAGAAGCTTTCCCAGTCATCGCCGCCAGCATTGGCGGCCCGCGCGACAGCTGCGGATGGCAGCGCTTTTCGGGCGCTGGCTGCCGGGGCCGGCGGCTTGGCGGTGCCGCCGAGTTTTGGCGCTGTGGTGCTGCCCAGCTTCCTGGGGGATGGTGTGGCCGAAAGGGAGCGGCTGTTGTTGGCCTGCGGTGATGCACTATGGGCGCCATGGCTGCCTTGATCATGCGCCAGCTTGAACACCGCCACGGTGCCGACCAGGTCTTGCGCCTGCGATTTCAAACTGCTGGCAGCGGCCGCCATCTCTTCCACCAGTGCGGCATTTTGCTGGATGACCTGATCCATCTGGACGACGGCTTCACCCACCTGGGACACCCCGGCACTTTGCTCGCTGCTGGCCGCACTGATCTCACCCATGATGTCGGTCACGCGGCGAATACTGCTCACCACTTCAGTCATGGTGGCGCCGGCTTGGTCCACCAGCGTCGTACCATGTTCCACGCGCTCGACGCTGGCGTTGATCAAAGATTTGATTTCCTTGGCGGCATCGGCCGAGCGGCCAGCCAGGCTCCTGACTTCAGATGCCACGACCGCAAAGCCACGGCCCTGCTCGCCGGCACGGGCTGCTTCCACGGCGGCGTTGAGCGCCAGGATGTTGGTCTGGAACGCGATACCGTCGATGACGCTGATGATGTCGGAGATCTTGCGGGAAGAATCATTGATGCCCTTCATGGTGTCCACCACCTGGGCCACCACTTCACCGCCCTTGATGGCGACCGTAGAGGCGCTTTGCGCCAGCTGATTCGCCTGCTTGGCGTTGTCGGCGTTCTGCTTGACGGTGGAGCTGAGTTCTTCCATCGAGGCGGCGGTTTCTTCCAGTGCGCTGGCCTGTTGCTCGGTACGGGCACTGAGGTCGTGATTGCCTTGGGCGATTTCCGAGGAGGCGGTAGACACGCTCTCTGAACCTATGCGCACAGTCGAGACGACCTTGGCCAGGTTCTGCTGCATTGCCGCCAGCGCCTTGAGAAGTTGCGCCACTTCGTCTTTGCCTTGCGCTTGAATGGTCTGGTTCAGGTCACCTTGGGAGATGGCGTTGGAGACGTCGACGGCGTGGGCCAGCGAGCGGGAGATGCCGCGCACCAGCGCCATGCCGAACAGGAACGCAAACAGCACGCCGGCAACGATGGAAGCGATCGCAGCGATGCGGATCGTCGTGTAACGGCTTGCTGCGGCCTCGTATTCCTTCTTTGCTTCGCTGGTTTGCAGCTGCATCAGGGCGGCGATGCTGTCGCGGACCGGAGCCCACAGCGGGCGAATTTTCTCAAATACGACACGCTTGGCGCCGTCCAGATCGTTGGTCCGCAGCGCTGCGGCTGCCGGCTGAATCCCCTCCGCGACAAATTTGGTGCGTGCCTCGGTGAAGGTCTTCGCGATCTTCTCTTCCTCCGGTGTCAGCTTGGTCGCCATGTAGGCAGCCCATGTCTTGGTGATCTCTGTGGCGTTGGCCTCGACCTCAGCGACGGCCTTTGTGATTTCCTCGGGGGTCGGGTTAAGCAAGGCGCCGGCAATGACCAGCCGGTTGCGCAGCAGGTGTTCCTGGACTTCGGAAATCTGGCCCATGGGCACGGTACGGTCTTCGTACACCGCCTGCAGGGCCGCGTTGGACTGGCTGATGCCAAACAGGCCCAGGCTGCCGATGGCAATCAGCAACACGGACAGAATGCCGATCAGCATGATCAGGCGGGTGGAAATTTTCAGGTTGTTCATGGATTTACTCAAAACAATTGGTACTGTGCGCGAGCAAAGCCAGCGCGCTTGCGGTGATGCGTTGCTCGATGTCCCACCAGATCGACGGCTGAGCGCTGCTGAGACCGTGTGAGCGGGTTGGGGTGAAGAAATGGCTTAGAAGCTATCCCAGCCATCACCATCGGCCTTGGCGGTCTGCGTGGTGGCAGGGGTTGGCAGCGCTGTTCGTGCCTGCGCTTTGGCGGGAGCAGGTTTGGTGCGGTTGCCGACTTTCGGCGCACTGACGCTGCCCAGTTTCGCAGGGGCCCGTGCAACCGGTATCGGGTGGGCCCCAAGGCCGGCGCCATCATGCGCCAGCGTGAACACCGACACCGTCCCGACCAGGTCTTGCGCCTGCGATTGCAGACTGCTGGCAGCGGCGGCCATCTCTTCCACCAGCGCGGCGTTTTGCTGCGTCACCTGGTCCATCTGTACTACGGCTTCACCCACTTGGGACACGCCCTGGCTTTGTTCGTTGCTGGCGGCGCTGATCTCGCCCATGAGGTCGGTCACATGCTTGATGGCGCTCACGACCTCGGCCATGGTCACCCCGGCCTGATCGACCAGCAAGGTGCCTTGCTCCACCCGCTCCACGCTGGCGTTGATCAGGCTCTTGATCTCTTTGGCGGCATCGGCCGAACGCCCGGCCAGGCTGCGCACCTCGGAGGCCACCACCGCAAAGCCACGGCCCTGCTCGCCGGCGCGGGCGGCTTCCACAGCGGCATTCAGGGCCAGGATGTTGGTCTGGAAGGCAATGCCGTCGATGACGCTGATGATGTCGGAGATCTTCTTGGAAGAGTCGTTGATGCCCTTCATGGTGTCCACCACCTGGGCCACCACGGCACCGCCTTTGACCGCGACAGTGCTGGCACTCATGGACAACTGGTTCGCCTGGCGGGCGTTGTCGGCGTTTTGCTTGACGGTGGAGCTGAGTTCTTCCATCGAGGCAGCGGTTTGTTCCAGGGCGCTGGCCTGTTGCTCGGTGCGCGCGCTCAGGTCGTGATTGCCCTGGGCGATTTCCGAGGAGGCGGTAGACACGCTCTCGGAGCCCTGCCGCACGGTGGCGACGACCTTGGACAGACTGTCACGCATGGCTTTCATCGCAGCAAGCAAGCTGGTGGTGTCGCCAGGGGCAACATGGACCTGAACAGCCAAGTTCCCGGCTGCAATTTCGCGGGCCACGTTGGACGCATAGTCCGGCTCACCGCCGAGCTGTCGCGTGATGGAACGGGTCAAAGCCCAAGCGATAAGCGCGCCAATCATTGCCGCAGCACCGGCAATGCTGAGCATCAAGAAACCAGTAGTCGATGCAATGCGCTGCACTTCTTTGGCCGTGTCATGCATCGCGCTTTTTTGTAGGTCGACCAGTTCACCCAGCACATTGAAGTAGGCTGCCTGCACAGGTCGGTTTTCCTTGATCAGTACGTCGCGTGCTTCTTCGTTCTTGTTAGCCAGGCCCAGCGCTACCGCCTTGTCGATGCTTGCGCCGTAGGGGCCGCGAATCTCGGCGATCTTGCTCAGCAGGTCGAGCCCTTTCTCAGACGTGATCGACCCTTCGAGCTTCTTGAGTAGTTCGGAGTTCTTGGCTCGTGCTTCCGTGATGCGCTGCGTTTCCGCGGCCATGCCCTCGGTACCGGAGAGCAGTGCAATGTTGCGCACGGCGCGGGCGACTAGGTTCAGGTTATCTTTTACCTGATTAAGAAGCTCGACCTTGGTCATGCGGTCTTCGACCAAATTTGTCACTTGCGCGTCGATGGCGCCCAATTGCAGGCGACCATATGCAGCCACAACCAGCCCGGCGAGAATGACCAGAAAAAAACCGAACCCCAAGCGAGCGGCGACCTTCATGTTGCTAAATTTCATAATATTTCCTCTTGTCGATGCGGCTTATTGAACTACTTGCGCCACCAGGCCCATCTCGGAACTGCTCATGAGTTTTTCGATATCCAGCAAAATCAGCATGCGATCTGCGACCGAGCCGATGGCCAGCAGGTGGTCGCTGCCGATGGTCGAGGAAAACTCGGGCACCGGGCGCAGCTGTTCCGGGGTGAGGGTGATCACGTCGGAGACACCGTCGACCACCATGCCGACCACCTGTTTGCCAATGGTGAGAACGATCACGACGGTGAATGTGTCGTAGGTGACTTCCGCGAGGTTGAACTTGATCCGCATGTCGATGATGGGCACGATCACCCCGCGCAGATTGATCACGCCCTTGATAAAGGCCGGGGTGTTCGCGAAACGTGTGGGCTCTTCATAGGATCGAATTTCCTGTACGCGCAGGATGTCGATGCCGTACTCCTCGTCTCCCAGCTTGAAGGCCAAAAACTCGGTGATGGCGGCAATAGCCGCTTCGCGGGAGGCGGCGGCCTGTGCCGGGGTGGCGTCCCTATCGGGTGCAAGTGACTGAATCATGATCGCTGTGCTGTCGTTTGGTTGAAGATATTCCTAGTATTCAAGGATATCCAATCGAAAGAAGCGTGTCAAGCGATTTGATCGTATTTATCGTTTAAATAATAAAGAGCGATAAAACTGATTTTTCTTCGAAATGTGTCAAGACTTGGCCCGCGCCAGTTCCTCTGCCAAAGCCTTCAGCAACTCATCCGATGACACTGGCTTGCTGAAGTAGCGGCGAATCCCATGCCGACGCGCTTCGACCGCATCAAGGCCATCGCTGTATCCTGTGCACAGAATGATCGGCAGATTGGGTCGCAGACTGTGCAGGCGCAGTGCCAGCGCAAGACCGCTCAAACCGGGCATGGTTTGATCCGTAAGGAGCAGATCAACGTCGTTTGGCGCCGCTTCGAAGGCGGTCAACGCGTCAGTGGGGTCATTGAACAGCCTGACGCGGTAGTCCGCCTCTTCGAGCAGTTCCCCCAAAAAGCGCGCCACGGCAGATTCATCGTCAACCACCCAAATCTGCTGACCCCCGCCCGATTGGGCCTTCTGCTGACTCAGGTGCACATCAGACGATGCTTCGGGCGGCAAGGCAATGGGAAAAAGCAGCTGGAACCGGCTTCCCCGACCGGGCTGGGATTCCACCACGACATGGCCACGGGCCCGCCCCAAAATACCCTGCACCATGGACAAGCCCAGGCCCGTTCCTTTGCCAATGTCTTTCGTGGTGAAGAATGGCTCGAACAGGCGTGCCAGGTGTTCTGGTGCGATGCCGCTCCCGTTGTCAGAGACTTCAAGGGCAAGATAGGTGCCCGACAGTCGCTGCAGGCTGATTGCACAAATCCGGTCATGGACGTCGACGCGATGCAAACCGATGTCGATCATGCCGTGCCCCGTGATGGCATCACGCGCATTAATGATCAGATTGACCAGTACCTGATTCAACTCACCGGCGTCCATGCAAACGGGCAGGTCGTCGTTGATGTAAGTCTTGAATTGAATACTGGCGGGTATTGACGGCCGCATCATGGCCACCACCTCTTTGATCACCAGCGCGGGAAAAATAACACCGGCACTGGCGTTGGCTTGGGTACGGGTGGAAGTGAGCATCTTGGCAATCAGGTCACGCGCTCGTTCACTGGCCGTCACCACCTCACGCAGGTAGAGTGCCAGCTTGCTCTTCTTGTCCGGCGCAAACCGGTCCAGCGCCAGATTCGAGTACCCCAGAATGGCAGCCAGGATGTTGTTGAAGTCGTGTGCAATGCCGCCAGTCAGTTGCCCCAGCGCCTGCATTTTCTGGGACTGCTGCAATTGCCGTTCCAGATCTTGCCTGGCTACAGCGGCTTGGACTCGATAGGAGCGATCGTGCAAGAACACAAAGAAATTCTCTGACTCACTGTCGTAGGTTGCGGCAATATCAACCGGGAACTCATGTCCGTTTTTGTGCCGATGGCGCGATTCAAATTGACTCTGCCCTTGTTGAACGATGGTTGTCATGCGCACCTGGATCTCGTCGGCGAAATCAACAGCTGCAAGCTGGTTGATGTTCATGCCCAATAGCTCTTCAACCGCATAGCCGGACATCCTTGCATAGGCATCATTGACTTCCAGCAAACGGCCATGCATGTCGGTGATCCAGAAACCATCCGTGGCGGTATCGAGCACACGCTTGTGACGCAACTGAGCTCTTGTGCTTTCTGTCACGTTCTCTCCAACGGAGACATAGCCTTCAATCACGCCTTCTTCATTGCGTAGCGGCGTCACGATTCGGTCCATGATGAGCTTGTTGCCCAGTGTGTCCTTGACGTGTACATAGCCTCGCCAGATTTTGCCGGCCTCGACGGTCGCGCGCAGGTTCTCGGCCATCTCCGGATCGGGTGTGATGGGCGCAGAAAAAAGGCAACCACCGTTTTCGAGTTCCGAAGTTGGACCAACGATCATCCTGCGAGAGGCCCGGTTCCTCCAGTGCACCATGCCCTGGAGGTCGGTCACGAGAACTGGGGTGGCGGTTGACTCCAGGGCCAGTGACTGGGTGCGCGAGCGCTCATTTGCTATCAGGGCAATTTGCGTCTGAGCGGCCAGTCGCTGATATGGCTTGTGAATGCTGACAACAAACATGGCCTGATAGATCAGGGCATAGCTCACGAACTTGTAGAGATGGCCAATAAGACTCTGCAGGTCATTGACTTCGTTGTAGTCGACAAAGAAGAGTCCACTCAGTGCCGCAATCGAAGCGGCAGCGAAGAGCAAGGGCAAAACCTGACTGTTTGAACGACGTTCCAGGCGACAGTAGCGCCAGGCAGCAAGAGCCAGCAATCCTGTGATGAGCAATTCGAAGCCGCCTTTAAATGGAGTCAGTCCGTCGCTTTCGATGTAAGTCCTCGGCAGGTCGGCTTCATGAAAAACAACGGCCCAGATAACGACTGAATTGACGAGGGTATAGCCGGCAAGAATGCCATAGCGCCCCCACCCTGATGTGGGCTTGAGCTGAGGATATAAACTGACACCCAACAGGGTTAGCGCCACAACCAGCCGGGCGACCAGCCAGAATGCGATGCCTTTTTCAACAGAGGCTGGTGTGATCAGGTCAGGCATTCCCTTGAAGGACATGGCGTGGGCAAAATCAAGCCAGCCGGACGCAAACAGGGCCGCCGCAATCAGCAACAGAGAAGCCGACGCCTCTTTTGCTGGCGTATGCCATACGGTCGCAAAAACAAGGAATGCGGCCACTACTGAAGCGAACTCCAATAGGGTATGGATTGGCAGGTAGTGTTCCAGCGGGATGTGCACGCTCTGCAGCAGCGGCTGCATCCTGGCCACCAGCGCCAGAGCTGCAAAGATGACAACAAGAATGACCTGCTCACGCCACAGGTTGCGATCACCCGCCGCGCTCTCCTGGTTGGGTTTCACCGCGTTCATTGGGATGGCCTGTGGTCCCAATCCAGCGCGCCAGTGCTGCGAATCTCACCGAAGAGGCTCAATCCAAGATCTTCATGCGAAGAGGGGGAGACGTTGAGGTCTTCAGGATGGGTTTTGACGATCCCGAGAAACATGGCCGTCAACTCCGGATCACGCCAGCCACGCGCGACCTCAGCCTCAAGTACCTCAATAACCTGCTGGCGTGCCATGGCCTGTTTGTAGGGACGCGCGTGGGCCAAGGCGTCGTAGATATCCACCATCTGAAACACCCGTGCCAGGAGCGGAATTTCTTCACCGCGCAAGCCATCGGGGTAGCCGCTCCCGTCCCATCGCTCATGATGATGGCGAATGATGGGCAAGGTCAGGCGCATGCTTTTCAGTCCGCCGACGAGTCGTGCGCCAATATCCACGTGCTGACGCATGATGCCCCACTCTTCATCCGTCAGCTTTCCCGGTTTGAGCAGAATGCTGTCGGGAATGCCCAGTTTGCCGATGTCATGCAGCACGCCCCCGCGCCGTAGCGACATCAACTCGTCGGGGCCCAGCCCCAGCGCTTTTCCCAACACGACGCCGTTGTGTGACAGGCGGGAGCAGTGGTCGCCTGTGTTGCCATCCTTGGCCTCCACCATTCTGGCCAGCGCGAAAAG
Organism: Rhodoferax sp.; assembly: GCF_030646845.1. Taxonomy (GTDB): domain Bacteria; phylum Pseudomonadota; class Gammaproteobacteria; order Burkholderiales; family Burkholderiaceae_C; genus Rhodoferax. The sequence continues at coordinate 162,433 of NZ_JAUSLE010000007.1, read as the reverse complement.
CATGGATTCGGCACTGTCGAGCTGGTCGGTCAATCGCTTGTGGATCACCGCCGCATCCAGTCGGGCCAGTAGTTCGCTGGGTTGGCAGGGTTTGCGAACAAAGTCACTGGCGCCAGCCGACAGGCTGAGCGTGAGACTGTCGATATCGCCAAACCCGGTGACCATCAGTATGGGCAACATGCCCAAACCCAATTCCCCCCGGATATGGCGACAGACTTCATCACCATCCATGCCTGGCATTCGTTTGTCGAGCAGCACGGCATCGAAGCTTCGGGAGCGCAGGGCGTCCAGTGCTTCCCGGCCGGAACTGGCCTCGCAGACCGCGTACTTGGATGAGGCAAGGATTTCCCGTTCCAAAGCGCGGTGCGCGGGATCATCGTCCACGATCAGCACGTGGTAAGGATCGTTGTTGCGAGTCGACTGCAGATTTCGATAATCCATGGTGGTTACTCCTGCTCCTGCTCCTGGCAGTCTCTAGTCTTCAAGACCCATTACTTTGAGCAGGCGGGACGTATCAATCGGCTTGGAAAAACAGCATTCGGCACCGGCGGCCAGCAGTTCTGCCTCATTCTCAGGACTGAGGTAGCCACTCATCGCGATCACCCGCACATTGGCCAACCCGGGGATCTGCTTGATCTGGCGGCAGACTTCAGTGCCCTTGATGCCCGGCATCATCAGGTCGAGCAGGACGATGTCGGGAAGAAACGTGTGTACCTTGCGCCCCGCATCGAAGCCGTCATGGGCGGTCTCCACAACCGTTTGATGCGCCCCGCCTTCGAGCAACTCCCTCAGAAAACCGACCACCGCCCGGTCGTCATCCACGATGAGCACCCGCAAAGGTCCTTTGTTGCCCAGCGGATTCCACTGCCTGGCAAAACGCTCGACCTCATCGTGTCGAAACCGGCGATGACCACCAGGCGTGACCTCTGCCTGCAACAAGCCTTTTTGTGCCCAGCCGCGGACAGTGACCGGAGAGACCATCATCCATTGCGCAACTTCGTGGGGCGTGAGGTAAGGCTTGTTTTTGAAATCTTCTGTCATGACTTGTCCATCGCTCAATAAAATTATCGATTTGAGCGATTATCACACTTTAGTCGATATACTGGTGTATTAAATCAATGGCACCGGCGCCGGACATTCATTTGATGCCTGAGAACGAGTCGGCGCAGTTGATTTCAGATAAAAAAAGCCCTTAGCCCTCGCCGAATATGCGCTTAATGCTATCAAAAAAATAGCAAGCTCGGCTGGTCGCTGGCCTGCGACCGCGCTTGCAGCGCCAGGCCAGCGTCCCACCCATCAGGATCGCCTGCCATGACCGGCCAGACGGTGGCGTCGAATCACGGACTCATACCTGCGTGCGTCGCAGGCGCAACGCATTGCCGATCACCGACACTGAGCTGAAGCTCATGGCCAGGGCAGCGATCATTGGCGATAGCAACCAGCCGGTCAGCGGGTACAGCACACCGGCCGCAATGGGGATGCCGAGTGCGTTGTACAGGAGGGCAAACAGCAAATTCTGTTTCATGTTGGCCACGGTGGCTTGCGACAATGAGCGTGCTATGGCGATACCGCGCAGGTCGCCCTTGACCAGGGTGACCTGCGCGCTGTTCATCGCCACGTCGGTGCCGGTGCCCATGGCCACGCCGACGTCCGCCTTGGCCAGCGCAGGCGCATCGTTGATGCCGTCTCCGGCCATCGCCACAGTCCGTCCTTCCTTCTGCAGTCGTTCGACCAGCAGCAGCTTGTCGGCCGGCTTGACCTCCCCGTGCACTTCCTCGATGCCCAGACGTGTACCGACGGCCCTGGCCGTAGTCAGGCCGTCGCCGGTGGCCATCACGATGCGCAAGCCGGCCGCTTTCAGCGTCGCCAGCGCTTCAGGCGTGCTGGGCTTGATGGGATCCGATACGGCCAGCAGGCCGGCCAACTGACCATCGACCGCCAGATGCATCACGCTGGCACCCTCAGTCCGCAAGGCCTCGGCCTGCGGCATCAGGGGGACGACGGAGACGCCGATTTGCTGCATCAGCGTGGCGTTGCCCAGCGCAAGCTGATGCCCCTCGACCTGTCCGCGTACGCCGATGCCCGAGCCTGACTCGAAGTTGTCCGGCTTGTCCAGCGTCATGCCTCGCGCACGGGCGGCCCGCACTATTGCGTCGGCCAGCGGGTGCTCGCTGCCCTGGTCCAGGCTGGCGGCCAGGCGCAGCACTTCGTCCGCGTCAAACCCAGGCGCGGGGACTGCGCGATCAAACGCCGGGCGGCCTTCGGTCAGAGTGCCGGTCTTGTCGATGATCAGGGTGTCAACCTTGCGCAGGTTTTCGATCGCGGCTGCGTCGCGGAACAGCACGCCCCGGGTCGCGCCCAGCCCCGTGGCCACCATGATGGACATCGGCGTAGCCAGCCCCAAAGCGCAGGGACAGGCGATGATCAGGACGGCGACCGCATTGATCAGGCCGAAGACCCAACTGGGTTCAGGGCCGAAAAGGCCCCATGCAAAAAAAGTCAGCACGGCAATAGCGACGACAGTCACCACAAAGTAGCCCGCCACCAGGTCGGCCATGCGCTGCATCGGGGCCCGGGAACGCTGGGCCTGCACGACCATCAGCACAAGCTGCGCCAGAACGGTGCTTGAGCCGACGCGCTCCGATTGCATGACCAGTGCGCCGCTGGTGTTCAGAGTCGCACCGATCACTTTGTCCCCAACGCGCTTGGTGACAGGAAGGGGTTCACCGGTCAGCATGGATTCATCGACCGAACTGCTGCCCTCGGTCACTGTGCCGTCCACCGGCACTTTCTCCCCGGGCCGGATGCGCAACACGTCACCCACATGGACGTGGCTCAAGGGGATGTCTTCGTCGCTGCCATCTGACCGAATGCGCCGCGCCGTCTTGGGTGCCAGGCCGAGCAGGGATTTGATCGCCGCCGACGTTTGGGAGCGCGCCTTGAGCTCCAGTACCTGTCCCAGCAGGGTCAAGGAGATGATGACGGCAGCCGCTTCAAAATAGACTGCGACGCGTCCCATGGAAACGAAGGAGGCCGGAAACACCTGGGGTGCAATGGTCGCCACCACGCTGTAGATGAAAGCGGAGCCGGTGCCCAGACCGATGAGCGTCCACATATTGGGACTTTGATTCACCACAGACTGCCAGCCACGAACGAAAAACGGCCAGCCGGCCCAGAGCACGATGGGTATCGCCAGACCCAGTTCGACCCAACTCTGCACGGCCATGTCCATCCACTGCAGGCGGTGGCCGAACATGGCCAGCACAAAGACGACGGCGGTCAGCGGCAAGGTCCACCAGAACCGGCGCTGGAAGTCGCGCAGCTCCGGATTGTCGTCGCCATCCAGATTGGGCAACTCCGGCTCCAGCGTCATGCCGCACTTGGGACAGTTTCCGGGATGATCCTGGCGAACCTCCGGGTGCATCGGGCAGGTGTAGATCGTCCCTGCGATGGCCAACGGTGCTTCTGCAGGCACCTGCTCTGGCATAACAAACTGCCTTGGGTTCGCACTGAATTTGGTCTCGCAGTGCGCGTTGCAAAAGTAATAGAGCCGTCCTTCATACTCCTGCCGATGTCCGGATTTGTCGGTGACGGGCATGCCACAAACCAGGTCTTTCAGGGGTGGTGCCTCCGCTGCCGCCGCGCGACGCGCGGAGGCTCCGATCGAGTCCCCGGCGTCTGCCGGTTCGTGATGCATGTGTTCAGGCAAACGTACCGGGCGCGTTTGATCGTTCATGTTGACTCCTGGAATCGGCACAAACATTGCATGCGGGTATTTCAAACAAGATTCACTTTTCGGGGTTCGTACTCTTCATGTTGTTCTGCGTTGCAACAACGCTTCGTACTCGTTCGAGCCGTTCGCGCACTTCCCGGGCAACGATCGTCACATCCGGATGATCGGTGAGTTGCAGCACGGCGACTGGGTCCATGAAGGCGACCGTGACTGCGCCACCCTCATCCTCACGCACGACCACGTTGCAAGGCAACAGGAGCCCAATGTCCGGTTCGGCAACGAGTGCACGGTGTGCCAGCGGCGGGTTACAGGCGCCGAGGATGCGATAGGCAGGCATGTCAATGCCAAGCTTGGCCTTCATCGTGGCCTGGACATCGATATCAGTCAGCACGCCAAAGCCCTCTGTCTTTAATGCGTCAATGGTCTGGCTGACAACGGCAGTGAAGTCAACCTGTTGCAGGCGCAGATGAAAGCCATAAGCGGCATCGCCGGTCACCGGCTGGATGTTTGAACTGTGTGTCATGATGATCCTTTCACTTGTTGGCGGGCGCTGGCATTCGATCCATCATCATCTGCATCATGGACTGCATCATGTCCATACGCTTTTCCATCATCTGCTGACGTTGGTTCATGTCCCCCGGCATGGGTCTGCTGCCTTGCATCCCACCCCTGCCTCCCATGCCGGAACCGCTCATCATGTTCATCATGTTCATCATGGCCATGCCATCCTGCATGGCGGCCATGTGCTCTGCCATCAGTTTGCTGCGCTCTTCCTGGGATTTGGTGCCCATCATTTTTTCGTGCATGTCGCGCATGGTTTTCATCTGCGCATCCATCCTGGCCATCTGCTCGGGTGTCGCCATGCCGCTGGCAGATGCGCTGCCCATCGGCATGGTCGGGGTGGTATTGCAGGCGGTCAATGTGCCGGCAGCAATGAGGGCGATAGAAAAATGGCATGAATCGAAAATTAGTCATGACGAACTCCTGGGTTGGTGAGGTGACGCTGGGCACAGCGAGTTTGGCTCGATGTACAAGCGGGGCTTGTTTAATATCGCGCTCGTGCAGACGAGCACATTCAACGACGCGGATTGCGCGCCATACTTTTCGATCTTGATCATTTTCTACCTCGCTTGATGATCCATGCGACGAGGCCGGCAACCACGATGACCAACAAGAGAGGCATCCATATCCCGCCGTAGCCACCCATCCAGCCGCCGCCCCAATTCCCACCATTCATCATGTTTCCGTTCTGTGCCCACGATATGCTGGTGGTTAAAAGTGGAACCGTGCCAACAACCATTGCATACAAAGTTTTCATGTGGTTTCTCCCGTAAAAATGTTGAGGTTTCATCGCAATTGCCAGTGCGAGCCTAATGAGGCAGGCCATGACAGGCATTCAGCGGCCAGTCTGAGAAACTTCCGTCACCTTGCCATCCGCAAGTCTGAAGTGAAACTTCGCGCTCACCGCCTTGGACCACAGGTCTTTGTCCTTCAATTCACGTTGGAATGTTGGCACATCAACCGTCACCGTGGCGGCGTAGGTGCCGTCACCCAGGAGCGCGCTGTTGGCCGAATAGTGGAGGCCGCTGCTGCCCCACATCGGCGGCAAGGACAAGGTGGTCGTCTTGCCAGTCTCCTTGTGTGTCGCTGCAAAGTTTATGTTTGCGTAGGGAATGCGGGTCTTGGTCTGCGGGTCCGTCAGCTTCAGTTCTACGTGGTAGCGTTCGTCGGCGCTGGGCGTGTGTGCATCCCACGTGGGCGGATTGCCCATTGGCATCCACATCGGCTCCGAGCCTTCGAGTTCCAACTGGAAGACCATGTTGCCTGTTGCAGTGCGGCCGATAAGCACGGCTTTCTTTACAGGGTCGGCCGCTACAGCCAGGGTCTTGACTATAGGTTCGGCAGACTGGGGGGCATTGTCTTTTGTACCATTTTGTTTGGTCTGCGGAGCGATTTGCGCCCATGAACCGGCGCAGGCTGCGGCAAGCGCATAAGTCAACATGGTCCGATGAAGAGGTGACATGGTGAGCTCCAATCGTGGAAGTCAATATGAAGGAAAGATGGAAGAGATAGAACCAGTGCCGGATGGCCTGTCGGCCCTCCGGCGGTAAGACGCAGGCACGGCCAAACGGACTAAGCCGCGCAGCGACACGCCCGGTTCAAGGGATCAAATAGTCAGCCGCAGAAAGCGGATGAAGACAGGTCGCTCCGCCAGGGGCGGATCATCGACGGCTACCATGGGGAATGGGCGATCGGCCGACAAGGACGCCACCCACCACAGCGATACCAGCGCATGAGCAACATCCAGGTGCACAGGCGCGTCGGTTTGTTGTTTGACCACGCCCGTCTGTTCGGCTGCGCAAAAATCCTGGCAGGCCATCTTTGCGGGCGACGTGTGGTGGTCGCCAGCTTCCTGGTGGCTGAGGTGACCGTGGCGGGCATGGTCTTCTTGCACCTGACAGGCGTTGGCAAAACCCGTGCCCAGAGCCAGCAGCCAAACGAACAGCATCACAGCGGCTGTGAATCGTGTTTTGCGATGGCTGAAAAAAGACTTCATCATAGGTGGAGGCAGTCAAATGACGCCACAAACCACATTAGCTGAAATCCCAATCATTGGCAACTGCTTCCAAGTTGGTTCACTGCAGAATACCTGCCGTTTATTGATGAATCTCAACATCTGGATCACCTGGTCTACGGCCGTTTGATCAGTTCGCCGGCTGGATGTCTGTCGCCAGATACTTCCCGTTCTCGGTCTCGGCCCGGAAGCGCACCTTGTCGCCGACCTTGACCGTGTCCAACAGGGCCTTGTCTTTCACCTGAAATACCATGGTCATGCCGGGCATATCCAGGTTCTTGATCGGACCATGCTTGAGCGTGATCTTGCCATTCTCCTTGTCGATCTTTCGCACCTCGCCGTCCGTCAGGTCGGTCAGGTCGGACGCCGCAGTCTGAACTGCGACCGGGTGATGGCTCTCATGTTCGCTGGCCGTTTGCGCCATGCCGGGGCCGGCCAGTGCCAAGGAGGCCAGCAGCAGAAGGGCAGTAACAGGTTTCTTCATAACAGTGTTCTTTCAATAACAGGATGGATAAATGGCGCCGGTGCGATTCACTTTGACCGCCTGCACGGCGCAAGGTTCATGGCCGCTTACTTTGCCGGTGCGACCTTGATCGAACCTTTCATGCCAGCGTCGTAATGCCCCGGGTGCAGGCAGGCAAAGTCCACCGGACCCGCCTTCGTGAACTGCCAGATCACCTCGCCCGTCTGGCCCGGTGCCACGGTGACCATGTTGGGTTCAGCATGCTCCATCTCCGGGAACTTTTTCATCACTTCGTAGTGCTCTTGGAGATCCTTTACTTTTCCCAGGACGAATTCGTGCTTGAGCTGGCCAGAGTTTTTAACGACAAAACGAATCGTCTCACCCCGTTTGACCGTGAGCTTCGCCGGTGTGAAGCGCATGGTGTCTGCCATGTCGACCTGGACCGTGCGACTCACCCTGGCCGCCTGGCCGGGTTGGCCAATGGCAGATTCGTCGTGGCCGTGACCGCCCGCATGGGAGCCCGCCGCGGTGGCGGCTGCAGCGAACCAGGCGGTGGCGAGCGTCACCCATATGTTGCGTGTTTTCAAAATATTTCCTTTGGGTTGGTAACAATGTGAACTGATCATTCAGTGATCGGCATGTTTGCTCTTGGCTTGCGGCTTGCGCACCTGAACTTCGATTTCTTTTGCGGGCATGTTCTGCGCGGGCATCATGTGCCCACCGCCCGACTGAGTGCGGGCTGGCTCAGTCAGCGCGCCAGTCCATTCATAGGCCACGGTGCCGGCAGGGTGCTTGTACCAGCCAGGGTCCTTGTAGTCGCCAGGTTTCTGATCTTTTCGCACCTTGAGCACGCTGAACATGCCACCCATCTCAACGCTGCCAAACGGGCCTTGGCCGGTCATCATCGGCACCGTGTTGTCCGGGATCGGCATTTCCATTTCGGTCATGTCGGCCATGCCGCGTTCGCCCATCACCATGTAGTCCGGGATCAGCTTGCTGATTTTTTTGGCCACTCCACGGTGGTCCACACCGATCATCGTGGGCACGTTGTGACCCATCGCGTTCATGGTGTGGTGGCTCTTGTGGCAGTGAAAGGCCCAATCGCCTTCTTCGTCCGCCACAAAGTCGATCTGCCGCATCTGCCCCACGGCCACATCCGTCGTAACCTCAGGCCAGCGCGCACTTTTGGGTGTTGGCCCGCCGTCGGTGCCGGTGACAACGAACTCATGGCCATGCACATGAATCGGATGATTCGTCATCGTCAGGTTGCCGATGCGGATGCGCACCTTGTCATTCAGCCTGACGTTGAGGGGATCAATGCCCGGGAAGATGCGGCTGTTCCACGACCACAGGTTGAAGTCGAGCATGGTCATGATTTTGGGCGTGTAGCTGCCCGGGTCGATGTCGTAGGCATTGAGCAGGAAGCAGAAATCCCGGTTGACCTCATCGATCAGTGGGTGCCTGGCCTTCGGATGGGTAATCCACAGGCCCATCATGCCCATGGCCATCTGCGTCATCTCATCCGCATGCGGGTGGTACATGAAGGTGCCGGGGCGACGCGCGACAAACTCGTAGACAAAGGTCTTGCCCGGTTGAATGGCCGGCTGCGTCAGGCCAGACACGCCGTCCATGCCATTGGGCAGGCGCTGGCCATGCCAGTGCACGCTGGTGTGCTCGGGCAGCTTGTTGGTGACGAAAATGCGCACGCGGTCGCCCTCGACCACTTCGATGGTCGGGCCGGGTGACTGGCCGTTGTAGCCCCACAGGTGGGCTTTCATTCCGGGCGCCATCTCGCGCACCACCGGCTCCGCCACCAGGTGAAACTCCTTGACGCCGCTGTTCATGCGCCAGGGCAACGTCCAGCCGTTGAGTGTGACCACCGGGTTGTAGGGGCGACCGGTGTTGGGGACCAGTGGCGGCATGGTGTCCGCGCTGGTTTGCAGCACCGGCTCAGGCAGGGCCGCCATGGCCACCCGGCTGACGGCAGCCGCGGCAACGGCGCCTCCCGCCAAGCCAGCCGTTCTAAAAAATTGTCGTCTTGAATTCATCGGGATTGCTTTCGGATGGGTTTTGAACCGCCGCACGCGTGACGCGCAACAGCTTCGCGCTGCAGACTGGGGTCAATGGGCCGCATCGCCACCTCCCGATCCAGTTGAGGTCATGGCGCCGACGGAAGCGCTGGTCGGCTTGCCCATCTGGGACGCCTGCAGTGCCGCATCCGCCAGCCAGAACTGCTGTTCGGCCGCGATGGCGGCCATGACGCTGCCAATCTGATCCCTGGTATCGGCCAGCAGTTCGAACACGCCGATCAGCATGCCGTTGTAGCGAAGCAGGTTTTCTTCGGCAATCGTCTTGCGCAAGGGCACGACCTCGTCGCGGTAGTGCCGGGCAACGTCGTAAGCGGTGCGGTAGGCGGAGTAACTCTCACGCAGGTTCGAGCCCGCTGCCCGCAGCGTGGCCTCCAGCCGGTTGGCTGCCGCCAGCGTCTGCGCATTCATGGCGTCGCGACGCAGGCCGCCTCCATCAAACAGCGGCAATCTGACGCTGACTTCATAGCCGTTGCGTGGGGTGCTGGTGCCGGCGGCGTTGTCGAACACCGTGTCGCGTCGCACGCCGAGCTCGATGTCCGCCAGGCTGGTCAACCGGTTCAGTCCCTGGCTTGTGGCCGCCGACTCAAACGCCGATTGCGCCAATTTGATATCCAGGCGCCCGGCACTGGCCACCTTGCCAGCGTCCTCCGGGCTGCGGGGGACCTTCGGCAAATCCGGCAGCCTGGCTGGCAATTTGAGTTGCCGGGCCTGATCATCCGTCAGGCCGAGGAACCGTACCAGGCTTTCACGGGTGGCTGTCATCGCATGCTGGGCTGCGGCCAGTTGCGTCGCGGCATCCGCGTAAAACACCTGCTGGCGCGCACGTTGCAGCCTGGTGAAGTTCCCGACCGATTCCATGCGACGCGCGAGTTCAGCGCTGGCCTGTGCCGCATCAAGCACCTGCTGCGCATAGCGCAGGTTTTGCTGTGCCGCGACGGACTTGACCCAGGCCTGGCGCACCTGCGTCACCTGGTCGACTACCTCGGTGGTCAGCTGCAGCTGGGCCTGCGCGATTCCGCGCTGTGCGATGCCATGGCGCTTTGGCAGGGTCAGCAGATCGAGCAGGCCGAAGCTGAGCAGACGGCCCAACTCAAGCTCGTCGCCGAAGGTGACGCGCTCAAAAGTGAAAATCGGATTGGTGATGCGCCCGGACTGTGCGGCATTGGCGGCATCTGACCAGTTCTGCGCCAGCAGCGCCTGCAGGGCGGGACTGTTCACCAGCGCGAGTTCAACGGCCGCACTCTGGGTCAGTGGCTGCGCCAGCAGTCGTGTTGCCGCACGCTCACGCGTAGCGCGTTGCTCCTCGGTCTGCGCTAGTGCCAGGTGGCCCTGCGTGAAGGCAGCGGCGTCCTGATTCGCCTGGGCAACCGAATCGTCGAAGTTGACGCTGGCACAGCCCGACAGAACGACGATGGATATCGCAGCAACCAGCGACCTGACGCGCCCAACCACTCGGGGCCGCATCATGGCTTGGCTCCCGTTGCGCCCGAAGCGGGTGCCGTCACGGGCTCGGGCTGGCTGGCTTCCCTGGCATAGGCGCGCCAGCCACCAATCTGGTCGACCTTGTCATTCGCCTCACGCCAGGAAGCGACGGGCTGCTCACTGTAGGCGCGGTAATCGGCAAAGGCGGACCGGTAACTGAGCGTGACCGGAGCTGACGCAGCGCTGCTGCGATCAGGCGTTGCCGGCGCCGCGCCGGGCTGTGCGAACGCCATCGGCAGGACCACCGCCAGTCCCACGGGCATGAACCGGTGAAGGGGGAATGAATACATGAAATTCTCGCGTCATCACATTGCGGAGATCGTCAGAAGAAGACTCCCGACGATACGGATGGAGAGCAACGTCGTGTTTCAGTTGGGCGTTGCGCAGGCATGCGCAAGCTACGACTGAACCGACCCGTCGCTAGACGATGAATTGTTGAGGCGGTCGGTCCAGCCCGCCAAGAGCGGGGGACAGATGATGAGAGGTGAGATCGGGGAAGTCGGCCGCCTGCACCAGTGGCGCTACGTCAAGGACGACTTCAGTTGTCAACGCGGCACCAAGACAGCAGGGTCCGCAGGCATTGCATTTGAATTTTTCAGCCGCTTCATGAGACGGCACACCAGAGCCGGTTTGAGCTTGCGCCACCTCGCCCGTGCCCGCTTGTTGGGCTGACGCCGCAGGAGTTTCGTGATACCCGGATGGGTGGTCACCATGAAGATGCTGCAATTTCTCTTGAGTGGCGATGACCTGCGTTGCGGCGCCGTAAAGGCTCTCGTGGTGGACCCCGCAGACGAGCATGGTGGCAGCCGCAAACCCTTGCAGAGGCAAGGCCACGAGCAACAGGCACGTCAACAGAAATCGCCAGACTGATCCACACATGGGCGGATTAAAGCATGAATGGGCAAATTTCAGCCTTCAGTCTGTCTGGAAAACACTCGCTGTCGGAGGGACTTTTCATCCGGGCACGTACACTTCGGCACCGCATTGGGATGCGGCTCAACAGGCAGGAATATGAAGCTGAAGATGTCCAAAAACTCGCTGTTTGCGATTTTGCTGCGCTCGCCGTGGTGGATCAGCATGGTGCTGGTGGCCGTATTTGCCCTGGCGTCTGGCGCCTTGCTGCCCGCGCCCTATGTCCCCTTTGGGGTGATGGGTGCATTGCCCTTTTTCGTGATCGGCATCATCGCGGCATGGCGGCAGTGGCACGCGCCCAGCCCGGCCCGCGTGGCCGAGGCGCTCGGGCGAGCCGGTGCGATGTCATGGCGCGAATTCGCCAGTGCGATTGAGCAGGCCTTTGGTCGCCAGGGCTATGCCGTCACGCGGCTGAACAGTGCGGCGGCTGACTTCCGTCTGGTCAAGGGCGAACGCATCACCGTGGTGAGTGGCAAACGCTGGAAGGCCGCGAGCCACGGCGTCGATGCGCTGCGCGACCTGGTGGCGGCACAAGAGGCGCAAGGCGCGCATCAAAGCATTTACATCAGTCTGGGCGAGGTGACTGACAATGCCCGCCGCTTTGCCCAGGCGCAGGGTATTGAGCTGATATCCGGGAACGCTCTGGCGCAACTGATGTCTGATAAAAACAGCCTCTAGCCCACGTAGAATAAGCGCTATATGCTATCAAAGATGTAGCGAGTGTGAAGTGTTATCTGCCTTCACCACAACTTGCCGGAACGATGCCATGCCCCTGCCAATGAAAAGACCAATGCTGCTCGCGGTGATCCCTCGGGCCAGCGTCAAGCCAATCCGGCTGGAGGCGTACTGATCATGCGGGAACTGACTGGCAGCTCCCTGACCCGGCTGGTACTGCTGGGCCTGTTTCTTGCCTTGCTGGGTGTCGGTGTGGCCGTGGTGCTGGCACCTTTTGTCGTCGCGATGCTGTGGGCGGGAATCCTCGCGTTCGCCTCCTGGCCGCTGTATGTCCGCCTGCTGCGCAGCCTCGGTGGCCGCGCCTGGCCCGCCGCGCTGTGCATGACCCTGTTCATGTCCGCCGTCGTGGTGCTGCCCACGCTGTGGTTGCTGTTGCTGCTGCGCGCCGATGTCGGGCAACTGGCCGACCATCTGGCGGCGGAACTGGCGGCCGGTCGCCTGCGGGCTCCCGCTTTTGTGGGCAATCTGCCGGTGATCGGGCCGGACATCGCCACATGGCTCCAGGCTGTGCTGGCCGAACCCGCGCGCCTGAAGGCGGAACTCAAGGCCCTGTTTGGCAGACTGGACACCGAGGCGCTGGCGCTGATCGGCGGGGTGGGGAAGAATCTGGCCAAGTTGGCGTTCGCCCTGTTCACCCTGTTCTTCGTCTACCTGAATGGGTTGAGCCTGGTGGAGCAGGCGCGCACCATCCTCAAGGCCTGGCTGGCTGAACGCGCCGAAGGCTATATCGAAGCGGTGGCGAGTACCACGCGTGCCGTCGTGTACGGCATTCTGCTGACTGCGCTGGTGCAGGGCGCGGTTGCCGGCCTGGGCTATTGGGTGGCCGGGGTGGCTGCGCCGGTCACACTGACTGCGGTGACCGTGCTGGTGGCACTGGTTCCCTTCGGTACCCCGCTGGTGTGGGGATCGGTCGCTGTCTGGTTGCTTCTCACCGGCCAGACGGTGGCCGGTGTTGGCCTGCTGCTGTGGGGTGGTCTGGTGGTGTCCTGGGTGGACAACATCGTGCGACCTGTGATGCTTTCCAGGGCGGGGAATATCCCGTTCATCCTGGCGCTGTTCGGGGTGCTTGGGGGACTCGCCGCCTTCGGCATGGTCGGCCTGTTCCTTGGCCCGGTGATCCTGGCCGTGGCCCTGGCCGTATGGCGCGAATGGCTGTAGCGCAATTCTGAGCGGCGGCCCGCCATCCCGGTTGCCGGGACAAACGAATCGAGACAGATGTCTCTGCTGTTGACATTGCGCAAAATGGCGCTGGCCAACATCGCTCATCCTTGAAAACCGGCGCCCGGATGGTCGAAACTGACATCCGCAGTGGGGCAGCTTGCCGTCTCGGGCCTAACCGGATACCGGTCATCCAGAACTCGAATGGAGATGCTCATGTCTGGCACCACCAACACGGCGGCCAAGGAGGCCCCGGCGACCGGCGCGCGTCACGGTATCCAGGCATACCTGGTCGGCGGCGGCATTGCCTCGCTGGCCGCTGCCGCCTACCTCATTCGCGATGGCCACGTGCCGGGACACAACATCCACATCCTTGAGCAGTCGCAGCTTGGCGGCAGTCTGGACGCAAGCGGCTCGGCCGCGCAGGGGTATTCGATGCGCGGCAGCCGGATGTTCGGCCCGGCCTATGTCCTCACCTACGACCTGCTGGCGGGCATACCGTCGCTCGACGATCCAACCAAGTCGGTGACCGAAGACACTTTCGAATTCTGGCTGTCGGATCCGTGGTTCGACCGGGCGCGCCTGGTCGAGAACGGCAACGTCGTGGACGTCTCGTCCTGGGGCTTTGTCAACAAGGACCGGGTGGACCTGATTGAATTGATGCTGCGGCCCGAGGAGGTGCTGGGTGCGAGGCGCATTGACGAGTGCTTCGAGCCCCACTTTTTCGAGACCAACTTCTGGCGCATGTGGTCCAGCATGTTCGGATTCGAGACCTGGCACAGCGCGGTCGAGTTGCGGCGCTACTTGCTGCGCTTTCTGAGACTCTTTCCGGATCTGGAGACGATGCAGATCATCCAGTCCACCCGGTATTGCGGCTACGACTCCATCATTCGGCCGCTGCTGCGTTGGCTGGAGGGATGCGGCGTGCAGTTTGATACCGGCGTGCAGGTGACCGACCTGCATTTCGTCCCCGCCAACGGCAGCAAGGCCGTGCGGCGCATTGCCTGTGTTCGTGACGGCAGGTCGAACGACATTGATGTTGGGGAGAGCGATCTGGTCATCGCCACCCTCGGCTCCATGACGGCCGACTCCAGCCTGGGCTCGATGAGCGCGGCCCCGGCTTTGAAGAACGAGCGGGCCGGGGGCGCATGGGCGTTGTGGGAGCGGCTCGCGGCAAAAGACCCCGCGTTCGGTCGGCCGTCCGTCTTCTGCGGCCAGGTCGATCAGACCAAGTGGGTGACCTTCACGGTGACGGACGCCGACGAGACGTTCGTCAAGCTGATGGCGCGCTTCAGTGCCAGCCCGCCTGGCTGCGGCGGGCTGGTGACGCTCAAGGGCTCCAGCTGGGGCCTGACTTTTCATCTGTACCACCCGCCGGCCTATGCGGATCAACCGGAAGGGGTCTTTGTCTGGTGGGGCTACGGCCTGTTCCCGGACCGGGCCGGCGACTTTGTGAGCAAGAAGATGTCCGAATGCAACGGGCGTGAGATCCTGGTCGAGGTCTTTTCCCATCTTGGGTTCCAGGGCGACATGGCGGCACTGCTGGCGACTTCGATCTGCATCCCCTGCCTGTTGCCGTACACGACGAGCCAGTTCATGCCGCGCGCCCGGGGCGACCGACCCGAGGTGGTGCCGGCCGGCACGGTCAATCTGGCGTTCATCGGCCAGTACTGTGAAATTCCCGATGACGTGGTCTACACCGTCGAGTACTCCGTTCATTCGGCGCGGCTGGCGGTCGCCTCGCTGTTCGGATTCGCCCATGACATCCCCGAAACGTACAAGGGCCTGGCGCATCCCAACGCGCTGGTGGAGGCGATGAAGATGATCCTGCGCTAATGCGTAAGGGCAATGCCAACGCCTATTGTCTATCATTCGTTTTATCATTAGAATGAGCGAATGGAAAAAAGAACCCTGAAAGATCTGCTGTACGAACAAGTTGCCCGCATCGGCAAGGCTGTTTCCAGCCCGAAGCGGCTGGAGCTCCTGGACTTGCTGGCCCAGGGCGAAAAAAACGTCGAGGTGCTGGCAACCGAGTTGTCGGCCGACATCAAGCTCATCAGCGCCCATCTGAAGTCGTTGAGGGATGCGCGTCTGGTCACCTCCCGTCGCGAGGGCAAGTACGTGATCTATCGGCTTACCGGCGGTGACGTGGCGGGCCTCTGGGTCACCTTGCGGCAGGTGGCCGAAGAGCATTTGCTGGAGTTGAGGCTGGCGCTGGACCAGATGGTGGCGGATCCGGCCAAGCTCGCCTCAATCGGCCGTGAGGCCCTGCTGGAACAGGCCAGGCGGGGCAACGTCATCGTCATCGACGTTCGTCCACAAGCCGAGTACGAGGCGGCGCATCTGCCTTTTGCCCGCTCGATGCCCGTGGCCGAGATCGAAAAACGGCTCGCCGAACTGCCAACCGACAAGGACATCGTTGCCTATTGCCGCGGCCCCTTCTGTTTGCTGTCTGACGAAGCCGTGGCTTTGCTGGCAGCCAAGGGCTATCGGGTCAGCAAGATCTTTGACGGCGTCAGCGAGTGGCAGGCCGCTGGGCTGCCGGTGCAGGCCTCGACCCCGCAATAAATCCGTCACTCTCTCAAGGAGGCAAGCCATGAGTTCCCTGCTCTTTATCCTGAACGACGCGCCTTACGGCAACGAGCGCGCCTACAACGCGCTGCGTCTGGCCGGCGCACTTGCCAGCAAGGAGGGTCAGCATGTGCGCCTGTTTTTGCTGGCCGACGCAGTCGGGTGCGCCAAGGCTGGACAGAAAGTGCCCGAGGGTTACTACAACATTCAGTTGATGCTCGGCAAGGTCCTGCGCAACGGCGAAGTCGCGCTGTGCGGCACCTGCATGGACGCACGTGGCATCGCCGAGTCGGAAGTGATCGAGGGTGCCAAGCGCTCGACGC
Source organism: Rhodoferax sp. (assembly GCF_030646845.1). Classification (GTDB taxonomy): domain Bacteria; phylum Pseudomonadota; class Gammaproteobacteria; order Burkholderiales; family Burkholderiaceae_C; genus Rhodoferax. The sequence goes on along the minus strand of NZ_JAUSLE010000007.1, from coordinate 146,391 downwards.
TGGCGCAGCTCGCCGACTGGACGGTGGAAGCCGACAAGGTCCTGGTTTTTTAAGGTTTTGGGAGCGCGCAATGTTTTTCAAACAACTGGCAACTAAAGAGTCTTCACTGTCCTATTTTTTTGGCTGCGGCACCATGGGCAAGTCCATGGCGGTGGATGTCGTCGCCGGCGATGAGGAGTGGTACATCGAGGAGGCGGAAAAGGCGAACGTCACCATCAATTACGTGATCGATACCCACGTCCATGCCGACCATTACTCCGGCGGCAGAAAACTCGCGCAGATGGTCGGTGCACCGTATTGCCTGCACGAATCGGACAAAGGTTTTGTCAAGTTCGAGTTTGAACCATTGCGCGACGGTCAGTCGCTTGACCTCGGCAACGTCAATGTCGAAGTGCTGCATACGCCCGGCCATACGCCAGACAGCATCTGCCTGCTGGTGACTGACAGGCGTCGTGGGGAGTTGCCCTGGTTCGTGCTCACGGGCGATACGCTGTTCGTCGGCTCCATAGGCCGCCCCGATTTACTGGGTCGCGAGCGGGAAATGTCCGCACAGCTTTACGACAGCATCCATTCCAGGTTGCTACATTTGTCCAACGAAGTCGAAATATTTCCCGGCCATCAGGCGGGCAGCGTTTGCGGTGTGGGGCTATCCGGCAAACCGAGTTCGACCATCGGCTTTGAGAAGCGCTGGAACTCGGGCTTGTCGATGAGCAAGGAAGCTTTCGTCGAAAACCTGCTCAAGGAAATTCCGCCGCGCCCTGCCGAGATGGACAGGATGGTCGCGGCGAACATCGCAGCCTGACGATGACGCACGACCACCCGACGCATGGCATACGCGCCAATCTCGATCAGTTCCTGCATCAACTGCTGCAAGTCATGCTGGTGGGTTTCACCATCGGCATGATGCGCACGGTGGTGCCAGCACTGTCCGAATCCGAATTCGGCGTGCCGAAAAACTCTTTCATGTTGCTCACTGCTTTCGTGGTGGCTTTTGGCCTGGTTAAAGGCACACTGAATTTCGTTGCCGGGCGACTGTCGGAACGCATTGGTCGCAAGAAGGTCTTGCTGCTGGGCTGGATTGCGGCACTGCCTATCCCGTTGCTGGTTTATTTTGCGCCTTCGTGGGCATGGATCGTGGCCGCCACCGTCTTGCTCGGCATCAACCAAGGCTTGACCTGGTCAATGACGCAGACGTCCAAGCTGGACATCACCCGCCCCGACCAGCGCGGCCTGACCATCGGCCTGAACGAATTCGCCGGCTACGTGGGACTGGCGCTGGCCGGCATCATCACCGCCTATCTGGCAACCCTGCTCGGTGCGCGTACTGGATTGCTGGTGTTCGGTATGACGACCGTGCTACTCGCCATTCTGCTGACCGCGCTGTGGGTCAAGGACACCTTGCCCTGGGCCAAACTGGAAGCGGCCAGGCACAGCTCCGCATCTTCAACAGGTATGAAGCCGCGCTACCCGACCAACATCAGTGCCAGGCCGACGACGTGGGAAGTGTTCGCGCTCGTGTCGTGGCGCGACAAGCGTCTGGCCGCCATCAGCCAGGCTGGGCTGGTGGAAAAATTTGTCGACGCGCTGGTCTGGGTGTTCTATCCGGTGTTCCTCTACCAGCACGGGCTGAGTCTGCCCGACATCGCCTGGGTCGTTGGCATCTATGGATTCGTCTGGGGTGGATCACAATTTTTCACCGGCAGACTGTCTGACCACATCGGTCGCCACAAGCCCAACGTGTGGGGGATGTGGATCTGCGGTACGGGCGTGGCGATGATGATGTTGCATGAAGGTATGGCATGGTGGTCATTCTCCGCTGCCATCTCCGGCTTCGGCATGGCATTGCTGTACCCGAACCTCTCTGCTGCCGTGGCCGACATCTCTCATCCCAACTGGCGCGGTTCGGCCATCGGCATCTACCGCTTCTGGCGTGACCTTGGTTATGGCGTCGGTGCGCTCGGACTGGGTATCGCGGCGCATTTCAGCGGCTCGGTCGAAGCGGCATTCTGGTTCGTTGCCATCTCCATGTTCTTGTCGGGTGCCTTGCTGTGGCTGCTCGGTGAGGAAACCCATCCGCGGCTCAACCCTGCATGAACTGATTCACTTGAAAGAAATGAAAACCATGAAGAAACTGCTCACGATCACTCTGGCTGCGGCGCTGCTGGGCGCGGCCAGCCTGCCGGCCCGTGCCGACGATACCCAGGCCGTCATCAACGCGATGGAGGCCTATCTGGAGTTCGTTGATTACGGCGGCGCCACCATCTTCCCCGAGCAGATACCGAAGGACGACTGGAAGCGTTTCTTTGTCATCGATGCGCGCGACAAGGCGCAGTTCGGCAAGGAACACATCCCGGGCGCAAGCAATATCGAATGGCGGCAGGTGCTGGCGCAGCGCAAGGTGATTCCGAAAGACAAACCGGTGCTGATCTACTGCAACACCGGCACGCTGTCGGCGCAGGCCGGCTTTGCGCTGCGTGTGGCCGGATACGAGAACGTTCGCATCCTGCAGGGCGGATTTGCCGAGTGGAAAAGTAAGGGTGGCTTTGACGCGGCAGCCAGGGCGACTGGTCCGGCCAAGCACTGATCCTGACAGGTGGGCCCAGAACGGTGACCCAATCGACACCGTTAAAGTAGCTCGGGCTTGCCGTCAGCAAGCGGTCGTCGGTGTTCCGCTGAAACGCTGCGTCTATATATAGAATCGACCTATAGCCCACGTAGAATATGGCTTTATAGCTATACAAACGATAGCTATAAGTGCTTCCAGGCTTATTGACTGGCCCCCAACGCCAGCGCCGCAGCGCGTGACGCTGCCAGTGCCTGCGCGTCGGGCACGGCCTGCGTCGGCCAGCCGGCCAGGTGCTGCTGCGCTACGTCACAAAGAGCCGTGATCCACGCGGCGTCATCGTTCAGACAAGGGATGTAGTGAAACTCCTTGCCGCCGGCGGTCAGGAACGCGTGGCGGCCTTCCATGGCGATTTCTTCCAGCGTCTCCAGGCAGTCGCTGGTGAAGCCGGGGCACACGACATCGACACGCTTGACGCCCCCCTGGCCCATCGCAATCAGGGTGGGCTCGGTATAGGGCTGCAGCCATTTGGCACGGCCCAGGCGCGACTGAAACGTCACCTTGAACTGCTCCCGGGTCAAGCCCAGTTGTTCGGCCAGTAGCCGTGCGGTCTTGAAGCACTCGCAGTGGTAGGGGTCGCCCAGGTGCAGCGTGCGTTCGGGCACACCGTGAAAGCTCATCACCAGCTGATCGGGACGCCCATGCGCCTTCCAGTAGCGGCTGATGCTCTGGGCCAGCGCCTTGATGTAGCCCGGATCGTCGTGGTAGCGGTTGACAAACCGCAGCTCGGGGAGGTTGCGCACCTTGCCAGCCCAGGCGTACACCGCGTCGAACAGGCTGGCCGTGGTGGTACCAGAATACTGCGGGTAGGCCGGCAGAATCAGCACGCGCGTCACGCCTTCGGTTTTGAGCGCATCGAGCTGAGAGGCGATGGAGGTGCTGCCGTAGCGCATGGCGTAGCGCACCTGCACGTCATGCCCGCGCTGGGCCAGCCAGCCCTGCAGCAGCTTGGCCTGTTTTTCAGTCCACACCTTCAGGGGCGAGCCCTCAGGCGTCCAGATGCTGGCGTACTTGGCGGCTGATTTGGCGGGCCGCACCCGCAGGATGATGCCGTGCAGGATTGCCAGCCAGACCAGGCGCGGGATTTCGACGACGCGCGGATCACTCAGGAATTCGCGTAGAAACCGCCGCACGCCGGCGGTGCTGGGCGTGTCGGGCGTGCCCAGGTTGCAGAACAGGACGGCAGTGCGCGGCACCTGGCCATGTTTGAAGGGGGGTTCTTTGGCGAAGGGGCCCGGCTTGAATAAAGTCATGCGCTATTCTCCCGCACCTATGCTGGATATTTCAAAAATCAGGGCAATAACCCTCGACCTGGACGACACCCTGTGGCCGATCTGGCCCACCATTGCGAAAGCGGAGAGTACGCTGGCCGCCTGGCTGGTGCAGCGCGCGCCAGTGGCCGCTGCGCTTGTGGCTGATGCTGAAACGCGTCTGGCGCTGCGTGAGCACGTGGTGCGCACACGCCCTGAGATGGCGCACGATATGAGTTTTCAGCGCCGGGAGTTGATACGTCTGGCGCTGCAGCGCTCAAACGAGGACACCCGGCTGGCGGAACCCGCATTCGAAGTTTTTCTGGCCCAGCGCATGAAGGTTGAGTTTTACGCCGATGCCTTGCCTGCCCTGGTTTTTCTGGCGCAGCGCTTTCCCCTGGTGGCGGTATCCAACGGCAATGCTGACGTGGCCAGGGTAGGTATTGGTTCGCATTTTCATGCCAGCGTGAGCGCCCATGAGCTGGGCGTCGGCAAGCCCGACCCGCGCATCTTCCATGCTGCCGCCGGCACCGCTGGTGTTGCTGCAGACGAGGTGCTGCATGTGGGCGACGATGCCGCGCTGGACGTGCTGGGGGCTTTGGGCGCCGGCATGCAGACGGTGTGGGTCAACCGCAGCGACGATGCGTGGACGCATGACCGCGAGCCGCACGAAACGGTTGCATCGCTGAACGAGTTGTGTGAGTTGCTTGGGGCGGCGCCGGTGCGGCGTTAGCGACCCACCCGCCGGTTTACTGTCGTACCAGTTGTTCGTCGGTGGACAGTCCGTAGGACACATGCTGAGGCACCACCAACACGCCCTGCGCATTGGGGATGGCCTGGATGTGCATCACCGGGGCGGTCCCGGTCACCCCGCCGAACATGGTGGCAAAGGCCGCGTCGGCGGCGTCGCGTCCGGTGCCAAAACGGACAAAGCCCATCGGAATGGCCACACCTGATGGGTCGAACATGTACCAGCGGTCGCCCAGGTAAACCTCGACATAGGCATGAAAGTCGGTCGGTCCCAGGGCCGGGTCGGCGCCAAAATCAATGCCGGTGGCAAAGCGGGCCGGTATGTTGACGGCGCGGCACAGCGCAATCATCAGGTGGGCAAAGTCGCGGCACACGCCCACTTCTTCCACCAGGGTGTCGACCGCCGTGGTATTTCCGGTGGAGGTGTTCGACTGGAAGGTCACACGCTTGGTCACCCAGTCGCGGATGGCCAGCACCCGGCTGTAACCCTGCCACAAATGGCCAAACTCCTTCACCGCCAGCCGGTGCAGCCGGTCTGACTGACAGTAACGGCTGGGATAGATGTAGGGCAGTACCGGCCCCGGCAGATTGGCCACGGCCACTTCATTGAGCTGGTCCGGTGCGGCCGTGTAGTGATCAATATCGACGGTCGCCTCGTAATGCACCATCAGCGGGCCGGCGTTCGCCTTGAGCCGCAGAAACCGGGTATGGGTGACCGGATCGGTGTACAGATTGGATTGCAGGGGCTGGCTGATGACCAGTGCCTCACTCACCACGTTCTGATGCTGGGTTTGCGCGGCGTGGATGCTGAAAATGAAGTCGCAGCCCGGCTCGCTGATCTGGTAATTGAGCTCGATCGAGAATTGCAGTCTGATCATGGGGCGCTTTCAATGGGTGGGTATTGCAGGCAAGCACGCAGGAACCGTGCCCGGTGCCGCTACCCGTGGCCCATTGTGCGGCCAAATCAGCCGTCGCGTGTCAACGCGGGGAGTTTGCTGCGGGGGTGAGCGTCATCGTGCTGCGGGTGTTGGCCGTCACGTCGGCGGCACTCAGGTGCTGCGCCACATAGCCGCCGGCGATGAAGGTTTGCGCCTGGTCCTGGTAGTGCGTGTCAAACAGCACGCCGCTTTGCCCCACCGGGTTGATGCCCAGTGCCTTGCCGGCGTCGGCGAAGTCGATCAGTCGCCGCGTGGACGGGCCATAGCTCACGGCCCAGGGCGCGGGACCGATCGCGCCGGACAGGTTGTTGGGCGTTTCACGCCCGCCCGGTGCGGCAAAGGGCCCGATGTTGAAAAGCCTGTCCAGTGGTTTTTGTGCAGCCAATGGATGGCCATGCGTCAGCGTGTGGGCCTTGCCCCAGCCCCAGCCAGCGGGCTCTTTGCCCAGGGTGAGCTGCAGGTGGTCCATGGTGGCGCGCCAGGCAGCCTTGACGGTGTCGGCGCGGCTTTCGACCGCCGGTGTATTGCGGTTGTCCCACCACGGGGATGTCGCGTCCTCAGCCAGCCGGGGCAAGGCAAAGTCCAGCGCGCGCGTGCCCAGCAGGTTTTTGAACTGCACCGCACCCATTTCATCGGCCATGGCGCTGCGGGCCAGTTCGTACAGGAACTGATTGAAGACGGTGGGGGTGATGCTGTTGACGGTGTGGCTGCCATCCCACGCAAACAGGCTCTCCAGCAGGGCATGTTCGAGCGGATCCGGCACGACCGTGTTCAGCACGGGGAGCAGGGACTTGAGTACCCGCAGGCCATAGCCGTTTTGTGGGTCGAGTTGCACCGACTGGCTGGTTTTGACGTCCCACTTGATTGACGGGTCGCGCAGGCGTTCGTCCAGACGCTGGGCACGGTCGAAGAGGTTGTAGTAGCCGGGAACGGGCACGCCGCTGTTCGGCCTGGGTTGGTGGTTGGCCGAGACGATGTAACCGCGCGCCGGGTTTTCCTCCTGCGGGTTGTCGCTGAAGCGGTAAAAGCCCGTTTTGTCCGCGTCGGCGGTGCTGCCGTCCAGCATGAAGCTGGGGTTGACGTTGTCCGGCCGGATCGGCAGTCTGGCCGCGGCCCACCAGCCGATATTCCCGGCGGCATTGGCCCACACCACGTTCAGACCGGGGGCATGGATTTTGCTGGCGGCGCCGCGGGCTTTCTCCGGCGTATCCGCGCGGTTGAGTTCATAGAAAGCGTCGAGGATCGGGTTCTCTGTCTCCAGAAAAGCCCACCACATGGCGACCGGGGTCTTGCCCAGGCTGTCCTTGAAGGCGTCGGTGATGATGGGCCCGTGCGGTGAGCGCCTCAGGGTGAGCGTGATGGGTGCTGCGCCCTTGACCAGAATCGTCTCTTCGCGGCTTTGCAGGTCGACCCACTGGCCGTGGTACCAGACCTGGTTGGGGTTGTCGGGGTTGGCTTTCTCGGCGATCAGGTCGATGTCGTCATTCTGGAACATGGTCAGGCTCCAGCCGAATTGCTGGTTGTGGCCCAGCAGGGCCATCGGATTCAAGGCCTGGTGATGGCCGTACAACTCGAATCCAGGCGCCGACAGATGCGCCTCGTACCAGACGGAAGGGGCTGAGTAGCCAATGTGCGGGTCACCCGCCAGCAGCGGTTTGCCGCTCGCCGTGCGGCTACCCGACAGTGCCCAGGCGTTGCTGCCCTCGAACTGCGGCAGTCCAGCCATCTCCAGTGCCTCATGACTCAACTGGGCAAGCTGGTCAAGCTTGCCCCAGTCCTGGCTGTTCATGGCCGCCGTCGTGCCCGGCGTCACCACGCCCTCGGGGTGCCAGTCAAGGTCAAACACCTTCAGATAGGCGGCACCGAGTTTGTCCCGCACATGGGTCAGCACCGGCTCGGTGCGAAAGGCGGCGGCGAAGCTGTAGGCCAGATAGCCCGACACGGCCACCGTGTCCTGTGCGGTGAACGGGCGCTTGGGGATACCCAGCAGGTCAAATTCCATCGGCGCGGGGTGGGTGGCCTGGTATTGATTGACGCCGTCCAGATAGGCGTCCAACGCCCGGGCAGCCGGGCTCGTCTTGTCCATGCTGGCGACGTAAGTCTGAGCCCGGGCGCGAATACCGAGCGTGCGAAACAGGCGGTCAACGTCTGCCAGCTTGGGCCCCAGAACCTCGGCCAGCTCCCCCTGCGCCAGGCGGCGCACCATCTCCATCTGGAACAGGCGGTCCTGCGCGTGCACATAGCCCAGCGCGCGGTACAAGTCGGCCTCGTTCTCGGCCCGGATGTGGGGCACGCCCCGTTCGTCGTAGCGCACGCTGACGGGTGCCGTGAGCTGTGTCAGGGTCAAGGACCCCGTGCGCTGCGGCTGCTTGGTGTAGATGTACCAGGCGGCTGCCGCTGCCGCCAGCATGAGCAGCGTGGCGAACAGCAGCGCGGCAATTTTCAGGGTGCGTTTCATCGGGCTGGCTCCTTGTGTTTCTTGCGTCTGTGCATCGGATCATATAGATCAGGTCCGGCAGCCTGAAGGCGCAAATCGCAGAAGCCGGACGCGACCTCAGGCGCGTGTAATGTCTGTGCCAGGCCCAAGCGCTCTGACGGCTGCCAGGGCGCTGCGCACAGCCCCTTCCAGGGTGGCCGGATAGGGACCCGCCACATAGTCGCCGCAGACGGCCAGCCCCGGTGCAATCTGCGGGCCAGGCCGTTGCAGGCCCGGGGTGCAGGCAAATGTGGCGCGTTTTTCCACAACGGTTTGAACCGCTTGCAGACTCAGGCCCAGTTGTACCTGGGCTTGCCTGAGCACCTGCGCCTGCAAGGCCTCGCGTTCGCCCGCACTGGCGCTCACCACGAAGGCGAGCAGGCCGTGCGGTCCGCCCAGTTGGCCGCGGTCGAAGGCAAATTGCGCCGGAGCGGGGGTGGGTGCGGTGCTGTCGCTGCGCAGCGTCAGCATGGGGTGGGGCAGGGTGGCTCCCGGGCCCCAGGCATAGACGGTGGTGATGGCTTCAAATTGCAGGGCGCGGGTGATCCGGGTCCATTGCCAGATTTCATTTGCTATCAAAGCAGGAGCATCTTGCGCAATGTTTTCGAGGGCTCGGACTGCTTCTGATGCTGACGTGGCGATGATGACAGCATCAAAAGCTTCGCCCTGCACCTGCCACTGCGCACCCTGCGGCAGGACCGAGTCCGCCCGCGTGCCCAAACGCACCTGAGCGCCATGCCCGTCAAGCCACCGCACGGCAGCCTGGGGAAACAGTTCGGAGAGATCAACGCGGGGCAGCAACAGGTTGGAGCCGCCCTGCACGCCAAACAGCGCGTCCTTCATCACGCGCAGAAATACCTGTGCGCTGGCGCGATCGGCCGGCGTGTTGAGGGCCGACACACACAGCGGCTCGATCAGTTCCGCCATCACGCGGGGACTCAAGGCGTCGCACAGCTGTGCCACCGAGGTGGATGCGTCACACTGAAAACGCTGACGTTGCCAGCCCGTGGCGGCGCGCAGCAAGGACCATTTGTCGGTCATCGACCAGCCGCGTGCCGTCGCAATGCCTGCCAGCGCATCCAGCGGCGTTGGCCAGGCCGGAAACCGCAAGCCCTGGCCGTCGGGAAACAGCAGCATCATGGGCAGGCGCAGCAGGGCGTCTTCCGCTTGAACGCCGATCCGCCGCATCAGGTTCAGGGTTTCGACATAGGCCCCGATCAGGATGTGCTGGCCGTTGTCCAGCGTCACCGACGTACCGTCAGGCAAGGTGCCGTTCAGGGCCCTGGCCCGCCCGCCGATTGCGCGGGATGCTTCAAAAACGATAGCATGATGGCCTGCCTGCGTCGCCTCTACCGCGGCGGCCATTCCGGCCCAGCCGGCGCCAATGATGGCGATTTTCATCCGGTGATGCGCATGGTTCAGATGCGGCCCAGTGCCTGCACCTTCCACGCTAGCCACAGCTTGCGCAAGGGCGTGAGGCTGACGCGCTGGTGCAGCACCTGGAAGTTATCGCGCTCAATTTCTGTCAGCAGAGCGCGGTAGATGCTGGCCATCATCAGCCCGGGCTTCTGGGCACGGCGGTCGGCTTGCGGCAGCAGGGCCAGCGCCTCGTCGTACAGACCCTGGGCGCGCTGCGCCTGGAACTTCATGAGCGCGGTAAAGCGGTCCGAGTAGCTGCGCTTGAGGATTTCATGCGCCTTGACATCGAACTGCTGCAACTCGTTGACCGGCAGGTAGATGCGCCCGCGCAGCGCGTCTTCGCCGACGTCGCGGATGATGTTGGTGAGCTGCAGGGCCTGGCCCAGCTTGTGCGCATAGGCGGTGGTCTGGGCCTGCGTCTGGCCGAAGATGTTGGCGGCGACTTCGCCCACGATGCCGGCCACCAGATGGCAGTAGCGCTGCAAACCGGGATAGTCGAGGTAGCGCGTTTGTGCCAGGTCCATCTGGCAGCCTTCGATCACGGCCTGCAGGTGGCGTTGCTCGATTTTGTAGTCCGCAACGTGTGGCATCAGCGCCTGCATCACCGGGTGGCTGGGCTGGCCGGCAAAGGCCTTGGCCACCTCCGATTGCCACCAAGCCAGCTTGGTGCCGGCCACGCCGGCGTCCACCATCTCGTCCACCACGTCATCCACCTCGCGGCAAAAAGCATAGAACGCGGTGATGGCAGCGCGACGGGGTTTGGGCAGGAACAGGAAGGCGTAATAAAAGCTGCTGCCCGAGGCGGCGGCTTTTTGCTGGACATAGTGCTCAGGGGTCATCGTTGTATTGTCACATCCACAGGGCGCGCCACAGCATAACGGGCGCGTCCCACCATTTCAGGGTGGGGCGGGTGGACAGCGTGGCGTAGTGCAGGCCCTGAATCTTGTCCAGAATCCGCAGGCCACCTTGCACCACCAGGCGCAGCTCCCAGCCGGCGCGGCCCGGAACCTGGTGCACCAGGGCAGCACCTTCTTGCATGCGGGCCCTCGCAGAATCTACGCAGTTTGATATCAAACTGGTAGCAGATGGGGTTTGCCGGCAGGCCAGGATATCTGCTTGCACGACGCCAAACCGGGCGCAGTCTTCCTGGGTGAGGTAGTAGCGGCCACGCGGGATGTCGACGCTGAGGTCCTGCCAGAAGTTGATCAGTTGCAGGGCGGTGCAAATGTCATCGCTGAGAAGCAAGGCATGCGGATCGTTCACGCCGTACAGGTGCAGCAGCAGCCTGCCCACCGGGTTGGCCGAGAGGCGGCAGTAATCCAGTAACTCCGCCTCGTGGGCATAGCCTGCGCGGTCGCGGGACTTTGCCACGTCCTGCTCAAACGCGTCCAGCAGGTCATGCAAGGCCGGTACCGGCAGTCGGTGCGTCGACATAGTGGCCTGCAGCGGCCCGAACACCTGCGCCCAGCGCGGGCTGAAGGCAGTCTTGTTCTCACTGGCGGCGATCAGATCCTGCCGATAAGCCTGCAGCTCAAGCAGCCGCTGCGCTGGTGTGGCCTCGCCTTCATCGGCAATGTCATCGGCGGTGCGGGCAAAGTGGTAGATGGCGGCAATGGGGGCGCGCAAGTGGGCAGGGCACAAAAAGGAAGCCACCGGGAAATTTTCATAGTGCTCGACGGCGGAGGCAGTGGGCGAGGGCGTAGGGAGAGATGTGGGGCGCTGCATGGTGCGCCGATTTTGCCCGCAAGCGGCCGGCACGCAACGGCACGCCGCTGCGCTCTGCTGGATACGCCAGATTTCACCTCGTCGTATTGACAAGACTCAGTATTTACCCTAAATTACTAACCATTCGGTCATTAGCGCGCTTTTGACCAGTGTGCACTACCCATCCAGTCGTTTTCATCATGCTCATCAAGCCAATTCAAACGGGCGTAACGCTCATTGTGGCAACGCTTTTCCTGGTCGCTTGCTCCAGGCCCGCTCCGACAGAGGAGCCCATCCGCGCCGTGAGGGTCGTTACCGTGGGGCTGGACAACTTCCAGTCAGGGGCCGAGTTTGCGGGTGAGGTGCGTGCCCGCGTCGAGTCGCGGCTGGGGTTTCGGGTTGCCGGCAAGATCGTGCGGCGCCAGGCCGAGCCAGGCCAGCGGGTGAAGGTCGGGCAAGTGCTGGCACAGCTCGACCCGCAGGATTACAAACTGGCGGCTGACGCGGCACGCGCCCAGATGGTTACCGCTGCCACCAATCGTGACCTGGCAGCCGCTGACTTCAAGCGTTTCAAGGAACTGCGCGACCAGAATTTCATCAGCGGGGCTGAACTGGAGCGGCGTGAGGCCACCCTCAAAGCCGCTCAGGCGCAACTGGAGCAGGCACAGGCCCAGTTGGCAGGGCAGGGCAACCAGGCGTCCTACACCACGCTGGTGGCGGATGTCTCCGGCGTGGTGACTGCGGTGGACGCCGAGCCGGGCCAGGTGGTTGCCGCCGGCACCCCCGTGGTACGCATTGCGCAGGACGGACCGCGCGACGTGGTCTTTGCCGTGCCCGAAGACAGGGTGGCGCTGATCAAGACCGGCTCCGCTGTCGATGTGCGGGTGTGGTCTGCCAACACCACGCTCAAAGGGGTGGTGCGCGAGGTGGCGGCCAGCGCCGATCCGGTGACGCGCACCTTTGGCGTGAAGGTATCGCTTGACGCCAAGGACAATCTGGCGCTGGGCAGCACGGTGTCAGTGGTGCCGCAGGCGTTCGACCGCAGCGGTGTGCAAGTCATCAAACTGCCCACCAGTGCGTTCCGCCAGGACGGGAAATCGTCCGCCGTCTGGGTGCTGGATACCACCAGCATGACGGTCAGGCTGCAGCCGGTACAAATCGCGACCGCCGACGGCAATGACGTGGTCGTGTCGGCTGGCCTGCAGCCGGGCATCCTGGTGGTGTCTGCCGGCGTGCATGTGCTGTCGCCGGGTCAGAAGGTCACAATCTACAAGGAAAAAGGAGCTGTAGCCCCCGTCGTTGGTGCGCCGGCAGCTATTAATTTAGTAGCGCCTGTTCAACCAGGGGCGTCCGCTCCGGCGGCCCAGGCCAGCGCTGCGGCGACCAGGTAAGGCGGCCATGAACCAAGAACAACCCAAAGCGGGGTTCAACCTCTCCAAGTGGGCGCTGGACCACTCGGCGCTGACCCGCTACTTGATGATTGTGCTGATGGTGCTGGGGCTGGCGGCGTATTTCCAGCTCGGGCAGGATGAAGACCCGCCGTTCACCTTCCGCATCATGGTGGTGCGAACCTTCTGGCCGGGCGCGACTGCGCAGCAGATGGCCGATCAGGTCACCGACAAGATAGAGCGCACGCTGCAGGAAGTGCCCCGGGCGGACAAGATCCGCAGCTACTCCAAACCAGGCGAATCCACTGTCCTGTTCCAGGTGAAGGACTCGACCGGCGCCGCCGAGGTTCCCAATCTCTGGTACACCGTGCGCAAGAAGGTGGGCGATTTGCGCCAGAGCCTGCCGGGGGGCGTGCAGGGCCCCTTCTTCAATGACGAATTCGGCGATGTCTTTGGCGTGATCTACGCGCTCGAGGCCGACGGTTTTTCGGATGCCGAGGTCAAGTCATTTGCGGATGAGGTGCGCCAGAAGCTGCTGCGGGTCGCCGACGTGAACAAGGTGGAACTCTACGGCGTGCAGGACGAAAAGCTCTACGTCGAGATTTCGCAAAAACGCCTGGCCCAGCTGGGTCTGGACATGAACCAGGTGCTGGCGCAACTGGCTCAGCAAAATGCGGTGGAGGGCGCCGGTGCGGTGCAGACGCCGCTGGACGTCATTCAGGTACGGGTGGGCGGGCAGTTCAAGGCGGTGGAGGACCTCGCCGCCATGCCCATTCGGGGCGGCTCGGGCAACCAGCTGCGCCTCGGTGACATTGCCGAGATCAGGCGCGGCTATGTGGATCCGCCGTCGGTGAAGGTTCGCCATCAGGGCAAGCAGGTGATTGCCCTCGGTGTGTCCATGGCCAAGGGGGGTGACATCATTGCCCTGGGCAAGGCCCTCAAGCTTGCCACCGACAAGCTGGGCGCCACGCTGCCGGCCGGTATTCGCCTCGTCAACATTCAGGATCAGCCCGTGGCGGTGGCCAAATCGGTCAACGAGTTTGTGGGCGTGCTGATCGAAGCGATCCTGATCGTGCTGGCGGTCAGCGTCATCAGTCTGGGGTTGCACAAGCGCAGCGGCAGCACGCGCTGGTTCAACCGCTATTACGTCGATATGCGTCCCGGCCTGGTGGTGGGCATCACGATTCCGCTGGTGCTGGCAGTCACCTTTTTGGGCATGCACTACTGGGGCATCGGCCTGCACAAGATTTCGCTGGGCTCGCTCATCATCGCGCTGGGCCTGCTGGTGGACGACGCCATCATTGCCGTGGAGATGATGGTGCGTAAGATGGAGGAGGGCTATGACAAGGTCCGCGCCGCCACCTTTGCCTACGAGCTTACCGCCATGCCCATGTTGACGGGCACACTCATTACCGCCGTGGGCTTCCTGCCCATCGGCATGGCGAAATCTGCCACGGGTGAATACACCTTTGCGATCTTCGGCGTGACGGTGCTGGCCCTGGTGCTGAGCTGGCTGGTGTCGGTGTTCTTCGTGCCCTACCTGGGAACCCTGTTGCTCAAGGTCAAGCCCCACGATGTCGGGGACCAGCCTCATGAGCTGTTCAACACGCCGTTCTACAACACCTTTCGCAAGGCCGTGAACTGGTGCGTGGCACACCGCTGGATCACCATTGGCGTCATGCTGCTGACGTTTGCCCTTGGCATTGTTGGCATGGGTCGGGTGCAGCAGCAGTTCTTCCCTGATTCCAGCCGGCCCGAAGTGCTTATGGATGTGTGGTTCCCCGAGGGCACCTCGTTTGCGGCCAATGAGCTGACGGTCAAGCGCATCGAATCGCGTCTGATGCAGGAGCCGGGCGTGGAGAGCGTGAGCACCTGGGTCGGTTCCGGCGTGCCGCGTTTTTATCTGCCGATGGACGCCATTTTTCCGCAGAGCAACGTGTCGCAGTTCATCGTCCTGCCGAAAGACCTGACGCTGCGTGAGTCGCTGCGCATCAAGCTGCCCGCCATGATGGCGCAGGAGTTTCCGGAAATTCGGGCCCGGGTCAAGATACTGCCCAATGGCCCGCCGGTGGCCTATCCGGTGCAGTTCCGGGTGCTCGGCGGTGAGCCCCTGGTGCTGCGTGAACGCGCCGACGAGGTCAAGGCGGTGATGCGCGAGAGCAGCAACACGCGCGGGGTCAACGACAATTGGAATGAATTCGTCAAGGTGCTGCGTCTGGAAGTGGATCAGACCAAGGCGCGGGCACTGGGCGTCACCAGCCAGTCCATCGCCCAGGCGTCCAAGACAATTCTGGCCGGTACCACCGTCGGCCAGTACCGCGAAGGCGACAAATTGATCGATATTGTGTTGCGGCAACCGCTGGACGAGCGCAACGCCATCACCGACATTGCCAATGCCTATCTGCCCACGGCAAGCGGCAAGTCGATTCCGCTCACGCAGATTGCCAAACCCACGTTTGCCTGGGAGCCCGGCGTCATGTGGCGCGACAACCGGGATTACGCCATCACGGTGCAAAGCGATATCGTCGAGGGTCTGCAGGGTGCCACTGTGACCGCGGAGTTGTTGCCCAAGCTGCGTGCGCTGGAAGCTGCATGGAAAGCGAAAGGCCTGGCCGCCTACCGGATTGAAGTGGCCGGCGCGGTGGAGGAGAGCAGCAAGGGGTCTGCCTCGATTGTGGCGGGCATTCCCATCATGCTGTTCATCACGTTCACCTTGCTGATGTTGCAGTTGCACAGCTTCAGCCGCGCCATGCTGGTGTTCCTGACCGGGCCTCTGGGGATTGCCGGTGTCGCCGGTGCCTTGCTGCTGTCGGGACGGCCGTTCGGCTTCGTGGCCCTGCTCGGTGTGGTTGCCCTGATGGGCATGATCCAGCGCAACTCGGTCATTTTGATTGACCAGATCGAGCAGGACCGTGCCAACGGCGTGCCGGCGTGGGATGCCATTGTGGAGTCGGCCGTGCGGCGCTTGCGCCCGATCGTGCTGACTGCCGCCGCGGCTGTGCTGGCGATGGTGCCGCTGGCGCGCTCGGGGTTTTGGGGCCCGATGGCCGTCGCCATCATGGGCGGCCTCATCGTTGCCACGGTGTTGACGCTGCTGGCCTTGCCCGCGATGTACGCGGCCTGGTTTCGGGTAAAGCGGGAGACCGTCGCGGCAGGGTAAAATAATCGGTTGACCGATTTCATGGGGGTGGTCGGATAGACCGCCCCCTTTGTTTTTTGCGCGGGTGGCGAAATTGGTAGACGCACCAGGTTTAGGTCCTGACGTCCGCAAGGATGTGCGGGTTCGAGTCCCGCCCCGCGCACCACTTATGAGTATTTGCGGGACAGTTTGCCGCTGCAAGGCGGCAGGTTCTGTCCCCCATTGTTTGAAAATCAGGAGAACCACTATGGCTGTTAACGTTGAAACTCTGGAAAAGCTGGAACGAAAAATGACGCTGACCTTGCCGGTCGGCACGATCCAGTCCGAAGTTGAGTCGCGTCTGAAAAAGCTCGCACGCACCGTCAAGATGGACGGCTTCCGTCCCGGCAAGGTGCCAATGAACGTGGTGTCACAGCGCTACGGTTACTCGGTTCACTACGAAGTCATGAACGACAAAGTCGGCGAGGCGTTTGCCAATGCCGCCAACGAAGCCAAGTTGCGTGTGGCTGGCCAGCCCCGCATCACCGAATCGAGTGCCTCGCCTGATGGCGAGATGGCGTTTGATGCCGTGTTCGAGGTCTATCCGGAAGTCAAGATCGGTGACCTCACGACTGCCGAAGTTGAGAAAATCACTGCTGAAGTCACCGACAGCGCGATCGACAAGACCATCGATATCCTGCGCAAGCAGCGCCGCACCTTTGCCCAGCGTCCACAGGACGCTGCCGCCCAGGACGGCGACCGCGTGACGGTTGATTTTGAAGGCAAGATTGACGGCGAAGTGTTCTCCGGCGGCAAGGCTGAAGACTTCCAGTTCATCGTCGGCGACGGCCAGATGCTCAAGGAGTTCGAAGACGCAACCCGCGGCATGAAGTCGGGCGAAAGCAAGACCTTCCAGCTGGCTTTCCCTGCCGACTACCATGGCAAGGATGTGGCCGGCAAGACGGCTGACTTCATGGTCACGCTCAAGAAAGTCGAAGCCGCCCATCTGCCCGAGGTGAATGAGGCACTGGCCAAATCGCTGGGCATTGCCGAGGCCACGGTGGAAGGCTTGCGCGCTGACATCAAGAAAAACCTGCAGCGTGAAGTCAAGTTCCGCCTGTTGGCCCGCAACAAGCAGGCCGTGATGGATGCGCTGGTAGGCAAGGCCGAGCTGGACCTGCCCAACTCGAGCGTGCAAGCTGAAATCAGCCGCCTGCTGGAAGGCGCCCGCGCCGACCTCAAGCAACGCGGTGTCAAGGACGCCGACAAGGCGCCGATTCCCGACGACGTGTTCCGTCCTCAAGCCGAACGCCGTGTGCGTCTTGGCCTGGTGGTCGCTGAACTGGTTCGCTCCAACAACCTGCAAGCCAAGACCGAGCAGATCAAGGCGCATATTGAAGAATTGGCTTCCAGCTATGAAAAGCCGGAAGACGTCATGCGCTGGTACTACAGCGACAACAACCGCCTGGCCGAAGTTGAGGCCATTGTGATTGAAAACAACGTGACCGAATTTGTGCTGGGCAAGGCCAAAACCACCGAAAAGACGGTGTCATTTGACGAGTTGATGGCGCAGAACTAGCGGTAAAGCCGCTTGTGGTGCGGCTGTAATGGGGCTTGTGCGGGGCTTGTAGTCCTGCATCCAGGCCCCATTTTCTTTGTGGCGCATATTTTTCGGTAAAGTACCGGCATATTTGGAGACAACATGAACGTGCGATTTGGTGCAATGGATACGCAGGCCCTGGGTATGGTGCCCATGGTGATTGAGCAATCAGGTCGCGGCGAGCGGTCTTATGACATTTACTCACGCCTGTTGAAAGAGCGCGTGATCTTTCTGGTCGGCCCGGTGAACGACCATGTGGCCAACTTGGTGGTGGCGCAGTTACTGTTTCTGGAGAGCGAAAATCCGGACAAGGATATTTCTTTCTACATCAATTCACCGGGCGGATCGGTCAGCGCCGGCATGGCAATTTTTGACACAATGAACTTCATCAAGCCGCCGGTGTCTACTCTCTGTACTGGCATGGCGGCCAGCATGGGCGCGTTTTTGCTGGCAGCAGGAGCTAAAGGAAAGCGTTTTTCTTTGCCAAACTCCAAAGTCATGATTCACCAGCCTTCGGGTGGCAGTCAGGGCCAGGCGACCGAGATTGAGATTCAGGCGCGTGAGATTCTGAAAACGCGTGAGCAACTGAACAAAATCCTGGCTGAGCGCACCGGCCAGCCGCTGGAGCGTATTGAGCGGGACACCGAGCGCGACTATTACATGTCCGCTGATGAATGCAAGGAATATGGCCTGATCGACCAGGTCATCTCGAAGCGGGCATAACAACGCAGCGTCGCTGGGGCGTAAAAACGCGGCGGCGTCAGCGTGCAGGTTGGGGCGGTCTCGCCCTGATCACGGTGCTTTCTCTCGCAGACGGCACCGTTTTTATTTGGGTATCATTCGGTAACATTCCGAAAAGGGCGTAGTTCACATGGCCGAAAAAAAAGGCTCCTCCAGCGAAAAGACTCTTTATTGTTCTTTTTGCGGCAAAAGTCAGCATGAAGTCAAGAAACTGATTGCTGGCCCATCGGTATTTGTCTGTGACGAGTGCATTGATCTTTGCAATGAGATCATCCGCGATGAATTGCCTGCTAGTACCGAGGCGCGCAACGCGAACGGTGAACTGCCAACACCATCCGAGATCAAGGCCAATCTCGACAGTTACGTCATTGGCCAGGAGCCGGCCAAACGAACCCTGGCCGTCGCGGTCTACAACCATTACAAGCGCTTGCGGCACAAGGAAAAAGCCAAAAAGGACGATGTCGAACTGGCCAAGAGCAACATCCTGCTCATCGGCCCGACCGGCTCGGGCAAAACCTTGCTGGCACAAACACTGGCCCGCATGCTGGACGTGCCCTTTGTCATGGCCGACGCCACCACGTTGACCGAAGCCGGTTACGTGGGCGAGGACGTTGAGAATATCGTGCTGAAGCTCTTGCAGAGCTGCAATTACGAAGTCGAACGTGCGCAACGTGGCATTGTCTACATTGATGAGATCGACAAGATTTCCCGCAAATCGGATAACCCGTCCATCACGCGTGACGTGTCCGGCGAGGGTGTGCAGCAGGCCCTGCTCAAACTTATCGAAGGCACCATGGCCAGCGTGCCACCGCAAGGCGGGCGCAAGCACCCCAACCAGGATTTTGTCCAGGTCGACACCACCAACATCCTGTTCATTTGCGGTGGTGCATTCTCTGGTCTGGAGAAAGTGATCGACAACCGGACTGAGTCTTCAGGTATTGGATTCGGCGCCTCGGTCAAAAGCAAGGAACAACGCAGCCTGACCGAAGTCTTCAAGGACGTTGAGCCGGAAGATTTGATCAAGTTCGGCTTGATCCCTGAGTTGGTGGGGCGCATGCCTGTGGTGGCAACACTGGCTGAACTCAGTGAAGATGCCTTGGTGCAGATTCTGACGGAACCGAAGAATGCGCTGGTCAAGCAGTACGGCAAGCTGTTGGCCATGGAGGGTGTTGATCTTGAAATTCGCCCCTCGGCACTGAAGGCGATCGCCAGGAAAGCGCTGGCCCGCAAGACCGGGGCCCGTGGCCTGCGCTCGATTCTTGAGCAGGCATTGATCGACACCATGTACGAGCTTCCCAATACCACCAACGTCGACAAGGTCGTGGTGGATGAGACCACAATCGACGAGAACAAGCCACCTTTGCTTGTCTATCGTGAGGCGGCGAAGAAGGCTTGATTTGGGCCGTCTTTGCAGGCGTTTACTCCATCTTGAGGCGCCTGGACCCGGTCAATAATCATTTGCGGGTTGAAAATCCGCGATGACGATCCATATTAAACAGGTAACGAAAAGGACCCCTTATGTCTGGTCATACCCCACTGCCTGCCACACCTATTGATTTGCCACTGCTGCCCCTGCGCGATGTGGTTGTTTTTCCGCATATGGTCATCCCGCTTTTTGTGGGCAGGCCCAAGAGCATCAAGGCGCTTGAGGCGGCCATGGAGTCCGAGCGCCGCATCATGCTGGTAGCGCAAAAAGCCGCCGCCAAGGACGATCCACTGGTAACTGACATGTTTGATGTCGGCTGTGTTTCGACCATCCTGCAAATGCTCAAACTGCCCGACGGCACGGTCAAAGTGCTGGTTGAGGGTCAGCAGCGCGCGCGCGTCAACAAGATTGAAGAAGGCGAGCTGCATTTTTCCGCCAATGTCACGCCGGTGGAATCTGTTGCCGAGCCGGAGACCAAGCCGCGCGGAAAGGCCAGTGAAATCGAGGCTTTGCGCCGCGCCGTGATGCAGCAGTTTGACCAGTACGTCAAACTCAACAAGAAGATTCCCCCCGAGATTCTTACCTCCATTTCAAGCATTGATGACGCCGGACGTCTGGCCGACACCATTGCAGCGCATTTGCCCCTGAAGCTCGACAGCAAGCAGGCTGTGCTGGATCTGGCGGGTGTCAAAGAGCGTCTTGAAAACCTGTTTGAGCAGATCGAGCGGGAAGTCGACATCCTGAATGTCGACAAGAAGATCCGTGGTCGTGTCAAACGGCAGATGGAAAAGAATCAGCGCGACTTTTACCTGAACGAACAGGTCAAGGCCATCCAGAAAGAACTGGGTGAAGGCGAAGAAGGTGCCGACATCGACGAGATCGAGAAAAAGATCAAGTCCGCCAAGATGCCCAAAGAGGCCCTGAAGAAAGCAGAAGCCGAGCTCAAGAAGCTCAAGCTCATGTCACCCATGTCGGCGGAAGCGACCGTGGTGCGCAACTACATTGATGTACTGACCGGCTTGCCTTGGGCGGCCAAGACCAAGATCAAGCACAACCTGGCCAATGCCGAGAATGTGCTGAATGAAGATCACTATGGCCTGGACAAGGTCAAGGACCGTATTGTTGAGTACCTTGCTGTGCAGCAGCGGGTCGACAAGGTCAAGGCGCCGATTCTGTGCCTGGTCGGGCCTCCGGGCGTAGGCAAGACCTCGCTGGGGCAGTCCATTGCCAAGGCCACCGGGCGCAAATACGTGCGCATGGCGCTGGGTGGTATGCGCGATGAAGCTGAAATTCGCGGCCATCGCCGTACTTATATCGGTGCGATGCCAGGCAAAGTGCTGCAAAGCCTGTCCAAGGTCGGAACGCGCAACCCACTGTTCCTGCTGGATGAAATCGACAAGCTGGGAACCGACTTCCGGGGCGATCCATCCAGTGCCCTGCTGGAGGTGCTGGACCCGGAGCAAAACCACAAGTTCGGTGACCACTATGTCGAGGTTGATTTTGATTTGAGCGACGTGATGTTCGTGGCGACCTCCAACTCCATGAACATTCCGCCGGCCTTGCTGGATCGCATGGAAGTGATTCGCCTGTCCGGTTACACCGAAGACGAAAAAACCAGCATTGCCGTCAAATACCTGTTGCCCAAGCAGTTGAAGAACAACGGTGTCAAGGAAGAAGAATTGCTGGTCAGCGAAGAGGCAATCCGGGACATCGTCCGTTACTACACCCGTGAGGCGGGCGTGCGTTCGCTGGAACGCGAACTCTCCAAGATTTGCCGCAAGGTGGTGAAAGGCCTGCAACTCAAGAAGATGGTGCCGCAGGTGAAGGTAACCGGCGACAACCTGAATGATTATCTGGGTGTTCGCAAGTACAACTACGGTCGTGCCGAGCAACAGAATCAGGTCGGGCAGGTGGTTGGACTGGCGTGGACTGAAGTCGGTGGCGATCTGCTGACCATCGAGGCCGCCATGATGCCCGGCAAGGGCGTGATCACGCGCACAGGTTCACTGGGCGATGTGATGAAGGAATCGGTTGAAGCCGCGCGCACTGTCGTGCGTAGCCGTTCGCGTCGTCTCGGCATCACGGATGAGTTTTTTGAGAAAAAGGATATTCATATCCACGTGCCGGACGGGGCCACGCCCAAGGACGGTCCCAGTGCGGGTGCCGCAATGACCACCGCCTTTGTCTCGGCCATGACAGGTATTCCGGTGCGGGGCGATGTCGCGATGACCGGCGAAATTACGTTGCGCGGTGAGGTGACGGCCATTGGCGGCCTGAAGGAAAAGTTGCTGGCGGCTTTGCGGGGTGGCATCAAGACAGTGTTGATTCCGGAAGAGAACGCCAAGGACTTGCAGGACATTCCTGAGAACGTGAAGAACGGACTTGAGATTGTGCCGGTGCGCTGGATTGACAAGGTGCTGGAGATTGCCTTGGAGAGAATGCCAACGCCCTTGCCAGAAGACGAGCCAGTGGTGGCTGCGGCGGCGGCAGCTACGGTGCCGGCTCCTGAGCAGGCCGGGTCGGTTAAACACTGATTGCTTTTCAGCCCAGGCTTCCAAAGGGCCTGAATAAATGCGATATAATCTGAGGCTTGAAACGCGGGAGTAGCTCAGTTGGTAGAGCGCAACCTTGCCAAGGTTGAGGTCGAGAGTTCGAGACTCTTCTCCCGCTCCATTATTCAAGATGGAGTTTCATTTTTTAGTTTTTGCGGGACTAGCTCAGTTGGTAGAGCGCAACCTTGCCAAGGTTGAGGTCGAGAGTTCGAGACTCTTTTCCCGCTCCAAATTCAAAAAGGGAAGCTCGTGCTTCCCTTTTTTGTCAGAAAAGTGGCGCGATAGCAAATCGGTTATGCAACGGATTGCAAATCCGTCTAGCCCAGTTCGACTCTGGGTCGCGCCTCCAGGAATTCCGGTTGAATTCTGGCTGCAAAAGCCTCGCCAGTTGAACTGTCGGGGCTTTTTTGTTTCACAATGGACAGTCGAGCCCGGGTGGTGGAATTGGTAGACACATCGGACTTAAAATCCGCCGCTTTCCTGCATAAGGGGCGTACCGGTTCGATTCCGGTCCCGGGCACCAACATACAAAATATCGCAGCAGCAACAACCGTGCATGGTTGCGATCAAGCGCTGCCTGTCCTCGACGGCCTCTACTGCTCGTAAGCCGCCAGGCGACGCCGCTCCTCCGGGGGTGAATTGGGACTGCTGCAGCTGGGTCAAGGCGAGTTGACGCGTTGAATCGGGCGCATCTGCATGTGCTTGCAGCAGTCTGCTGCGTTCGTTCAAGTAGATGGCGATGCGGCTCTTCCATGCCTGTTCCTCCCGGTCAACCTCGGCCAGTCGGGACGCCGCCTGAGGATCGAGTTCCTTGGCACGCATGCGATAGACCTCATCGTCGTTGGCTCCCTTGGCGCGCATCGCCTGCGCCATCTGCTCGATTCTGACTACCACCCGGCTCGCGTCTCGCTCGTTGCGCAGGGCCGCGGGCATGGCGTCATCAAGAGCTGTGAGTTGCTCCTTCTTCTGCGCGTCGCTCAAATTGGGGTTCTGGCTGATCTCCAGCCGGGCCACGGCATCCATGTCGTAGGCATCGTCAAAACCAAACATGCCCTGTGTTTCCTGTGCGCTGAAGAAGCCAGAGCGCAGATCCTGCATGGCCATCAGGCGTCGGCGGATGGCCTGCACGCCAGAGCCCGCCAATTCAGGTTTTTGCTCCAGCGCGACCAGTTCACGTTTGAATTCCAGGTACAGGGCCAGCAGCCTCTTGGCCTCACGCGCTTGGTTCGCTGGCAGACGGCGCTCCAATTCACTGCTGATCTGCTGCGTGATCGCTTCAATGCTTTGCTCGCCAACCGCGCTCAAATAGTAGTCAAACAGGCGTTTGAGTTCAGGGTAGGCGAGGGGGGCGGTTGGTCCGTGCTGTTGGCGGCCTTGCAGCGACCGCAAGTCGCCGTCGGGCACGGTGTCTTGCATGGAGCGGACGAACGCAGAGTTCGTTCGCTCTGCGGCGTCGACAACTGGCGCCATCTCCGTAGCTTGGTCCTGCCATATCACCAGCCCCGCCGCCATCAGGGCCAGGCCGAGCAGGCCCAGGCTGACGCGGGTTCGGCTCAGCCTCATGCTCGCCCTACAGGCCCAGGTTCTTTAGCCGGTTGGCTTGTTGGCGGTACAAGGTGACCGGGTTGGTCTCGAACAGGTTGACCAGTCCGATCGTCTGATTGACTTCGTCCATGTGGTTCATCGCGTAGTCGTCGCGAATCACACGACCCAGGCGTGTGGAGCAGCTGGCGACCAGTCCGTCATTCTTGGCGCCGCCAAAGGCCAGCGAGGTGAGGGCCAGTGCCGGGTCCATGATGTCGAACACATTGGTGTAGGCCTTGGCGCCGCTCCAGGAGAAGTAGGAGACGCCGCTCACTGAATACGCACCTTCGCCACACGCGGTGGTCGGTACGCCCTCAGGATGGGCCAGGTTGAACTTGAGCGAACCCGCCGTGCTCAAGGACTTGGCGGCCTCCAGAGAGTTCTGTGACTGGCCCGAGCCGCCAGACAAAAAGCTGATGATGGAGGCCAAGCCATTGGTGACCGACACCAGCACCGTGTTGGAAAGCGAGCCGGGAGGCGCCACACCCAAAATCACATCAGCTACGGCGGAACCCTGGTTCACCCCGCCCACCGACGTCACCGATGCCACCAGGTCCGGACGCACTGAAGCGACGTAGCGGGTGGTGGGGCCGCCGTGGCTGTGCCCGATCAGGTTCACTTTGGTGGCGCCCGTGGCGGCCAGGATCTGTTTGACCTGGGTGAGCAACTGCTCGCCGCGCATTTCGGTGCTATTGGCGGCGGAGACCTGCGCCACGTACACCTTGGCGCCATCTGCGCGCAATGCCGAAGGAATGCCATACCAGTAATCCACGGGACCGATGTTGTCAAAGCCGAACAAGCCATGCACCAGCACGATCGGGTATTTGGTTTGGGTGTAGCCAGCCGCCCATGAGGAAGCAGGCGAAAGGGCCAGGGCCAATATGCAGGCGCCTAGCCAGGTCATCAAGTTTTTCTTCAAAATAGTCTCCAACTGAACCGCAAGGTCCAAAAGGTTGAAAGGAATCTGTCTGAATTGCCAGTACGACCTCTGGGGTGTGGGCGCTGTCGGTTGATGACCTTCTGCTGGTTGCTTGTGTCAGCCGGCTTGAGTCGAAATAGCACGATCGTGCGTTTTTCGCAGGTTAATGCTCGATGCATTTTTTGTCATGCTGGTAAACCCGGGTTGGCCGCCCGGTTGAAGGTGCCGGCCCCATCCACGGCGGCACTGGATGTCAATGGCAGGCCCGAAATTTCAGAGTGGTTTCGGGTAATCGGGTGCGAGGCACACCATGGCACAATCAACTATTACGTGTCAAAACCTCAACAAGCAGGGGGCACTTTGGAAAATGACGGTACTTTTGACGGTGTTTTTCAGACTCAACTCACGGAACCTAGAATCCATGCGAGGTAACGCCTCTTTTTTGGTTCAAGACCCGCTCATTATTCATGCCACGCTATAACGCTCCTTTTGAGATCCATGTTCATGGCCAGGTGGCCCTGCGCGCCGATGTTGTTTTCGAGCAGATCCAGGATGCCCTCAAACCGCTGTGGAAGTATGCCGGTGCGCGTTCATTGGCCGATGCGGCCAGCAGTTCCTACGAAGACGAACCCGGCATCAAATTTGATCCTCAGGAGCACTTGTTGCAGATGTGCTGGACTGTGGCGGGTGACGACGATTTTCGCCAGGTGCTGGATGAAATGTGTATGAACCTGAATGAGCTGGCGCAGGCGGGCGCAGCGATCGAGGTCACCTTTTATGACGCCGAGTTTGACGATGAAGACGAAGAGTCGGACTCCGAGTCTCGTGACGACTTCGTGATGCTCTTTGTGGGGCCAGACCCTGCGGCCATCATGCAGGTACAGCGCGATTTGCTGGTGCAGGACGTCATCAACATGATGGAGCGCCATTTTGATGGTGCTGAGCTGGGTGGCGTGGTAGCTGAAATCGACAAGTTGTTCGGCCAGCGTTTTGATGATCTGGTGAGTTCGCTGCAGCTTGGGAAACCTCCGCGCGGCTCAGGCGGCGGCGGTCACGGTGGTGGGGGGCACGGGGGCGGGCGCAAGCCCCGTCATTTGCATTAGCGTTTCGGGCCTGCCGCGGTGGCTGCGCCGATCACTTTTACTCGAAAGTGGTCTCTGCCCCGTCATTCTTGCGCAACGTGCTATCATTTTTGAAGTTTTTTAGCCCAAGGAACGGCCCATGAACATGGCAGCAGCCTCTCCCGTGCAGACCAGCACAGCCCCCGTGCCAGGTCGGCCCGAGAAATTGCGGCTGGGCGATGTGCTGGTGCAACAGCGTCTGATTTCGCAGGAGCAACTGCAGCAAACACTTGAGCTGCAACGGCAAACCGGCAAGAAGGTCGGTCGGCTGCTGATTGAAACCGGCATCATCACCGAAGAGCTGCTGGCCAATGGCCTCGCGCGCCAGTTGCGCATTCCGTTTGTCAACCTCAAAACCTTTCCGTTTCGTGCCGATGTCGTGAGGCTTCTGCCCGAGTCGGCGGCCCGGCGTTTTCGTGCCCTGGTGCTGGAAGACAAGGGCGACAATTTGCTGGTGGCCCTGGGTGACCCGCTGGATTTGTTTGCCTTTGACGAGTTGACTCGCCTGCTCAAGCGCTCGATTGCCATTGCGGCCGTGCCTGAAAGCCAGTTGGCGCTGGCGTTTGACCGCCTTTACCGCCGCACCGAAGAAATCAGCGGGCTTGCCCGGGCGCTGGAGAAGGACCTGGGCGACGCGGTTGACTTCGGTGAACTCACGGCGACGGTTGGCATCGAGGGCGCACCGGTGGTGCGGTTGCTGCAATCGCTGTTTGAAGATGCAGTGCAGGTTGGCGCGTCGGATGTGCACATCGAACCGCAAGAAGCGGGGCTGCAAATACGCGTTCGTGTGGATGGCATATTGCAGACCCAGACGCAGGCTGACAAGCGCATTGGCGGCGCGCTGGCCCAGCGCCTCAAGTTGATGGCGGGGCTTGATATCTCTGAAAAGCGTCTGCCGCAGGATGGCCGTTTTAGCGTGCGGCTGAAAGAGTACACCATTGATGTGCGCCTGTCCACCTTGCCCACCACCTACGGCGAGTCGGCCGTGATGCGTCTGCTCAATCAGGGCGCCGCCATGCGCCGCCTCGACAGCATCGGTATGCCCGACGAGATGCTCAAGCGCTTTCGCGAAGTGTTGGGGCGCAGCGCAGGGCTGGTGCTGGTCACCGGGCCAACGGGTTCAGGCAAGACAACCACTTTGTACGCCGCACTGGCTGAAATCAATGCCGCCGAGTTGAAGGTCATCACCGTGGAAGACCCGGTGGAATACCGTTTGCCCGGCATCACCCAAGTCCAGGTCAACGACAAGATCGAGCTCACTTTTGCCCGTGTCTTGCGTTCCACCTTGCGGCAAGACCCTGACGTGATTTTGGTGGGCGAAATGCGGGACGCCGAAACCGCGGAAATCGGCCTGCGCGCCGCCATCACGGGGCACCTGGTGTTGTCCACCTTGCACACCCGCGATGCGATCAGCACACCGTTTCGCCTGCTTGACATGGGGGTGCCGCCGTTCATGGTCGCGACCTCGCTGCAGGCGGTCATCGCCCAGCGGCTGGTGCGCCTCAATTGCATTGAATGCAGTGAACTCCATACGCCCAGCCCCCAGGAACAGGCGTGGCTGAACACCATGCTTGAAACCGGGGCGGAGGTGTCGCCCAAGCGGGGCCGCGGTTGCTCGGCCTGCAACGGTACCGGTTACTCGGGTCGGCAAGGGGTGTATGAGTTGCTTGAAATGGATGCTGTCCTTACCCAGGCTGCCTCCCGTTCTGATCCAGCCGCGTTCATGCGCACAGCGCGCGAGCGGATGAAGGGGCACACGCTGGCCCATCATGCGCTGCAGCTCGTGCGCGAGGGCCGCACCTCGCTCGCTGAAGCGTTGCGCATAGGTTTCGACGTGGATGAACAGGAATAACCCCTAATGGCTGTCTATGCATGGCGTGGGCGCAACGCCCGGGGGGAAGCAGTCGAGGGTCAACTGGAAGCCTTGAGCGAAGGCGGCGTGGCTGACCAGCTTCTGTCTATCGGCGTGGCGCCTGTTCACATCGCTATTGCAGTTGCGAAAACGGAGAGCAGCGCAGACGGCTGGCTGGCGCGTCTGAGCCGCAAGCCGCTGGTGGTGGAAGACATTTTGGTGTTTTCGCGCCAGATGTACACGCTCAACAAAGCGGGTGTACCCATTTTGCGGGCCTTTGCCGGACTGCAGGCCTCGGCCACCAAGCCCGCCATGGTGGAGATGCTCAAAGACATACGCTCAAGCCTGGACCAGGGACGCGAGTTGTCGGCGGCCATGGCGCGCCACACAGACGTGTTCGGCGCCTTCTATATTTCCATGATCAGGGTCGGGGAAATGACGGGCCGGCTCACCGAGGTGTTCTTGCGTCTGAACGAACACATGGAGTTCGAGCGCGATGTGCGCGAACGCATCAAGCAGGCCATGCGCTACCCCATGTTCGTGATGATCGCCATGGCCATCGCAGTGGTGATTCTCAACATATTCGTGATTCCGGTGTTTGCCAAGGTGTTTGCCGGCTTCAATGCCGAGTTGCCCATCATCACACGCGGTCTGCTGGCTTTCTCGGGCTGGATGCTGGCCTGGTGGCCCTTGTTGCTGGCGGCCGCCATTGGTGCGGTGGTGGTGATACGTGGCTACCTGCGCACGCCTGAGGGGCGTTACCGGTGGGACGCCCGCAAGCTCAAGCTGCCCATCGTGGGGGACATTGTCTTGAAAGCCACCCTGGCGCGCTTTGCCCGCAGCTTTGCGCTGTCCAGCCAAAGCGGTGTGCCGCTGGTGCAGGCGCTCACCGTGGTGGCGCAGACCGTGGACAACGCCTTTATAGGCAGCCGCATCGAGCAAATGCGCGATGGCATTGAGCGCGGCGAGAGCATCTCGCGCTGCGCCGCCGCCACCGGGGTGTTCACGCCCGTGGTGCTGCAAATGATCTCGGTGGGTGAAGAAACCGGCGAGCTCGATTCGCTGCTGTTTGAAATCGCCGGCATGTACGAACGTGAAACCGACTACAGCATCAAGGGCCTCTCCGCTGCCATTGAGCCCGTTTTGCTGGCGGTCATTGCCGTTCTGGTACTGCTGCTGGCGCTGGGGGTGTTCCTGCCGCTGTGGAACCTGGGCCAGGCTGCTACGGGCAAAGGTGGCGGTTAGCGGACGGGCGTGGCGTCGGCGCAACGCAATTCTCTCGAATTGCGTCAGCGCCGCCTGGTGAATTTCCTCGGCGAGCGGACCTTGACCGAAGTGATGGCAGCCCCGGCCGCAAGTTGCATCCTCAATGTGGTTTGCGCCTGCGTTGGCCACAAGCCGGTTTGTGCCCAGTAGTTCAATCCCTCCAGTGGCGACCTCATGGCCTGATGTCAAAGGCGCGTGGACAGCCAGGCGTTTGCCGGTGAGTGGAAAAGAGCCCCATGTCGGACATGACAATGTGATGAATGAACAGTTGTTGGATGAGATAAGCGGGCTCTTATCTGTCTATTTCGTGATTTAGTTCATACACTTAGGCCGCAAACTTCACGCACAACCAGATGTTGCAGGACTAAAATTTGGCTGTCGATGAGTCGTTGGTGTGACGTTAGGTGCTGAATGAACTGTTCAGACCCGATTTTTATTATTTTTACAAGGTGAACTACATGAAACAAGTACAGCGCGGCTTTACTTTGATTGAGCTGGTGATGGTGATCGTGATTTTGGGTGTGCTGGCTGCGGTCGCGATCCCGAAGTTTGTGGATCTGAAGGGTGATGCCCGGGCAGCCGCCTTGGCAGGTGTGGCAGGTGCTCTGAATTCGGCGGCTGCGATCAACTACGCTGCGCGAAGCGCCAAGTCCACCAATGGCAACGCCGTAGCGAACTGCACAGACGTGGCAACCGCAATGCAAGGTGGGGTTGTTCCTTCTGACTATGTCATCACTGCCGCTGCTGTAACGGCCGGTGCATCGGTGTCCTGCACGCTCAGTACCGTTTCTACCCCTGTCCTCACGACCACCTTCACGGCGATCGGTATTTAATGGGTCGCTGAGTCGATTGTGTTGATATTCGTTGGCACGGTTGGATTCTGACTGGGTGGGGATTTTTCCAAACTCCCAGTTTTCAACAGCGCTGGCGTGAATACGCGAGGGTTTCATCATGAAGCCCTCGCGTTCTTCTTTGTGACAACTCTGCGGCATACGATTTTTGGGAAAAAATTTTGAGACGTTCTTTGTACTAAAAATGCCGATAGCCCCCATGAATATTGCATTGATAGCTACTAAATAGATAGCAATAGAGCAACCTGACAGCCATGAGCGTTCATCACCGCGTCATTGACGAGATGCCTTGGCAAGCAGGCCGAAGATTGCCTCAGCGTGGTTTTACGCTGATCGAACTGGTCATGGTCATCGTCCTGCTCGGCGTGCTGGCTGTGTTTGCCGCGCCTCGCATTTTCAACAGCAATGATTTCAACGCCCGAGGCTTTCATGACGAGACCCTCGGGTTTTTGCGTTACGCGCAGAAGACGGCGATCGCACAGCGGCGTACCGTGTGCGTGACGTTCTCGGGCACCGCCGGCGCATCGCTGGGCGTTGCCTCTGCACCTGCCACGCCGACCTGCGACACGGCATTGCGCGGGCCCAGAGGTGATAGCCCGGGAGCCATCACAGCCAAGGGAGGTGTCGCCTACAGCGGCGCGCCAACCAGTTTCAATTTTGATGGCCTGGGGCAACCGGTCAACGCGGCTGGTGTCCTGGTGGCTACCCAGACCATTCAGATCGCCAATGCAGCGAGCGTCATTGTGGAAGCTGGAACGGGCTATGTCCATGACTAGGTCACGGCACCAGGGCTTCACGCTGATCGAACTCATCATCTTCATCGTGGTGGTGTCTGTGGGGCTGGTTGGCATCCTCCAGGTGATGGACGTCACCGTCAAATCCAGCGCCGATCCCATGGTGCGCAAGCAGGGCATGGCGCTGGCGGACTCGATCCTGGAGGAAATCCTTCTCAAGAGTTACGACGACCCGGACGGGACGAATGTCGGTGAAACGGGTCGGGTGGATTGGGACAACGTGGCCGATTTCAACGGAAAGACCAATGCGGATTTTGCGCCGTTACCGCCTGCATTGGCGTCTTACGCGATCGGCATCACGGTGGTGGACGATGCGGTGACGCTAGGCATTGCCGCCAAAAGAGTGACGGTGACCATCAGCCGTGGTGCAGAAGTCATCGGCATGACCGGTTACCGAACCAACTATTAGCCATGCGCCAAAAAACACTTCAGCGCGGTTTTACCCTGGTCGAATTGATCATGGTGATCGTCATCATGGGTGTCATCGGCGGTATCGTGGCGGTCTTCATGAAAAGCCCGATTGACGCCTATTTCGACAGCGCCCGGCGCGCGGCCCTGACCGACGTGGCTGATACGGCCGTGCGGCGCATGGGGCGCGATATTCGCAAGGCCTTGCCCAACAGCATTCTGAATCCGAACAACCAATGTCTTGAGTTCATTCCCACCAAGACGGGCGGCCGCTACCGCGCCGATGTCGATGCGGCCGGGAATGGCGACACGCTGAATTTCGCGGCGGCGGATACATCTTTCAACATGCTGGGGAATAACGGCGATCTCCCGGCAGACCAGCAAATCCGGGTGAATGACGTCATCGCGGTTTACAACCTCGGAATCAACGGCGCAGACGCTTACGCGGCGGACAATACTGCGGTGGTGTCCGGTGTGGTGGATGGAACAGAGACGGCGATCACCATTGCCAGCAAGCAATTCCCACTGGCGTCGGGCAGCAACCGGTTTCACGTGATTCCGGCTGGCGAGAACGTTGTTGCCTATGTTTGCAGTGGTGGCAACCTCCGTCGCACAACCCGGGCATTCGCAGGCGCTGCCTGCCCGGCCACCGGTGCCATCCTGGCCAGAAATGTGGGTTCATGCGACTTTGTCTACAACGGCTCTGATTTGCAGCGCAACGCACTGGTGCAGTTGGGCATCACCTTCACGGACAGTGGCGAGACCGTGAGCCTGTACCACGAAGTCCACGTCAACAACACGCCATGATTCGCACTTACCCAGCTCAGCGCGGCTTTGCCGCTATTGCGGCGATCTTTCTGGTGGTGGTGCTGGCGGCGCTGGGTGGATTCATGTTGACCTTTTCCAACACGCAGCAACTCACGTCGGCGCAGGATGTGCAGGGCTCCCGCGCCTATTGGGCGGCGAGAGCCGGCCTGGAGTGGGGCATCGGCAGCGTGGTGAGCGCATCAGCATGCCCCGCAGCCTCCACTGTCGCAAATATTGACGGGTTCAGCGTGGTGACAACGTGTGCCGCGCAAGGCTACAACGAGGGTGGCGTCACCAAAACCATCTACAGATTTCAGTCGATAGCTTCAGCCGGTGGTGCTGTGGGCGGGGTCGGTTATGTTGAGCGCAGCTTGTCTGCGTCCATGGAAAAATGAAACTGACTTACACCATATTTCACTATTGCACGTTGTATTTGCGCGGCACACAAACAGCCATCAGGAATGCCTCATGACTACATTCAGCCGAACACCGTTGAAACGTGGTCTGCGTCACTTTTTGCTCGTTTTCTGTGTCTCTTTGTTTCTCGCTGGTATCCCACTGGCGCAGGCTGCGACGGTCGCATTCACCAGTTCAGGAAGCTGGATCGCCCCGGCAGGGGTGACCTCCGTCACTGTTGAGGCTTGGGGCGGCGGCGGCGCGGGGGGCGGGCAGAACCTGAGTTCAGATGGCGGCGGCGGTGGCGGTGGCGGCGCGTATTCAAAGGCGGTTGGCATTGGTGTCACTCCGGGAACTAGTTACGCAGTCACAGTGGGAGCAGGCGGCGCCGGTGTCGTCGGCGGCACGGGTGGCGTGGGAGGGGATTCTTTCTTTATCAACACGACCGCTGTGCTGGCAAAAGGCGGCGCTGGAGGAGCGCCTTCTACTGGCACCCCACCAGCTGGAGGCTCGGGTGGAGACGCTGCATCAGGCGTAGGGTCGACAAAGTACTCCGGTGGCGATGGGGGCGTGGGACGGGATAACAATGGGGGGCGAGGCGGGCCTGGCGGCTCCTCCGCGGGAGTGGCGGCAAATGGCACCAATGGCCCCACCACATGGTCTACGACGAATGCTGCTGCGGCTCCCGCGGGGGGGGGTATCGGCGGCAATGGTGCACTTGAGGGTGTCAATGGACTTGCACCGGCTTCAGGCCGGGGCGGCGGTGGTGGCGGGTCGGGAGACGGAAATAGCAGGATCGGGGGAGGCGGATCCTCGGGAATGGTCGTGATTACCTATGTCGACGTTCCCACTGTTGTCACGGATGCTGCAACCCTGATTTCGCCCACAGCTGCAACACTCAATGCAACGGTCACCAGCGACGAGAATGCCAATACAACGGCCACATTCGAGTATGGATTGACGATGGCCTACGGAAGTACGGGTATTGCCGCGCAAAGTCCGGTGGCGGCAGGCGCATTGAACACCCCGGTTTCGGCTGCGGTGACGGGCTTGACTGCCAATACCCTCTATCATTTCCGCGCCAGCGGCGTCAATAGCACTGGAACTGCCAATGGTGCCGATCGAACCTTCACGACGCTGCCGCCTCAACCTCCCACCTTGACCAAAACCGCCAGTTCGGCGTCGGTGGTGGTAGGTGATGTGATGACGTTCACGGTCGTTCTTGACAACCCGAGCGCAGCCGCATTGAACAGCGTGACGGTCAGTGATATTTTGCCGGCAGGAATGAGCTATGGCACCCACGTGGCTTCGCTCGGCACGCTCAATGTGGTCGGGCAAACGCTCACCTGGAGCATTCCTTCGGTACCCGTTGGCGGAAGCGCAACTCTCACCCTGGCCGTGTCATTGACTCAGCAAGGGGTGTTGACCAACACGGTCACGTCGACCGGCATCACCTCGGCCAGTGCCTCTGTTCTGGTGTTGGCAGGTGCTGTGACGCACTTTCGTCTTGATGAGCCGGCGGGTTCCTGGACGGGGGCTGCAGGTGAGGTCATTGACAGTGGGACCACGGGCCTGCATGGCAAGCGGCTAACGACGGCTACTCCAACAACGACCAATGAAGTTGTACCCAGTTCAACCATTGCTTCTCAATACTCCTCCGTCGTTGGCGGTTTCTGCAACGCGGCCCAGTTTGATGGCAAAGCCGTGGTCCAGGTCGCTGACAGTCCGTTGTTTGACTACACCAAAACGCTGTCAGCGTCCGCCTGGATCTACCCCACTGCCTATCCCACCAGCGATCTCTACTCAATTCTTTCGAACGATGTCAACTACGAGTTTCACTTGAATACTTCAGGGAAATTGTATTGGTGGTGGAACGCCTCGACCCTGACCTCAGCTGCCACGATTCCATTGAATCAGTGGACCCATATTGCCATCACCTTCGACTCGACTGCTGGCCGGCAGCGCATCTACATCAATGGTGTGCAGGACAGCAACACTAATAACTGGACGGGCACCCTTCAGGCCAACGCGTGCAACTTCTATATCGGCGGGGACGTTGCAACAGGCTCGTGCAATCTTCTACCTGCGCGTAATTTCCGTGGAATGATCGACGAAGTCAAGCTCTACAACACGGCTCTGAGTGCGGCCGAAGTTCAGGCCGACATGACCCTGGGACGATCCTGTTCGGGGACCTACGATCACATTCAGATTGAGCATGACGGATCGGGCTCGGTCTGTACCCCTGAAACCGTGACGGTGAAGGCTTGCCTGAATGCCAGTTGTTCTACCCTCTATCCTGGCGCTGTGACGGTGCAGCTCTCCCCGGCGGGATGGGTCGGCGGCAATACATTTACCTTCTCTGGCGGCATTGCCAGCCGTCAGCTCAGTAATGGCAGCGCCGGCAATGTGACTTTGGGGACGGTCAGTGCATCACCCTTGCCCGCGAATAGTGCCAGGTGTTTCATTGGTTCGACAGAATCCTGCACTTTGAGTTTTGCCAATGCATCGTGTAGCTTTGATGCGGTTGAGCCTGCTGCTGCTCCTCAAACACGCATTTTCACCAAGCTCGCTGGAACGCCTTTCAATGTTGATCTCCTGGCCTTGAGCAGCGGCACCACCATCAACGCGGGCTATACGGGAACGGTGGCGGTTGATCTGGTCGACACGACCACCTCGGCCTGCCCAACGGGAAGTGGACTGAGCGCCGCTGCCAACATTGCTTTTGTCAGCAGCGACAGTGGCCGCAAGCAGGTCGCATTCACTTATACCCAAGCCGCCGCCAATGTCCGGGTTCGCATGAAGGCCGGAGCGGCTGCGGCAGCCTGCTCTACCGACAACTTTGCGATACGACCTGCGCAGCTTACCGTCGCGGCTCCGGTCATGAATAATACGGGACTAACGGGGACTCCACAGGCTGTCGCTGGCTCCACCTTCACGCTGGAGGCAAACGCTGGCGTAGCTGCTGGTTACGCTGGAACGATACCAACGCTGGATGCCAGCAAGGTCAAGGATCACAACAATACCGTGATCGCGACAGGCACACTGTCAGGTGTTTTTTCTGCTGGCGATGGCATCAAGGCGAGTGGTACGACGTTCAAGTACCTTGATGTAGGGAGCATCCAGTTAGCAGCTGATGCTGTCATCGACGGCAGCTTCACCAGCGTGGATCAAACAAACGACTGTATTGCCAACAGCACTTCGAACACTCTTTCCGCTGCTGGCAAGTATGGCTGCAACATAGGCAGTGCGGTATCAGGCAAGTTCGGACGTTGGCACCCCAGTCATTTCTCGTTTTCCGGTGCTTTGACGGCAAGTTGTGTGGCGGGTGGCTATACGTATATGGATCAGGATGCCTTGGGCGTGGTGCTGGCATTGAAGGCGCATGCGTCCAGTGGTGCCACAGCATCGGCTTCTGATCCGGTCGCAAGTCGCTATACCTCTGGTTACACCAATCTCGCAGGTGTCACCATTAGTGGCGACAACAGTGGGACCGCCGTTGCTGTAACCCGGCTCACAAACCCTGCCTTTCCAGTGATGCCTGATACCTCGTCGTGGTCTGCGGGGCTATTCCAGATTAGCGATAGCTACATGTTCACAAAGCTGGCGGCCCCCGATGGACCGTATGATTTTTTCAAGCTTAGGGCGGCCGTGAGTGATCCGGACGGGGGCTCGCTGATTGGTTCTTTAGCTCAACAGGAAACCAATACGACAAAAATCCGGTATGGTCGGTTGCGGCTGCAAAACGCTTATGGTTCTGAGTTGCTGGCACTGCCTGTGCCACTGGAAGCGCAGTACTGGACGGGCAACTATTACGCCGCCAACGGTGCAGACAATTGCACAGTGATCCCCATTTCCAGTATTACGATGGGAAATTATCTGAAGCAACTCAATGCGTGTGAGACCCAGCTGTCTCCGGCTGGCAATGTGACAATGGTCGCAGGAAAGTTGCCTGGCACGGGTTTGGTTTTGACCAAACCGGGTGCGAACAACGCGGGCAGCGTTGACCTCGCGATCAACGTCAGCGGCATAGCGGCGGGCAACACCTGTGTTGGCGCAGCGCAGTCTGCCGCAACCGCTGCCAACATGCCCTGGTTTGGCCCCAACCAGGGTGCGCGTGCGACCTTCGGCATTTACCGGTCGCCCCTGATCTACCGACGTGAAAACTATTGAAACGTCTGTTAGTTCCGAATTCATTGAACAATCTGCGACACTCGCTTGATTGTTGCCCCGGTTGCGTCATCAGCTATTAAAATCAGAGCAAATTTGTACTGCGTCTCATCGTTCCCATGACTGAAATCCTGACACACATTGCCTTGCCCCTGCCACAGGAGGTCGTCTGACCATGCGCTGGCCGTGGAGGCGTCAGGGTTCGGGTGATCACCTGGTCGTCTCCTGGTCTGCTCAAACGCTTGCCTACGTGCTCGCGCGCTCAGGCGCGGATGGCGTGTATGAGGTGCTCAAGTTCGGCGTGGAACGGCAGGGTGCTGACAGCATGGAAGACTTTGCGCGTCGTCTTCAGGGCTTGGGGCTCAAGGGCCTGGATGCCAGCATCATGTTGCGTCCAGAGCAATACCAGTTGCTGCAGATCGATGCACCAGCGGTGCCTGCGGAAGAGCTGCGTTCGGCTGCCCGTTACCAGATTCGCGAGATGCTCGATACGCATGTGGACGACGTCACGCTCGATGTGATGCGGGTGGGCGATGGTCAGCAAAAAGGTGCAGGACATCTCTTTGTGGTGGCCGCGACCAATTCGGTGATACGCGGGGTTCTTGGCCTGGGCGACGCCATGCATTGGACAGTCGCGGTGATCGACGTTCTGGAAACCGCACAACGCAATCTTCAGAGTGCCCTGGCAGCGCATGATGGCCGTGCAGACCGTGCCAACGCCGCCCTGGTCCTGGTTGACGAGCATCAGGCGGTGCTGACCATCAGTGCCAATGAAGAGCTGTTCTATACGCGGCGACTTGAGCTGCCAGAAGGTTTTCTGGCGGGGTCCTGGGCACAGGGTGACGATGCGGCTGCTGGGCACGCCGATTCCACCAGATCCTTCACGCCGGTGGATGAATACGTGCCCGATTACAGCGTGGGCGGCGTCTCCTACGGCAATGACTACACCGACACCCGTACCGTGCACACGCCATCAGTGGCCGGTGGCGCCGGGGAGGATGAAAAGGCGCAGCGCTTTTTGGTTGAGGTGCAGCGTTCGCTTGACGTGTGGGACCGCTCATGGTCCAGCATGCCTCTGAATGGCGTGCGGGTCTATGCGGGCGAGCGCAGCCCGGAACTGTCAAAGTGGCTCGGGACCCAACTCGGGCAGTCGGTGGTGCCCATGGACGTCAAGGCCCTGTTTCCTGGATTTGAGGGCGGGGCTGTCGGGGACGAGGCGCTGTGCCTGCCTCTGCTGGGGGTTCTGATGCGGACCGAAAGCCGCAAGCTCTGAATTCACAAGACGATTACCCGGACACCTTCTGCCACCATGCCCCAGCAAATCAATCTCTGCACCCCGATTCTGCTAACGCAAAAGCGTTACTTTTCGGCGCAAACCATGGTGCAGGCGTTGGCCGTCTTTGTTCTCCTGGGGGGCGCCCTGTGCGCCTACTGGATATGGAACCTCAATGCGGCCAGTGACGGATTCAGGAAAACGCTGGCGTCGCAGTCGCGCGAGCTTGAAAGTCTGCAATCAGCGATACAAAAAGGCAAGGCGGGCGCCGGCCCGCTCGAAGCAGTCTTGACGCAAGAACTTCAGGGTCAACGGGCTGAATTGCTTCAGCGCGAAAAATTGATGGAGGAACTGCAGCGCGGCCTGTTCGCGCCTGGCTGGGGACATTCGGCCCGGCTGCAGCTGCTCGCCCAAAGCATTCCGGTACAGGTCTGGATCACGGAGGTGAAGGCCGATGAGAATCAGCTCGATGTCAGTGGCTTTACCCTTGAGCCAGCGGCGCTCAATGAATGGGTGGGCAAGCTTGCGGCAAGTCCCCTCCTGAAAGGGCAAAAGCTCTCAACCGTCAAGGTGGAGAACGCCAGCGCGGCAATGATCAAGGCCGTGGTGGGTGGTTCGGCTGGTGCACTGTCCACCGCATCCCCTGCGCCGCGCGCCGTGTGGTCCTTTAGTCTGGTCAGCGCTGTTGGCAATCCTTCCACGGCGGCGGGGAGCAAGCCATGAAGCGCTGGTGGGAAACGATGTCTGCGCGCATCAATGCGTTGAGTCTGCGCGAACGTGTGTTCTTGTTCCTGTCGGTCATTGCCTGCAGCATGGCTCTGGCCGATGTGGTGTGGCTGTCGCCAGCGCAGGTGGCGCACAAGCAGTTAACCCAGCGATTTGCGACGCAAAGTGCTGAGCTGCAACGAGCCCGTGATGAATTGAAGACCATTGCCCAGCCGCTGGATACGGGCAAAGCGTTGCGCGATGAAATCGTTGTCGTGAAGGCTCGTCTGGATACCGTAAACCAGAATATCAAAAACTCGTTGCCGGCGGCAACCGGTGAGACGCCCCTTGCGCAAGTGTTGACCCATTTCCTGCGCCGCCATGACGGGTTGACACTGGTACGCACCTCCGCGGTGGCCCCCGAGGCTGCCATTGCCAAAACGCAAATTGCGGGAACAGGCGCTGGCCCGGTGCCCGTTGGGCTTACGAAGCAAGGAGTGGAGTTGACAGTGTCTGGGCCCTACCCCGAGTTGACGCGATACGTTCAGACGCTTGAGAAGGCGCTGCCGAATGTGCGTTGGGGGGCAATGAAGGTCAAGAGCGAAAAGCTTCCTCCCGAGTTGACGTTGCAATTATTTTTGGTTGGGGTGCAGCCATGATGCAGTTCTGCAAATCGGCCATTGCACGGATGCTGGCGCTGGGCTGGCCTGTTGGTCTCTTGCTGGCCGTCTCGTTGGGTACCGCTGATGCACAGAGTCTGCGTGACCCTACTGTGCCTCCGGTTGAGGCGGGCCTTGGCAACGCCGGGCCGGATGCGAAGCCCTTCAGTGCTGAGCCGGGGGCCATGACCGTCATCGTTCGCAATGGACGCCCCCATCTGGTTGTCGGGACCCGGCTTTATGCGGAGGGTCAAATGCTCGGCCGTGTTCGCATCGAACGCATCACCGAGACCGAAGTCTGGCTGCGCGAAGGCGGCGTGTTGCGCAAAGTGTCCCAGTTCTCTGGTATCCAGCGCCGCACGGCGGCACCTTCCTCCAAGACATCTTCCCCCGTCGCACCTCGTACCGGCGTTCAGCCGTGAGGTCCATCTCAATGACTCGAAATGCCCACATCATGATTGACATTATTGAAAACAAACAGACGGGGCACACCGGATCGACGCGGTCGTTCGCCATGTCCGCCCTGTGTGCTGCACTGGGTGTGGGTATGCTCGCCGGCTGTGCCGCGGATCGGCCGCTGCGAACGCCTGATGTGAGTGCGACCGTTCGCGCCGACCTGCCAGCGGACGCGGCCGCCAAGCCGGTCGCTGTGCCGTCGCGTATCAGTGACGCGCTGGCGGAACCCGCGCCGCCGGTCGTGCTGCTGCCCCCTGAGCCCCGGCTGGATCTGCTGGTCAACAATGCCCAGGCACGTGAGGTATTTTTGGCGATCGTGGCGGACACGCGCTACAGCATGTTGATGCATCCGGATGTGGCCGGCACCCTGTCAGTGACCCTGCGCGGCGTGACGGTGGCTGAAGCGCTGGAGGCAATTCGCGATGTGTATGGCTACGATTTCAAGATGGAAGGCCGCCGCATCACCATCTATGCGCCTACCCTTCAGACCCGGATTTTCACGGTTAATTACCCGAACTCCCAGCGTGTCGGCAACAGCGAGTTGCGCGTGGCGTCCGGTGCTGCGCTCCAGTCCGTTACGTCAGGCAGTTCTGCGACACCTTCGCCCACGCCCGCATCGGGCAACGGTCAGCAGCCCGAGAGCAGCCGCGTCCTGACTACCAGCAAAACTGATTTCTGGGCAGAGCTTGCGGGCGCGGCGCGGGGTCTGATTGGCAGCGGTGAAGGGCGCAGTGTCATCATCAGCCCGCAAGCCGGCATCATGGCAGTGCGGGCCATGCCGGATGAATTGCGTCAAGTGGACAAATTCCTCAAGGCGGCGCAGATTGCCGTCGAGCGGCAAGTCATGCTGGAAGCCAAAATCGTTGAAGTGGAGTTGCGTGACGGTTTTCAAAGCGGCGTGAATTGGGCGGCTTTTGGTACCGAAGGGTCGTCTACCCTGGTCGCTGGCGTGTTGGGCAGTGGCGTTGCCACGACGAACCCCCTGCTGCAGAACGGGAACACCGTTTTGCCTGGTGTTGTGCCAATTCCGTCGGTGGCCGCCGGCGGTGGCTTGTTTGGTCTGGCTTTGGCGACCAGCAGGTTTGCAGCCGTATTGGGATTTCTGGAAACGCAGGGTGATGTTCAGACGCTGTCCAGCCCCCGGGTGGCCACTCTCAACAACCAGAAGGCTGTGTTGAAGGTGGGATCCGATGAGTTTTTTGTGACGGGTGTTACCGGGGGATCCACGACGGTAGCGTCATCGAATACGGGTGCGACGATCACGTCCCCCACCATTGCGCTGACGTCATTCTTCTCCGGCATTTCGCTTGATGTCACCCCCCAGATTGATGACGGCAGCAATGTCACCTTGCACGTTCATCCCTCTGTCACGACCGTCACGGAAAAAACCAAGCAGGTTGATTTGGGCAGCATCGGCAATTACCGTTTGCCGCTGGCGTTCAGCAGCGTGAATGAGACGGACACACTGGTGCGAATTCAGGACGGCAGCATTGTGGCCATCGGCGGGCTGATGCAGATGGAATCCAGCCGAAGCGCATCCGGTGTGCCGGGCACGACTGACCTGCCTGTTCTGTCTTCATTGTTTGGCAACCGGGCCAACACCGGGCGAAAAAAAGAGGTGGTGGTACTGATCAAACCAACCATCATCCGCACGGCGCAGGACTGGGAAGCGCAAACTCGCCGGACACGCGCGGCGCTGGATGACATGGATGCTGTGCGCGCGCGGGTCATTCGCATTGATGGCACCGTGGATGACTCCAGGTCAAGAAGTCTTGTGAAGTGATGTATTCGCGGCATTTTTCCTTGCGGGAGGCGCCGTTCTCCATCACGCCGGACAGTGCCTTTTTTTACCCACACGAAGGCGCGCAGGCGGCGCTCAACATGCTCCTGGTCGCGCTGCGCAGTGGTGAAGGCTTTCTGAAAATTGTGGGGGAGGTCGGTTGCGGCAAGACGGTGTTATGCCGGCAGTTGCTCAACACCCTGCAGGGCGAATGTGTCACGGCCTACATACCCAACCCGGACATGGGTCCCGATGATCTGCTGATGGCATTGACCCATGAGTTGAGTGTTGATGTGGCGCCGCCCCTGAACCGGCACACCGTCCTCAACGCGCTGCGCGGCTGTCTTTTGAAGCACGCCGAGACGGGTCGCCCCGTGGTGGTGTGTATTGATGAGGCGCAGGCGATTCCCTTGCGTACGGTGGAGAGTCTTCGCCTGCTGTCGAACCTGGAAACAGAAAAACGCAAGTTACTGCAGATTGTTTTGCTGGGGCAGCCGGAACTCGACGAGAAGCTGTCGCGCCCCGAGATTCGGCAGCTGCTGCAACGCATCACCTTCAGCGAATACCTCGGGCCGATGATGGCCCAGCGGGTACCGGCCTATCTGGCGCATCGCATGGCCACGGCAGCGCTAAGCAACGCCACGGATACCAAGGTGTTTGAGGCCGATGCCGCGCAGGCTATCGCCCGCTTTAGCGGGGGGGTGCCGCGGCTCATCAATGTGCTGGCACACAAGTGCCTGATGCTGGCGTATGGTGAGAACGAGCACCGCGTGAACGTGCGCCATGTGCGCCTGGCTGCCGCCGAAACCCCGGGCGTGCTGGCAGCGGTGCCGTGGTGGTCCCGATGGAAGCGTGTCGGACGCAGCAAGGGGGCAGGAGACACAAAGGCGTCGGCCAGGCAGGTTCAAGATCATCATTCCGGAGGGTCGCTGTGAGTGTGATCAACAAAATGCTGCGTGACCTTGACAGCCGCCAGGCTGCGGACACGGGGCCGGTTCAATCCCGCGAACCGCACGCCGATATGGCGCGCGGCACGCGGATCGTGAACGATGCCGAACGTGCCAGACAGAGGCGTGGTTCACCGAGCATCGCAATTCTGGCGGTCGTCGCCGTCATGGTGCTGGGTGGGGCAGCTGGCGCGTGGTGGTTCCTGAATCAGGGTGCCTCCCCGCAAGCCCGGGTCGAGCAGGTGAAGGGGGTGCCGATAGCTGCAACGGCCCCATCCGCGATCGTCGCGACGACAGGCGCCGTTCCCGCCGTTGCGCAGAAAGAGGTCGAACAAGTCATCGCGACCAGTCCTGGGGCCACCGCCGTCGAGATGACCAACGGGCTGCCAAAGTCGGCCGCCGTCGCACCGCCTGTGACGGCAAAGTCAGCTGCTTTTGAATCGCGTGCGCCAGCGGCTGTATCCTTGAAGATGGACAATACCTTCAAGGGCGTACCGCGCGTTGACGCGGCAGCCAGCCCCAACGCGGTCGGCGCACCGCAACCTTTGCCTGAGCGGGCATTGACGGAGCGAGCACCTGCGTCGCCTTCAGCCGTTCCCGCCGCTGCCACGGTTGTGCCGCCCAGTCCCCCGCGCCAATCGCCCGCACTGGAAGCATTGGCACAGGCGCAAAGCCTCTGGAATTCGGGTTCTCACGACGCAGCCATTGATCTTCTGCGCGAGGCGCTGACCGTTGCCGAACGGGCAAATCTTGCCGGCTCGTCTTCCGGCAACAATTCGGTATTGGCCTCGCTGGCCCGCGAACTGGCACGCATGGAACTGGCGCAGGGGCAGGTGAGCCAGGCGCTGGCAATGCTGACGCGTCTGGAGCCGGCCTTGTCTGGTTTTGCCGACGTCTGGGCGGTACGGGGCAATGCGGCGCAGCGCCTGGGGCGCCACCAGGAGTCTGCGGCGGCCTATTTGATGGCCCTGAAACTGCGACCGGACGAGCCACGCTGGATGCTGGGCGCAGCGGTCTCGCTGGCAGCCCAGGGGCAAACCGCCGCTGCGGCGGAGTTGGCCGAGAAGGCCCGCGCCGGCGGTGTGCTCAGTCGCGAAGTGGCCGCATATCTTCGGCAACTGGGTGTTCCGCTGCGTGAGCGCTGACGTCCAAACTCTTGCAAGTATCCGTACCCCACATGCTTAAACGTATCAGCGTTGATCAACTCACCTTGGGAATGCATCTCAAGGAGTTCTGCGGCTCCTGGATGGAGCAT
Organism: Rhodoferax sp.; assembly: GCF_030646845.1. Lineage (GTDB taxonomy): Bacteria > Pseudomonadota > Gammaproteobacteria > Burkholderiales > Burkholderiaceae_C > Rhodoferax. The sequence goes on along the minus strand of NZ_JAUSLE010000007.1, from coordinate 103,166 downwards.
CCGTTTTGGCGTTCGGGATTTGTCCTGACCGATCCCAAAGATATTGAAGCCATCTTGAGCAGCAGTATCAAGGAGGTTTGGATTGACTGCGACAAAGGCCTGGATGTTGCTGCCGGAGAAGCCGCTGTTTCCGAGGCGGAATCCGAAGCCCAGGTTGAAGCTGAACTGGAGCAGGTGGTCAACGAGCAGCGGCAAATCGCCCCGGTTTCTGCCGCTCTGGAAATTGAGCGTGCGACCAGAATCTGCCAGCAGGCCAAAAAGGCGGTGGTCTCCATGTTTGAAGAAGCACGCATGGGCAACACCGTGGACGTGGGCGGCGCGAAGCAGCTGGTCGAGGAGATATCGGATTCGGTTTCCCGCAACCCTGGCGCGCTCATCAGCCTGGCCCGGCTCAAGACGGTGGACGACTACACCTACATGCATTCGGTGGCCGTCTGCGCCATGATGGTGGCGCTGTCCAAGCAATTGGGTTTTGATGATGCCCAGACGCGATCGGCCGGTCTGTCTGGGTTGTTGCACGATCTGGGCAAGGCAGTCATGCCGATGGCCGTGCTGAACAAGCCGGGCAAACTTACGGAAGCCGAGTTTGCCATCATCAAGAGTCACCCGGTGGAGGGGCACAAGATGCTGCTGCGCGGCGAAAATGTCGATCCCATGGTGCTGGATGTCTGTCTGCATCACCATGAGAAGACCGATGGTTCGGGGTATCCCAAGGGTTTGAAGGGCGACGAGATCAGTCTGTTCGCCAAGATGGGCGCGGTGTGCGACGTGTATGACGCCATCACATCCAATCGACCCTACAAGTCGGGCTGGGACCCGGCAGAGTCCCTGCGCAAGATGGCCGAATGGGCCAACGGTCATTTCGATCCCAAGGTTTTTCAGGCCTTTGTGAAGAGCATGGGCATTTACCCCGTTGGCTCGCTGGTTCGACTGACCTCCGGGCGCATTGGTGTCGTGGTTGAGCAGACCGGCAAGTCATTGACGACACCGAGCGTCAAAGTGTTCTTTTCCACCAAGTCAAACATGCGCATCGTGCCGCAGGTCATCGATCTCTCCCGTCCGGAGACCATCGAAAAAATTGCCGGTCGTGAAGATCCGGAAAAATGGCGTTTTCCCGATCTCAATGAGTTGTGGTCAGGGCTGCCCAAGGCGCCGTGGTGAGGTGTTGCTTCAACGCGCCTGATACTGCGTCTTGCCGAACAGGATGTCGCGCGCCTTGTCGTCAGTGATGGGTTTGCGAAGATCCGCCAGCACGGCGACGCCACGCTTCACGGCGGGCCGCTGCGCGATCTTGTCAAACCAGACTTTGAGCTGCGGGTAGTCCGCCCAGTCAATGCCCTGGTTTTGCCAGCTCCGTAGCCACGGGAAGATGGCAATGTCCGCAATGGAATAGCTGTTGCCGGCCATGTAGCGGTGCCGGGTCAGCTGTTGGTTCATCACCCCGTAGAGCCGTTTGGCTTCGTTGGTATAGCGGTTCACCGCATACTCGATTTTCTCGGGTGCGTAAATGCGGAAATGGTGGGCCTGTCCCAGCATGGGGCCAACGCCGCCCATCTGGAACATGAGCCACTGCAGCACTTCGAATTTCTGGCGGTCGCTCTTTGGCAGGAACTTGCCGGTCTTGGCGGCAAGGTACAACAGGATGGCGCCGGACTCAAACAGGGCGATTGGCTTGCCGTCCGGACCCTGAGAGTCGACCAATGCCGGAATCTTGTTGTTGGGACTGATCTTCAAGAACTCCGGCTTGAACTGGTCGCCGGCGCCAATATTGACGGGGTGAACCTGCCAGTCACGCCCCAGCCGGTACCCACACTCTTCCAGCATGATGTGGACCTTGTGCCCGTTCGGGGTGGGCCAGGAATAGAGATTGATCATGAGACGCCTCTTTCAAGAGTAATAGCGCTCTAGCCCACGTGGAATAAGCGCTACCAGCTATCAAAACAAGAGCATCGACCGGATGGCCGATGCTGGACTCATTAGCAGCCGCGTGTCACGGGCATCTCGACGGGCTTGGGGCTGGCCGCGTACTTGCCCAGTTCCATCTTGGCGATGGAGTTGCGGTGTACTTCGTCCGGGCCGTCGGCAAAACGCAGTGTGCGTGCATTGGCATAGCTGTAAGCCAGCGGAAAATCATCACACATGCCGCCGCCGCCATGCACCTGCATCGCCCAATCGATCACCTGGCAGGCCATGCTGGGCGCCACCACCTTGATCATGGCAATCTCGTTCTTGGCAAACTTGTTGCCGGCTATGTCCATCATCCAGGCGGCCTTGAGCGTCAGCAGGCGGGCCATGTCGATCTTGCAGCGGGACTCGGCAATGCGTTCCTGGGTCACGGTTTGCGAGGCAACGGTCTTGCCAAAGGCAACCCGCGCCGTCGCGCGTTTGCACATCAACTCCAGGGCGCGTTCCGCCAGGCCAATCAGGCGCATGCAGTGGTGGATGCGTCCAGGGCCAAGGCGCCCTTGTGCGATCTCAAAGCCGCGGCCTTCGCCCAACAAGATGTTGGATACAGGCACCCGCACGTTCTCAAACAGGACTTCCATATGGCCATGCGGCGCGTCGTCATAGCCCATCACATTGAGCGACCTGACGACGGTAATACCCGGCGTATTGGCGGGCACCATGACCATGCTTTGCTGCGAATGGCGCGGCGCATCCGGGTTGGTCTTGCCCATGGTGATGTAGACGGCACAGCGCGGGTCGCCAGCGCCGGAGGTCCACCACTTGCGACCGTTGATGACGTAGTCATCGCCCTGGCGCTCGATACGCGTTTGAATGTTGGTGGCGTCACTGGAAGCCACTTCGGGCTCGGTCATGGCGAAAGCGGAGCGGATCTTGCCTTCGAGCAAGGGCTTGAGCCAGCGCGCCTTGTTTTCCTCCGAGCCATAGCGGGCGATGGTCTCCATGTTGCCGGTGTCGGGGGCGGAGCAGTTGAAGACTTCGCTGGACCACATCACGCGGCCCATGATTTCGGCCAGCGGCGCGTACTCCTGGTTGGTCAGGCCGGCACCGGAGTAGCCGGAGGCCGCAGCACTGTCCACCGGCAGGAACAGGTTCCACAAGCCGGCAGCCTGCGCCTTGGGTTTGAGATTTTCAATGGTTTGCAGTGGCGTCCAGCGTTTGCCAGCCGCTGTGTTGGCCTCAATCTCGGCGTGGTAAGCACCTTCGGATGGATAGATGTGCTCGTCCATGAAGGACTGCAATCTGCCTTGAAGGTCTTTCGTTTTGGGTGAGTAGTCAAAGTCCATGGGATCTCCGTTTGTGTCAGGTTGATAGGTGTGTGGGTTGAAGGCGTCAGGGGGACACTTGAGTCATGTTTTTTGTGCGAAACGCCAGGCCATCTGCGCCAGCGGCTTGGCCCCGGCCGCCGAGCTCACGGCCTGCGCGCTGGCGGCGGTGCCGGCTTCCACACGCTTGGCGATGCCCTGCAAAATGGCGGCAATGCGGAACAGGTTGTAGGCCATGTAGAAATTCCAGTCAGCCTTGAGCGCGTCGGGTGTGGTCAGGCCAGTTCGTTCGCAATACAGCCGGATGTACTCGTCTTCCGTGGGAATGCCCAGGCTGGCCACGTCGAGCCCGCCAATGCCGCGAAATGACCCGGGTGGGATGTGCCAGGCCATGCAGTGGTAGCTGAAATCGGCCAGCGGGTGCCCCAGCGTTGACAGTTCCCAGTCCAGCACCGCCAGAATGCGCGGCTCGGTGGGGTGAAACATCAGGTTGTCCAGCCGGTAGTCACCATGCACGATGCTGACCATGTGCTCGGCCCGGGCCATCGCCGGAATGTGCTGCGGCAGCCACGCCATGAGCTTGTCCATTTCTTCAATCGGCTGGGTGATGGAGGCGACGTATTGTTTGCTCCAGCGGCTGATCTGGCGGTCGAAGTAATTGCCGGGTTTGCCGTAACCGGCCAGCCCCCGTTCTGCGAACTTGACGGTGTGCAGGGCGGAGATGACGCGATTCATCTCGTTGTAGATCGCGCCGCGCTCGGGCTTCGTCATGCCCGGCAGGGTCTGATCCCAGAGGATGCGGCCCTGCATGAATTCCATGATGTAGAAAGCCCGGCCAATGACGGCTTCGTCTTCGCACAGGCAGTACATGCGAGGCACCGGCACATCCGTGCCATGCAAACCCGTCATGACGGCAAACTCGCGCTCTATCGCATGCGCGGACGGAAGCAATTTGGCAACCGGGCCAGGCTTGGCGCGCATGACATAGCTCTGCGTCGGCGTGTTGAGCTTGTAGGTGGGGTTGGACTGGCCACCCTTGAAGGACTCCACAGTCAATGTACCCGCAAAGCCGGGCAGATTCCCGGTCAGCCAGGTGGACAGGGCGGCGATATCAAACGCCTGTTTGTCGGAGACGGGTTGGGTGCCGACGAAATGATCAAAGTCGCTCATGGTCTTGTACTTCTTTTTGCTGTGCTAGTTGTCGGACTCAATGATGCGCATCAAGGCTTCCCGGTTGCGAATGACCAGACCACCGGGTTCGATGCGAATCGCTTCTTCGCGCTCCATGGCCTTGAGTTCCTGATTGACACGCTGGCGTGAAGCGCCCAGCAACTGCGCGAGTTCTTCCTGCGCCAATTGCAGGCCGATGCGCATTTCGCGTCCATCGCTGAGAGACGGTACACCGTAGCTGCGAACCAGATGCAGCAACTGCTTCGCCAGTCGCGCGCGCAGCGGCAGGGTGTTGAGGTCCTCGACCAGACCGTACAACTGCCGGATGCGACGCGCATGCAGGCGCAGCAGGGCTTCGTATAGCTCCGCGTGAGCCGCGAGAATCTTCTTGAAATCGGCTCTGGCCACGCAGAGGATCGTGCTGTCGCCATGCGCATAGGCATCGTGGGTGCGGCGATCGCCGTCGAAAATGGCCACATCGCCAAACCAGATGCCCGGCTCCACATAGGCCAGCGTAATCTGCTTGCCGGAAATGGACGTGGAGCTCACCCTTACTGCGCCACGCGCGCAGGCAATCCATTCTTCCGGCGGCTCGCCGCGGGCACATATGAGTTCGCTGTCTTTGTAACGCTTGACGTAGGCGCATCGGAGAATGTCGTGCCGCAGTGACGGGGAGAGGGTTGAAAACCAGCGACCGGAGTTGATCGCCTCGCGTTCGTCGATGGTAAGAATAGGATCGTCCATGGCCTGTCCTGTGGGTGACTGAAAACGTCCCCATTGTCGCGCGTGCGACGATCACTTTGGCTAGGGGTTGTCACCTGCGTGTCTGCAGCTGACTATTCGAAACGCGGTGTCGTCTTGGTCAAAAACGCCGAAATGCCAATGCCCGCGTTGACATGGTGAAGGTTGCGCACGAAATGATCACGCTCGCGTGCCAGCTGCTCGACCAGCGTGGTGTGGGCCGCATCATTGATCAGCGTCTTGATGCTCGCGAGCGCGTTGGGCGCCCGTTCGTTGAGGCGGGCCGCCAGAGTCAGCGCCTCAGACAACGCGGTGCCGGGTGGCGTCACCCGGTTGACGAGCCCTAGGTCATGCAGCCGTTGCGCCGTCACTCGCTCGCCGCACATCAACAGTTCCGTCACCAGTTGGCGGGGCAGGGCGCGCGCCAGACTCCAGCTGGCGCCGCCGTCCGGTGAGAGGGCGATGTTGCTGTACGCCATGACGAATACCGCGTTGTCGGCGGCCACCACGAAGTCGCAGGCGAGCGCGAGGGAAAACCCCGCACCTGCGGCAGCGCCTTCGACCGCTGCAATGACGGGCTTGGGAAAGGTCCGGATGGTTTCGATCCAGTTGTGCAAAGCCTCAATGCTCTGTGCCTGGACGCTTGCGGGCTGCTGGCGGTTGGCCTGGAGTCGTTGCAGGTTGCCGCCAGCGCTGAACAGGTTGCCTTCGCCGACGATGACCACGGTGCGTATGTCGGCAGAGCGCTCGGCCAGGCTCAGGGCCTCGATGCCTTCCGTATAGATTTCCGGCCCCAAGGCATTGCGGTGTTCGGGATTGGAGAGTGTCAGTACCAGCGTTTGGCCCTCGCTGCTCCGTTTGAGTTCGGCTGTCATGCTCGGGCGCTCCCCTTTATTCTTCTTCGTGCAACAGGCTCAGGCCAATGGCGCCGCGACGGCGCAACCAGGGACTCGGACGATAGCGCGGATCGCCATACACGGTCTGCATGTTGAACAGCACTTCCAGCACGTTGGTGGGGCCATAAAGGTTGCCCATGGCCAGTGGCCCCATTGGGTAACCCAGGCCCAGGGTGACCGCGGTTTCCAGATCGGTGGGCGAACAGATGCCTTGCTGACACATGTCGGAAGCAATGTTGACAATGGTCGCTACCACGCGTTGGGTGACAAATCCGCCGCTGTCCCTGATCACGCTCACCGCCTTGCCATCACGCGCCATCAGGGCGTGGGCTGCGCGGCGCATATCCGTCCGGGTAGCGGGGTTGGTAGCCAGCACACGCCGACGGGTGGTGGCGTCGTCTACCAGCATGTCAATGCCGATGGTGCGCGCCGGGTCGAGCCGCTCGACGACGGCCACCGTGGTCACGTCAAAACCCAGCGGTGCCACAAAGGACAGAGCCTGCGGGGAGGGTGATGCGCCGGTCTCGATTCTTGCCCCGAGGTTCTTGAGCAGCAGCAATAACTCTGATTTGCGCGCGGCCCGGGGCGATACCCACACCGGCGGCATCTCGTCGACCTGCGGCACAGGCTCCTCCGGGCTGATCTGGGCGGTGCCGCCGTCGTAGCGATAAAAACCCTCGCCCACCTTTTTCCCCAGAACGCCCCCGGCCAGGCGCTGCGCCGTGATCACACTGGGCCGGTAACGCGGCTCCTCAAAGTACTGGTGATAAACCGACTCCATCACGGGATGGGAAACGTCCAGCCCTGTCAGGTCCATCAATTCAAACGGCCCGAGCTTGAAGCCGACCTGGTCTTTCAGAATGCGGTCAATGGTGGCGAAATCTGCCACGCCTTCACTGACGATGCGCAGCGCCTCGGTGCCGTAGCCACGACCGGCGTGGTTGACAATGAAACCAGGGGTGTCTTGCGCCTGCACCGGCGTGTGCCCCATTTGTTGCGCGTAAGTCGCCAGATCAGCGCAGACACTGGCGCCGGTCTTGAGCCCGGCGATGACCTCCACGACTTTCATCAACGGGACCGGGTTGAAAAAGTGGAAGCCGGCAAACTGCGCCGGTCGCTTGAGCCGTGCCGCGATGGCGGTGACTGACAACGACGAGGTGTTGGTGACCAGCACCGCGCCCGGGTGAACCAGGTTCTCCAGTTCGACGAACAGACTGGCCTTGATATCCAGGCGTTCAACCACGGCCTCCACAATCAGGTCGCAGCCTGACAGGGCGGTGAGCGAATCCGCACATTGCAGACGGGATTTGTACAAGGCGGTCTGGGTGGCGTCCAGACGGCCTTTCTCGCACAGCTTGTCCCATTGCGCGAAAACATTGGTCTGCGCTGCGCGAGCGGCATCAAGCTGCATATCAAAAAGCAGTACGGTGCTGCCGGCCTGCGCTGCAATCTGGGCAATGCCCCGTCCCATGGCGCCAGCACCGACGATGCCGACATGTGAAAAAATTGGTTTCATGCGATGAATTATGACGTGGCCGCCAGCGGCATTCTGTGCACTGCGTTGTGGGAATATCATGGGCGGCCGTGCCGATTTGGTTACGGATAAGTTGTTCCACCCAACACTTCAAATGCCATGACTCTCAAACTCTGCGGTTTTTCGGCCAGTAACTACTACAACAAGATCAAACTCCAACTCCTGGAAAAGGAAGTGGTCTTTGAGGAGGAACTGATCTGGACGGGCGAGGCGCACGCCAAGCTGATTGACCGATCGCCGTTGGGTAAGGTGCCGTTCCTGGACACCCGGGATGGTCCGATTTCGGAATCGATGGCTTGCGCCGAGTACATTGAGGCGAGCTATCCCAGTCACAGCCTCTTGCCCGCCGACCCTTATGCAGCGGCCAAGGTGCGTGAGTTGATCATCTACAGTGAATTGCATCTGGAACTGGTCGCGCGCCAGCTTTATCCAGAGGCGTTCTTCGGCGGCAAGGTCAGCGATGGCACCAAAGAGCGAACCCGCCAGCTGTTGCTCAAAGGCATTGCCGGCTTTGCCAAGCTTGCCAAATTTACACCGTTTGTGGCAGGCCCGGAATTCACGCTGGCCGACTGCGCGGCCATTGTTCACTTGCCACTGGTGTCGAGCGCCAGCAAGATAATCTACGGTGAAGACATGCTGGCCATGTTGCCGGTGAAAGACTACATCCGGGCGATGGGCGAGCGCGCGACCGTGCGAACGGTCAATGCCGATCGCAAGGCCAGTACCGAGATCATGCTGGCGGCGCGTTCAGCCAAATAGTCCAGCGCCAGTTCACGCTGCGCGGGCTTTCCGTGCGTGTGCGCGGGTCGCCAGCCAGCTGAGCACCATGGCCACCAGCAGGCCTGCCAGTCCGGCCCAGTGCAGCATGGACATCTTCCCCTGCGCAATCAACCAGCCCCCGCTGGCGGCTCCTGCCGCCTGGCCCGCGTACATGGCCGAGGTGTTGAGTGCAATCGAGCCGGATGCCAGGGTTGGCGCAATACTGGAAAGGCGCGCTTGCTGCGCCGAATTGGCAGAAAAGCAGCCCAGGGCCCAGGGAATCAGCACCAGCGCCGTCAACGTCAGGCTGGAGCCCAAAGGCCACAGTGCGAGGCTCAGGGCCATGCTGCCCACTGCCACAAAAACAGTCCGGGATGCGCCCAGCCGTTCGATATTGCGGGACACCCAGAGGTTACCCAGGAAGCCGAAGGCGCCGAACCAGGCAAACATCAGGCTCAGTTGCGTTGGCGTGATGTTGAAATTGGTTTTGTAATAGGGCGCGAAATAGGAAAACAGCACAAACTGCCCGGCGGAGTAGAAGGCCGTCACGGCGACGCACAGCATCAGCGGTTTCGACTGCAGCGTCTCACGCCAGGTCGCCAATGAGAAGGCGGCCGGCTTGACGCCATCCGGCATGGCGCGCCAGACCCACGCCGCACTGAGGAACGCCAGCAACCCGACCGCCGTGAAGGCGTAGCGCCAGCCCATGGTTCCCCCGATCCAGGAGCCCAATGGCATGCCGAGCACGGATGCCACAGACCAGCCCAGAAACACCAGGCTGATGGCCTTGCCGCGTTGGTGCGGTGGCACCAGGACGGCAATGCAGGCGGCGGCCTGAGGCGTGAAAATCGCAGGCGAAATGACCGTCAGGACACGAACGACCAGCAGCGAGGCAAAAGTGGGCATGGTCGCGCTGAGCAGGTGCAGCGCACCGTACCAGACCATGGTGAGCGCCAGCAGACGCCGGCGATCGAAATCAGATACCACGGCCACCAGCAGAGGCGCGCCCAGGCACATCAACAAAGCCGCAAACGAGATGAGCTGACCGGCGACCGATACCGAGACGTTCAGCGAAGCGCTGATGTCATTGAGCGTGCCCGGCACCACCATGACCCCCGTGCCAATGACAAAATTGCCGAAGGTCAGTGCCCACAGCACGGATGGCATCGCTGCGGGGGCCACGGCAGGGGTCTTGACGGATGGCCCGTTCAACGACGAACCTGCAAGGCTCCCGGATTGACGATGTTCGTCGGGGTGCCTTTGATGAAGTTGATCACGTTGTCAAAGGCAGCGCCAAAGTACATCTCATAGCTGTCCTGCTCGACATAACCAATGTGCGGCGTACAGATGCAGTTCTCCAGCCGGAGCAGTGCGTGACCCTGCAAAATTGGCTCAGTCTCAAATACGTCCACCGCGGCCAGGCCGGGTCTGCCCCGGTTGAGTGCACCGATCAGGGCGTCGGGTTCGATCAGTTCAGCGCGCGACGTGTTCACGATCAGTGCGGTGGGCTTCATGCGTGCCAGATCATCCAGCGTGACAATACTGCGCGTTTCTTCCGTCAATCGAAGGTGCAGCGACAGCACATCGCACTGCGCAAAAAATTCCTCCTGGCTGATTGCCGCGTCAAATCCATCCAGAATGGCTCGTTCCCGCGAGGCTTCCCGTCCCCAGATCACCACGTTCATGCCAAAGGCCTTGCCGTAACCGGCCACCAGTTGTCCGATTTTTCCGTAACCCCAGATGCCCAACGTCCGGCCCCGCAGGACCGTGCCCAGGCTGAAGTTCGGGGGCATGGAACTCGACTTCAGGCCCGACTGTTGCCAGGCGCCATGCTTGAGATTGCCAATGTACTGCGGCAACCGCCGCATGGCCGCCATGATGAGAGCCCACGTCAGCTCGGCCGGTGCCACGGGCGAGCCAGAACCTTCGGCCACAACAATACCGCGCTCGGTACAGGCGGCCACGTCGATATGCGGACCCACCCGGCCGGTTTGCACAATCAACTTGAGCTTGGGCAGCTTCTCGATCAGCTGGCGCGGGATGTGTGTGCGCTCGCGGTTGAGAACAATCACGTCGGCATCTTTGAGCCGTACCGACAGTTGCCCCAGACCCTTGACCGTGTTGGTGTAAACCTTGGCTTGGTAGGCTTCCAGTCGGGCCGCGCAGGCGAGCTTTCGAACCGCATCCTGGTAATCATCAAGAATCACAATATTCATATGCCGTTATTGTGCCTTGGCTGATCTTTTCCCGGCAAGACGCTGGATTCCCTTCAAGCGAAGGTGCTTGCGGGGGTGCCGTTTAGTGCAGTGCGGCTTCGCGTGCCGCCAGACGGTCAAGTTCGGCGCACACGTCCGCCATGCGACCGGAAATCACCATCCGCCCGACATGGGCGGGTGTCTGTCCGGCTTCCAGAAAGCGCACAACTCGCAATGGCCTGGCGCAGGAAGTTTTTGATGTATTTTGCGGCTCGACCCGCGTGCAACGGGCGCTTGCAGCTATTGAATGTGTAGCAACTTCGCGGACACGCTTATCGGTACCTGTATGCCTTGACCGGCCCCGTGTGGCGGCGGGCATGAGCCAGCGCCACAGGCCTTGCAGTGGCGCCAGGACTCCGGGAACGGCAAATAGTGCAATGCTCATTTGAAACCTCTCGTTCTGTGTTTACATCAGCATGGTGTTGCGGATCAATCCCACAGCCAGACCTTCAATTTCAAATGGCTCCCCGGGTTCAACCACGATGGTCTGGTAATCAGGGTTTTCAGGGTGGAGCTCAATCAGGTCCTTGTTGCGCCGAAAGCGCTTGACCGTCACTTCATCACCCAGGCGGGCCACCACAATCTGGCCATTCTTGGCGTCTTTGGTGGACTGCACAGCCAGCAGATCGCCATCCATGATGCCGGCATCGCGCATGGACATGCCGCGCACCTTGAGCAGGTAGTCCGGTTTGCGCTGGAAGAGGCTGTTCTCCAGGTAATAGGTCTGGTCAATGTGCTCCTGCGCGAGAATGGGGGAACCCGCTGCGACCCGTCCAATCAGAGGCAAGGCCAACTGGGCCAGGCCAGGCAGCGACAAGGAGTATTGCTTGCTACGCGATTCATTGATGGAGCGCAGGGCGTCACTCTTGAGGCGGATGCCGCGCGAGGTGCCACTGACCAACTCAATCACGCCTTTGCGGGCCAGTGCCTGCAAGTGCTCTTCAGCCGCGTTGGCTGATTTGAAGCCCAGCTCGGTCGCGATCTCGGCCCGGGTTGGGGGCGCACCAGTGCGTGCGATGGCGCTCTGGATCAGGTCCAGAATCTGCTGCTGGCGGGCGGTAAGTTTGGGGCTTTCAAGCATGGCGACTCCTTTGAAGTACGATGGGCTTTACTGGTGGTCTATACACACTGTCTTGATATCCAGTAACTGTATTTTTAACCAGTTTCCGAAAGTTTGCAAGTGACCTCCACAAGTATTTTTGAAAAGATCGTTGTCTTGGGTACCGGTGGCACGATTGCCGGTACGGCTGCCAGCGGCGCAGACAATATTGGGTACACGGCCGCTCAAGTGGAGGTGGCGCAGCTACTGGAGGCTATTCCAGGCCTGTCTTCGGTGCTTGGCGGCCGGACGTTGGTGACGGAGCAAATCGCCCAGATCGACAGCAAAGACATGAGTTTTGCCGTCTGGCAGCAGCTGGCGCTGCGCGTGAGTTTTCATCTGGCCCAAGCCGATGTGAAGGGGGTCGTGATCACCCATGGCACCGACACGCTGGAAGAAACGGCCTATTTCCTGCATGCCGTGTTGCCCGCATCACAACGGGCAAGCAAGCCGGTGGTGTTGACCTGCGCCATGCGTCCGGCATCCAGCCTGACGCCAGACGGTCCGCAGAACGTGATGGATGCTGTGGCAGTTGCCATTGCCGCAGGGGCATGTGGCGTGGTGGCGGTGTGCGCCGGCACCATTCATGGCGCGGTGGAAGTACAAAAGGTGCATCCCTATCGACTCGACGCCTTCAGCTCAGGCGACGCAGGTCCTCTTGGCTATGTCGAGGAAGGATGCGTTCGTCTGGTGCGAAACTGGCCCGCAGGCCCCGCGGAATTTGCGCAGGAATCTATAGAAAAGATAGCGGGAGTGCGCGATTGGCCGTGCGTGGAGATCGTGATGAACTACGCTGGTGCCAGTGGCGCCCTCGTCGATGCCCTCCTGTCGAAGGATGGCGTGCAGCGTACGCCTGCGTCGCCAGTGGTGCGTGGGCTCGTCGTCGCCGCCACTGGCAACGGCACGGTTCATCGGGATCTTGAGGCAGCGTTGCTCCGGGCGCAGGCGGCGGGCGTGAAAGTCGTGCTTGCCACCCGCTGCATCAACGGGCGCTTGCTGCCTGCGCTGAGTGCCACTTTCCCCGACTCACAGGGCTTGTCGCCGGTGAAGGCGAGGGTGGCGTTGATGCTGGCTTTATTGCCGTGACATCACCACGATGGCACTGCTGGGCTCCGTGATTAACCCGCCAGCGCGGCAAACACCCGGGTGGTGATTTCGCTCACGTCACCGGTGCCGCTGATGGCACGGTACTTCGGCGCAGCGGCCGGGTCGGATTTTGCCCAGCTGGAATAGTATTCCACCAGCGGGCGGGTCTGGGCGCTGTACACGTCAAGCCGCTTCTTGACGGTTTCTTCCTTGTCGTCTTCGCGCTGAATCAGCGGTTCACCGGTCACGTCGTCCACCCGGGCCACTTTGGGTGGGTTGAATTTGACGTGGTAGGTGCGACCCGATGCCGCGTGCGAGCGGCGCCCGCTCATGCGCTCGATGATGGCCTCAAACGGGACGTCAATCTCCAGTACGTAATCCAGTTTGACACCGGCTGCCTTCATGGCATCGGCCTGCGGGATGGTCCGCGGGAAGCCGTCAAACAGGAATCCACCTGCGCAATCGGGCTGGGCGATGCGCTCTTTCACCAGATTGATGATCAGGTCGTCGCTCACCAGGCCACCCGCGTCCATGATCTTCTTGGCTTCAATGCCCAGTGGCGTGCCGGCTTTCACGGCGGCGCGCAGCATGTCACCCGTTGAAATCTGGGGGATGCCGTATTTCTGGCAGATGAAGGTGGCTTGCGTGCCTTTGCCAGCGCCGGGGGCGCCCAACAGGATGAGTCTCATGGATGTCCTCGGGATTTAATTGAAAATCAGATTGCATTGGCGGGGCTGCTGCTGAGCCCACTGCAATGCTTCGTTGTCTTGAAGAATAGCACGTGCTAGCCCTTGACTGGCTTACATGTGCCGCGTCTCAGGAACCAAATAGTCGGCGTACCCGTTCCAGATCTTCCGGTGTGTCCACGCCGGGGCCGGGCGCGTGTGCCGAGACATGGACCGCAATGCGGTACCCGTGCCACATGGCGCGCAATTGCTCCAGGGCTTCCGTGATTTCGCCGGGAGCCTGCGCCAGCGTTGGGAACGTGCGCAAGAATCCCACGCGGTAGCCATAGATGCCAATGTGGCGCAAAGGCGCCGGGCTGGGCAGGGCGGATGGCTGGTCCCGCCAGTGCGGGATGGGCGCACGACTGAAGTAAAGTGCCAGTCCTCTGGCGTCCAGCACGACCTTGACGACATTGGGGTTGGTGAATTCGGCCAGATCGCCGATGGCATGCGCCGCGGTACTCATGCTGGCTTCTGGTCGCTGGATCAGCAGTTGCGCGACGGCGTTCACCAGTGATGGCTCAATCAGGGGCTCATCGCCCTGAACGTTGACCACGATCTCGTCGTCCGCCAGGCCCAGCAACTGGCAGGCCTCGGCCAGGCGGTCACTGCCCGATGGATGGTCGGTGCGGGTCAGTACGGCTTCAACCCCGTGGGCCTGACAAGCCGTGATGATCTCGGGGCTATCGGCGGCTACCACGACACGGATCCGGCCGCTGGCGCCCACGACCGGCATGACGCGTTGCGCTACCCGGACCACCATGGGCGCGCCGCCAATGTCGGCCAGTGGCTTGTTGGGCAGGCGGGTAGAGGCCAGGCGCGCGGGAATGAGAACCGTGAAGCTCAAAGCCCGAGTTCCTCGTCGGTCATGGTTCGCGCCTCGCTCTCCAGCAGGATGGGAATGCCGTCGCGCACCGGGTAGGCGAGGCGCGCGCTGCGGGAGGTCAATTCCTGCCGTTCGCGATCGTATTCCAGGGGCCCTTTGGTGACAGGGCAAACCAGAAGTTCAAGAAGTCGTGTGTCCATGGGTCGATGATAGCTTCGGGTTCAATCGGGACGCCAGCAACACCGACAGCATGTCGTCCAGCCTGGCCATAAACGCCGGTTCCGGGGTGACTATCAGAGGTACTGCCAGTGCATCAGGTTGTTTTAGCCACAGCTTCACGGCGTCTTTTTCGGTACAAATAACAGTGTAGCCCTCGTATTCATTGCGCAACCAGCTATCAAAATCGTAGTGGTCTGGCAGCGCAATGGTGCGCGCCAAGGGCAAATCCTGAGACTGCAGCATGGCGAAGAAATCTTCCGGCTTGGCGATCGCGGCCACCGCCAGCAGGGGCTTGGCGCCTGCCTGCACCAAGTTAGCCAGTGCGATCTGGCTTCCATCGGCACGCAGCGCATGGCGCGCCAGGGTGCGGACGGCGGTGAAACCCGCAAAGGCCGGCCGCGCGCCGGTGTGCAGCACCAGGTCAGCCGCACGGGGCCAGGGTTCGCGCAGTGGACCGGCAGGAAGCAACAGGCCGTTGCCGGTACCCCGGTCATCAAACACGCAGATTTCAAGGTCGCGGTGCAGGCCGAGGTGCTGCAGCCCATCGTCGCAGAGGATGACCTGCGTGTCAGGGTAGCGGGCCAGCAGCGCGCTGGCCGCGTCAAAACGCCGCGCCGCCACAAAAACGGGCGCTGACGTGGCGCGTCGGATCAGCGCAGGTTCGTCACCCACCTCAGAACTCAGGCTGTCGTCAAAAACCTCCCGGCAGTTTGTTGCCCGGCGACCGTAGCCGCGCGAGATCACCCCCACACGCAAGCCACGGGCTTGCAGGTGCCGCACCAGCGCCATGACCACGGGGGTCTTGCCCGAGCCGCCGGCCACGACGTTGCCTACGACGATCACCAGGGCCCGCACACGCCGGACCTTGAGCAGTCCGGCCTGGTACAGGTGGCGCCTGAGGGCCGCCAGTGTGACAAACAACAGGGAGATCGGCCAAAGGAGCCAGGCCAGCGGGCCGCGCCGTGTCCAGGCGCGGGTCAGAGTGCGCTGCAGCAGCGACCGTGGCGTTGCCACTGTCATGGGTCTACTGCGTTCCGGCGGTGGTCGACGACTGCGTCGCAAAGGTGATTTGCGTCAGGCCCGAGCGCCGGGCCGCTTCCATCACCGTGACCACGGACTGGTGCCGGGCGCTGGCATCAGCACTGATGATGACCACCGATTCCTTGCCGGCCTTGGCCCCTTCGAGCAGGGCGGCGGCGAGCGTGTCCAGGCTGCGGCCAGCCACAGGCACCTTGTTCACGGTGTAGGCCCCATCGCTGGTCACGGTGACCAGCACCTCCTTGGGGTAATCACGTTGTGCATCGGCATCGGCCACGGGCAGTTTGAGTTGCAGTTCCGTGAATTTGCTGTAGGTGGTGGACAGCATCAGAAAGATCAGCACCACCAGCAGCACGTCGATGAATGGAATCAGGTTGATTTCTGGCTCTTCTCGCACGCGGGGTCGGAAATTCATGATTGGAGGCGCATCATTTGCGCAGGGTGTTGAGGTGGCGTGCCATCCGCTCAGATGCCAGTTCCAGTGTCAGCAGGTACTCATCGACCCGGGCCCGAAAGTAGCGCCAGAAAATCAGCGAGGGAATGGCGACGATCAGGCCAAAAGCGGTGTTGTACAGGGCAATGGAAATGCCATGCGCGAGTTGGGCCGGGTTCCCACCGGTGGCGCCTCCCGCTGGACTCTGCGAACCAAAAATCTCGATCATGCCGACCACCGTACCGAACAGGCCCATCAGCGGTGCGGCCGACGCGATGGTGGCCAGGGCACTGAGGTAGCGCTCCAGACGGTGTGCGACCACCCGCCCAGCGCCCTCCATGGAGGAGCGAAGGTCTTCTTCACTGCAGCGCGGGCTGGTGTTCAGCACCCGAAAACCGCTGGCCAATACCTCGCCCATTGCAGAGTTCTTTTCTAGTTGCGTCACCACGTCGGGTGCGGGCACAGAGGTACGCGAGACACTCAACACTTCTTCCAGCAATTTTGGCGGCGCCACTTTGGAGGTTTTAAGGCTGATGAAGCGCTCAATGACGAGTGCCAAAGCCAGAATTGAGCAGGCAATAAGCGGCCAGATCGGCCAGCCTGCGGCTTGTATGATTGAAAACAAATTGAATCTCCGCGCAGATGAAATGCACCGCGATTATGGCCCACGCGTCTGGTGCTATCTCGAGGCGTGAGCGTTGCCGGGGCGATATTGCCGTGAGTATCCCGCCCGTTGGTGCAAACCACAAAAAATGTGGATAACTTTGTGAAGAAGTAGGTTATGAAGTGTCACCAGACCACGCCAGCATTGCCTTGTGACAGATCGATGACAAATTAGGCAGTGAAAAATACAATGAAATCAATGACTTGCAACATGCCATCGAGCGATCAAGGCGTTCTTCACCCTCCGGGCCGTGCGTTGCTGCCGCTGTGGAGCATTCGGATATCCCCTGCTGCCGAAACCTGCGGTTTCATTGATGTCTGAACTCCTGTCGCCCGCAATGGCGCCACGAATCTGGCAAGTTGGCGCGCTGTGCCGCGCCATTGCTGATGCGCTGGATGCGAGATTCAATCCCGTAGCCGTGCGCGGAGAGGTTTCGGGCTTCTCACGCGCATCCAGCGGGCATTGTTACTTTTCCCTCAAGGATGAAAGTGGGCAGATTCGGTGTGCCATGTTTCGCCGGGCTGCGAGTTTGCTGGATTTTTCGCCGCGGGATGGCGAACTGGTCGAGGTGCGTGGTCGCCTGGGAGTGTATGAGCCGCGTGGCGATCTGCAACTGATTGTGGAGAGCATGAGTCGGGCGGGGCAGGGTGCGCTGTTCGAGCAGTTTCTCAGGCTCAAGGCCAAGCTGGAGACCGAGGGCCTGTTCGACGCCGCCCGAAAGCGCCCCCTGCCAGTGATGCCGCGGGGTATTGGTTTGGTGACCTCGCTGGGGGCTGCGGCCTTGCATGATGTCATGACCGCCCTGCAACGGCGCGTGCCGCACATCCCGGTGGTGCTCGCCCCGGCCTCGGTGCAAGGCAGCGCTGCGCCGGCCGAGTTGATGCAGGCGCTATCAAATTTATATCTACTCACGCAGGAAGGACGGGGGCTAGAGGCTGATTTGTCAAGAAAAACGGGAAAGAGCGCCAGTGACACTGGCCCGGTTATCGACGTCATCCTGCTGGTGCGAGGTGGCGGCTCGATGGAGGATTTATGGGCCTTCAATGACGAGCAACTGGCGCGCACCCTGGCGCACAGCCCGGTTCCCATCGTCTGTGGTGTGGGGCATGAGACCGACTTCACCATAGCTGATTTTGTAGCCGACCTCCGGGCCCCGACCCCCACGGCGGCGGCTGAACTGGTGGCACAGCCGCGCGAGGTCTGGCTCGGCGCGATCGATGGGGTGGCCCGTCGCCTGCAGGACGCCGTGTTCCGGCAAATTGACCTGCAGAGCCAGCGGCTTGATTTGACGGCGTCCAGGTTGGGACGACCCTCCGCGCTGGTGGGCCGGCAACGCTTGCGACTGGCGTCCGGCGCACAGCGTCTGCAGTTCGCGTCCCTGCTATTCCTGAAGCACCGACAACAGGATCTGCAACGGCTGCAGACGTCGTTACCGGACACCATGCAGCGCAGCCTGGAGCGCAAGCGGGAACGGCTGGAGCGGGCCGGTTTGCGGCTGGGCTTGCTGGACCCCACCCTGGTATTGCAGCGTGGCTATGCCTGGCTGACCAGCAGTGAAGGGGAGACCATCACCAGCGTGCGTCAAACTCACCCCGGTCAGCCGGTGCGAGCCACCCTTTCTGACGGCGAGGTTGATTTGATGGTGTCACATTCCCCTTGATCAAAGTTTCTACAATCGGCCCTTTCCAACAACAAACTCACGAGGACATCATGGAACACACACTGCCCCCCCTGCCTTTTGCGATTGACGCCCTGGCGCCGCATTACTCCAAGGAAACTCTCGAATACCACCATGGCAAGCACCACAATGCCTATGTGGTGAACCTCAACAACCTGCAAAAAGGGACCGAGTTCGAGAGCATGACCCTGGAAGAGATCATCAAGAAGTCCAGCGGCGGCATTTATAACAACTCGGCGCAAATCTGGAACCACACCTTCTTCTGGAACTGCATGAAGCCCAACGGCGGTGGCGAGCCTTCAGGCGCGCTGGCAGCGGCCATCAACGCCAAGTGGGGAACTTCCGCCGCTTTCAAGGAAGCGTTTGTCAAGTCGGCGGTGGGTAATTTTGGTTCCGGCTGGACCTGGCTGGTGAAAAAGGCCGACGGTTCGGTGGACATCGTCAACATGGGTGCCGCCGGCACGCCACTGACGACGGCTGACAAAGCCTTGCTGACAGTGGATGTGTGGGAGCATGCCTACTACATCGACTACCGCAACCTGCGCCAGAAGTTTGTCGAGACTTACCTCGACAAACTGGTGAACTGGAGCTTTGTCGAGGCCAACTTCGCCTAAGTTCACTGCAACTAAAAAGCCACCTCTCGCGGTGGCTTTTTTACGCCTGTTTGCTGGCCTGGCCTATCGCCCCTGAAAAACAGGGCGTCGAGTATCTAAATAACGTAGCGTCATCTCGCCGCAAACGGCTTGCCACCCAGTTTGAAGCCGGCTTGAATGCCCTTTTTGCCAAACCAGCCCTGGTTCATCTCCAGCACGTAACGAACCGGCTGCGTGGAGCAATGTGAATCGGTGGTCTGCGGCTTCATGTCGGCCAGATTGACGATGGTGCCGTCGTCCGCCACAAAGGCGGCGCTCAGGGGCAGCAGGGTGTTTTTCATCCAGAAACATTGCACGGCGGGCTGTTCAAACACAAACAACATGCCCTCAGACGGTGGCATGTCCTTGCGAAACATCAGTCCGGTAGACCGCTGCTCGGGCGATGCGGCAACTTGCGCATCGATCAAATGCATGCCCGCTGACAACTTGATGCGCTGCAGATCCATCTGCGGCGCGTTTTGCGCGTAGCTAGTGCTGCCCAAGGCGACTGCCAGCGCGAGAAGACCGATTGCAATATGTTTCATGGCTCCATTCTGACGCAACTAAGAGAAAGTTTCGGCAATAAAAAATGCCCGCTTAAGCGGGCATTTCTTTCAACTTGTCAAGAATTACTTCTTGGCTTCGTCTTTCTTCACGGTAGCAGCGGCTTTTTCGTCAGCAGCTGTCTTCTTGGCAGCAGCTTTTTCTTCAGCGGCTTTTTTCTTGGCAGTGGCTTTTTCTTCAGCAGCCAGTTTCTTGGCAGCGGCTTTTTCAGCGGCGGCCTTTTTCTTGGCGGCAGCTTTCTCAGCTTTAGCCGTCTTGGCATCTACCTTGGCTTCAGCTTTTGCTTCGGTCTTGGCGGCAGCAGCGGCAGCAGCAGGTGCAGCGGCTTTGGCAGCGGCAGGAGCAGCAGCGGCAGCAGCGGCAGGAGCAGCAGCTTTGGCGGCGGCAGCAGCAGGAGCGTCAGCAGCGAATGCGCCAGCAGCGAAAAGACCAGCAACCAAAGCGGCGAGAAGTTTGTTCATTTTTCAGTTTCCTTGAGATAACGTTATTTCAAAAATTTCCTCCCATACTCTGGGAGGCCTGTCCGTAACGGGGCTGGTTTGCCCCGGGTTGACAGAAATCAGTAATTTTTTGGGACTAAAATCCAGAAACGCCTTGAAACCAGCCTGAAACAGAGGTTTTTGGGTGGTGCCAGCAGCAAAAAAGCGCGTGAATTGAACCAATTAACGGAGACCAAGCTACATGTATCAGCACATCAAGGTGCCCTCAGAAGGCCAAAAAATTACCGTCAATGCGGACATGTCACTGAACGTGCCTGATCAGCCGATCATTCCGTTTATCGAGGGCGATGGTACCGGCTTGGATATCACACCGGTGATGCTCAAGGTAGTTGATGCGGCTGTGGCCAAGGCCTACGCTGGCAAGAAGAAGATTCACTGGATGGAAGTCTATGCCGGTGAGAAATCCACCAATGTGTATGGCCCCGACGTGTGGCTGCCGGAAGAAACGCTGCAGGCTCTTCGCGAATACGTGGTGTCCATCAAGGGACCGCTGACGACGCCAGTGGGTGGCGGCATCCGTTCGCTGAATGTGGCACTGCGCCAGGAGCTTGATCTGTATGTGTGTCTGCGCCCGATCCAGTACTTTGACGGCGTTCCCAGTCCCGTGAAAGAGCCGCAGAAGACCAATATGGTGATCTTCCGCGAAAACTCCGAAGACATCTACGCCGGTATCGAGTTCGAGGCGGAGTCCGACAAGGCCAAAAAGCTCATCAAGTTCCTGCAGGATGAGATGGGTGTCAAGAAAATCCGTTTTCCCAACACGTCAGGCATCGGCATCAAGCCTGTCTCGCGTGAAGGTACCGAGCGTCTGGTGCGCAAGGCCCTCCAGTACACGGTTGACAATGACAAGCCCAGCCTGACGATTGTCCACAAGGGCAATATCATGAAGTACACCGAAGGTGGCTTCCGCGATTGGGCCTATGCGCTGGCACAAAAAGAGTTCGGTGCCGAGTTGATCGATGGCGGACCCTGGTGCAAATTCAAAAACCCGAAAACCGGCAAGGACATCATTGTCAAGGACAGCATTGCGGACGCGTTCCTGCAACAAATCCTGTTGCGTCCTGCCGAATACAGCGTGATTGCCACCTTGAACCTCAACGGTGACTATGTGTCTGATGCGCTGGCTGCCCAGGTCGGCGGCATCGGCATTGCCCCAGGCGCCAACTTGTCTGATTCAGTGGCCTGCTTTGAAGCTACCCACGGCACGGCACCGAAGTACGCCGGTAAAGACTATGTGAACCCCGGTTCCGAGATCCTCTCGGCCGAGATGATGTTGCGTCACATGGGCTGGACGGAAGCGGCTGACCTGATCATCAGTTCGATGAAAAAATCTATCAACAGCAAGAAAGTAACCTACGACTTTGCCCGTTTGATGGATGGTGCGACGCAAGTCAGTTGCTCGGGCTTCGGTCAGGTCATGATCGACAATATGTGATTGCAGCCTGACTGCTGCTGGCGAAGTCAGGCTTCGCCGACGTCCAAACCGCTCTAGCTTGCCGGCCTGGGGCGGTTTTTTTGTTTGCATTGCTTGAATATGCAGAAACTGTCACCAATTCACCTAGGCGCTGCAGTGCTTCGGTACGCTCGATAGAATGAAAACATGGCAACCAAATCTCCCGTAAATCCACCTGCTCCGCCGATCCAGCAACCTGATCGGGATGAGGGTGGCTCAGTTGTTCTTGAGAGGCGAACCCAGAAAACCAAGCCGCCGCAGATGTACCAGGTTGTCATGCTCAATGACGACTACACACCGATGGAGTTTGTGGTGGTGGTGATCCAGGAATTTTTTGGCAAGGATCTTGAAGCGGCAACGCAAATCATGCTGAAGATTCACTTGGACGGCAAAGGGGTGTGCGGGGTCTATTCCAGGGATGTGGCCGCTACCAAGGTGGATCAGGTCCTTGAGGCGGCAAACAAGGCTGGGCACCCCTTGAAGTGCGTCAGTGAGCCCGTTGATTTTTAGGTCGTTGCCTTCATGACTTCGGAATTGATATTGAAATCGGATTACAGTTAAACATCAAGCAAGGCTTAAAAGGAAATCACATGATTGCCCAAGAATTGGAAGTCAGCCTTCATATGGCGTTTGTCGAGGCGCGTCAGCAGCGTCACGAGTTCATCACAGTGGAGCACTTGCTTCTCGCGCTGCTCGACAACCCGAGCGCGGCCGAGGTGCTGCGCGCCTGTTCGGCCAATATTGACGACTTGCGCAAATCACTGGCGAACTTCATCAAGGACAACACACCACAGGTCGCTGGATCAGACGATGTGGACACCCAGCCTACCTTGGGATTTCAGCGCGTGATTCAGCGTGCCATCATGCATGTGCAGTCCACTGGCAGCGGCAAGAAGGAAGTCACCGGGGCCAACGTGCTGGTGGCGATTTTTGGCGAGAAAGATTCTCACGCTGTGTACTACTTGCACCAGCAAGGCGTAACCCGGCTGGACGTGGTGAACTTCATTGCCCACGGCATCAAGAAAAGCGATCCGCCGGAGCCGTCCAAATCGGGCGAGAGTCAGGCCGAAAGTGAAGAAGGGGTGACTGAGAAAAACGAGAAAACTTCGCCGTTGGAGCAGTACACTGTCAACCTGAATCAACTCGCCAAAGACGGCAAGATTGATCCATTGATTGGGCGCGAATACGAAGTCGAGCGCGTGATCCAGATCTTGTGCCGCCGCCGCAAAAACAACCCGCTGCTGGTTGGTGAGGCTGGCGTTGGCAAGACTGCCATTGCCGAGGGCTTGGCGTGGCGCATCACGCAAAAGGACGTGCCTGAAATCCTGGCGGATTCCATCGTGTATTCGCTTGATATGGGCGCTTTGCTGGCGGGTACAAAATACCGAGGTGATTTCGAGCAGCGTCTCAAAGGCGTTCTGAAGTCCCTCAAGGACAAACCCCATGCAGTGTTGTTCATTGATGAAATTCACACCCTGATTGGTGCCGGCGCGGCATCGGGCGGGACGCTGGATGCGTCTAATCTGCTCAAACCTGGTCTGAGCTCCGGTCAGCTCAAATGCATCGGGGCGACCACGTTTACCGAATACCGTGGCATCTTCGAGAAGGACGCCGCGCTGTCCCGCCGCTTCCAGAAGATCGATGTGGTCGAGCCCACCGTTGAGCAGACCGTGGAAATTCTCAAGGGCCTCAAGTCCCGTTTTGAAGAGCATCACAACGTTAAGTACGCCGTGGCTGCATTGCAGGCGGCGGCCGAGCTGAGCGCCAAGTACATCAACGACCGTCATCTGCCAGACAAGGCCATTGACGTGATCGACGAAGCGGGTGCCGCCCAACGCATTCTGCCGCCGTCCAAACGCAAGAAGATCATCAGCAAGACCGAGGTGGAGGAAATCGTGGCGAAGATCGCCCGCATTCCGCCCGCCAATGTGTCCAATGATGATCGCGGCAAGCTCAAGACGCTGGAGCGGGACCTCAAGAACGTGGTGTTCGGACAGGACAAGGCCATTGACATGCTGGCCTCGGCCGTGAAGATGGCGCGCTCCGGTTTGGGTAAGGGTGACAAGCCAATTGGCTCATTCCTGTTCAGCGGCCCGACGGGGGTTGGCAAGACTGAAGCAGCCAAGCAGTTGGCCTAAATCATGGGTATTGACCTGATTCGCTTTGACATGAGCGAGTACATGGAGCAGCATGCCGTAAGCCGTCTGATTGGCGCGCCACCGGGTTATGTCGGATTCGACCAGGGTGGGTTGCTGACAGAAGCCATCACCAAGAAGCCGCATTGCGTGTTGCTGCTCGATGAAATTGAGAAGGCGCACCCGGCGATCTTCAATGTCTTGCTGCAGGTGATGGACCATGGCACGTTGACGGACAACAATGGCCGCAAGGCGGACTTCCGCAACGTCATCATCATCATGACCACCAATGCGGGTGCTGAATCCATCAACAAGACCGTTATGGGATTCACCAATGTGCGTGAGGCGGGTGACGAGATGGCCGACATCAAGCGTTTGTTCACGCCTGAATTCCGCAACCGTCTGGATGCCGTTGTCAGCTTCAAGGCGCTGGACGAGGTCGTCATCATGCGGGTGGTCGACAAGTTCTTGCTGCAGTTGGAAGCCCAGTTGGCCGACAAGAAGGTGGACGTCACCTTTACCGACAAGCTGCGTAAACATCTGGCGAAGAAGGGCTTTGATCCGCTGATGGGCGCACGTCCGATGCAGCGCCTGATTCAGGACACGATTCGCCGCGCACTGGCTGACGAGTTGCTCTTTGGTCGCCTGACCGATGGCGGTCGCCTGACGGTTGATCTGGACGACAAGGATGAAAGCAAGACCGAGGTCTTGCTGGATATTCAACCCTTGCCCAAGAAAGAGGGCAAGCCGAAACCAGAGGCGCAGGAAGCGACAACCGGCTAGGACGAGAATTGGGCGCGGATGGCTTCCACCCGCGCCCGGTTAACACCGAAGTCCTTGCGGCCCAACCGGCTGGCCGAGCGGACATGAATGACGCTGTTTGGCCTGTCAAGCCAGAATTCGACGTCGTCCGTGAATTTCAGAAGTGCGGTTGTGCATTGTGCATGGATATAGTCTGGCCCACGGGTGACAATTACAGTGCGCTCTGACTTTTGTAGCAGAGCTGCCAGTTTCTCCAATGCGACATCACCGTCACCCGTGTAGGTCAACGGCGCAATGTTCGCGTAATCCTTTTGCGGGTGACCCGGATACAGGTATGCTTGGCTACTCACGCTGTTGGGCGTCTGGGATGGGGGGCTGAGCCGTCCGTCGGTGGTCCCCAGCTTTCGCGGCACAGAGCCGGAAAGAAAACCCAGTTGCCCGGCAAGCACCAGCGTGGCGGCCAGCGCCATTGCCAGCAGGACCAAGTACCAGAGGATCTTCATGCCGTGTCCTTTGCTCAACATGCCCGCTTCCGGGACGGAAACGTGACGTGCAAGATTACCCGAAGCAGGACATGCCCGGTTTACTTGAAGCCGACGCGGTCCAGCATTTGCTGTACCTTGACCTGATTCATTCCCACCACACTGATGGGAATGGTTTCGCTCTTGAAACTGCCGCCCGTCATGGCCTGCAGGGCCGGGTTGCTTATCTTCAGGCCTTTGGTCACTGGCCATTCGTTGTTGCCGTTGGCAAAATGGTCCTGTGCTGACGGACTGGCCAGGTACTCCAGAAATTTGATGGCATTGGCTGGGTTCTTCGCGTTTCTGGCGACGGCGCCTCCGGCGATGTTGACGTGTGTGCCCCACGACGCCTGATTCGGGAAGACAACGCCCACCCGATCCATGATCGCTTTGTCCTCGGGCTTGTCGGAACGCATGATGCGGGCGAGGTAGTAGGAGTTCGTCACGGCAATGGCGCATTCACCCGCAGCGACGCCTTTGATCTGGTCCGTATCACCACCTTTTGGACCGCGCGCCATGTTGTCGACCATGCCTTTGAGCCAGGCTTCGGTCTTCTGCTCACCGAGATGTTCAAGGACGGCGCCAAACAGCGACAGGTTGTAGGGATGTGAGCCGGAACGGATGCACAGTTTGCCGCGGTTTTTGGGGTCGCCGAGCTCTTCGTATGTATCCACGTCATCTTTCTGCACCTTGACTTTGTTGTACACAATGACACGGGCGCGGGTCGAAAAACCAAACCAGGGTGACGCGCCGTCGGCTGTGACCTTGCCCCGCAGTTGACCGGGGATCGTGTTATCCAGCAGTTGGGACTTTACGGGCTGGAACAGGCCCTCAACTTCACCTTTCCACAAGCGCGCCGCATCCACCAGCAGAATCACATCGGCGGGCGATGCGGACCCTTCTGCCTTGAGGCGGGCGAGAATGCCGGCATCGTCGGCATCGACCCGATTGATCTTGATGCCGGTGGTTTTGGTGAAGTTGGTATAGAGCGCTTCGTCCGTCGGGTAGTGACGGGCCGAATAGATGTTGAGGATCTGGTCCTGTGCTTGAGCGACAGTGCAGGCGAGCAAAATGGCGCATGCAACGGGGATGTGTTTCTTGAGCATGTCTGTGCGTTTCCAAAAATAGTTTTTTGATCTTAACACAAACGCGAATCATTCCTAATTAAATGACAGCTGCAAATTTGAATTCCAGGCGCCTGGCCACGATACTGGCTGTATCGTTTCTGGTCGGATGTGCCTCCGCGCCCTTACCGACGATGCCGCCCGAGGCACGTCCTGAGGTTCAAGTGACGCCTAAAAAGCCTCTGAAAATAGGTTTGGTCCTGGGCGGTGGCGCTGCCCGAGGCTTCGCACATATCGGGGTGATCCAGGTGCTGGAAGAAGCGGGTATTCGGCCCAGCCTCGTAGTGGGTACCTCCGCCGGCAGCCTTGTAGCTGCCTTCTATGCCAGTGGCAAGACCGGAATCCAGTTGCAGCAAATTGCCGAGACCATGGAAGAGGCGACTTTTGCCGACTGGACACTGCCGATTTTCAGTCGCGGCATGTTGCGCGGTGAGGCTTTGGCACGCTACGTGAGCACGCAGGTCAATGGTCGTCTGATTGAGGGCATGCCGTTGCCATTGGGCATCGTGGCAACCGACCTCAACAGTGGTCAGGGCGTGTTGTTTCAGCGCGGAGATGCAGCCACGGCGGTGCGTGCATCCAGCGCCGTTCCCGCCCTGTTTCAACCGGTCAAAATAGCTGGTCGCGAGTATGTGGATGGTGGGCTTGTGTCGCCGGTGCCGGTACGATATGCCCGTCAAATGGGGGCAGAAGTAGTCATTGCCGTCGATATTTCCAGCGCGCCGGAAGGCAACGCCGCCAGCGACACCCTGCAAATTCTGCTGCAGACTTTCTCCATCATGAGCAAAAGCATCAATCGCTTTGAGCTGCGTGAAGCCGATGTGGTGGTGCGACCCGCGCTGGTTGATGTGACCAGTTCAGATTTCGGCGCGCGGCGCCGCGTCATTCAGGCCGGCCGGATGGCCATGCTGGCATTGTTGCCGCAACTGCGGGCGGCCATGGATGGACAAAAGTACCCGTAATCTGGAGTTGCTTCAGTTTTGACCCCTCGAGCCGGCCATTGGAGTCTGTCATTCAATGATTTGGGGTCGTCCCCGCTCTGGGACTATTACATGCAGGAATGACAAGTGTCACATCACTGTCACATAAGTTTCTTATATTCAGCCTGTGTCTCGAAATCATCATTCATTCAATCCAAGAGGTATCCCGATGAAAACCAGTTTCAAAATCGCCCTGATCGGCATGGCGGGCGCAGCCTCCCTGTCTTACGTCAACCTGGCGAGTGCTCAGGAAATTACTGGCGCCGGCGCCACCTTTCCTGCCCCTTTGTATGCCAAATGGGCGGCTGACTACAACAAGGCCACTGGCGTCAAGATCAACTACCAGTCGGTAGGTTCGGGTGCTGGGATCAAACAGATCGATTCAAAGACCGTTGATTTTGGTGCGTCCGACATGCCCCAGACCGACGAGGTGCTGGCCAAGAAGGGTCAGATGCAGTTCCCCACGGCCATTGGCGGCGTGGTTCCGGTGATCAACGTCAAGGGCATTAACCCGGGTCAACTCAAGCTGAATGGTCAGGTGCTGGGTGATATTTACCTGGGAAAGATTACCAAATGGACTGATCCGGCGATCAAGGCGCTCAATCCCTCCCTGCCATTGCCGGACGCGGATATCGCCCAAGTGCGTCGCGCTGATGGCTCAGGTACCACGTTCATTTTCACCAATTACCTGAGCAAGGTGAATGCTGAGTGGAAGACCAAGGTGGGTGAGGGCACGGCTGTCAATTGGCCTGCTGGAGCTGGTGGCAAGGGCAATGAGGGTGTTGCCGCGTTCGTGGGGCGTCTGCCAAATTCGATTGGCTACGTGGAGTACGCCTACGTCAAACAAAACAAGATGAACTATGCGTTGATGCAGAACTCAGGCGGCAATTTTGTATCGCCGAATGACGCCGCCTTCAAGGCCGCCGCTGCCGGCGCTGACTGGAATAAGAGCTTTTATCAAATACTGACCAATCAGCCCGGCAAGGACGCCTGGCCAATCTCGGGCGCCACCTTTATCCTGATGCACAAGCTGCAGGACAAGCCAGCCAATGCGACCGAAACGCTGAAGTTCTTCGCTTGGGCTTACAAGAATGGCGAGAAGATCGCTGACGATCTGGACTATGTGCCCATGCCTCAGTCGGTTATCGGCAGCATTGAAAAAGCCTGGGGTGAGATCAAGGACGCGTCGGGCAAACCCGTCGCGTTCAAATAAGACAGCAGTCACCAGCGAAGCTGTTTCTCAAGGAGTTGCCTGTGTCATCTACACTTCCGGCCAGCGAAATGTCTTTTAACCAATCGGCAAGATCTTCCGGACGTGTCATGACCAATCCTCCCCCGGTAAAGGCGGCCCGATCGGGCCCTATGGCGGACCGCATCTTCGGCTGGCTGGCCAAAGGTGCGGCCCTATTCACGCTGGCCATGCTGATGGCTATTCTGGTGTCGTTGACCATCAGTGCCTGGCCTGCCATCAGCAAGTACGGTTTGGGTTTTCTCACCAGCACCACCTGGGATCCGGTCAAGGAGGAGTTCGGCGGTCTCGTCATGATCTACGGCACCTTGATGACTTCGTTCATCGCATTGTTGATCGCCGTGCCGGTGAGTTTTGGTATCGCACTGTTCCTGACAGAACTCGCCCCCGCCTGGCTCAAACGCCCGCTGGGGACGGCCATTGAGTTGCTCGCAGCCATTCCTTCCATCGTGTACGGCATGTGGGGATTGTTGGTGTTCGGTCCGCTGTTGGCCACTTACGTGCAGCAGCCCTTGCAGGCCATGTTTGCTGGCGTGCCTTATCTGGGCGCCTTTTTTTCGGGCCCACCAGTCGGTATTGGCATATTGTCTGCCGGCATTATTCTGGCGATCATGATCATTCCGTTTATTGCGGCCGTCATGCGCGACGTGTTTGAGGTAACGCCGACCCTTCTCAAGGAGTCTGCATACGGTCTTGGAGCCACAACATGGGAAGTCGTCTCGACCGTGGTATTGCCCTACACCAAGGCGGGGGTGATCGGCGGCATCATGTTGGGGCTGGGTCGCGCCATTGGTGAGACCATGGCCGTGACTTTTGTCATCGGTAACTTCAATCAGCTGGATTCACTCAGCCTGTTCCAGGCGGCCAACAGCATCACATCGGCACTGGCCAATGAGTTTGCTGAGGCCGGTGAGGGCCTGCATCAGGCGTCGCTGATGTACCTTGGTCTGGTTCTGTTTTTCATCACCTTTGTAGTGCTGACGCTCTCCAAAATCTTGCTCTCACAGCTCAGAAAAAATGAAGGGGCCAAGACATGACGACGGGTGAACTTCTCCTGAAGGCGGCGGCCCTGGAGCAAACCCGCCAGGTCAGGTATGCGCAGCGCAAGTTCGTCAATCGCGTTGCGTTGACGCTTTCGTTGGTGGCCATGGCTTTTGGCTTGTTCTGGCTGTGCTGGATCTTGTTTGAAACCGTTCGTCTCGGTGTGGGGGGGCTTAACCTCGATACCCTGACGCAGATGACGCCCCCACCCAACGATGCAGGCGGCTTGGCCAACGCTATTTACGGGTCGTTTTTGATGGTGCTGCTGGCCACGTTTGTGGGAACACCCATTGGCGTCATGGCTGGTATTTATCTGGCCGAGTTCGATACCAAGGGCTGGCTTGCGTCATTGACACGTTTTGTGAACGATATTTTGCTTTCGGCTCCATCCATCGTGATCGGGCTATTTGTCTATGCCGTCGTTGTGACGCGTTTCAAATCATTCTCGGGCTACGCGGGTGTCATTGCACTGGCCTTGATTGTCATCCCGGTGGTGATTCGAACGACTGAAAACATGCTTCAACTGGTTCCCGCCGGTTTGCGTGAGGCGGCGTATGCCCTCGGCGCACCCAAATGGAAAGTCATTTTGAGCATCACCTTGCGGGCGGCCCGGTCGGGCGTGGTCACCGGTGTTCTGCTGGCGGTGGCCCGTATTGCGGGCGAAACCGCTCCCCTGCTATTCACCGCATTGAGCAATCAGTTCTGGACGTCCAGTCTGAGTGAGCCGATGGCGAGTCTGCCGGTCACAATTTTCAAGTTCGCCATGAGTCCGTATGAGAACTGGCAAAAACTGGCATGGGCCGGTGTGTTCCTCATCACGATTGCAGTTCTGGGCCTCAACATTCTGGCCAGGGTTTTGACCCGAAGCAAGACCTGATCAAGCCGTTGCCAAAGACACGAGAAGAGACCAAAGATGAATACTGCTTTTGTTACCGGTGAGAAATCGAAGATTTCCGTCAAGGATCTTGATTTCTATTACGGCAAGTTTCATGCCCTTAAAGGCATCAACCTGGAAATCCCGGAGAACAAGGTGACGGCTTTCATTGGCCCGTCCGGATGCGGTAAATCGACTTTGTTGCGCGTTTTCAATCGCATGTTCGAGTTGTATCCGGAGCAACGGGCTGAAGGCGAAATTCTGCTGGATGGTGAAAATCTGTTGACCAGCAAGAAAGATGTCGCCTTGTTGAGGGCCAAGGTGGGTATGGTCTTCCAGAAGCCAACACCGTTTCCCATGTCGATCTTTGACAACATCGCTTTTGGCGTCAAGCTGTTCGAGTCGCTCAATACCACTGACATGGAGGAACGTGTCGAGTGGGCCCTGCGCAAAGCCGCACTATGGGGAGAGGTAAAAGACAAGCTCAGCCAGAGCGGTTCCAGTCTTTCCGGTGGCCAGCAGCAGCGCCTGTGCATTGCGCGCGGCATCGCCATCAAGCCGGAAGTCTTGCTGTTGGACGAACCCTGCTCGGCGCTCGATCCCATCTCTACTGCCAAAATCGAAGAACTGATCACGGAACTCAAGAGTGACTACACCGTTGTGATCGTTACCCACAACATGCAGCAGGCAGCGCGCTGCAGTGACTACACCGCTTACATGTACCTTGGTGACCTGATGGAATTCGGGTCGACCGAGCAGATGTTTTTCAAGCCGACGCGCAAGGAAACAGAAGACTACATTACTGGCCGTTTTGGTTAAGGAGACAACATGCCCGAAAAACATCTTTCAACCCAGTTCGACAGTGAACTCAGCGCGGTCTCGACCCGGGTCATGGAACTCGGGGGGCTGGTTGAGTCACAGATTCGGCAGGCGATTTACGCCTTGTCCCAGTTCAGCGTTGATGTTGCGAATGAGGTGACGGCCACCGAGGCTCGCGTGAACGCCATGGAAGTTGACATTGACCGTGAGCTGTCCAGCATCATTGCGCGTCGCCAGCCAACGGCGCGGGACCTTCGTTTGCTGATTGCCATCTCCAAGACCACTGCCAACCTGGAGCGAGTGGGCGACGAGGCAGAGAAGATTGCCCGCATGGTGCGCTCCATCATTCAAAGCGGCGCACCCCGTTCGCTGCCATCCCTTGAATTGAGAGTGGCGGCGGACATGGCCTCCGGATTGTTGCGAAAGGCGCTCGATGCCTTTGCGCGGCTGGATACGGCCGCAGCAGTGTCCATTCTGAAAGAGGACGATCTGATCGACAAGGAATTCGACGGCTTCGTGCGAAAGCTCATCACCTACATGATGGAAGATCCGCGCATGATTTCCCCTAGCCTGGATCTGCTCTTCCTGGCGAAAGCCATTGAGCGGATTGGCGACCACGCCAAAAACATCGCCGAGTTCATCATCTATGTAGTCAAGGGTGCTGACATTCGCCACACCTCAATAGAACAAATTGAATCGGTTCTCAAATGAGACATCAGCCCGGTGTCCTGATTGTGGAAGACGAGCCGGCCATTGCCGAACTCATTGCAGTCAACCTCCGCCACAATGGATTTCGCCCCACATGGGCCATGGACAGCGCGTCGGCGCAGCGCGAACTGGATGCTGTCCTGCCTGACGTCATTCTGTTGGACTGGATGTTGCCCGGCGAGAGCGGACTGTCGCTGGCCAAGCGGTGGCGCACAAACCCGCGTACCAAAGGGGTCCCCATCATCATGCTGACCGCCCGCGGCGATGAGGTGGACCGGGTCGCCGGTCTGGACGCAGGCGCCGACGACTACATCGTCAAGCCGTTTTCCACCAAGGAACTGCTGGCCAGAGTGCGTGCTGTCCTGCGCCGGCGTGCACCCGAGCAGGTGGGGGGCGTTGTTTCAATCGGAGCCTTGTCTCTGGATGCGTCGACGTATCGCGTGTCGTTCAATGATCAGATGTTGAAGCTGGGTCCGACCGAGTTCAAACTGCTTCACTACTTGATGAACCATGCCGAGCGCGTTCACAGCCGCTCGCAATTGTTGGACAAGGTATGGGGTGACCATGTGTTCATCGAAGAACGCACCGTTGACGTTCACGTCAAACGTCTGCGGGAAGCTTTGGGCGCCAATGCGGGTCAGATGATAGAAACGGTGCGTGGCGCGGGCTATCGCCTGACAGCTCATGTGGCGCTGGCGACATCTTCGCAGGCCGGCGCTTGATCGAAGCACCCCTGCCTACCTGCCTGACCGCCATTTGCCTGAAGCGCTGAGCTGATCATGTTCTGGCGGTTCATTTCATTTTTCGCGTGCCAACTGGTGGGAGGGCTCGCGGGTTGGTATTTGACGTTTCCCGTCAGGGGTGTGGCCGGTGCGCTGGCGGGCGTTGTGCTGGGTGCGACGGGCTGGTTCCTGATTGACCTGTCCCGGGGCCTGCGCCTGTTGCGCTGGCTGCGCGCGGGAGATGTTTCCGACGTGGCATTGACCACTGGCTTGTGGGGAGAGGTCTGTGACCGTGCCCGGCGCCTGATTCGAGCCAGGGAGCAAATGACGCGTGAAAGCGAGAATCGCCTGCAGGAATTTCTGGCTGCATTTCAGGCCTCGCCCAATGGTGTGGTGCTACTGGATGCGCAGGGGCAGATTGAGTGGTTCAACCAGATGGCGGCCACGCACTTTGGCCTTGATGCTCAGCGAGACGTGCTCCAGCATTTTGGCAATCTGGTCCGGGACCCCGGTTTTGCAGCCTATTTTGCAGGCCACGACTACCGGGGTGAACTCATCATGCAGGGTCGGGAGAGTACGCCCGCGAGGCCGGTCAAGCTTTCGGTCCATCTTCACCGCTATGGTGAGGGGCGGCTGCTGTTGCTGTCACGCGATGTCACGGCACTGGAGCAGGCTGAAGCCATGCGGCGTGATTTTGTTGCCAACGTTTCGCATGAAATTCGCACACCGTTGACCGTGCTGGGCGGGTTTGTTGAGACGCTGCAGACCTTGCCCTTGACTGATGAGGAGCGCGAACGCTATTTGGCCTTGATGGCCCAGCAGGCGCAGCGCATGCAGACGCTCGTCAATGATCTGCTCACACTCTCGCGCCTTGAGGGCAGCCCGCCGCCGGGCGCTTCGGACTGGATGTCGATGCCGGCTCTCATGCGCCAGCTGGAGCAGGACGCACATGCATTGACTGCGGTGTTGAACCCGTCGTCGGATCGTTTGCATCACCTTGAATTTGTCTCCTTGCTGGCGGGCGACATTGCCGGGGCCCCCAACGAACTCCTCAGCGCGATGAGTAATCTGGTGAGCAATGCCATTCGTTACACGCCGCCAGGAGGTGAAATTCGCGTGCGCGCGTTCTTGTTGCCGGACGGCCGGGCCGAATTTTCAGTTCAGGACACGGGCCCCGGCATCGCCCCCGAACATATCCCACGCCTGACGGAGCGTTTTTACCGGGTCGACCGCAGCCGTTCGCGGGATACCGGCGGCACCGGTCTCGGTTTGGCCATTGTCAAGCATGTAGCGCAACGCCATGGCGCCGAACTGAAAATTGAAAGCGCGCCTGGCAAAGGTTCTGTTTTTACGATCATTTTTCCGGCAAACCGGGTGCGGTCTGAGCGCACATCGACTGGTCGAACTGCCGTCGTTGGGATCAACGGGTAGACACTATTTCAACGGAGTTGTCATAGACATCGATCCGCTTGTCATACAGGGGAATGGTGGTGCCATTGACGCGGTTGCTTACGAGCTTGCCCAGGTCGACATCGGCAATGACGATCTGCTCCATGTTCGCGACCCCCTCGGCCGCGATGCCATCGCGGGCGAACGGGAAATCAGACGGCGTGATGATCGCCGCTTGCCCAAAATGCAGACCGAGCCCTTCGACCGCAAGGTTGCCGACAGTTCCCGTGACGGCAACGTAGACTTGATTCTCGATGGCCCGGGCATGGCAGCAGTAGCGTACCCGCCAGAAACCCTGCCGGTCGTCGGTACACGAGGGAACGAACAGGATGTCGGCACCCTGCTGACACACCATGCGCGACAGTTCCGGAAACTCGATGTCGTAACAGATCAGGATGCTGATACGGCCATATGGCGTGTCAAACACTTTCAGGTGCTGGCCGGGATCACCCTTCCACTTTTCCTTTTCCCAGCGGGTCAGGTGGATCTTGTCCTGGGTGAAAACCTTACCCTCTGGTGTGAACAGGTAGGCGGTATTCATCAGTTTTCCATCGGTGATCGTGGGATGACTTCCTCCAACGATATGAACGTTCCAATGGGTCGCGAGCTCACGAAAAAGCGCGACGTAGCGAGCAGTGTAATCATCCATGTTGCGTACGGCGCGCCCCAAATCGCTGGTATCCATGAACGACAGCAGTTGGGTCGTGAAGATCTCCGGAAACATCACGAACTGGGGCTTATAGTCTCCGGCCGCCTTCATGACAAAGCGGACCTGATTTTCGAAACCATCCCAGTCATTGATGGCGCGTAACAGGTACTGCACCGCAGCAATGCGCACGGTTGTCTGTTTGGGTTTGTGCGCAGGTTCCCCCGCGAGGTTGGTGGTGCTCATTGTGTCGGTTCCGTCAAGATCTGGGCAGC
The DNA here is from genome assembly GCF_030646845.1 of Rhodoferax sp. Lineage (GTDB taxonomy): Bacteria > Pseudomonadota > Gammaproteobacteria > Burkholderiales > Burkholderiaceae_C > Rhodoferax. Next base: position 68,359 of record NZ_JAUSLE010000007.1, on the reverse strand, counting down.
GCGCTGCAAGGCGGTAGGCTGCCCCGGGTCATAGTCCGGATTGATCCAGACAATCAGCGATGCGTAGCCGCACGACTCGCGGTCTTCAGGCAAGTAGTCGCTCATGATTCCACAGTAGCGAAAGCCCTCCCGCAATTGAAAGCTCAGTACCGGGTCAAAAAGATCGCCCCACAATATCTTCTTTGCATAGAGTTCCACGGACATCTTTTGAGACACCGCGTGATAACCCGGCAGTCGTCCGCAGGCGATGATCCGGCGCAGATTCAGTTTCTTGCATATTTTCCGTCGGCCTTCGTAAAGGGCGTGCCCCAAGCGCTTGCCACGCAGTCGTGGATCGACAAAAACCTCGGCGCCATAGAGGGTGAATCCTGCCGGGTTGTGTGTGTTAAATGTGCCTGAGGCTGTGATCTGCTTCCAGGTATGCTCATCGGCCCATTCATCCCACAGAACGACAAGTGAGCTTGCACAACCCACGAGCCTTCCCCCCAAGACTGCGACGAGTTGTCCTTCGGGAAAAACCTCCAGCTGATGTAGCAACTGATCGCGTTTCCAGGGGGAAATCGTCGGATAGACGTGCGCCTGCAGTTGCAGCAAGGCGTCAATGTCGGATGGTTCGGTTGGGCGGACGAGAAGCTTGGTCATCGAGACATTATGAGCTTGCCACATTTGGCCCAAGCGATCCCCTACAAAGCGTCCGGTTGGTTCGCAGCGCTTCCTATGACCCTTTTTGGGCCGTCCGTTTGTAAATCAGCAGATCCTCGTTCCGATCGGACGGATGACGCATCGAGCTGTGCATGGTCCATTGCGTCCGGTCTGCCGCTGCTGGTAGCGTTTTCGCGGCGTCCTTGTCCACAATCAGCCAAGGGCAACGGGCTTGTGAACCGGCTTGTTTCATCAAAAGGTGACCATGGAATTGAAACGCGGCGATCTGGCTGCGACTCAGGCCGTGCGCTTCAACGCAGGATGGCTGTTGTTGCATGACGATCATCGTGCGACGCACCAGCGGCGCATAGCTACGCGCAAAATCAAGCAGCGGCAGCCACACGGTCATGAGTAACAGCCAGCACAGCACCGCCCCTCCGGCTGGCAGGACCAGGCTTTTCCAGATTGCAGCGCGGTGCCGACCGACACGCCATTTCACGAGCCAGGCCCATGCCAGCGTTGCGGCAACAGCGGTCAGGAAAGGAAGCAATGAGAAGCTGGGTTCAAACCCTGGTGCCAGTCGCGCGACATTGGCGGCGGGCTGTTGGGGCACGCCTGTCTGCATGGCAATCCAGATGACCCAGATGATCAGGGCACAGCCCGAGAAGAATATCAGCGTAAACCAGTCAATCAGTGCGGCCACGCTTCGTCCCAGCGTGGGCAGGGCAAATGCCGCAAGCGCCGCCATGGCGGGCAGGGCCAGCAACAGGGACCGATCGGCCGATCCGGTGGTCAGTGTGGCACCCACGGCAACGCCGGCGAACCAGAGTGGCAGCACCAAATGCCGGCTCGGCACGCCGCCACGCACCAGTTGATAGCGCCATCGCCACAAGGTCCACAGCGCCAGCGGCCAGGCGGGCCAAGTGAACCAGAGCAGCAGGCGGCCCAGGCTGCGCCATTCTGGCCAGCTGGCCTCAGGCAGTTCGATACGCCAGCGCCACAAATCCAGCAATGAAGCCAAAAGGGCCACGAACAAGGTCAGGAGCGCAATGCCAGCAGCCCACAGGAACTGGTATTTTTTGTTGTCAGGCTCAGGAGAGCGATCCAGCAGGTGAATCAGCGCGCCGCCCGTGCCCAGCAGGGTGGCGATCGCTGGTGCGCCAGACAGCGCCAATCCCGTCAGCCCCAGCACACCACCGATGGCGGGTGCCAGCTTGCGATAGGGCAGGGCGGCGAGCGCATAGAAGAACAGGCCGGTGAAACAAAGTTGAGCCAGGGCTGGCGTGGTTTCGTGGGACAACTGGGCCAGACCCAGGCAGGCAATGAATGCCAGCAGGCCACCGTCTGCCATGGCCCTCGCATAGTCAGGCGGCAAGGCCTCCCCGCCGAACGCAAACGCCACAGGTTGCGCCTCTGGATTGCGTGCCAGGTAGTACGTGCCGTACCAGGTGGCCAATAGGGCCAGTGTCAGCAGAATGCCAAAAGGGATGCGCGCCGCGAAGTCAGGCGCTATCCACGCCGGTGCGATTTGCATGGCCCAGGCGCCAAGCCAATAGGGAAGCAGCGCATCCACGTCGGGCGGCAATCCCACCAGCCGCGGCGACAGCCACGCTGTTGCACCCCGCGCCAGTTCGGCCATATAGCCAAATGCCGTCATGTCGGCACTTTTCCACGGCTCGCGGCCCAGGAAGCCCGGCAGCACGTAGGCGATGCAGAGCAACAGCAGTGCGGTCCGCGGCAAGCGGCGCACGGCTCCTTGGGCAACGATGGCGGGGGTGGGTTTATTCACGCTGTGGCGCTAGAGGGAACAAGGAACGCTGGCCGTCATGCTGGATCGGTATGAAAAAAGGCAGCGCGGTAACCCGGGCTGCCTTTTGGACACGAAGCGTCGGCCAGTTTATTCGGCGGCGGCTGGTGCTGCTGTCTCGGCTGCTTTGGTCTTGCCGAAACGGTTGCGGAAGCGCTCGACACGGCCACCCATGTTGTCCACGGATTTTTGTGTGCCGGTGTAGAAAGGATGGGACTCGCTGGTGGTATCCAGCTTGTACAAAGGCAGCTCACGGCCGTCTTCCATCTTGATCATCTCTTTGGCGCTGGCGCAAGAGCGGGTCACGAATTTGAAACCATTGGACATGTCCTGGAAACAAACTTCGCGGTAATTGGGGTGAATGCCTTCTTTCATATCTTCTCCATCAGTTGCGCTAGCCGCGTCAGGCCCTTGCACAAACCATTGTGCAATTCAAAGCCCGGCGTACTTGTCGCGTAAAACCATAAATTATAGCTTAGCCGCCCCGACGCATCATGTCGAAGAACTCGCTGTTGTTCTTGGTAGCTCGCATTTGCTTGAGCACCATCTCCATGGACTCGATCTCGTCCATGTTGTACAGAAACTGGCGCAAAATGCGGGTTTTCTGCAGAATTTCGGGGGCCAGCAGCAGTTCTTCGCGGCGGGTGCCGCTGCGGTTGAGCTGGATGGATGGAAACACGCGTTTCTCGTACAGGCGGCGGTCCAGGTGGATCTCACTGTTGCCGGTGCCCTTGAATTCCTCAAAAATCACCTCGTCCATGCGGCTGCCGGTATCGATCAGTGCCGTGGCGATGATGGTCAGCGAGCCGCCTTCCTCCACATTGCGCGCCGCGCCCAGGAAGCGCTTGGGGCGCTGCAGGGCATTGGAGTCCACACCTCCGGTCAGCACCTTGCCGGAGGAAGGCACGACGTTGTTGTAGGCACGTGCCAGGCGCGTGATGGAGTCCAGCAGGATCACCACGTCTTTTTTCAGCTCGACCAGGCGCTTGGCGCGCTCGATCACCATCTCGGCCACGTGCACGTGACGGGCGGCGGGCTCATCAAAGGTGGAGGCAATCACCTCGCCCTTCACGGTGCGCTGCATTTCAGTCACTTCTTCGGGCCGCTCGTCCACCAGCAGCACCATCATGTGGATGTCCGGGTAGTTGGCGCTGATGGCATGGGCAATGTGCTGCATCATCACCGTCTTGCCGCTCTTCGGGGGTGCTACCAGCAGGGCGCGCTGGCCCTTGCCGATGGGGGCGATGATGTCGATGATGCGCCCGGTGATGTTCTCGTCAGTCTTGATGTCCTGTTCGAGCTTCATCTGGACTTTGGGGAACAGAGGCGTCAGATTTTCGAACATCACCTTGTGCTTGTTCTCTTCTGGTCCGCCACCGTTGACCTTGTCCAGCTTGTTCAGGGCAAAGTAACGCTCGCCATCTTTGGGAGTGCGCACTTCGCCTTCAATCATGTCGCCGGTGTGCAGGTTGAAGCGACGGACCTGGCTGGGGCTGATGTAGATGTCGTCGGTGCTGGCGGTGTAGCTGGTGTCGGGGCTGCGCAGGAAGCCGAAGCCATCGGGCAGGATTTCCAGCACGCCATCGGCAATGATCTGTTCACCAGTGCGCGCGCGCTTCTTGATGATCGCGAACATCAGCTCCTGCTTGCGCATGCGGCCGGTGTTTTCAATCTCAAGCTCTTCGGCTTGCTTGAGGACTTCCGACACGTGCAGTGCCTTGAGTTCGTTTAAGTGCATGGAATGGCCCAATAAGGGAGTTGAACGAAATACAGGGGGAGGTTTGGGGTGAGGCGGATGGGTGTCCACAACCTCAAGGTTCTAAACCGGGAACTCGAACCAACTCGGGGTCGGAGTTGGTGAACTGAGCGGATTATGACAGGAAAAAATGCAGCCTTGAAGCGTTGCCAAGGCTGCGGGAGAAACTCAAGTGGCTGGAGACCTGGCCTGATCAGGCGAGTTGCTGATCGATGAAGGCGGTCATCTGCGCCTTGCTCATGGCGCCGACCTTGGTCGCAGCCAGTTGGCCGCCTTTGAACAGCATGAGCGTCGGGATGCCGCGAATGCCGAATTTGGCCGGGATGTCGCGGTTCTCGTCGACGTTCATCTTGGCAACCTGCAGTTTTCCTTCGTAGGCGGCGGACACCTCATCCAGAATGGGCGCGATCATCTTGCAGGGACCGCACCACTCGGCCCAGTAGTCCACCAGAACGGGTTGGACGGACTGCAACACATCAGCCTCGAAAGAAGCGTCGGACACATGTTTGATAAGTTCGCTGGCCATGGAGTTTTCCTTGATGGAGGGTCGGTACAGGTCAAGTGGGGAAATTGTGACAGAAACCAAGCCCCTTCGCCGATCGGCCATCCGCTATGGATGAAATAGCAAAAAAACATCCTGCCCAGGCAACATGGGACAAGGTCATGGGCCAGATCCGTACCGAGATGGCGCGCCAAGAGGTGCACCCGTCGCGCACCGTGGTGCTGGTGCCCTATGCCCAACTGATGCAGGAGGCCCGCAGCGCCTGGCTCAGGGGGCAAGACGGTGCGCAGGCGCACTTTGTTCCCCGGTTCGAGACCACCATGAACTGGACCCGTAGCCTGGGCGGCTTTGAGCCGGGCGGGGATGATATGCAGCTGGATGCCGCACGCGACGTCCTGACGGCCGCCTCCCTGTTGTCGCGCGCGGGACTGGGGGCGTACGAGAGCGTGCTCAGCGCACGCGTGATGGAAGCCGCCTGGAGCCTGGCCCGCACCGCCGCTGCCGTGGCGCCGATGGACCGCGCCCCCTGGGGCGCGCGTCTGGCTGCCGAGCTTTCCACCGGCATGGAATCCACCGTGCTGGCGCTGGAGGCCGCGACGGCGCAGATTGCGCTGGCATGGGCGGCAAGCTCAAGCTATCCGTCTGATCCGGTTTTTTCCGCGGCGCCTGATTTGCTGGTGCTGCTGGAAGGCTTCCAGGCCGAACCGATGGCGCTTGCGTTGCAGCAGCGCCTGGGTGAGCGGGCGCTGGTGTTGTCGTTGGTGCCGCCGCTGGCTGCGCAGGATGTGGACAGTGGCGCCGCCCGGGTGGCGCTGCACACGGCGCAGGATGCAGAAGACGAAGCGCATCGCGCTGCCGCCTGTGTGTTGGCGCATCTGGCCGCTGGCCATGGTCCGGTGGCCCTGGTGGCGCAGGACCGGGTGCTGACGCGTCGCGTGAGCGCCATGTTGGGCGGGTGCGGCGTGGCGGTGCGTGACGAAACCGGCTGGAAGCTGTCCACCACGCGGGCTGCCGCCTCGCTGATGAACTTGCTGCGTGCCTGTGCGTGGGACGCCTCCACCGATGCGGTGCTGGACTGGCTCAAGAATTCAGCGGCGTTCGAGCCACTGGCCGTGACGCAGGCCGAGGCGAGCTGGCGCCGGATGGGTGTGCGCGAATGGCGTTCGGTGCCCGTCAATGATGGGGTGGCGCTGCAGGTGAAACCGCTGCGCGACAGTCTGCAGGCCGGCCGGCCACTGGCGCGCTGGCTGGCGGATCTGCGCTCCGCCCTGCAAAGCGCGGGGCAATGGCCGGGCTTGTTGCAGGACCCGGCCGGGCAGGCCGTGCTGGACGCGCTGCGGCTGCGTGAGGGGGCCGAGTTTGAGTTCCTGGATGTGCCCACACGCATGGGTCTCAATGAGTTCACGGCGTGGGTCAGTCAGACGATGGAAGGGGCGAGTTTCTCTCCGGAACACCCGGCGCACGCGCAGGTGGTCATTCTGCCCTTGAGCCAAGTGCTGGGCCGTCCCTTGGCGGCCGTGGTGTTCCCCGGCTGTGACGAAATTCGATTGCCCCTGTCGCCCGAGCCGCCCGGCATGTGGACCCCGGCCCAGCGCGCGCTGCTCGGGCTGCCATCGCGCGAGCAGCTGGCCGATGCCGCGCGGGCCGCCTGGCGCTACGCCCTGCAATTTCCGAATGTCGACGTGCTGTGGCGCCAGAGTGAAGGTGGCGAGCACCTGATGGCCAGCGGCTTTGTCCAGGAGCTTCGGCTGCAGCAGGCCACTGAACTTTCTCCCGACCCCCGCGTCGTGCGCACCTTGGCACCGCAGCCCTGCGCCATGCCCAGCCCGACGGGCGACGAGCTGCCGCTGACCCGGCTCTCCAGTACCGCCTACGAGGATCTGCGCCGCTGCCCGTACCGGTTTTTTGCGCTGCGCCAGCTCAAGCTGCAAGAGCCGGATGAGCTGGACTTGGAGCTGGGAAAGCGGGATTTCGGCAACTGGCTGCATCACGTCCTCAAGCTCTTTCATGAATCATTGAATCAGGCGCCAGCCCCCGAATTATCTGCCCGGGTAGCTATGATTAATGTAGCGGCTGAGCAAGCGACGCAAGAGCTGGGTTTGTCGCAGAGTGAATTCCTTCCTTTTGCCGCTGCCTGGCCGCGCGTGCGCGCGGGCTACCTGCAATGGCTGGCTGATCACGAGGCCAGTGGTGCCGCCTTCCTTGAGGCCGAGGCCTGGAAAGAGACCCCGCTGGGGCGCTTGAACCTGGTTGGCAAGATCGACCGCATTGACCGTCTGGCTGATGGCAGCGCGCTGGTGATCGATTACAAAACCGAAGCGCGCAGCACCACCGCCCAGCGCATCAAGGAGTCGCTGGAAGACACCCAGCTTGCGTTCTATGCGGCCTTGTTGACGGACGACACACTGGCTGCGGCTTATGTCAATGTGGGGGAGAAGGATGCCACCAGGAGCTATGCGCAGCCCGACATTGTTGTATTGCGTGATCAGTTGCTGGAGGGCATTGCTAACGACATGGCTCGGATTGCGGCGGGCGCACTGATGCCGGCGTTGGGGGAGGGCAAGGCTTGCGAGTTTTGCGCTGCGCGGGGCTTGTGTCGAAAAGATTTTTGGGAATTGGCGTGATTTCAGTTTTGTTTGGTTTGCTTCCCCCACTCACTCCCCCAGCCCCTCTCTCGCCCCGCCGGGCGAAAGAGGGGAGCCTCATTTTGTTTCTGCGCTCCGGCAACGGAATTACAGGGGTTGGTTACCACTGTGCTTGGCGCGGCAAGAATTCAGGGCGCGAGTTCCGAGCGTCGGAGACTGGCGGGCTGAAACAGGCAGTGCGCGCGATGTCTTTTTTTGTCTCGTCGCGGCCGCTTAGCGGCCGCCCGTGCCGCACTGAGATGCTGGAGCCAGCCCCAACTGTTAACACGGGCCGTAACGCGCAAGCACAGTTGCAGCAGTCCCCAGTTTCCCCCTCACCGAAGGCCAACGGTCAAATGAGGCTCCCCTCTTCCGCCCGGCGGGGCGGGAGAGGGGCGGGGGGGAGTGAGTGGGGGAAAAACCTCCCGGCTAAAGCCAATCAGACCCCGGCGGGAGCCAACAATGCCTGATCAACAAGACCAGCCCGCCTACGAACACAACGGCCAGCTCGTCCGCCCCGAAGCGTTCTACAAAATTGCGTGCGACCCACGCCGCAGCGTGGCGGTCGAAGCCTGCGCCGGCGCCGGCAAAACCTGGATGCTGGTGTCGCGCATCGTGCGCGCGCTGCTCGATGGTGTTGACGCGCAGGATGGGACCTTGCGGGTGCAGCCGCATGAGATTCTGGCCATCACCTTCACCAAGCGGGCGGCCAGCGAGATGCGGGAGCGGCTGTACAAATGGCTCGCCGACTTTGCTGACGCGGACAACGAAACACTGGTGAAAGAGCTGCGGGACCGTGGTGTTTTGATTGAAAACGACCTCCAGCCCCCGTCCATGCTGCCTGAGCAGCTATCAAATCTATATCAAAGCATTCTTGCCAGTGGGCGGCAGGTGCAGGTGCGCACCTTTCACAGCTGGTTTGCCGCGTTGCTGCGCACTGCGCCGCTGGCTGTTCTGCAGCAGATGGAATTGCCCGCCAATTACGAGTTGCTGGAGGACGATGCCCCGGCCAAGGCGCTGGTGTGGCGGCGTTTTTATGCGGCACTGGTACGTGACGTCGAACGCAAGGCCGACTTTGAAGCAGTGGTGTTCGAGCATGGCCGTTCGCAAACCGAAAAAGCCTTGCAGACGGCGCTGGACAAGCGCACCGAGTTTGCCCTGGCCGACGCCCACGGCGTGGTGAGTGAGTCGGTGCTGCATTTCTGCGACCAGTACCCCGAATTTGCCGGGCTGGCTGCGCCGGATGACTTTCTGAGCGCCCATCCACTTCGTTGGCAAACCCTGCTCGATGCCGCCAAAGCCTTGGGTGGCGCCAGCGCCAGGACGTTTTCAGCCAAAGGGGTTGAGCTTGAAACGGCGCTGTCTGCCGGCGACATATCGGCCGCGTTTTCCGCCTTGCTGACCGAGAAGGGCACGCCGCGCAAGTTTGGCGAGAAGATCGCCGGTATTGAACTGGTGCGCGACGCGCAGGACTTGGTGTTGCGCGTGGTAGCAGCTCGCCTGCAACACGCGGCCTGGGTCTACCAGCAACGCATGGCGCGGCTCACCCGGGTGCTGCTCAACGAGTTCGCCGCGCTGAAACGCGAGCGCGGCTGGGTGGACATGAATGATGTGGAGCGCGCTGCGCTGGTGATGCTGGGCGACCCCATGCTTTCGGGCTGGGTGCAGGAGCGCCTGGATGCCCGCATCAAACACCTGTTGATTGACGAGTTCCAGGACACCAACCCGCTGCAGTGGCAGGCGCTGCGCTCGTGGCTCAGCGGCTATGCGGGCGCTGGCGGCGGCGCCAGCGGTGGTGCTGGCGCGACGGCGCCCAGTGTGTTCATCGTGGGCGACCCCAAGCAAAGCATTTACCGTTTTCGCCGCGCCGAACCGCAGGTGTTCAAGGCGGCGCAGGCCTTTGTGCGCGACGGCCTTGGCGGTGATTTGCTCAGCTGCGACCACACCCGGCGCAACGCCACCGGCGTGATCGCCACCGTGAATGCGGCCATGGCCGTGGCGACTGAGGCTGATGGCTATGAAGGTTTTCGCCGGCACACCACCAGTTCTTTCGAGGCTGGCCTGGTGTGCAAATTGCCGCCGGTTCCACGGCCGGCAGGTGGGGCGGGGGCGTCAAGAGAAGCAGATGGCGTCGATGAGGAATTGGGTGGGTCACCGGCGGCCGAATGGCGTGACAGCCTCACCACCCCGCGCGAACTGCCGGAAGAAACCCTGCGCACGCTGGAAGCGCGCCAGGCGGCCGCCTGGATTGCCCAGCAGCTCACAAGCGCGGGCCTGCAGCCCGCCGACGTGATGGTGCTGTCGCGCAAGCGGGCTGCTCTCATGCCCTTGCAGATGGAGTTGCGCAAGCTGCACATCGCCGCCCAGATCGGTGAAAAAACCGATCTGATCGATTGTTGCGAAGTACAGGATGTGGTGGCCCTGCTGGATGTGCTGGTGTCGCCCCGGCACGACCTGTCCCTGGCGCGGGCTCTCAAGTCGCCGCTGTTCGGCCTGGCGGATGACGCCCTGGTGCAACTCGCACTGCAGCAGCGTGAGCTGGATTTGCCGTGGTTTGATTTGCTACAAAAATCAGAGCTGTCCACGCTGGATGGACGGGGGGTAGCGACCCATTTGATGCGATGGAAAGGCTGGGTCGACCAGTTGCCGCCGCACGACGCGTTGCAGGCCATCTACACGGATGACGACGTGTTGGCCCGCTTTGCGGCGGCGGCACCCGCCAACCAGCGGGACACGGTGCTGACCAATCTGCGGGCGCTGCTCAGTGTGTCGCTGCAATTGGGCGGCGGGCGTTACGCCACGCCATACGCCTTTGTCCGCGCCCTGAAGGCCGGTGGTGTGCTGGCGCCCGCCGCAGTCAACCCCTTGGCGGTGCGCCTGCTGACCATCCACGGCGCCAAGGGCCTGGAGGCGCAGGCGGTGCTGCTGCTGGACACCGACACCCCCGAGCGCAACGCCGAGACCATGGGTGTGCTCGTGGACTGGCCCGGTGAGGCGGCCTGGCCGAACAAATTTGTGTTCCTCGCCAGCGAGAGCCAGCCACCGGCCTGCGTCGTGCCCACGCTGGACGCGGAGAGGATGGAGCGTCAGCGCGAAGAACTCAACGCGTTGTATGTGGCGTTGACGCGCGCGCGGCACACGCTGGCGATTTCCAGTATCGAGCCCTACCGGGCGGCCGAGCGCAGTTGGTGGCAGCGTCTCTCCAATTTGGCGACCGAGGTCACGCCTGTCGGGCATCTGCCGCCAGCGAGCAGCGCCGTCACGGTTGACGTCAATGTGTTTTATATGAAGGAGCTGCCCCTGGTCCCCGTGGAGTATGCGCAACCCGCTATCAAAAGCGAAGCAGAAGAAGGGGCAGTCAGCCCCGATGATGACGTAGACTCCCCGGTGGCCCGTACGGGCAAGGCCATGCACCGGTTGCTGGAATGGGGCGATATTTCGCCAAACAACACAGCCGCTGTGGTGCGCGAGTTTGAGCTGACACCGGAACAGGGGGCGCAAGCGGCGGCCATGGCCGGGCGCATTTTGCAGGGCGAGGGCGCCTGGGCCTGGGACAAGGCTGTGGTGGACTGGCAGGGTAACGAGATCGACCTGATGTACCAGGGCGAGCCCTTGCGGCTGGACCGCCTGGTGCAGCGCAAGGACGCCGGCCATGCGGGCCACTGGTGGGTGCTGGACTACAAGTCGGCCCAGGCACCGCAAGACCAGCCCGCATTGGTCGCGCAGCTACGGCAATATCGCGCGGCCGTGCAGGCCATTTATCCGGATGACGTGGTCCGGGCCGGATTCCTGACCGGGCAGGGTGCCCTGGTGGAAATCGTGGATGGCAATACCGCCTGAAACCGTAATTAACAGTGAATAGAAGTGGTCAACCGTGAATAGTGATGCAATGAAAAAGGTGATTGTGGTCGGTGGTGGGCCCGCGGGTCTGATGGCCGCTGACGTGTTGTCGGCGGCCGGTGTGGCTGTCCATTTGTACGACGCCATGCCTTCGGTGGGACGCAAGTTCCTGCTGGCCGGCAAAGGTGGGCTCAATCTCACGCATTCGGAGCCAGTTGATATTTTCGCCTCCCGTTTCGGTGCCCGGCGTGCCCAGATCGAGGCCTTGCTGCAGGGCTTTGACGGCCCGCACGTGCGGGAGTGGGCCAAAGGCCTGGGGGTGGACACCTTTGTCGGCACGTCGGGTCGGGTATTTCCCGCTGACATGAAGGCCGCGCCCCTGCTGCGCGCCTGGTTGCACCGCCTGCGTCATCCGGCTTCGGGGCCGGGTGTGCAGTTTCATATGCGGCACCGCTGGACCGGCTGGGGCACTGACAGCACCAGCGACACCGCACCCACGCACTTGAGCTTCGACACCCCGCAAGGTCCGGTGCAGGCCCAGGCCGATGCCGTGGTGCTTGCCTTGGGCGGCGGCAGTTGGGCGCGACTGGGCTCCAATGGGGCCTGGGTGCCCTGGCTGCAGGCGCGTGGCGTGGCGGTGGCGCCCCTGCTGCCGACCAACTGCGGCTTCGATGTGCAGGGCGGCTGGAGCGAACATTTCGCCAGCCGGTTTGCGGGTCAACCCTTTAAATCGGTGGCGATCAGTCTGACGACTTCGCAGGGCGTCAGCTTTCACCGCAAAGGTGAGTTTGTAGCGACTGCCACCGGCGTGGAGGGCAGCCTGATTTACGCGGCTTCCAGCCTGCTGCGCGACGACATCATCCGCAATGGGCAGGCCACTTTTCAGCTTGACTTACTGCCCGACATGCCGGCTGAACGCGTGCTGGCCGAAGTGCGACATCCACGCGGCTCGCGTTCGCTCTCCAGCCACCTCAAAAGCCGCCTGAGCATCGATGGCATCAAGGCCGCCATGCTGCATGAGTTGGTTAGCAAAGAGCAGATGAACGACCCCGTCCAGCTTGCCGCAGCCATCAAGGCCCTGCCCATCACGCTGGTGGCAGCGCGCCCCATTGATGAAGCCATCAGCACGGCGGGTGGCGTGCTGTTTGAGGTCACGGATCAAAACCTGATGCTGGAGCAGTTACCCGGCGTGTTTTGCGCCGGCGAGATGCTGGACTGGGAAGCCCCGACCGGCGGCTATTTGCTGACAGCTTGTTTCGCCAGCGGCAAGGCAGCGGGTGAGGGCGCTCTGCGCTGGTTGAAAGGGCAGCGCGCGTCGGCCTGAGTGCTCAGGTCGCCCCGCTGGCGACGGCGGCCGAGCGTACGCAATTGCGCCCGTCACGCTTGGCTTGGTAAAGCGCTTTGTCGGCGCTGGCCAGAAAGTCCTGGGGGCTGTTGTGTCCGTCGGGTATCCCGCAGGCCACGCCGAAGCTGGCCGTGAAGCGGATCGGACCGCCATCAAATTCAACCAAGAGTTTCTCGATGTCGGCGCGAAATCGCTCGGCTAGCGCCATCGAATCCTGCGGGCCGCTGTCAATCAGCAAGATGACGAACTCTTCTCCGCCATAGCGGGCCAGAACGTCGCCGGTGCGGTGAATCCTGGCGCGCATGAGGTTGGCCAATGCCCGCAGACAGGCGTCACCGCCCGGATGACCATGGGTGTCGTTGATCTGCTTGAAGTGGTCAATGTCAAAAAGAATGAGCGACAGCGAGCTTTTCAGCCGGCAGGCGCGTCGGTGCTCGGTGGCCAGGGCATTGTCAAAGAACGCGCGGTTGCTGAGTTGGGTGAGTCCGTCGGTGGTGGACAGAAGCTGCAATCGGTCATTGGCGACCTGCAGTTGGTCCAGCGTGTTGTTCAGCTCTGTGGTGCGCGCCTTCACGCGCTGTTCCAGCTGGCGGTTGGCTTCTTCCTTGCCCCTGATCAGGGCTTCCTGTGACGCGCGCGCCTTTCGCTCGTGGGCCAGTGCCACGGCCTGGGCATTGACCCGCAGTGAGCGATCGGTATTGATGCGGTCTGCCAGCGTGAATGACAGCAGCACCACGAGCAGGACGATGCCAATTTGGGGCGCATGGTTGGTCCAGGCATTGAACGGTATCAAGCCGAATTTGCTGGCACTCAGAATGCCGATGCCGATCAACACGGCGGTCCAGGCCAGGCAATAGAAGCGTGCAAATCTGGCGCCACGCCACCACCGCCAGTAGCCCACGGTCAGCGCAATCACTGAGGCCAGTGCGCCAAGGATTGCGCCGATGCGGACTGTCACGTTGTAGGGCAGCACAAATGTCAGCACCAGCATCAGGGCGCTGGCGGTCGTCAGAACGCGCAGCAAGTAGAAGGCCGGCATCGAAAAGCTGCGCAGCTTGAGAAAGCTGCGGGCGAATAGGCAGGCGAACAAGGTCGCGCTGGAAATGAAGGTCGAGATGGCGAAGCTGTTCCAGCGAATGGCGCGCGGCCAGACGTAGGCAAAGGTGTAGCCGGTCATCGTGAAGTAAAAAAGCAGGAAGCTGGCAACGAAGCAGATGTAATAAAGGTAGTCAACGTCCCGCGTGGAGAAGAACACAAACAGGTTGTAGACAATCATGATCAGCAGGATGCCGATCACAGCGCCTTGTATGAGACTTTCGTCGTTGCCGGCCTCATGAAATTGGACCAGGTCCCAGATTCGAAACGGTGCCTCAATTGTTCCCGTCGAGGCCAGGCGGATGTAGATCAGGTTGGCCCCCGGCGCCAGGGTCAGGGGCATGATGAAACTCGGGTGGCGAACGGGCCGCTGTGCGAAAGGTTTCTCGTCACCCAGGGCGTAGCTGGTCTTGAGTTGCCCGCCTGCGTAATGGTAGAGCTGCACGTCGTCGATATACGGCTTGGGTAACTCGACGAGACGCCTAGCCTCTTGCGCGCCCTGGTTGTCAATCTGGAAACGAAACCAGTACGCGTCGTCGGTGAAACCAAAATTGGGAGACTGCCGGCTGATGGTTTGCCAGGGCTGGGCGGATGACATGACCTGCTGGCGTGTCAGGGCCCGGGAACTGTCCACCAGGACACCCATCTGGACGCCAACTTCGATGCGTCCGGGTGTCTGGGCTGAGACCTCAAAAACCGGAAAACTGGGAGCTGGACCGCTCTGGGCCATCACCTGCGCTGCAGCCGTCAGGCCAAAGGCACATGCCAGCAACCAGACAGCAGCCGCTCTTGAGTTGAAAGCGACTGCTATCCAGAAGTGTGCAAAAGAATAAGGTTGACGAGCCTTGACCCCGGCACTGGCTCTACAGTTAGGGCTGCTTGGTTCCCCATCTGACCCGGTTGGCCGCTTCACCATGCGGGAAGGCCCGTCAACCGATATTGTAGGGCAGAGTGACCGTCTCGTGCTTGCGCCATCTGCGCCATGCTGGTCACGCGAGTTCACGGATATGACGGGCAACGACCAAAAGCTGGGCCTTGTCCATGCGCACAATGAACTTTCGGCTCACCGAATTGATGAGCATCACCGCGCCGGACATGCCCAGACGCGCGGACTGCTCGACGACAAAGCCGACCTGGGCCAGTTTGAGAGCCCTCAGGTAGTAATAGTCCATGCCAGCCTGCGTCAGATCCGCCACCAGATCGGCCAAGGCGTCACCATGATTTGCCTTGTCAGGTGCTGCTTCAAGGGCAGCCAGTACGGCATGGGTTTTTGCTCGCAGCGCCTTCGAATGGTGGAAGCGCAGGGAGGGTTCGGCTGTGGCAGGGGCTGCCGCGGCTTTACTGCTGGCGGCAGGTTTGACGGTCTTGGCTGATTTCGCGGATGCCGCTGGCCTGGGTGCCGGTTTGGGCGCAGATTTTGCGGCGGTTTTTGCTGAACTGGCCATGATTTTTAGTCCATCTCTGGGCGCGGCGCAGCGGATTGAAGCGTTCACGCATGTATCGATCTTACGCTGCTGCCGGGGCGGGGCGAGGCAATCGGCGCGAAACGGACCTCTGGCTCTATCGTGGGTCGACAGCCTTAGAATCAAAGCATGTCCTATCTAGTGCTCGCCCGCAAGTACCGCCCCCGCAATTTCACGGAAATGGTGGGGCAGGACCACGTGGTGCAGGCGCTGACCAATGCGCTCACTACCCAGCGGCTGCACCATGCCTATCTGTTCACCGGCACGCGCGGCGTAGGCAAAACCACGGTGTCGCGCATTCTGGCCAAGTCGCTGAACTGCCAGGGGCCGGATGGTCAGGGCGGCATCACGGCCACGCCATGTGGCGTGTGCCAGGCCTGTACCGACATTGATTCGGGCCGCTTTGTGGACTACACGGAGCTCGACGCGGCCTCGAATCGGGGTGTGGACGAAGTGCAGTCGCTGCTGGAGCAGGCCGTGTACAAGCCGGTGCAGGGGCGCTTCAAGGTGTTCATGATTGACGAGGTGCACATGCTCACCAACACGGCTTTCAATGCCATGTTGAAGACGCTGGAAGAGCCGCCCGAGTATCTGAAATTTGTATTGGCCACGACTGATCCGCAGAAGGTGCCGGTCACGGTGTTGTCGCGCTGCCTGCAGTTCAATCTGCGCCCCATGGCCCCTGAGACCATCCGCGAGCACCTGCAGACGGTCCTGCAAACCGAGAACGTGCCGGCCGATGTGCAGTCGCTCAAACTGCTGGCCCGCGCGGCGCGCGGTTCCATGCGTGATGCCTTGAGTCTCACGGACCAGGCCATTGCCTTCGGTGCCGGCCAGCTGACTGAGGCCACCGTGCGTCAGATGCTGGGCAGTGTGGATCGCTCCTATGTGTTCCGCTTGCTCGAGGCCCTGGCCCACGGCGATGGCAAGACGGTGGTTGAGACCTCCGAGACCTTGCGCCTGAACGGCCTGAGCGCAGCCTCCACCCTGGAAGAAATGAGCGCGGTGCTGCAGCGCATGGCGGTCTTGCAGGCAGTACCCTCTGCTGCCGCCGAGACCGATGACACCGACCCGGAAGCGGCCGACATGGCCCGCCTGGCCGCGCTGATGCCTGCGGACGAGACGCAGTTGCTCTACAGCATCTGCCTGCACGGGCGCGGTGAGCTGGGGCTGGCGCCAGACGAATATGCGGCGCTGACCATGGTGCTGTTGCGACTGCTGGCCTTCAAGCCGCAAACGGGCCAACGGCCGGTGGCTGAAAAAAAAACTCTGAATAGTGCGCCGATCGAGGCGTCACGGGCGGTTGCGGCGCCTGCACCGGCAGCGCGACCCGTTCCGGTTCGACCCGTGCCCCCGCCACGGCCCGTGAGCTTGCCCGCGACGGTTGCACAGACTGTGCCGGCGGCCACTCAGTCGCGGGTCCCACCGTGGGAGGATGAGCCAAATATGGCTCCAGCCTCCGCAGAACATGCGCCGGTTGCTACAAAAAGTGAAGTTAATCCGGAACGCTCGCCGGAGCCACCGCCTGGCCAGCAGTTGCACGTGGTCACCACGCCCGTGGCGGCGGATCAGGTGCGGGATTATGAACAAAACAAGGCGATAGCCCCCGTCCAGTCAGCGCAAGATGCTACAAAAATAGTAGCAATTCCAGTGCGGGTGCAAGCGGATTCACGCATCGAAGCGGTGGCGGGTCAAGCCGCGGCCGTGGTGCTGATCCCTACCGAAGAGGGCGACTTCTGGCACCTGACGGTGCAGCAACTCATTGCCGGTGATGCCATCACCGCACTGGTGCGCGAGCTGGCATTGCAGTCGCAGCTGGTGGCGCGTGACACTGACCAGTGGCTGTTGCGGGTAGAGCGCGAGTCGCTCAACCAGCCTGGCAGCCGCGACCGGCTGGCGACTGCCTTGCAAGCGGCGGGTCACGGCGTGCGCCTGGTCGTGGAAATCGGCCGGGTCACCGACAGCCCGGCCCGGCGCAACGCGGCGGCGGCGGCCGAGCGGCAACTGGCGGCCGAAAAAATCATTTTTGACGATCCGTTTGTGCAAACCATGATGCGTGATTTTGGGGCGAAAATCGTGCCCGGCAGCATCAAGCCGGGTTGACCTAGATCGCCGGGCTCACCCGTTCAACGCATTTCAGTTTCAAACCTAAACCCAAGGAATATCCATGTTCAACAAAGGACAACTCGCCGGCCTCATGAAACAGGCTCAAGCCATGCAGGACAACATGAAAAAGGCCCAGGACGAACTGGGTTTTGTTGAAGTCACCGGAGAGTCGGGGGCGGGCCTGGTCAAGGTCACCATGAGCTGCAAGCACGACGTCAAGCGCATCACCATCGACCCCAGCCTGCTGGCGGAAGACAAGGACATGCTGGAAGACCTGGTGGCGGCAGCATTCAATGCAGCGGTGCGCAAAGCCGAAGAAACTTCGGCCGAGAAAATGGGCAAACTCACGGCCGGCATGCCCGGCCTGCCGGGCGGCATGAAGTTCCCATTCTGACCCTGCATGGCGGATACCAACTCAGTTGACGTCCTGATCCAGGCGCTGCGCCGCTTGCCAGGGGTGGGGGTGAAGTCGGCTTCACGCATGGCGTTTCACTTGCTGCAGCATGACCGGCCGGGCGCGCTGGAGTTGTCCCGTGCCCTGCAGTCCGCTGCCGAGTCTGTGCGGCATTGTGAGCGTTGTCACACGTTCACGCAGGCTGACATTTGCGCCACCTGCCTTGACCCGCGACGCGACGCCTCCAAGCTGTGTGTGGTGGAGACTCCGGCCGATCAGTCGGCACTGGAGCGCACCGGGGCCTACAAGGGGCTGTACTTTGTGTTGATGGGCAAACTCAGTCCGCTGGACGGCATTGGTCCCAAAGACATCGGCCTCAAGAAGCTGTTTGACCGCGCCTGCGATGGCACCGTGCAGGAAGTGATTCTGGCCACCAACTTCACGGCCGAAGGCGAGGCCACAGCCCACGTGATCAGTGAAGGTCTGAAGGACAAGGGTCTGCGTTTGACCCGCCTGGCGCGCGGCGTGCCGGTCGGCAGCGAGCTGGAATATGTGGATCTGGGCACCATCGCGCACGCGCTGGTGGACCGGCGCTGAGATATTCTGGCGTTATTTCAACAAGAGAATTGCATGACTTTCGCCCGTTTTACCGTTGCCTACGGGTGCGTCCTGATTGCCGCACTGCTTCCTATTGTTTGTGCGGCCATCGCCAAGTCAGGCATGTTTGGCAAACCCCGGCGCGAGGGTGGTTTTGACAATGACAATCCGCGCGCCTGGCTGGCCCGCCAATCCGATTGGCGCGCGCGCGCCAATGCGGCGCAGGCCAATAGCTTCGAGGCCCTGCCATTTTTTATCGGTGCCGTCATCATCGCCCACCAGTTGGGGGCGCACCAGGCCCGTCTGGACGTGCTGGCTTTTATCTACGTGGTTCTGCGAATGCTGTTCATCATGATGTACGTGGCGGGTCTCTCCACCGTGCGCAGCCTCGTCTGGACCCTGGCGTTTGCCGTGAACATCGGCATTCTCTTCGTCGGCTACCGTTAATCCTAAGTACAAACCCCTGCGGGATGTTCCCGATGCGGGGTTCGCCGTGGCTGACTAAGCTCATGACGAGTCAGAGGGAGAGGAATCGCCATGAAAAACATCGAGCTCAACCGTCGCACTTTTGCGTCTGCCGCCGCATTGTCGGTAGCGTCTTTGGTTGCGCCGGCACTGTGGGCGCAACCGCGGCTGGAAAAAACAAGGATTTCCATCGCCGTGGGGAGCAAGGCAGCCTTCTGTTACCTGCCGCTGACCATCGCTGAACAGCTCGGCTATTTCAAGGCAGAGGGCCTGGAGGTTGAAATCAGCGATTTCGCCGCTGGCTCGCGTGCTTTGCAGGCTGTTGTTGGCGGCTCGGCCGATGTGGTTTCGGGTGCCTATGAGCACACCATCAACCTGCAGTCGAAGGGTCAGAGATTCCAGGCCTTTGTGCTGCAGGGCCGTGCACCGGCCATCTCCATGGGGGTATCGCTCAAAAACATGCCCAACTACAGGACGGTGGCAGACCTCCGGGGCAAGAAGATCGGCATTTCGGCGCCAGGCGCATCGACCAATATGGTGGCCAATCTGATCCTGTCGCGTGCCGGTCTCAAGGCGGGCGATGTGAGCTTCATTGGTGTGGGCACGGCCGCAGGCGCGTTGAGCGCTTTTCGCGCCGGCCAGATTGACGCCATGAGCAATGTCGATCCGGTGATGACGATGCTGGAACAAAAGGGGGAGATCCGCATCATTGCCGATACGCGCACACTCAAAGGCACGTCCGATGTTTTTGGGGGCCCCATGCCGGCCGGTTGCCTGTACGCGCCACTCGAATTCATACAGAAAAACCCCAACACCGTGCAAGCCCTGACCTATGCCATGGCGCATAGCCTCAAGTGGCTGCAGACAGCGGGCCCCAGTGACATCATCAAAGCGGTTCCCGAATCCTACCTGCTGGGAGATCGGGCACTGTATCTGGCAGCGTTCAACAAAGTGCGCGAGGCCATTTCGCCTGACGGCATCATCCCTGACGAGGGTCCGCGTACCGCCCTGAAGGCGCTTGCCAGTTTCGATCAAGCGATCAAGGCGGACAAGATCGAACTCTCGAAGACCTACACCAACGAGTTTGCAAGGATGGCCAAAGAGCGCTACAAAGCCTGAGGCCCGCGTGTCCGACATCGCTTCTGCGGACACGGCAAATTGCGCGCCCGAATTTGCTACTGTTTGGCAACGCGGGTGGCCTTGACCGATTTTTGTCGCGCCTGCTGGACGGGCTTGCTCGTCCGATTTCCCTTGCTCCGGATCGATGTCTTGGCCCGCACCGGCAGAAACAGGACAATCTGTTGTCCGGCCTTGAAGGCTGCAGACGCGCTCACCTTGTTCCATTCGGCGACGCTGTCGGGGCTGACCCGGTAGCGCTTGGCCAGGCTTGCCACAGAGTCTTTTTTCCCGGCCTTGAGCACGGTTCGTTTCAATAGGATCTCAGGCGCCAAAGAGAGCTGGCCGTTGTCAGCCGCATGCGCTCCCACATCGGTCTCAAGGTGTTTTGAACGTGGCACCAGCAGGCTGGAGCCGGCCTTGATCACCACCCTGGGTGGGATGTTGTTGACACTGCGCAGCTCGACTTCCGTCATCCCAACCCGTTTGGCCGCATCGGCCGGCTTCATGGTGGTGGGCGCCAGCCAGACGGTCCAGCTGGCCAGGCGGCCGCCTCCGTAGGCTTCCAGATTTCTCTCAAATACCGAGGCGTTGTCCCATGGCAGCAATATTTGTGGCGTGCCTGCTGCCAGGATGACGGGGCGGCTGGCCGACGGGTTGAGCGCCTTGAAGTCTTCGAGTGAAACCTCGGCCAGCTTGGCTGCCAGCGCCACGTCGATATCGTGTTTGATATCCACCGTCTGAAAATAGGGATGGTTTCCGATGTCGGGCAGGCGAGAGTTGAACGCTTGCGGGTTAGCCACGATGTTTTTCACAGCCTGCAGCTTGGGCACGTAAAAACGGGTTTCCATGGGCATGTTGAGGTCGGTATAGGCGGTTCCCTGTCCCGCGCGCCGGTTTTTGGCGATGGCTCGGCCCACACTGCCTTCACCCCAGTTGTAGGCGGCCAGCGCCAGATGCCAGTCGCCAAACATGCCGTGAAGCTTTTGCAGGTAGTCCAGTGCTGCGCGGGTCGAGGCCAGCACGTCACGCCGGTCATCGCGGAAGGCATTCTGCTTGAGCTCGAAGTGCTTGCCGGTGGCTGGCATGAACTGCCACATGCCGGCTGCTTTGGCACTGGATACGGCCTGAGGGTTGAAAGCGCTTTCAATAAAAGGCAGCAGCGCCAGTTCGGTCGGCATGTTGCGCAGCTCCAGTTCCTCAACAATGTGGAACAGGTATTTATTGGAGCGTTCGGTCATGCGCAGGATGTAGTCGGGCCGGGTGCTGTACCACTGTTCGCGGTCGTGCACCAGGTCATTCTCCAGGTTGGGCATGGCAAACCCGCGCCGGATGCGCTCCCATAAATCGGCGGGCGGGGCCAGCTGGGCAACGGCTCTCGATGCGGCCTGGGCAGCTGTGATCGGCTGCAATACCCCACCGGGGATGACGGACCGGCGCGTGTTCGCGGCGGAGTCGCTGGTTGAACCCGTGGCACCGTAGATGGCGCCCGGGTCTGATGTGGTCGTCACGCCAGGGCTGGCACAGCCTGTCAGTATGACCAGGGCGGCCAAGCCCAAAACAGCAAAAAGTTTCATTGGTACTCGTTTTTCCATTGGCGAAGAGCGGCAAAGATGCTCACCTCGTCGCTGGCTGTTGCGTCAAATGCCTTGGCCGCCTGGATGAT
This sequence comes from Rhodoferax sp., assembly GCF_030646845.1. Lineage (GTDB taxonomy): Bacteria > Pseudomonadota > Gammaproteobacteria > Burkholderiales > Burkholderiaceae_C > Rhodoferax. Next base: position 46,941 of record NZ_JAUSLE010000007.1, on the reverse strand, counting down.
GCTGGCTTGGCGGGTGCGCAAAAAAGGGTTGATCTGACGCTCCAGCAGGATGGTGGAGGGCAGGGTGGGCTGCTGGCGGGCCCGCAAAGACTGGGCCTTTGCCGTGTAGTCGGCCAGCGCCTCATTGTCGGGGTCGACTGCGCTGGCAAATTTCAGGTTGCTCAAGGTGTATTCGTGCGTACAACACACCCGTGTGGCGCCTGGCAGGGCGGCCAGTGTGTCCAGCGACGCGAGCATCTGGGCCGGGCTGCCTTCAAACAGGCGCCCGCATCCGCCGCTGAACAGCGTGTCGCCACAAAACAGGAGGGGTGCTTCATCCACGTTCGCACAAAAATAGGCTATGTGCCCCGCGGTGTGTCCCGGGACATCGATCACATCGAAAGTCAATCCAAGAGATTGAAGCTGATCGTCGCCGGCGAGCCGGGTCAGCGGCTCAGGCATGACTTCCCGTGCAGGGCCAAACACTCTGGCGCCTGTGGCCTGGCGTAAGGCATTCACGCCGCCGGTGTGATCGGGGTGATGGTGCGTGACTAGAATGGCCTCCAGTCGCACGCTTAATCGCTGCAGGGCCTCAAGCACGGGTTGTGCATCACCGGGGTCAACCACCAGCGCTTGATGTCCGTCATGCAACATCCAGATGTAGTTGTCAGTGAAGGCGGGTAGTGGAATTAACTTCATGAACGATCAAATTATAGGTTTGCATGACTGGTTTCAGACGCCACCTGGGCGTTATCTGCTGGCGTGGGAACGTGCCCAACTGGATCTGGCCGTGGCCGATATTTTTGGTTTTCACGCGTTGCAGCTGGGTTTGACCGAACTGGACGCCCTGGCCGCCAATCGCATGCCGCATCGGTGGCTGGCCACCCAGGTTCCGGCGCCTGGGGCGGCCATTGTGACTGATTTCTCGGCCCTGCCGTTCCCGGCGAATAGCCTGGACCTGGTGGTGCTGCCGCACTCGCTCGAATTGGCGCCCGACCCTCACACCACCCTGCGCGAGGTTGAGCGGGTACTTGTGCCGGAGGGCCGGGTTGTGATCTGTGGTCTGAATCCTGTCAGCTTGTGGGGTCTGCGGCAGCGGCGTGCACACCTGTACCATCGGTTTGGCTTTGGCAAAATGTTTTTGCCTCAAGATGAGTTCATCGGCTATTGGCGCTTGCGCGACTGGCTTCGACTGCTGGGTTTCGAGGTGGAAGTCGGGCGGTTTGGCTGTTACCGGCCATCGCTCTCCAGTGAAAAGTGGCTGCAGCGTTTTGCGTGGATGGACCGGGCGGGTGATCGCTGGTGGCCAATTCTGGGCGCCGTGTATTTCCTGGTGGCCGTCAAGCGCGTGCACGGCATGACGCTGCTGAGCCCGGCCTGGAAGGCTTCCAGAGCGCTTGCATCTGCTCCTGCTTCTGTAGCAAATGGTGCAACTTTGGTAAGGGCTGAAGCCCTGAATGACAACAAAATGAGAGGCGTTGATTGAACACGATTGAAATTTACACCGATGGCGCCTGCAAGGGCAATCCGGGGCCAGGTGGTTGGGGTGTGCTGCTCAAATCGGCGGGTACGCAAAAAGAGCTGTTCGGTGGTGAGATGGGTACCACCAACAACCGCATGGAAATGACGGCGGTCATTGAAGCGCTGGCGGCCTTAAAGCGCCCCTGCCACGTGACGCTGCACGTAGACAGCCAGTATGTGCTCAAGGGCATGACGGAGTGGATTGCCGGCTGGAAAGCCCGGGGCTGGAAAACCGCCGCCAAACAACCGGTGAAGAACGTCGACCTGTGGCTGCGGCTGGACGAATTGGTCACGACATCGGGCCACAAGATTGACTGGCGCTGGGTCAGGGGTCATGACGGCGACCCTGGCAACGAGCATGCAGACATGCTGGCCAACCGGGGTGTTGAGCAGGCTTTGCGGCAGCGCTGAAGCCTCGACGTGCGCGGGGGTGTAAAGAGTCTGCAAAGTTGGGCTCCGGCCCTATTCAAGCAGGGACACTACGTAGTCTGGCTCGCGCGGGTACTGCTACATTGACAGCCTGATGTCACCGTTCTGGTTTTCTTGTCGGGTTTACTTTCCCTATCGTTGAGAAAAAACGCGTTCATGGCAAAAAAAATACTGTATCCGGTCGTTGCAGTGATCGGTATCGCGGCGGCGTCGGGGGCGGCTTGGTGGTATCAGTCGAAGCCCAAAGGTGCCCCGGAGATCGCTGGTGTGCCCGCTAACGCGTCCACCGTCGCAGGTGTGGAGGTCGCCCAGGCCAAAAGACTCGCGTTGCGCGACGCTGCCCAATCAGTAGGCAGCCTTCAATCACGCCAAAGCGTGATGTTGCGCCCCGAGGTCGCCGGGCGAATCAAGTCGCTGGGCTTTCGCGATGGGGCGCAGGTGCGCAAAGGTCAAGTGCTGGTGCAACTGGATGACACCCTGCAGCAGGCCGAGGTCAAACAGTCGTTGGCACAGGTCTCGATCGCGCAGGCGGCCCTCAAGCGCAACCAGGAGCTGGTGGCGGAAAACTTTGTGGCGCAGCGGGTCGTCGAGGAAAGCTCTGCCAATCTGCAGGTCGTCGAGGCGCAACTGACCTTGTCCCAGGCGCGCCTGTCGCGCATGGCCATTCTTGCGCCATTCAATGGCACGGTGGGTATCCGCAACGTCAACGTGGGCGATTACGTGAAAGACGGCGCGGATCTGGTGAACCTGGAAGACATCAGCAGCATGTATGTGGACTTCCGGCTGCCCGAGCGCTATCAAAGCAAGCTCAAGCCGCAGCAACCGGTGGAGCTCGCGCTCGATGCCTTTCCGGGACGGGCCTTCACGGCGCGCGTCGAGGCCATCAATCCACTACTGGACGCCAACGGCCGGTCTGTCAGTGTGCGTGCGGTCCTGCCCAATACCCTGGGGGAGACTGGGCAGGGTGGGCAACGTGCGGTCCGTCCATCTGGCAGTCTGGCGCCGCTTCGACCCGGTATGTTTGCGCGTGTAACCACCGTTTTTTCGGTCAATGAATCGGCCCTGGTCGTGCCTGAAGAAGCCATCGTGCCCCAGGGTGGGCGCCAGTTTGTGATCAAGGTCGTGACGCCGGAAGCGGTGCCCGGGACGGTTGCCGCGACTTTGCCGTCAGACACCAAATTCGTCTCGCTGCGGCAGGAGGTGAAGCTGGGTGTGCGCCAGCAGGGCATGGTCGAAATCACCGGAGGCTTGACGGAAGGCCAGACGGTGGTTGTGGCCGGGCAGCAGCGTTTGCAGCGTGACGGCACGCCGCTGCGCATTGTGACGCTGGGCCAGCCGGCCCAGGGTGCAGCGTCTGCGTCGGTATCTGTCGCGGCTTCGGTATCGGCATCGGCTCCAGCCGCCAGTCGTTGAGCGGTATCGGAGAGCACCATGCAACTGGCTGAAACCTCCATTCGGCGCCCGGTGTTTGCCACCGTGCTGTCCTTGCTGATTGTGCTGATTGGGGCCGTGTCTTTCAACCGGCTCTCAGTGCGCGAATACCCCAAGATTGATGAACCCGTGGTGTCAGTCTCAACTGCGTTTTCGGGTGCCTCCAGCGAGGTCATGGAAGGTCAGGTGACTAAGGTACTGGAAGACTCACTGGCCGGCATTGAAGGCGTGGATGTGATCACCTCGACCAGCCGGCAGGAGCGCAGCCAGATCTCGATCCGCTTTGCCCTGACCCGCGATGCCGACTCGGCCGCGGCCGATGTGCGTGACAAGGTCACGCGCGTGCGCCAGCGCCTGCCCCAAGGCATCGATGAGCCCGTGATCGCGAAGGTGGAGGCCGATTCTTTTCCCGTGATCTTTCTGGCCCTGAGTTCAGACACGCACACGGCCCTGCAGCTTTCCGAGATGGCCAACACGCTGGTCAAACCGGTGCTGCAGACCGCGCCCGGCGCGGCTGAAGTCAATATTTACGGCGAGCGCAAGTTTGCCATGCGCATCTGGGTTGACCCTGACAAGCTGGCGGCCTTTCGGCTCACCATTCAGGATGTTGAGGATGCCTTGCGGCGCTCCAATCTGGAAGTGCCTGCCGGGCGCATTGAGAGCAGGCAACGTGAGTTCAACGTGACGACCGCCACCGACCTGCGGCGTCCACAGGAGTTTGCGCAGGTGGTGATTCGGACCGTCAACGGCTTGCCGGTGCGCATTGCCGACGTGGCTCGTGTGCAGCAGGCGCCAGCAGATGAGCGTTCCAGTGTGCGTCTGAATGGGCGCGATTCCGTGGGTGTGGGCGTTGTTCGCCAAGCGACCGCCAACCCATTGGATCTTTCCAGGGGTGTACGGGATCTCATGGTCAAGGTGCAGCGCGACTTGCCGCCAGGTGTGCGAATCGATGTGGCCAATGACAATTCGGTGTTCATCGACCGTTCGATCAAGGCGGTCTTTCAGACGATCCTGGAAGCCACTGTATTGGTGGCACTGGTGATCTTTGTGTTTTTGCGCACGCTTCGGGCCTCGCTCATTCCGTTGATCACCATACCTGTTTCGCTGATTGGCTCATTTGCGCTGATGGCTCTGGCCGGTTTCAGCGTGAACACGCTCACCTTGCTGGCCTTGGTGCTGGCCATTGGCCTGGTGGTGGATGACGCCATCGTGATGCTGGAGAATATCTATCGGCATATTGAAGAAGGCATGGCGCCTTTCCAGGCGGCAATCAAGGGCGCCCGCGAGGTGGGCTTTGCGATTATTGCAATGACCATGACCCTCGTGGCAGTGTATGCGCCGCTGGCGTTTGCGCCCGGTCGCACCGGACGGCTGTTCACCGAATTTGCCCTGGCTTTGGCCGGAGCAGTGGTGGTGTCGGGCATTGTGGCGCTGACGCTGTCGCCGATGATGTCTTCATTGCTGCTCAGACACAACCCCAATCCGTCCCGTTTCGACCGGGGCATGGAAGGTGTCCTGCAAGCCGTGACCCGGGGCTACGGCCGCGTATTGGACTGGACGCTCAGACGTCGCTGGCTGGTGTTGATCGTGATGGTTGGCAGTGGTGTGGTGTCGTGGGTGGTGCTGGGCGATATCAAGCGCGAACTGGCCCCGATTGAAGACCGTGGCGTGGTGCTGGCGCAGGTCAGTGCACCGGACGGCGCGACACTTGACTACACCAACCGGTACGCCAGGGCGATCGAGAATATTGGCCAGAGCTACCCGGAGTTTGACCGCATATTCGCGAATGTCGGCAACCCGACGGTCGCGCAGGGCAGCATCTTCTTTCGCGCCAAGCCCTGGGAGGAACGCAAACGGACAACCCAGGAGATGGCGCGCGAGATGACACCACGGGTGTCTGCCTTGTCGGGCGTGACGGCGTTTCCGATCACACCGCCTTCGCTGGGGCAGGGCTTTCGTGAGCGGCCAATTAACTATGTGATCATCACATCGGACAGTTATCAGAACTTGTCCCAGGCCGTGCGGGAATTCCAGGCTGAGTTGGCCAAGAATCCGGGCTTTGTGCAGGTGGACACCGATCTGCGGCTGAACAAGCCGGAGATCAAACTGGAAGTAGACCGCGAACGCGCCGCCGACATGGGTGTGGGAGTGGACTTGATTGCCCGGGCGGTGGAGACCATGCTCGGTGGTCGCAATGTGACCCGTTACAAACGCGGTGGCGAGCAATATGACGTGATTGTGCAGACCAACCCGAGCGGCCGCGAAACGCCCGACGATATTGAGAAGATTTTCGTGCGCGGCAAGGGCGATGCCATGATTCCGCTCTCCGCTCTGGTGAAGATCAGCGAGGTGGTGGTTCCCCGCGAACTCAACCATTTTGGGCAGCGCCGCTCGGCGTCTATCACCGCCAACCTGTCCTCCAATTATTCGGTGGGCGAAGCACTCGACTTCATGGACGCCACAGCCAAAAAAGTGCTCAAACCTGGCTATGCCACGGATTTGAACGGCATCAGTCGCGAGTTCCGCAAGTCGGCGGATTCACTCTCCCTGGTTTTTGTTTTGGCTCTGGTGTTCATCTTCTTGGTCCTGGCTGCGCAGTTTGAGAGTTTTGTGGACCCGTTTGTGATTCTGCTGAGCGTGCCGCTGTCCATGGCCGGTGCTCTGCTGGCCCTGAAGTGGTCGGGTGGAACATTGAACGTGTTCAGTCAGATCGGCCTGATCACGCTGGTGGGTCTGATAACCAAACACGGCATTTTGATCGTGGAGTTTGCCAACCAGTTGCGCGAGCAGGGGCTGGACACGCTGCAGGCCATCAAGCGCTCGGCCTCGCAGCGGCTGCGCCCCATCATGATGACGACCGGTGCCATGGTGTTGGGCGCTTTGCCGCTGGCATTGGCTACTGGCGCGGGGGCCGAGAGTCGCCGCCAGATTGGCTGGGTGATTGTGGGTGGCATGAGCCTGGGCACTCTGCTCACGATCTTTGTGGTGCCCACCATGTACACGCTGCTGGCCCGCAAACTGGCTCCCGGTCCCCGGACTGAACCAGCGCTTGTGACCCCGCGGGCTGCGTCGGATGTGACCTGAATCAGATCACGCCGTCAAACATCATCACATCGACTTCGTCGCCCACAGTCACATTGCCCTGCGAGTGATGCAACACGATCAGGCCGTTGGCCCTGACCATTGAACTCAGCACGCCCGAGCCCTGGTTGCCCGTGGTTCTGACGCGCAGTGAGCCGTCGGGCGCGGTGGTTACGGTGCCGCGCTGGTACTCGGTACGGCCCGGTTTCTTGCGCAGGGCCTCCAGGCTGCGCGCCTTGAGCAGCGGTGGCGAAGCAGCCGTTTCGCCCATCATTTTCAGGAGGGCGGGGCGTACGAACGCCAGAAAAGTCACCATCACCGCCACCGGGTTGCCTGGCAGACCAAAGAGTACCGATTTTCCGATACGGCCCACGGCCATCGGGCGCCCGGGGCGCATCGCGATCTTCCAGAAGGCGACGTCGCCAAGCTTCTTCATCATCGCCTTGGTGTAGTCGGCTTCCCCCACACTGACGCCACCGCTGGTGATGATGGCATCGGCCTCGCCTGCCGCGCGGATGAATGCCGCCTCCAGCAGGGCAGGCTCATCGCGCACCACGCCCATGTCGATGACTTCGCAACCCAGGCGGGTCAGCAAGCCGAACACGGTGTAGCGATTGCTGTCGTATACGGCGCCTTCACGGGGCGGCTCGCCCAGGCTCAAAATCTCGTCTCCGGTAGAGAAGTAGGCCACACGCAGTTTGCGACATACCGGCAGCAATTCAATGCCCAAACTGGCCATGAGCCCAAGCGCAGCGGGCGTAAGCAGCTCACCTTTTTGTAGCGCCGGATGGCCCGCCAGGAGGTCTTCGCCAAGTTTTCGGCGGTTGTCGCCAATTGTTAATAAACCTGCAGGGACAACGATCACCTCGGGCTTTGTCGCAGCCTCGGTCGCCACGGTTGTCGGTTCAATATGGCGTGTCACGAACTCTTGCGGCACCACCGTGTTCAGGCCCGGCGGCATGATGGCGCCCGTCATGATCTTCACGCACTCACCCGGTTTGACGATGCCCGGCCAGGCTTTTCCGGCCAGCGCGGTGCCGACGACCGTTAGGCTAAGGGGCGCTTGTGCTGACAGTTGCGCCCCATCAAAGGCATAGCCATCCATGGCGGAATTGTCGTGGGCTGGCACGCTGATGGGCGAGATCACGTCCTGCGATAACACGCGCCCCAACGCCTGAAAGATTCCGACCTCTTCATGGTCAGCGACGGGCTCGATCAGGCGCGACAAGAATGCGTTGACATTACTGGCGCTCAAGGCCTGGGGGTCATAGCCTTCCAACTCAGCTGCGATGCTGGCAATGCTTTTCATGCTCAGGTGTTTTCCAGTTCGCGCAACTCCGCCAGCGTATTGGTATTGCAGAACGCCCGCGGGTCGTCACCGGGCAAATCAAAAGGTACGACCACCGTCTTGTGCAGGGCAGTCCATGCGTCAATCTTGCGGCCACCGTCCTGGGTGAACTTCACCAGGCTTTCCAGCAACTCCACGCGCAGTAGACAAAAGACAGGCTGGGGGCGGAGCTTCACATGGCCATCCTTGTCGACTTCAGGTGCGGCTGCCATGGCGATATCGGCGTCCTCCGACTCCAGCGCCTGGGCCAGCCGTGGTACGAGATCGAGTGGCAACAAGGGTGTGTCGCATGGCACGGTGACGAGCAAGGGCGTTTCACAGCGTTCAAGCCCGGTGAGAAAGCCCGCCAGTGGCCCCGCATAGTCGGCCAAACCATCAGGCCAGACCGCCGCGCCAAAAGACTCATAGGCTGCGAGATTGCGGTTGGCGTTGATCATGATCTGACCTACGCCCCCGCCCATTTGCAGGCGGGTCAGTGTGTGCAGGGCCAGCGGCATGCCGTTGAAGGCCTGCAGGCCCTTGTCCACGCCCCCCATGCGGGAGCCACGTCCACCGGCCAATATGAGGCCGGTAATGTCATTCGGGTTGATCAAGTCACCCTCCTATGTAGCTCATTTCGACCCGTCGGACCCCGGTCCCGCCATCGGGCGCCATGGCGCTTCGCAGTTCAGAATAACGATCCGTGCGGCCCTGCCAGATATGACCCACGGCAGAAGCCAGATCAGTGTCCGATTCTTTGGCACGAACCAGTGAACGCAGGTCATAGCCCTGGGCGGCGAACAGGCACAGATACAGTTTGCCTTCGGTCGACAGTCTGGCGCGGTTGCAGTCACCGCAGAACGCCTGCGTCACACTGCTGATGACGCCGATTTCACCCGCTGCCTTGTCGTGCTGACCCGAAGCGTCTGCATAGCCCCAGCGCTCGGCGGTCTCGCCTGGAGAAGACGGGTCGAGTTGCACCAGTGGCAGTTCGGCGTGGATGAGTTTGACTACATCCGCTGAAGGCAGCACCTCGTTCATGCGCCAGCCATTGGTGGCTCCCACGTCCATGTACTCAATGAAGCGCAGCACTATGCCGCTGCCCTTGAAATGCCGCGCCATGGGGAGAATTTCGTGCTCATTGGTGCCGCGCTTGACCACCATGTTGATCTTGATCGGACCCAGACCGGCGTCACGCGCCGCTTCAATGCCTGCCAGCACGTCGGCCACGGGAAAGTCCACGTCATTCATGCTGCGAAACACCGCATCATCCAGCCCGTCCAGGCTCACCGTCACGCGTTGCAGGCCCGCCGCCTTGAGGGCCCGGGCTTTGCGGGCCAGCAGCGAGCCGTTGGTGGTGAGCGTCAGATCCAGCGGACGGCCTTCGACCGTGCGCAATGCCGCCAGTTGTTCAATCAGCAACTCAATGTTCTTGCGCAGCAGGGGTTCGCCGCCAGTGAGTCGGATTTTTTGCACACCGTGGGCCACAAAAACTTTGGCTATTCGGGTGATCTCCTCAAACGACAGCAGGTCGCCGTGCGGCAGGTAGCTGTAGTCTTTGTCAAAGATTTCCTTCGGCATGCAGTAGTTGCAGCGGAAATTGCAGCGGTCCGTCACACTGATGCGCAAATCGCGCAGGGGCCGCCCCAGCGTGTCGGAAAGCAGGCCGGTTGCCGCGATGCGGGTCTTCGGCGCCAAGGCCGCAGCGGGGGTGAGCAGGGACGCCGAGCGCTGGTCAATCAGCGGCACGACGCGCGGCGTGTGGCGTTCAGTCATGGATGTAATCGCGCATGGCGCCAGAGTTAAACACAGCGCGCACCGTCAACCTCAAGACATACGCCACTGATAAACGCCGCTTCGTCGCTGGCCAGATATAAAACGGCGTTGGCTACATCCAGCGCCGTGGAGAAGCGGCCCAGAGGAATGCTGGTGAGAAATTTCGCCTTGCGTTCGTCGGTCAGGGGGCCGCCCGCAAATTCGGCAGCCAGACCTGTATCCGGGTTAAAGACCGGGTTGATGCAGTTCACCCGGATGTTGTCCGGTCCCAGTTCCGCGGCCAGTGACTTGGAGGTGGTAATCACCGCGCCCTTGGAGCCGTTGTACCAGGTCAGGCCGGGGCGTGGGCGCACGCCCGCCGTCGAAGCGATATTGATGAAGCTGCCGCCGCCCTGGGCGCGGAACACCGGCGTGGCGTGAATGGTGGACAGGTAGATGCTTTTCACGTTGACGGCATAGCACTTGTCAAACTCATCTTCGCTGACTTCGAGCGCGGGGCGATTGCGGTGCGTCCAGCCTGCGTTGTTGACCATCACGTCCAACCTGCCGTAACGCTGAACCGCGGCGGCCACCAGAGCCTGGACGTCGTCAGACTTCGTCACATCGGCCGCAAAAAACGAGGCGGTATTCCCCGTCGCCAAGATCTCGGCGACGACTTTTTCGCCAAGCACTGGATTGATGTCGTTGACAATAACCTTGGCGCCCTGTGCGGCCAGCCGCTTGGCGATGCCTTCGCCAATGCCTCCGCCAGAGCCGGTCACGATGATGGATTTGTTTTGGACGCGCAGGGTCATGTGTCTGGATATTGGTTGATGGTGCGGCGAATTGGCCTGTACGAAATGCGTATGTCAGCCCGCATCCTGAAAGCGGACTGGTGCCATGCTTCAGACCGAATTTTGGCACGTTTTCCGTGCACAGGCCTGACGGATAATGGCAGTCGAAATACCCATTCGAACCCTAGGGGCTGTGATTGATGACTCTCGACGACTTACTCGCTTCCGACACGGCGCTGCCCAGCATCCCGAAAATCATCGCGTTGCTGCTCAACGAGCTGGATCGCCCGGAACCTGATCTCAGAAAAATAAGCCAGCTGATCAATACCGACCCGATCCTGACGACGCGCTTGCTGCAGTTGGCCAACTCAGCGCAGTTTCAGTTGTCCAGCCAGATCAGCAGCGTGTCAGAGGCGCTCGCCCTGATGGGCCTTGATCAGGTTCGATCTCTGGCCACGGCAGCCGCTATTGCCGGTGCGTTCAGGGCGATCCCCGGCCTCGATATGAATCAGTTCTGGCGTTACAGCCTGAATGTGGCCAAATTGTCGCGCACACTGGGCGGCATGGTTCGGCAAAAACAGCCAGTGGCGTTTACTGCCGGGTTGATTCATGCCACTGGCGAACTGGTGATGCACCTGGGGATGCCGCAAAAAATGGCGGTCCTTAGCCAGGAGGTTGCGCCGCTCGGTCTGAAACGAGCCGCCGCCGAACGAAATTTATTGGGTTATTGCTACGCCGATGTGGGGGCCGGTTTTGCGCGAACCTGGAATTTTCCTCAGACCATTGTCGACGCACTGCAGCATCATTGCGCACCTTTCGAGAACGGCGTCTACGAGCCGATGGCCGGTATTCTTCATCTGGCGGCGTGGCGGGCCCGTGCCAAGGAAGCAAACTATGACCAGCACGACTTGACCCACAATTTCCCTGATGTGGTCGCGTTGGCACTCGGTATTGACATTGACATGGCGCTGCAGCAGGACCCGATTGACTGGACGTCCAGAGCAGAGGTCGCAGTGCTCGTTTAGCGGGTACTCTTGCGGATACGACCGGCCCGCGAGCAGCAGTCAGCGCAGGGGGGCTATCTGGGTGGGCGCAAAGTTGGGGGCGTGGCTCTGTGGGTCGGTTGGCACCGGGTTCGGTTTGGGGGCTTTCGCCGGACGCCTGGTATGGCGCCGGTCCAGAACGGGAACAATCCCGTCATCGGCCTGAGTCAGGGCTGGTTTAAGCCAGGATTTCGGGTCTGGCATCCGGGTGAAAGGACAGCCGCAATCGGGTGAAAAACGCCATGACACAATGTAGCCGGAATGATCGATGGACGGATCAAATCGATCCAGCCCGAGCAGCAATTGCTGTTGAAGCGTCGGGGCATAACGCAGCAGTTGCTCGTTCCATTTCATGACGATCAGTTGGATATGCAGCTCTTCTGCGCTGGGCGGGCGCGTGATGATGAAGACCTCACAGGCCAACCAGCCGGGGGGGATTCCGTGAAGCCGCAGCGTGTCTTTCAGGACGACCCGGATCAATTCGCGGCGAACGTTGCTGTGCTGCTGTTCACTGGAAGGTGCAACCGACACCGGTGCCGCGGGGGGTGGGCGGTCGTTTCCCGAGCGGGTGTTTTTCAGAAACTTGAACATGGTATTCCCCTCGGTTTGCAGACTTTATCAAGTTTAGCCGGGCTGGTTTGAGCGGACTGTGCGAAAAGTGGCGGAAGTCGCGAGTTTTTGCGACGGTTATCCGTGCTTGATCGCCACCGTCTTGAGCGTGGTAAAGCCATGGAGTGCCTCAAACCCTTTTTCGCGACCGTGGCCACTGGATTTCACGCCGCCAAAAGGGAGTTCCACGCCGCCACCGGCGCCGTAGTTATTGATGAAAACCTGACCGCTTCGGACGCGCCTGGCCATGCGAAATTGACGTGCCCCCTCAGCCGTCCAGACGCCGGCCACCAGACCAAAGGGTGTCGCGTTCGCCAACTCTACGGCATGGTCTTCGTCGCGAAACGACATGGCGACGAGGACTGGGCCAAACACTTCTTCCTGGGCCAGGCGGTGCATGGCTGGTACGTCGCGCAGCAGGGTGGGGGCCTGGTAGAAGCCGGTCTGTGGTGCTTCATCGACGACTTTGCCTTGGGCCACCATCTCAATATTGGCGACTTGGGCGTCGCTCAAAAAATCCCAGACACGCTGTTGCTGGCTCTGGCGAATCAATGGCCCCAGATCCAGGTCCAACGTAGCCGGGCCAACGCGCAGCTTTTCAAATTCATGTCCCAAACGCTCCAGCAGGGACTCGTAGATGACGTGATCAACCAGCAAACGCGAACCCGCTGAACAGGTTTGTCCTGCGTTTTGCACGATGCCGTTGATGATTGCGGGAACAGCTGCGTCAAGATCGGCATCGGCAAAGACGATCTGCGGGCTTTTCCCACCCAACTCCAGCGTGACCGGGCAATGGCGCTGTGCTGCGACCTGGCTGATGAGGGTACCGACCGAAGGGCTGCCTGTGAAGCTGATGTGGTCAATGCCCGGATGGCGTGCCAACGCGTCGCCCACTTCATGGCCATAGCCGGTCACGATGTTGATGGCGCCGGCCGGGAAACCCACTTCCGCCGCCAGTTGCGCCACACGCAGGAGTGACAGGCAGGCATCTTCTGCAGGTTTGATGACACATACATTGCCTGCAGCCAGAGCACCGCCTACGCTTCTGCCAAATATTTGCATCGGATAGTTCCACGGGATGATGTGACCCGTGACGCCATGTGGCTCGCGCCAGGTGAGCACGCTGTAGCCATCCTGATAGGGAATGGTTTCACCATGCAGCTTGTCACAGGCACCGGCGTAAAACTCAAAGTAACGGGCGAGCGCGGCCGCATCGGCGAGTGCCTGACGGGTGGGCTTGCCACAGTCGCGCTGTTCGATCAACGCGAGCTCTTCGGCATGTTCCGTGACCTTAAGTGACAGCCGCATGAGCAGGCGACCACGCTCGGCGGGACTGAACTTGCGCCAGACGGCCTCCAGACTCTGTCGCGCGGCGCGCACCGCGAAGTCAATGTCTGATGCGTTGCTGCGTTGGATTTCGTCGAAAGGCTGGCCATCCGACGGGTCCAGCATGGCAATGGTTCGACCAGACGATGACGGCAGTGACGCGTTGGCGATGTAGTTGAGTTGCATGAGCCTGATTCTCGACCATAAACGGTGCGCCTTCCCCCATCCGGTTTACTGGCTTGTTATGATGGCCGGACCCATTTCTTGCAGGGGGCCCAATGGGTTAGTGTTGACCTCGATCTCGTTGACGCGGGGCTGTCCGCTCCATGCGCGATAGACCACTAAATCGTTCACCAGCAAAACCAAGGCGTTGAAGCGCCATCCGGTAGTTTCGGTCCGGCGCGAAAAATTGGTGAAGTCGGCCAGCAGATTGCCGGTTCGCGCTTTCAGGATGCGCGAAGCAGAAATCTCCCAGCCTCGACAGGCATCGCGCGCTTCCAGACAGGCCAACACGCCCGGATCGAGATCTTCCCGTTTGAGCAGGGCGCTTGGAACAAATCGCCGCACGATGTCCGACTGCGTCAGGATGACTGTATTGGGCTGCTGTACCGGGTCAATCCCCAGTTTGGTCAGCGTAGCCACATCACTTTTCATGGGAACCAGTGCCTCGATGGCGTCGCGCGCCTCCTCGAAGGTTTTAAACGGCGATGACTCACTGCTTGCGCGCGGCAGCATGGATGAACAGCCGGCTACCAGCAATGCCAGTGACAACATGCACCCGCTATGAATGAGCTTACGTAGATTCAAGGTTGTACCTGCCTGTTTGAGTTGATCAAGTGAAGCGGACTGGAAGTCCTCGGCTCTCATACGCCACCAGCTTCATTATTGACCATGACTGCCATTCACCAATTGACTTTCATCAAGAAATCCTGTGTGCCCGAGGCTTGGTGGCGCATCTCCCGTTGCCCTGTTACTGCTGGCGCGGCGTCCCGATCTCAGGCCGCAACTGGCGTTTGGGTCCCCACGATCGAATACGCCTCGGTATGGCTTTGCAGCCAGTCGCGGGACAACTCGCTGGCCAACTGGTTGGGATGAAAGTCGGGTTGTTTGTAGGCGCGCCATGGCTTGTACGTCAGACGAATCATTCCACGCTGGCCGAACAGAAAGCTCGCGGCACTCTTCCAGGTGCGCCACTTCCAGAGTGTGCCGTCCCGATACAGGTTGTTGACGGTCTGGCGTAGCAGGTCTGATAGAAAGATGAACGTAATGCGTTTGAACCACTTGATGCGTGACTCGTCCGTGCCCCCCAACGCGCGATACAGATCAAACGCGGTGGATTTGTGCTCTGCTTCTTCGGCGCTGTGCCACAGCCACATGGTTTTCAGCCGCGTCTCCGTACCGTCAAACAGGTCCGGGTTGCTCAAGATCCAGTCGGCAAACACAGCAGTGAAATGCTCGGTGGCAGCGGTAATGGCCAGCCAGTGGCGCGGGTGAAAGCCATTGAGCAGCTTGAGCCGTTCCCGAGCCCGTGGCTCCCAGTCGTTGACCAAGCCATGCTTCTCGATTTGGACGTTGAACAAGCCATGAATGCGACGGTGGGTGGCTTCCTGCCCGATGAAACCCTGGGCTTCGATCCGGTACTTTTCCTGGTCGGCGGCAGAAAGAGTTTTGAGTCCAGTGCGCACCGAGTCGATGAAGAACTGTTCTCCGACCGGAAAACTCATGGACAGGGCATTGAACAGCGCGGTGCGAAAAGCGTCGCCACCAAACCAATGGCGCGCCACCGGAGAGTCAAGGTCAATCAAAAGGCGGCGTACAACGAGGTCAGTCATTTCGAGCTCCAGGGATCAGCGATGGTACTTGCGCGTACCGAAGATTTGCAGGGTGCATGTTCGCCATGGTACTGCCAAGGACTGGCTGCCGAAAGGGCCATGGCAGGCGCCGGGCCACAATAGCACTTCTTAAGATAAAAAACGGCGCTGGCCCTCATGAACAGGGCGTCTATAGCTATAAATAAGAGAGCAAAAAAAAGCCCGCCGAAGCGGGCTATCGGGCTGATCCGCAGGAATCAGCTGCCGTGGGTTACATCAGGGTCACTTCCACGCGTCGGGCTTCTGCAGCCGGGCCACCAGGCATGCTTTGCTCGGGTTTCTTGAGTTCGACCTTGTCTTCGGCGATGCCCGATGCCTTGAGCAGATCGCGCACGGCAAGGGCACGCTGCTTGGCCAATTCGGCATTTTTGGCTGGATCACCGCTGGCATCGTGGTAACCGCTGATCACGGCTTTCTTGCCATTCTTGACGGCCTTGATGATCTCGCTCAATGCCTCAGTGCCACCCGCAGCCACATCGGCTTTGCCGGAGGCAAAGTAGAACTTGACCACGCCGTTTTCAACTCTCACTGAAGCGCCATCGGCGACCGGCGCAGCCGCTGGCGTGGAAGCAGCCGGAGCCGTCACAGTAGTTGCTGCAGGCGCCTGCGCCACAGCTTGCCCGCCATGTATCTGCATCACCAGCGGCACGATCAGCAGGGCCACGATGTTGATGATCTTGATGAGCGGATTGATGGCCGGACCTGCCGTATCCTTGTACGGATCACCCACCGTGTCACCGGTCACAGCCGCCTTGTGGGTTTCAGAACCTTTGCCGCCGTGGTGGCCATCTTCAATGTATTTCTTAGCGTTATCCCATGCGCCGCCACCGGTACACATCGAGATCGCGACGAATAGGCCGGTCACGATGGTGCCCATCAACAAGCCCCCCAATGCGGCCGGGCCCAACAGCAGACCCACCAGAATCGGCACCACCACCGGCAGCAACGACGGGATCATCATTTCCTTGATGGCGGCGGTGGTCAGCATGTCCACTGCGCGGCCGTATTCAGGCTTGGCGGTGCCTTCCATGATGCCCTTGATCTCGCGGAACTGGCGGCGTACTTCAACCACCACGGCACCGGCCGCGCGGCCAACGGCTTCCATCGCCATGGCGCCGAACAGGTAAGGGATCATGCCGCCGATGAACAGGCCGATGATCACCATCGGGTCGCTCAGGTCAAAACTGATGGCTTTTCCGTACCCTTCCAGTTTGTGGGTGTAGTCCGCAAACAGCACCAGTGCGGCCAGGCCGGCAGAGCCGATGGCATAACCTTTGGTCACGGCCTTGGTCGTGTTGCCCACCGCATCCAGCGGGTCGGTCACATCGCGCACGCTTTTGGGCATCTCTGCCATTTCGGCAATGCCGCCGGCGTTGTCGGTGATGGGGCCGTACGCGTCCAGCGCCACCACAATGCCGGCCATGCTCAGCATGGAGGTGGCGGCAATGGCGATACCGTAAAGACCCGCCAGTGCATAAGCCGTGTAGATGGCCGCGCACACAAAGATCACGGGCCAGGCGGTCGAGCGCATCGACACACCCAGGCCGGCAATGATGTTGGTGCCGTGGCCGGTGGTGGAGGCTTGTGCGATGTGCTTGACGGGCGCGTACTGTGTGCCGGTGTAGTACTCGGTGATCCAGACCAGAGCGGCGGTCAGCACTAGACCAACGGCACAGGCACCGAACAGGGCCATCTGGCTGCCGCTTGCCTTGATCGCGTTGTCGGGGATCAGCCACTGCGTCACGAAGAAGAAGGCAACCAGTGACAGCACGCCTGCCACTGCCAGACCCTTGTACAGGGCCGGCATGACATTCTTCATTCCCGGCGAAGCCTTGACGAAGAAGCAGCCGATGATCGAGGCCACGATGGACACGGCGCCCAGCGCCAGCGGATAGACCACCGCGCTGGTGCCGGCACCGGTGACCAGCAGGGCACCGAGCACCATGGTGGCGATCAGCGTCACGGCATAAGTCTCAAACAGGTCAGCGGCCATGCCGGCACAGTCCCCGACGTTGTCGCCCACGTTGTCGGCAATCACGGCCGGATTGCGCGGGTCGTCTTCGGGAATGCCCGCCTCGACCTTGCCCACCAGATCGGCGCCAACGTCAGCGCCTTTGGTGAAGATACCGCCGCCCAGACGGGCAAAAATGGAAATCAGGGAGGAGCCAAAGGCAAAGCCGATCAGGGGGTTGAGCAGTTTGGCCAGGTTCCGGTCGGGCGTCAGGTTGCCGTTGCCGACCAGGAACCAGTAGAAGCCCGTGACGCCCAGCAGTCCCAGCCCGACAACCAGCATGCCGGTGATGGCGCCGCCGCGAAAGGCCACGTCCAGCGCCGGGCCAATGCCCTTGGTGGCGGCCTGCGCGGTGCGCACATTGGCGCGCACCGAGACATTCATGCCGATGAAGCCGCAAGCGCCGGACAGGACCGCTCCGATGACGAAGCCGACGGCGCTTAAAGAGTCAAGAAAGAAGTAGATAAGGATCGTCAGCACCACGCCCACGACGGCGATGGTCTTGTACTGTCGTGCCAGATAGGCGGCTGCCCCGGTCTGAATGGCGGCTGCAATTTCCTGCATTCGCGCGTTGCCAGCATCCTGGGAAAGAATCCAGCTGCGTGCCCAAAAGCCGTAAGCCACGGCAATGAACCCGCAAACAAGCGCCAAAATCAGCGCTGAGTTGCCTGTCATAAGAATCTCCTGTCGTTGTTTCGCTGAGTAGTGGTGCAACGCAAGCGGCACCACCGCTGCGTTGCTTCCTCGCCGCGAAACATCAACAGATCCTTGATGCAGACGATTGGCCAACCGGCGCACTTTACCGTGAAAATTACGGGTTTTCGGACTCCGCAAGTGGGGAGTAAGTAAAATCAGGGTTTATCCCGATGGGCCAAAAAACAACGAACAAAGGACCGCAGAGGTCCTTTTGTCATTGGTTCAACAATGGCCCGAGGACAGGCCTGTTTCCATAGACGCGTGGGTGATCTGGCCGGGTCATTCTGAAAATAGCCATCTTCACAACGTCATGACTGACGTTGAATTTCCGGGTGAGATCAGCCTTCGAAGTACCAGAAGCCCACAGCTCGAAAAGTTCAAATTCCTGATCCGGATTTAGTTTCTTTGGGCGACCAGGCCAGCGGCCCAACTTGATAGCCGCAACTTGCCCCGCAATCGAACGTTCCCGAATCAAACTGCGCTCAAATTCGGCAACACTTCCCAAGATATTTAGCATCAATTTTCCGGCAGGGCTTACCGTATCAATTGGTTCTGTAAGGCTTCGAAAGCCACATCCAGATTTTTCTATCTGCTCCAATATTGATAGCAAGTCTTTCAGACTCCGAGCCAGTCGGTCGAGCTTGTAGACAATCAAAAGATCATCTTTTTTGAGGGTTGCAAGAAGTTTTCTAAGCTCAATTCGTGCACCGATTGAACTTGTTTTTTCTTGATAGATTTTCTCGACGCCAGCCCGTTTTAAGGCGTCAATTTGAAGTGTCGTTTCTTGATCAGAAGTACTGACACGAGCATAGCCAAAAATCACGATTTCCCCTGAATGTCTATTGTTGCTATATTTTTTATAGCATTGTTTTTCTGTGATGAAAATTATAGGAAAAAGAGCGGTTTTTGAGTGAGTTTTAAAGGCAGGAAATGCAGGGCGTTTCCTTCGGACCGGGCTATATGGCCAAGCCACCATGAACGGGCTTTCATGGCCCTTCGGGTAACTATCCCTAACGCGTCGCACTCGACCGTGTTTGCCATTCTCTGTACGTTCCCTGATTTCTACGCCTTACGAGAGTCTGCCCCTGTTCGTCGTGGCCTGCGTGGGGTATTCATAAATCTGTATTGATGGCGCTTCGCGCTAGTCGATTTACAAACCTTCCCCACACATTCCCCGCCGCCCTGGTGCCGCCACTCTACAGGCGAAGAACTCAGGGAAACGGTGACACAGAGAGCCGACAAAACGGCCAGCGCAACTCCACCAGGAGAAGGCTCTGAATCTAGGGACCCGGTAACTTTTGAAGGCAGAAAACCATGATTGCAAAAAACTACATCAAGTACCCCGAAGCCCTGCGCTTTCAGTGCGAAATGTTTTCGAATGGCTACCACAATAGCCCGCGAATCATGCGCCTGGTGGAAGTCATTTTTTCATGGACGCCAACAATCCCGGCCTGGTTCACCAGCGCCAGGACCAAGGCAAAACAACTAGTAAAGGCTTGGAAAAAAATGCAATCTGAAATGTTCGACAAACGCGGCCAGGTCGTGACTCCAGAGGCTCCAATGGACCCTATCAAAGCCCTGATCTTGAGTGCAGAGCATTGCGGGGTATGCCTTCGAAACACCTCACCCGCAATCGGCCACAGTTGGACAAACAATAGCCAGGAATACCGAAGCTTTTGCAGCATGGCATGGGACGGAGCACCCAGTCACGCCAAATGGGGACGCTTGGAAGGCCACCGAGAATATTCGGCCTATTGGGGCGGCAGCGTATCCGAGGACCGCTACGCAAACTAAAACCTAATGCTTGAAGAAGCTAAGAATGAATACTGCCCCAACACAAATGGCCGCGAAGAGAAGAAACTGAAGAACAGGATGCCAGGAGCGGTCAGGTTTGACATAGTACGGATTGTGTCGAATATCCGAAGAATCTAACTTTGATGATTGAGCCTTTGGTTCTAAACCAGCACGCTCACGAAGTAAATCCCTATACCAGTCACGATCTTGCATTCCCATAGACACCCCCATGTTGCAAAGAAGTGTAATAGAAGGCATTAACGACGCCTGGACATGAAAGCCAGCGTATCCAGATCACCCACAAAACGCGCCGGGTCTGGAGGGTCTGCCAACACCGCCAGGTCAGCCTTTTGACCAGGCTCAGAATGACCCAGAATATGCGCCTCACAGAATCCCGGCTCAACATCCACCACCACCCCGGCCACATCCATGCAAGCACACGCTTTGCGGGTCTGAACACAACCCGACACCACCGGCAGCGCCTGGGCGACCACTTCACCAGGTATCACCGGAGCAGACGCACCAGGAAACGGACCAGGCGCGAAGCGAGGGACAATTTTCGAACCATCGGCAAGGGTAACGGTTTCCGTAATTTTCTCGCCATTAACAATTCTCGTTGTTGTCTTTTCATTCGGAGACTTGGCAACATCTGACACTTTGCCGAGAGCGCCGCTCATGCGCTCATAAGCCAACGGCCCGGCATATGCCAGGCCACCCAAGGCCAGCAGACCGAAATAGGCAATGGCCGGAATTCTGACCGTGGGCTTGGTATGCAACTGCGCCGACTTGTAAAGGCTGTAAGCCTTTTTCGGATGCATGAACACCTTAGACGCGACACAGGTCCGTGTGTTGCCGGGATTCTCGCAATGGTCCCACTCGTAACACATGGCGACGGTTTTCGTGATGCGCCGCAAGTGCAAATGTTGATTGACCAGGCGACGGATATTCGGGTCAATCAGCATTGGATGCTGCGTGACGAGGACAATATCGACGCCCAGGTGACGATGGGTTTCAAGGGCCATGATGCACTCAGGCACTTTAGAACCAAAGGCCCGCGCCCGCCAAACTTCCTGCACTTCGTCATACAGAATCACCGCGCCAGGCTTGGCCCATTCATGCCAGGTATTCAGCGCGTCCGCATCGATCTTGATGTGCTCGACAAGCAAATCCTTGATGTTCGAATACAGCACCCGATTAACAGCCGGCAATGACTGGTCAGATTGTTCGACCACCGAACCAGGCACAGGCCGGGCAAAATTCCACACCGCATAAAGCGATTTCCCCGCGCCTGGTGTTCCCGTGATTAGCGTCAACATTACTTGGTCACTCCGAGAATTTTGGTCGCGTTCGCAATCTGCCACATGGCAACCCGCGTAGTCACCGCCCCGAAAATAATCCCCAGGGCAACGCCCAGGCCCGCCAGGAGGCCCAATTGCAGCCCCGCCGCTGGCAATGCCATAGCCTGGGAGATAAACGAGCTTTTAAGCTGCCCCAGGACCGCCGTAACGCCCACGATGGAAACGACACTAAACCCCAAGGCAATCAAAATTCGCGCCACCAATGGGGCCATCATCAGCCCGAGCCATGTACCGATACCCATGATTTATTCCTGCTTGATTGGTGCAATGATGAAAAACGCCGTAAGGAACGCGAACAGAATCAGAATCGGGCGGACCCAGGTCGTGAGAAAGTTGCAATAAGGCGTGAAGGAAATAGACCCATCCGTCAAAGATGTATGAAAGGTAATGGGCGAAGGACAGGAACCCGCGCCGAGGCCTAAATCCTCCTCGACATACGTCACAACCTTTTCAATTTTCGGAACTTCGGTTTTATCCAGGTCCAGCTTGGAACAGCCAGCAGAATCCGGATTTTTCTCGCACTCGCTTTGCTTGTCCTGGTCAGTGGCAGGCGTCACCGTGGTGACCGAAGTACTCTTGACAGAGTTGTCCACGTTGTAGGTCGTGGTGTTCGTAACATTCGACGTGTTCGTGATCGTGTTGGTCGAGGGCGAAAAATTCATTGTGGTTTTCGTGACAGTGCGTGTCCCATCAGGATTCACCGTAGACGACTCAGGACCATCAATCGAAGCAGGCCCCGTTATCGTAGGCTGCGGCAAAGGAATCTCACCGCCACGGTCCAAAATCTCCTGCGTCACGCCAGCCGGAGGAGGCCGCGCAGACATATAGGGCGCAATGTCATCCATCGACGACGGCAGCCAGCTACCAGGCGTAGTCGCCCCCTTAGTCATCACACCGTAATAAGTGCAATAGCACTGCGGCGACGAATAGGTGAAATCAGTATCACTCGCCGACATGACCGTGAAATTAGACGGCGAGTGCGTCGAATTGAACCAAGCAACGAACGTAGTCGCCGCACCCAGCGCGCTCGTACCATCCGAACTATGGCCCGCGTGAGTCGCGGTGTACGTAGTAGTCGGGTCACTCTGACGCTCAAGCCCGGTCCCCGAAGGATTCACACGCCCCCCGGAATCCGTCAACCAATTGGCGATAAACGGAGCGGCGAACAACGCCACACCCAAAGGACCGCCAGCAATCGCCGCCACCGCATCAACGAGCGTAGTCGCTGGAACCTCATAACCCGCCTGAAACGGGTATTTTGTGCCAGCGAAAAACACATCGCCCCCGCCGTGATAGGTCGTCATTGTCGGACCACTGGCGGCAACCTTCGCACCGTAATTGCCAGCAGGAACCCAACCCGACATGTTCTCAGGCTGCTTAACGGCCCCGAGGAAAGAACCAGCCTGAGCAGAAGTAGAACCAGGGCTAACAGTCGCAACTTTGCCAGTGGTGGCAATGTTGAAATTCTTAAAACCCTGAAGATTCGACGCTGCGAACGCTACCGGAGCGCCAGCCAAAGCGACAGCAACAAGCCCGCCATTAACCAGAAATTTTGAATAAGTGAAAAATCGGAGTAAGACATTACAAACCCTCATGATTGCCCCAAAAAATTCGTTTCAGCCTGGACGCCACCGCGACAACCACCAAAAACCCCAAGAACAGAGCGAAATACTCCATTGAAAGCGACGTGCCCGCGTCAAAATTGCAATCAACGAAGCCAGGATAATCACCAACGCTATCACCCGACCAAACCCCGTTCTGATACGCCGACATCGAGTAACCCTCAGGGCCATACGGACCGACCACACCCCAGCAGTAATATTCAGTCGTCACAGAGGAAGAAGTGGCTACAGAGATATGCAAGTTTGAACAAAACACACTCTTAGCCAAATCAAGCGACGGGTAACAAACACCAGCCAGCAAGGAACCCATTTTTAATCCCGGTACGTGTAGGTTCGGCGACCCGAACTGTCATCGACCGCATCAAAGGACCGGCCACCATTTTTCGAGACTCGCTCACGATGAACATGCGAACCATCCTCGAAACGGTACGTGTTCCACCTGGTTGACGCGCCAGGTGCAGAAGTATTGACGCCGAACCGCGCCGCGATCAGGGACGCCGCCCACAATGCCAACCCCGCCAACAACAACGCCTGCCACATGGACAAAAGCGTAGTTGTCAGCGACGAAATCACCGCAGTCAACGCGGGAGACAGTGCCGCATTCGCAGCGACACTGAACCCCAAAGCCGCCAGTAAAACAAGCAGCTTGCGCATGATTTAGCGAACGCTGAAGCGCTTGTAAATCAGACGAGCCACCCAGATGGCAGCGCCAGCGGTGGTCAGGGCTGCGAACAGTGCCAGCAGATCAGTTTGGGCGGCAGTGATCGCAGTCGTGACAGCAGCGTCCAGGGCAGCATGAGCAGGCACAGCCACCATGGAACCAACACCAGCACCAACCACAGCCAAACGGGCAAAGAGAGCTTTTTTCATTTCAGTAACTTTCATCAAAACACCGGAAAATCCCGGTCCGAAATCCTCGACCTTTTGACCAGACTGAAGATTTCCGACTGCGCTTTTCAGGTCTCATAAACCGCAGAACTCTCACAGCCAGGACACTCCAACTCCGGCTCGAAATCCTCGTTTTCCCCACCCGCCACCGCATCAGGGTCCACCTTGAAAGACTGATAAGGGCCAGTCAAACCACAATCACCACATGAAAATTCAGCCATTTTTTTCTCCTAAAAAAAAGCAACCAACCAGGCGTTAAGCCGATGCGCAGACCACACCGCCAGCGGAAACCCAACAAGCAGCAAGCCAAACGTCATGACATTGAGACTAATCATCGAACTCCCCTTCTAAAACCGCGTAATCGTTGACAGTGCCCAGCCGGTCCAGGTCAATCAACACCGGCTCGTCGTCAGAATCACAGTTGTCCTGGACAAGTTGGTGCGCCGTCTCCACATCCGCAACAACCCCGCCGCCAGCCTCACGCAATGAAGCCACCCACACCGGGGACCCGTCATCAATGGACGGGCACAAAAAACGCCCGGTCGATTTCGATTGAATGAGGAGGCGCATGATTTTTTACGCCGCTTTTTTGCCAGCGTCAGGCACAACCATAGACAGCGGACGAATGGCAACCAGGGTCAACTTCACGCCGTCCTCTTTCGCCGCATCCATGTCAAAAGTGGCAGTGGCCTTGCAAGGCAGCGCCGCGCCCAGGTGCGCCCACTTATCGAACTCCTTCGCATCACCCAACTTGAAAGGGCGAGTGACACGACCCAGGGAACGACCCGCGCCGTTTTCTTTCAAATCCACCTCACAATGAAAGGTTGTAGAACTGAAAGGTTTGCCCTCGAAAGTGCCAACAGATTCCTTGATTGCGTGGACGACCACTTCGCTATTTACCTGCATGATTTTTCCTTTACCCCTAGTTGACGGTTAAGCGAATGCCGGGGAACATTCAACCGATGGAAACGACTTCAGCCGTGAGAACGCAGCAGAGAATGACGCCGCAATTTCAGACTCAGAAAATTTTTGCAACCGACCAGGCCGCTTTTGATGCTCGACCAATTCCCACAGTTGAGACTCGCTCAAATACTTGACCGCGACACCAAACGAGGCCGCCGCCGTTTCGAGCATCCAACGAGCATTGCGGGTGCATTCAGCCAGCACGGTTTCTATCTGAAGCCTGGGCGTTGTCTTGACCGGCTCGGGCGAGACAATCGCATCAGCCTTAAGCAACATGGAGGCGTGCCAGTCCGAAGCACCGGCAAAAAAATCAGCAGGACGCCGCAACATTTCAGACGACAACACGCGCAATTTATTACCGTAGCGAAGCTCGATGCGCAGCCATTCGGAATTGCTTTTTTCGCCAAAAAGTTGATCGCCTTTTTCGTAGGCATTGGTGATTTTTCCAGCTTCGCGGGACCCGATATACAGACTACGGTCATGCCCGTTTTCCCAATCGCCGACCATGTTGAATTTCAACTTTCGCCCGCCCACATTGCACAGGCCAAGCCGATAGTCAGAGCGAATCGAATCAATGCCGCCCTCGATGCCATCAAAGAAATCAAGCGCCAGGTCACAGCGGGTAACGTCGCCCTGGTTCTCGTCAATCAGATCAGCGATGCGAAAATTCCACCCAATATCGGCAAAGGTGCAGGCAGTACCGAACAGATTGCAATGGATTGTTTTTGCCTGGCTTTGCTGCCTGGGCGATTCACTGGACGCAAGGAAACCGACCCAGCCGCATTCAGCGCCATTCAACTCAATAGACCAACGGAATTTATAGAAATCAATGCCTTTGCGAGGCTCAACCGCAACGCTGAATTGAGGACCCAGCGCAGCAGCCACATTCAACGCCAACTCGTGCGCCTGGGCCGCCGCTTGGAACTGCTCAACCGCCTCAAAATCCCTCAGTGGCATACGCCGCTCGACACCCTGACGGACCATTTCCGCCTCCTTTAGGCGATATTCCTCCAGGGAAAAATTCGCGCTCAATTCCAAAGGCCTCGGGAAAAGGGAATCAATGGAAGGAGTCGCAACATTACGCCGGAGAGTGGTGAACCGGACCCAATCCAAATGGACCGGAGACTTCGACGCCTGACGTTCAGCCAGCAAACGCAGCTTGACCGCAGAACCATCCAAAACCAAATGAGACACGTCAGGCCGGCTCATTTGGCGACCTCGGAGGTTATCCCCGTATTACCAACGGGGGGCGCTTCGCGCAGAACTACGGCGGCGCGCTGCGCGTGCCGCTCGCCGCAGTTCCGCGCTGCGCTTTCTTGCGACAGCAGACGAAGGCCCAAAGAGGCCAGGAATTGACTATCCAGAAAATCGGCGACTTGACGCCACTGATGCGAATTGCGCTGGTTACGACCGCTCTGGTGTGCTTGACGCTGCATTTCGATTTGTCTGGTAAAGTTCGTTTTAGGAAATCTGAATTAATTCAGGTTTTCTGAAATGTACACGAAATTTAAGGAAATCTGAAATGCAGATTAAAAATTTGATCGACCGCGCCAAAGACGCTTCAGCGAAAAGCCTGGGACAACTGGCAGCAGATATGCACGTGAAGCAGTCAGCAATCACCGCATGGAAGAAGGGCGACTATCGACCCGGCCCAAGCCAGATCATTTATTTGGCAGAGTGCGCAAAAATTCCCGCACTTGAAACACTGGCCGAAATTGAGTCAGAAGCAAACCCCGACATGGCCGGATTTTGGAAGAAAGCAGTAAGAGAACTCAGGCAAAATCAGGGTTAATCCCTAGCACTTACTGATTTAACTCAATCCAAAGACTCCACCATGTCCCTTGACAACGTCACCCCCGGCAAGAACGTCCCCCAGTCCTTCAATGTGATCATCGAAATCCCGATGAATGCTGACCCCGTCAAGTACGAGGTGGACAAGGCCACCAGCGCCATTTTTGTGGATCGCTTCATGAGCACGTCGATGCACTATCCCACCAACTATGGGTATGTGCCCAAAACGATCTCTGGCGACGGAGATCCGGTAGACGTGCTCGTCATTACGCCTGTGCCGCTGATCCCTGGCGTGGTGGTGACTTGCCGTGCCATCGGCATCCTGAAGATGGAGGATGAAGCCGGTGAAGACGGCAAGGTATTGGCAGTCCCGATCGACAAGATCTTGTCGATTTACTCCCATTGGCAAAAGCCGGAAGACCTGAATCCGCTGCGCCTGAAAACCATCGCGCATTTCTTCGAGCACTACAAGGATCTGGAACAGGGTAAGTGGGTCAAGATTTTGGGCTGGGAAGGCCCCGAGTCGGCCCAGAAAGAAATCATGGACGGCATTGCCAACTACAACAAAGAACAGAACTGATATTTAGCCCTTGGCCCACGTTTGATGGGCCTTGGTAGCTACTAAAAAAAGCGTCTGATGGTGGGAACACCGCAGGCGCTTTTTTTTGAAACGGAGTTTCAGCGGCTGGGGTCCGGAAAAATCATCCCATGTAGCCCGCGCTTGCGCTCAAAGCGTTTCCACTGGCCTTCGGGTTGCGAGAGCCGGTCCGCCAAAGCCCACCAGGCGCTGGGATTGAGTCCCAGCCCCACATGGCTGGCGATGACTTCCACGTTCTCGGTGTGCGGATTGTCCTGACATGGCGCCTGAATGCTGGCAGGCCAGGCCACGACGCCATCGGTGCGGGAAAAAATGGACGTGGTGGGTACAGGTGGTGCACCCGGCAGGTCGAACTGTTCGACCTCGCGGTGAATATTGCGTCCGCTGGTGAGTTCGTATAGGCGCGAGGCATTGGTGCTTTGCTGCAAACCAGCAAAAGGGGTACCCATCGTGACGACGCCGCGCACGCAATTCGGCAACTCTTTGGCCAGTTCCCGTGCATAGATGCCACCCAGGCTCCAGCCAACCAGGCTCACTTTGTTGCCTGTCATCTGAAAGGTGTCGATGACTTGTTGCCTGGCTGCCTGCAAGACGCCTGCGCGTGGGCCAAAGTTGAATCCCTGGTTCCAGCCTGATGCGTCGTAACCCAGGTTTTCAAGAAAGCTGCGCATGGGCATGGTCGAGCCATCACTGGCTGACAGGCCGGGAAACACAATGACCGAGTGGCCATCGCCGACCGGGGCTCGCCGCAGCAAGGGCCAGGACGGGATAAGCAAGCCCAGCTCCCAGGGTGCCCGAAATTCCATGGCGATCAACCAGGGGCTTGGCGCTGAAGGATGGTTGCCGGTGTCGCGTTGTTGCCTGGTCGTCATGTCGTCGCTGGTTGTTGAAGAGAGTATCAAGCTTCGGGATTCTTTCTAACCCGAGTTAACGAGGGCTTAACAGTAGCAGTTTTTGGTTTATCGGCGCTCACTGGGAGGCCTCCTTTAGAGGCTGGCCTCTTCGCCTTCGTCACCTTGGCGACCGTTCCGTCCTGGTATGTCCGGGCTTTTGCGGCGTTTGCAAGGGGGCCTTTCGGTTTGACCTTGACCGCCTTGGTCTGTGCCGGGGTCAGCAGGTGGCGACCTTGCTCAAACGCCTGAACCAGTGCGTCGGTCAATTCATGGACCTCGGGCACCGCTTTTTTGTCCGCAATCACGCCAAAGTCCACGAAACCGGCGTAGGTCTGGATCGTGATGTTGAGCGCGACGCCGTGAATCACGATCGACAGGGGATGGTAGGTGAGCATTCTTGCTCCGGCCATGTACAGGGGCACCTGCGGGCCGGGCACGTTGCTGATGACCAGGTTGGCCGGCATGGGCAGACGGTGCGACAGCCCTGTTGCGCTGTACACCTTGAAAGCGGCCTTGGCGACTCCGCCGACCACCCACGGTGCGAAGAGGGAAGGGTAGTCGGTCGGAATGACTCCTTTCAGGTCAACGATCGCGTGCTTGACCTTGGTGGTGGACGTCATGATGGCTTGCAGGCGCTTCATCGGGTCGGCGAACTGAGTCCCCAGTTCCACCACGGTCATTGACGCCTGCGTGTTCAGGTCATTGTTGCCCTTTTCTCGCAAGCTGATCGGCATGGCGGCCAGCAATGACTTCTTGGGGATGCCGCCGTGTTGGCTCAGGTAAGTGCGCAGGGCCGTGGCGCAAATCCACAGCACGATGTCGTTGAACGAGCCGTCCGCCGCCTTGGCCATGGCATGGCAGTCCGCAAATGAAACGCGGGCTGTGCCGAATGTACGTTCAGACGTGACCGCCACGTTGAAATCCGTCATGGGGGCCAGATCAAGCGGGAGCTTGGGGCGTGCCCTGGCGCCAGTTCCACTCAGGGACTGTTTTAGCAGCGTGCCGCCCACAGCCTGGACCGCGTGGGGGAGTGCCTTGACCAGTTTGATGTATTGCGCCAGTGAGTTGGACAACACCGCCCCGATCATTTCGCCAGTCTTGAGATTTTTCTTGTCGTCATCGTCGAGCGCCTTGTCAGGTGGGGGCACTTCGCGCGGGCTGGCACTGATGTCCATGATCGCGTTCGTCAGCACAGTCCCGCCCTTGCCGTCCAGCGTGGCATGGTGGACTTTGGAATACACGCCAGCACAAATGCTGCCGTCCGGGCGTTTGATGCGCTCAAACACGTGGAATTCCCAAAGGGGGTGGCGGCGATCCATCAGGTGACCGTGCAATTCAGCGCACTTCTCTTCGGCCTGGCGAAGCGTCAAGGTCTTGCCCTTGACCTGTCGAATATGAAAATCAAGATCAACATCCTTGACCTGGATCCATATTGGGTGGCCGAGGTCAAGCGGCATGAGCCCCAGCTTGCGGCTGAAGATGGGCGCCAGATGCATGCGCCCTGCAATATGCGCCTGCATCGCCTTGTGCAGACTGCCCTTGAAACCTGATGGCAGTTCATACAGCGCGAACGAGCCAATATGCATCGGCGTCTCGGGCGTCTCAAGATACAGGAAAAGTGCGTCGAGGCCGCTGAGTGTGTCCATGATTGATCTCCTTTTGCAAGGTTAACCTCTGGCGGGGAAATGCGCCACGGGGGAGTGTCCCGCACGTGTATCATGCTCCGATTGACCCTCCGGCAGCAAAGGAATCGACGCCATGGAAACGATGCAAAAGAAAACCTCAAATACCTTTCAATCGGGTGCGCCCGCCGCACAAGCCGTGGCGGATGCTGGCCAATATCTCACTCTGCGGCTGGGTGGCGAGGAGTATGCGATCGACATCCTGCGCGTGCAGGAAATCCGTTCTTATGAAGAGCCGACCCGTATGGTCAATGCGCCGGCATTCATCAAAGGCGTGATCAATCTGCGTGGGGTCATCGTACCGATCGTGGATCTGCGTCTCAAGCTCAACATCGACAATGTTGAGTACAACGAGTTCACGGTGGTCATTATTCTGAACGTGCGTGGAACGGTCATCGGCGCAGTGGTGGACGCCGTGTCAGATGTGGTCACGCTGACCTCGCAGTCCATCAAACCGGCGCCCCAGTTCGAAACGTCCATTGACTCCCGCTTCATTACCGGCCTGGCGAACGTGGGCGAGCGCATGCTGATTGTGATGAACATGGAAGCTCTGATGAGCAACGCTGAAATGGGAATGGTGTCGGCCGCATTGCAGTCTTGACTGGGGCGTTTCTCCGGCTCTAGGGTGTTCAGGTTCCGGGGTCGTTCCGAAAGGGCGTGCGCTGAACCAGGTCGTCAAGGTACTGGTCGATGCCCTGGTCTTCCCGCTCCAGGAATCGTTCCACGGCGTCGGCAAAAGCCGGGTGGGCCAACCAGTGGGTGCTGGTGGTTTTGACCGGCAGCAAGGCCCGCGCCATCTTGTGTTCTCCCTGGGCTCCGCCCTCAAACCGCTGGTAGCCGTGCTCAATGCACCATTGCAGCGGCTGGTAGTAGCAGGCCTCGAAGTGAAGGCAGTTCACCCGTTCCAGTGCGCCCCAGTAACGCCCATAAGCGACGGCCTCCTTCTTGGTTGAGCCATTTTGGCCATTAGCCCCCGTGGAATAAGCGTTGATAGCTATCAAACTTGTAGCAATTGCTTGGCCGTCCCGTTCCGCGACAAACAGCAGCCAGTTCTCGGGCATGGTGTTGGCCATGCGGCGAAAGAAGTCGCGGTTCAAATAGGGTGCGTTGCCGTGCTCCAGGTAGGTGCGCTCATAGCAGCGGTAGAAGAAATCCCAGTCCTGCTCCGAAATTGAGGTCCCCTCTGACCAGCGGAAGGTGACGCCCGCGTCACTCACTTTGCGACGTTCCTGCCGGATTTTCTTGCGCTTTTCCTGGGAAAGCGATGCCAGAAAGCTGTCAAAGTCAGCATACGCCGGAGTCGTGTTGGTCCAATGAAATTGCACGGTGTGCCGCAGCATCATGCCGGCGTCAAGACAAGCCGGAATGTCCTCAGCGCCTGCAAACAGCAGGTGCAGGGAGGACAGTTGTTCCCCTTCACACCACTGGATGAGCGCTTTTGCCAGCACCGCACGGTCAGCGGTGGTGCGCGCCATCAGACGGGTTCCGGGTACGGGTGTGAACGGTACCGCCACGACGGCTTTGGGGTAGTACGCCAGGCCATGCTGCGCATAGGCATTGGCCCAAGCCCTGTCAAACACGTATTCACCAAATGAATGGGCTTTGACATAGACGACACAGGCACCGACCATCTGGCTGTCCCGCTCGAGGATGATGAAGTGGGGTGTCCAGCCCGTTGCGGGCGTGGCACTGCCACTGGCGTGCAGCGCTGCCAAGTACTCATGCCGCATGAAGGGGGTGGCGGCAGGCTGCATGCTCAACAGTTCGTTCCAGTTTGCGGCATTCACTTCATCGGGTGAATTCAGTACCCGGATGACATAATCGTTCGGCTCGTATTTCACTGGCGGTTCATTCCTCTCACTTCGGCGCTACATGACACTCAAACTCTGCGTTGCCCAACTCAATTTCGTCGTTGGCGACCTGGCTGGCAACTCGCAAAAAATCATCGACGCAGCGCGTTCGGCCTACGCTGATGGCGCTCGCCTGTTGCTGACGCCGGAACTCTCCATTTGCGGCTACGCTGCGGAAGACCTGTTTCTTCGCCACGCTTTTATCGATGCCTGCGATGATGCCGTGAAAACAGTGGCCCGAGCACTGGCTGGGTTAAAAGACATGACCGTGGTCGTCGGGCACCCGACCGGGGGTGACAGCCGCACCCGATCAGTGGTGGTGCAAAGCCGTCACAACGCCGCCAGCGTATTGTCTGAAGGCGCCGTGGTGGCCACCTATGCCAAGCGGGAACTGCCCAATTACCAGGTGTTTGACGAGCGACGTTATTTCACGCCAGGCGAGGGCGTCTGCGTGTTTGAAGCCGGCGACGCCGGTAGCAAGGTCAAAGTGGGTCTGCTGATCTGCGAAGACGCCTGGTTTGAAGAGCCCGCGCGGTTGACCAAGCAGGCTGGCGCCGAGATGCTGGCCGTCATCAACGCGTCGCCGTTTCACGTGGGCAAGGGCAACGAGCGCGAACAGATGATGCGCGCGCGGGTGCAGGCCTGTGGCTTGCCGCTGGTGTATGCCCACCTTGTGGGAGGCCAGGATGAAGTGGTTTTTGAAGGCCACTCGTTTGCGCTCAATGTGGACGGCATAGTGGCTGGTCGCGCGCCGAGTTTTATAGAAAATATGCTGCTAGTCCACGTCAGCCGTGCGCAAGGTGCTATTGATTTTATAGCGGAAGTGGCACCTGAGCGATCTCCCGAAGCCGACCTGTGGGACGCCCTGGTGCTGGGCGTGCGCGACTACATCGGCAAGAACGGCTTCCCCGGCGTCATTCTGGGTTTGTCCGGAGGAATTGACTCGGCGCTGGTGCTGGCGGTGGCGGTGGATGCGCTTGGCAAAGACCGGGTTCGCACCGTCATGATGCCGTCCCCCTACACGGCGGACATCAGCTGGATTGACGCGCGCGACATGGCGGCGCGTCTGGGCGTTCGTTACGACGAAATCTCGATCGTGCCGGAGTTTGATGCTTTCAAGAGCTCTTTAGCGGGTGCGTTCAAGGGGCTGGCGGAGGATACGACTGAAGAGAATATTCAGGCCCGCATTCGGGGTACGCTGCTGATGGCGCTGTCCAACAAGTTTGGCAGTATCGTCCTGACGACCGGCAACAAGTCCGAGCTGGCCACTGGCTATTGCACGCTGTATGGCGACATGGCGGGGGGCTTTGCTGTCATCAAGGATCTGGCCAAAACCACCGTGTTCAGGTTGGCACGCTGGCGCAATGCCAACGATCCCTATGGCACTGGCAGCGAGCCGATTCCGGATCGCATCATCACCCGCCCGCCGAGCGCCGAGTTACGCCCCGACCAGAAAGACCAGGACAGTCTGCCACCCTATGAAGTACTGGACGCGATTCTGGAGCGTTACATGGAGAACGATCAGAGCATAGAAGACATCATTGCCGCGGGGTTTGCCCGAGCTGATGTGGAGAAGGTGACGCGCCTTATCAAGATCAATGAATACAAGCGCCGGCAGGCGCCCGTGGGGATTCGCGTTACCCATCGCAGCTTTGGCAAGGATTGGCGTTATCCTATTACCAATCGCTTTCGCGCTTAAAGATTAAGGACCCCCCATGAAACAGATCACCGCCATTGTCAAACCGTTCAAACTCGAAGAAGTGCGTGAAGCCCTTGCCGAATGTGGCGTCACCGGGCTCACCGTCACCGAGGTCAAGGGTTTCGGTCGCCAGAAAGGCCATACCGAGCTCTACCGGGGTGCGGAGTATGTCGTTGACTTCCTGCCCAAGGTCAAAGTGGAAGTGGTTGTGAAGACCGACGACGTGGATCGTTGCGTGGACGCGATCGTGAAGGCCGCCCACACGGGCAAGATTGGTGATGGCAAGATATTCGTGACTGCTGTGGAACGTGTGGTGCGCATCCGCACGGGCGAGCAGGACGAGTCGGCTATCTAGATTTTATCAAGCCGAGGTTTGGTGGAAAGGCCTGCTGCCTCCACCAGCTTCTTTAGCAGGGACACGGGCTCGGTGTCCGAGCGGATCAAATCCATCTGCCAGTCGCCCATGAACTGCTGTTCAACTGACGAGTTCAGAAAGCCCAGCAACTGGTCGTAGTAGCCTGCCGTGTTGAGAAGCCCTATCGGTTTGTCGTGATAGCCCAGTTGGCGCCAGGTCCAGACTTCAAACAGTTCCTCAAAGGTGCCGATGCCACCGGGCAATGCCAGAAACGCATCGGCGCGTTCGGCCATCATGCGTTTGCGGTCGTGCATGGTGTCCACGATGTGCAATTCGGTGCAATCCCGGTGGGCGCATTCTTTCTCCACCAGCGCTTTGGGGATGACCCCGACCACCCTGCCACCTGCCCGCAGGGTGGCATCGGCAACGACACCCATGAGGCCGCCCCTGCCACCGCCGTATACGAGTTGTCCTCCATGCTCTCCGATCCAGGTCCCCACTTCCTGTGCTGCGGTTGCGAACTCAGGGTTCAGACCGGGTCGCGACCCACAATACACGCAGACCGAAAATGCCGGATTCATGAGGTTTTTCGACTCACACGGGGAGCGGAAATCAGCCGGGTGCCCGCCAGCGCGTCATGCCAGAACTGCTGTTGTGGATGAAAGCGGCTCAGGACAGCCCATATTGCCACCCATCCGAGGATGATGACGACAGACTCAGCCCCCGACAGATTGAAAGGCGAAACCGCGGCCAGTGCAGGCAGGAACCAGAGCCAACTCAGGACGTAGCGAAGCAGCGCGCGGGCTTGCGTGATGGGTTGACCGGAGCGGTCGACTACACGTATGTCCCAGGTCTTCATGGCCAAAGTTTGCCCCTTGGCCCATAACCAGACGAAGTAGATACCGAAGACGACGAAAAGAAACGCCTGAAGGGCATGTCGGTTGTCCATGGCATTGCGGGTCTGGCTCAGGGTGCCAAACAGGTAGCCGGCAATGAAAACAACGCCGAACATCAACATGCCTTCATACAGCCAGCAGGCCATGCGGCGGGCAAGGCTGGGAGCCTTCAACTCAGGATTCATTCAACCAATACCATCCGCATTCAGTTTTTCTGCACGGGCGCAGGTTCAACCAGCGGCTGTGCATGCGGAAGCAAGGTATTGCGATTCACTGCATGGTTAGCGGCAGACACTCGAGGTACCTGCATCGGTGCTTTTCTGGTCATGGGAACGATCGCCAGTTTTTGAGGCGGGACAGGTTTTGCGGCAGCCGCTGCGCCGGTCGGTTTGGGCGCGGCTGAAATTGCGAGTTTTTTCCTGTCTTCCGGGCTAAGCGCCTGGTAGGCCTGCCAGGTGGCCGTTTTCTGGCTCGGTGTGAGTGCCTTTGTCTTGGCAAAATTCAATCGCGCCTGATCACGCTGCTGCTGGCTGAGCGACACCCACTCGGCCATGCGGCTATGCAGTTTGGCCTGCTCTGCCGGCGCAAGAGTCGGATAACTCGCGGCGATCGCAATCCATTTCCGCTTTGGACCTTCGCCCAGGCTTTTCCAGTTTGCTGCCAAGGGCTTGAGGGACAACTGCTGGGATGGCGTCAAATCCTGCCACTCCGGTTTGGTGGAAATCTTCAGCGTACCGGTATTTTTCGCCAGGGCAGGCGAGGGGGGTGTTTTGACCGAGGGCTGTGCCAGCGGCGGTGTTGCAGCCACTGCTTGAGCCAAGGCACAGGAAGCTGACGTGCTTAACGCCGCGAGAAAGAAAAATGCGGCTCCACAAACCACTGCATTCGCGGTGAATGGATGGTTGGGTTGATGGGATGCGCGCATGAACATAAATATGTCCAATCTATTGATTCTGTCCGGAACTGACCTTGACGAACTGTGTAAACCCCGGGTCGGCATAAGCTGCCGGAGGAAGGTCGTCTGTCAATAACGCGGCATCAATTTCGGCAAGCTCATTAGCCCGATTGTCATCTTGGATGATATTGATGGCGATCAGGCCAAAAACAAGCGCCAGAAGTGGAATGGCAGCGGCAAGACGACCCCACCACCCAAGATGCTCATTTCCAAATGTGATTGTTCCCGTACCGCCAGACACCGCCAGACTGCTGGCTGTCCGTGCGACGGCCATCTTCCGTCTTCCCAACGCCTGCGCCCGGGCGGCGCGCAAGCGCTCGGAGATGTCGTATGGCAGATCGTCAGCAGCATCAGAAAGGCGCGCCGTAACGAGTAACCCAAAACGATCCTGTGCAACCTGATTTTGATATTGATACGAATTGGTCATAGTGTTATTCCCTTCGCCCTCAATGCTTTGCCGAGGGCCTGAACTGCCCGCGAACAGTGTGTTTTAACACTACCTTCCGAACAACCCATGGCCGCAGCAGTCTCTGCTACGTCCAATTCCTCCCAATAACGCATGAGGAAGGCTTCGCGTTGACGGGCCGGCAATTCCTGGACTTCCGTTTCTATCTCACGCAAGGTTTGTGCCCGTTGCGTTGAACTCTCTGCACTTTCTGTCTGATCTGAGTGGCTTTGAACGTTTAAAGTTTCCAGGAGATCAAATTCTCCGTCCTCCCCTGCAGATTCGAAATCGCTCATGTTCGAAAAAAGTGCGTTTCGCGTCTTCTGTCGCCTGAACCAGTCCAAGGTGCAATTGGACAGGATGCGCTGAAACAGCATTGGCAGTTCTGCGGCCGGTTTATGTCCGTAGTGTTCGGCCAGTTTCATCATGCTGTCCTGCACGATGTCCAGCGCCGATTCCTCGTTCCTAACGTGGTAGACCGATCGCTTGAACGCGCGCTTTTCGACGCTTTTCAGAAAATCCGAGAGTTCTTGTTCAGTTGCCAAGAGGTTTGTGCCCTAGAGCGGCCGTGAATTTGGGTTGTCCCGATTTTTTGGCGTGCTCAAAGTAAATTTGAGTGCTTTTTGAGCCAATTATCGCATCCGGACGGGGTTTTTTCGGTTTCGCTCAGGCGTTTCAATTGGTGCGGTGCGATAATGAAAATTGCAAATAAAAAGGCAAACGGGTCATGGTCCGGCGCAAGAATCACTGCGCTTATGGCTTTGACCTTAAGTCCCGACGCGACTCCACAAGTGTTTGCGAAGGGGCACCCAAGGTTTTTCGTCAGAGAAATTCACAAAGGTTCATCATGGAAATATCAAAAGCTGAAATTGCTTCGGCAACAGCGACTGTCGCCCAAACTCCCGCTACCACGTCGAATGAGCTTCGTGGGGCCGAGATTCTCGTCAAAGCCTTGCAGGCTGAAGGCGTCAAGTACATCTGGGGTTATCCCGGCGGTGCGGTGCTTCACATCTACGACGCTTTTTACAAGCAGGACACCATCCAGCACATTTTGGTGCGGCACGAGCAGGCTGCGGTTCACGCCGCCGATGGCTATGCACGTGCCACTGGCGAAGTAGGCGTGGCGATGGTCACTTCCGGCCCGGGGGTTACCAACGCGATTACCGGCATTGCCACGGCCTACATGGACAGCATTCCCATGGTGATCGTGACCGGCCAGGTGCCTACGCACGCCATTGGTCTTGATGCGTTCCAGGAATGTGACACTGTTGGCATCACCCGCCCCATTGTGAAGCACAATTTCCTGGTCAAGGACGCGCGTGACTTGGCCGAAACCATGAAGAAGGCCTTTCACATCGCCCGTACCGGGCGGCCTGGTCCTGTTGTGGTGGACATTCCAAAAGACGTGTCGTTCAAAAAGGTCGCCTATTCAGGCTACCCTGAGACCGTGGAGATGCGATCCTACAACCCCGTTCGTAAAGGCCACGGAGGCCAGATCCGCAAGGCGCTGCAGTTGTTGCTGGCCGCCAAGCGCCCTTACATCTACACAGGTGGCGGGGTCTTGTTGAGCAACGCCTCGGCAGAGTTGCGCACCCTGGTCGACATGCTCGGCTATCCCTGTACCAACACCTTGATGGGTTTGGGCGCGTATCCGGCAAGTGACCGGAAGTTCCTGGGCATGCTGGGCATGCACGGAACAGTAGAAGCCAACAACGCGATGCAACATTGCGACGTACTACTGGCAGTTGGCGCGCGCTTTGATGATCGGGTGATTGGCAATCCCAAGCACTTTGCCCAAAATGAACGAAAAATCATTCATATTGACATCGATCCGTCCAGCATCTCCAAGCGAGTGAGAGTGGATATCCCGATTGTGGGGGACGTCAAGGATGTGTTGTCCGAGATGATTGCGATGATCAAGGAAGGTGCTGCCAAGCCTGATGCCAACGCGCTGGGTGCTTGGTGGGACACCATTGAGGGTTGGCGCAAGCGCGATTGTCTGAAATATGATCATGGCAAAGGTGACGTGATCAAGCCGCAATATGTGGTTGAAACCTTGTGGAACATGACGAAGGACGTCGAAACCTACATCACCTCAGACGTCGGCCAACACCAGATGTGGGCAGCACAGTACTACCGGTTTGACGAGCCGCGCCGATGGATCAATTCGGGTGGTCTGGGAACCATGGGCGTGGGCATACCCTACGCCATGGGCATCAAGTTGGCCAAGCCTGAAGCTGAAGTTTTTTGCGTTACGGGAGAAGGCTCGGTGCAAATGTGCATCCAGGAGCTCTCGACCTGTCTGCAGTACAACACCCCAATCAAAATAGTGGCGCTCAATAATCGGTACCTTGGCATGGTGCGCCAATGGCAAGAGATCGATTACGAGGGGCGCTACAGCCACAGCTATATGGACGCATTGCCAAATTTCGTGAAGTTGGCCGAAGCCTATGGGCATGTCGGTATGCTGATTGAAAAGCCGCAAGACGTGGAGCCCGCTTTGCGCGAGGCGCGCAAGCTCAAGGATCGAACCGTGTTCATGGATTTCCGTACCGATCCCACGGAGAACGTGTTTCCCATGGTGAAGGCTGGCATGGGCATCACCGAAATGTTGCTCGGTTCGGAAGATCTTTAACCCACTTATTCTGACGAATCTATTGCCTGCCAAGCCCTGCGGTTACCACCGCAGGGGGAGGGCAGCGAAAAGAGGAATCTCACCATGAAACATATCATTGCAGTATTGCTGGAAAACGAGCCCGGCGCTCTTTCGCGCGTCGTAGGTCTTTTTTCGGCGCGAGGTTATAACATCGAGTCTCTTACCGTGGCACCCACAGAGGATCCAAGTCTGTCACGCATGACAATTCAGACGACGGGGTCCGACGATGTCATCGAGCAGATTACGAAGCACCTGAACCGCCTGATCGAAGTGGTCAAGGTGGTGGATCTGACGGAGGGGGCGTACATCGAGCGTGAACTCATGATGGTCAAAGTGCGCGCGGTGGGCAAGGAACGCGAAGAAATGAAGCGCATGGCTGACATCTTCCGGGGCCGCATCATCGACGTCACCGAGAAAAGCTACACGATTGAGTTGACTGGAGATCAGTCAAAAAACGACGCGTTTCTGGAGGCCATTGAACGTGGCGCAATTCTGGAGACTGTCCGCACCGGCTCTAGCGGCATTGGTCGCGGCGAACGTATTTTGAGAGTTTAAATTTTTACAACGGAGAGAGAAATGAAAGTTTTTTACGACAAAGACTGTGATCTGAGTCTCATCAAAGGCAAGACGGTTGCGATCATTGGTTACGGCAGCCAGGGCCATGCCCATGCCCAGAATCTGAATGACAGCGGCGTGAAGGTTGTCGTTGGATTGCGCAAGGGTGGCGCCTCCTGGCCCAAGGTCGAAAAGGCCGGCCTCAAAGTTGCGGAAGTGGCCGATGCGGTCAAGGCTGCCGATGTGGTCATGATTTTGTTGCCTGACGAGCAAATTGCGGCGGTGTATACGAACGACATTGAACCCAACATCAAGCAGGGGGCGTCCCTGGTGTTCGCGCACGGTTTCAACGTTCACTACGGTTTGGTGAGTCCTCGCGCAGATCTGGATGTATGGATGGTGGCGCCGAAGGCCCCCGGCCACACCGTGCGCGGTACCTATGCACAGGGTGGCGGTGTTCCCCATCTGATTGCCATTCATCAAGACAAGTCTGGTCGTACACGCGACTTGGCCCTGAGCTATGCCATGGCCAACGGTGGCGGTAAGGCTGGCATCATTGAAACCAATTTCCGCGAAGAAACTGAAACTGACCTTTTTGGCGAGCAGGCAGTTTTGTGTGGTGGCACGGTTGAGTTGATCAAAGCTGGTTTCGAAACCTTGGTCGAAGCTGGGTACGCACCGGAAATGGCCTATTTTGAGTGCCTGCACGAACTGAAATTGATTGTGGACATGATTTATGAAGGCGGCATCGCCAACATGAACTACTCCATCTCCAACAATGCCGAATATGGCGAGTACGTGACCGGCCCGCGGATTGTCACCAGCGCCACTAAAGACGCGATGCGTCAGTGCCTGAAAGACATTCAGACGGGTGAATACGCCAAGAGCTTCATTCTGGAAAACAAGGCGGGCGCGCCCACCTTGCTGAGCCGTCGCCGCTTGACGTCCGAGCATCAGATTGAACAAGTCGGTGAGAAGCTCCGCGCGATGATGCCCTGGATCAAGAAGAACAAGCTGGTTGACCAGACTCGCAACTAGACTGTGATACGACCCTCGTAACAAAGGCCACTTCGGTGGCCTTTGTTACTATGCAAAGCAGGAGACCAATACCATGCATGACGGGAACGAAACAGAGCTTGTCGAGGACGTCGCCGTAATGGTGAAAAAGCGTCGAAAGGGCATCTATATTTTGCCCAACCTGTTCACGCTGGCTGCACTTTTCGGTGGTTTTTATGCCATTGTCATGGCGATCAATGGGCGATTTGATCTGGCTGCCATAGGTGTCTTTTGTGCCATGGTGCTTGATAGCCTTGATGGGCGAGTGGCGCGCATGACCAACACGCAAAGCGCGTTTGGTGAGCAGATGGATTCACTGTCGGACATGGTGTCCTTTGGCGCCGCGCCCGCGATCATTGCCTATGTATGGGCGCTTCAGGGTTTGGGTCGCTGGGGCTGGATTGCCGCCTTTGTCTATTGCGCATGTGCTGCCTTGCGTCTTGCAAGATTCAACGTGAATACTGCGGTCGTGGACAAACGCTTTTTTCAGGGTCTGCCGTCCCCGGCTGCAGCTGCACTGGTTGCCGGGTTCATCTGGTTGATGACTGATCTTGGTGTGAAGGGCCCGACGGTGGCATGGCCGATGTTTGCACTGGCCTTGTATTCGGGATTGACCATGGTGACTAACGTCCCGTTTTACAGCTTCAAAGGTGTCCACATGAAGAAGAGCGTGCCCTTTGCCGTGATTGTGCTGATTGCACTGGTTATCGCCGTCATCAACATTGATCCGCCCATTGTCCTGTTCTCTATCTTTGTTGCCTATGGGTTCAGTGGGTACGCAATTTATGTCTGGCGCAAAGCCAAAGGTATGCAGACCAGTGTTATCAGCACGTCAACGCAGGAGCCCGATGAAAGAGGGCTTCATGAGTAACGATCCGGCATGCGGCGGGCCTCCTTACACTTCACAACAAGTTGTGATACATTGACACTATGAAAAAAATGTTGCTAGCACTACTGCTATCGCCGAACGGGCGGAGACGGTAGCGCACGCGCTCACCAAAACCAAAAGCCCGTATGCATCCGCAACGGGCTTTTTGTTTTATGCACCGACTTTAGATTGCGGATTTTGAGGAACACAGGAGAAACCAGATGGCTGATAAATTGATAATCTTTGATACCACATTGCGTGACGGCGAGCAGTCGCCCGGTGCATCCATGAACAAGGATGAAAAGCTGCGTATCGCGCGTCAGTTGGAGCGTCTGAAAGTTGATGTCATTGAAGCTGGTTTTGCAGCGAGTTCAAATGGTGACTTCGAGGCAGTGCAGTGCATTGCGAATGCCATCAAAGATTCGACCATTTGCTCACTGTCCCGCGCCAATGACCGGGACATCTCACGCGCGGCGGAAGCACTCCAAGGAGCCAATAGCGCCCGTATCCACACCTTCATTGCAACATCGGCGTTACATATGGAGAAGAAGTTGCGGATGACGCCTGACCAGGTGTTCGAGCAGGCCAAGCTTGCAGTGCGTTTCGCGCGCAATCTTGTCAACGATGTTGAGTTCAGTCCGGAAGACGGCTACCGAAGTGATGTTGATTTTTTGTGCCGCGTGATAGAGGCCGTAATCAGCGAGGGGGCCACGACGATCAACGTGCCTGATACGGTGGGTTACGCCGTGCCGGAACTCTACGGCAATTTCATCAAGAACCTGCGTGAGCGCATTCCAAATTCGGACAAGGCCATCTGGTCAGTTCATTGCCACAATGACTTGGGCATGGCTGTCGCGAATTCGCTGGCGGGTGTGAAGATCGGCGGCGCTCGTCAGGTGGAGTGCACGATCAATGGTCTGGGTGAACGCGCCGGCAATTGCAGCCTGGAGGAGGTTGTTATGGCAGTCAAGACCCGTCGGGACTATTTTGGACTCGATTTGGGTATTGATACCAAGCATATTCTGGCTGCAAGTCGCATGGTCAGCCAGACCACGGGTTTTGTGGTTCAACCCAACAAGGCGGTGGTCGGTGCAAATGCATTCGCCCACGCCTCTGGCATTCATCAGGATGGAGTTCTCAAGGCGCGCGATACCTATGAAATCATGCGGGCGGAGGATGTCGGCTGGACAGCAAACAAAATTGTGCTTGGAAAACTCAGTGGGCGCAACGCGTTCAAGCAGCGCCTGCAGGAGTTGGGTGTGCAGTTGGAGAGCGAGGCAGACGTCAACAATGCCTTCGCCAAATTCAAGGAACTGGCTGATCGGAAGAGCGAAATATTTGACGAAGACATCCTGGCGCTGGTAAGTGATGAAAGCGTGACACACGACAAGGAGCAGTATGGATTTGTCTCTCTCTCGCAACACAGTGAAACTGGCGAGCGTCCTCAGGCCTGCATTGTTTTTACCGCGGATGGAAAAGAGGTTAAAAGCTCTTCGGATGGAAATGGCCCGGTTGACGCATCGCTAAAAGCCATCGAGGCACATGTCAAGAGCGGTGCGGAGATGGTGCTCTATTCTGTAAACGCCATCAGTGGTTCGACAGAAAGCCAGGGTGAGGTCACGGTGCGTCTGCAAAACAGCGGGCGGGTGGTGAATGGTATCGGGGCGGACCCGGATATCGTTGTGGCGTCCGCCAAAGCCTACCTGAGCGCCCTCAACAAACTGCACAGCAAGGCTGATCGGGTGGCCGCCCAAGGCTAAGATAAACGCCCGTTTTAGGTTCTTGTTTAAGAAAGTCGCGCAAGTATTTGATATTGCGCGACTTTTTTGTATAAACTGCAATATTAAAGAATAATTCCGGAGATGAATACATGTTCTGTTCTCATCACATCACGTTTGGAAATGTTTTGCATCGAATACTATTTTTCTTGGGCCTGACGTTTTTTGTTGTTGCAGTCTCGCTGCCGCAGGCCAATGCCGCGCAAGGGAAGCGCCAGGTTGTCAAGGTATCGAAGGTATCCAAGAACATGGTCGTTGCAAAACGGAAAGTCTCCAGGACATTTGGAACTGTGAGGCGCAAGTCTGTGGTTCGTGCTGAGGCCGTGCCGATGCGCCCGTCGTTCGGGCAAATTGCGGGTCTGCATGGCGCGCAAGACGCACTGGACTTGAAGTCTAGCGTGGCATTGGTGATCGATCAGGATACCAGTGAGGTGCTGTTCAGCAAAAATGATCAAGCCGTCTTGCCGATTGCCTCTCTCACCAAACTCATGACGGGTTTAGTTGTCAGTGAAGCGCGCTTGCCCATGAACGATGTGATCACAATTTCCCAAGCTGATGTGGACACCGAAAAAGGCAGTTCATCGCGCCTGAAAGTGGGCACTGAGTTGACCCGCGGCGAGCTGCTGCATTTGGCTTTGATGTCGAGTGAAAATCGCGCTGCGCATGCGCTTGGGCGCACTTTCCCGGGTGGTTTGCCAGTCTTTGTTGGCTTGATGAATGCCAAGGCCCAGGCGATCGGCATGAACGATACCAATTATGCAGAGCCCACCGGACTTTCCAGCAAGAATCAGTCCAGCGCCCGTGATCTGGCCAAACTGGTCAATATTGCGTATGGCGATCCAACTTTGCGTGAGCTATCTACGTCACCCGCCCACCAGGTAGCGGTCGGTAGCCAGACGCTTCAATACAACAACACCAATCGCCTGGTGAAGAATCCGTCTTGGGACATCGGTTTGCAAAAGACTGGCTATATTTCCGAGGCGGGTCAGTGTCTGGTCATGCAAACCAAAGTTGCCGGTCGCAAGCTCATCATGGTGTTTCTCGATTCGGCAGGCAAACTCAGTCGTCTGGGTGATGCTGAACGCGTTCGGCGTTGGGTGGAGTCGATTCCGTCCGCAAAATCGAGCTTGGTTCCTCTGGCTGGTGCTGCCACAGGTGGCGTCTTGGCGA
This sequence comes from Rhodoferax sp., assembly GCF_030646845.1. Taxonomy (GTDB): domain Bacteria; phylum Pseudomonadota; class Gammaproteobacteria; order Burkholderiales; family Burkholderiaceae_C; genus Rhodoferax. The sequence continues at coordinate 3,196 of NZ_JAUSLE010000007.1, read as the reverse complement.
CGGTCCGTTAGTCGCCGATTCGTTGTCAGCGCGCCAATTCAGGCTTGTAGCCCAAAGTCGTTGATATTTCCCGGGCGGTGGCCTGCAGTTTAGGCAGCCATTCTTCTTCAAGTCGACCGGCTGGAGCGGAGATGGACAAGCCAGCTACCAATGTGCCTTGGTCGTCGTAGATTCCCGCGGCCATGCAGCGCACACCAAGTTCAAGCTCTTCATTGTCGTGTGCATTGCCGTACTGGCGCACTTTCGAAAGTTCTCGTTCCAATGCCGGCAACTGGGTGAGGCTATTCTTGGTGTGACCGCTCAAGCCAGTACGTGCGGCGTATGCGCGGACTCGTTGTGGATCGTCGGCCGCCAGGAACAGTTTTCCCACCGAGGTCAGGTGCAGTGGGGCACGCCCGCCGATCGCGCGAACCACCTGCATCCCGGACCGCTCGCTGTAGGCACGCTCGATATAAACAATCTCGTCGCCCTGGCGCATGCTCAAATTCACGGGTTGCTGTATCAATTTGTGCAATTCCCGCATCGGCACCAGTGCCGCATCGCGGACATTGAGACGGCTCTTGACCAGATTTCCCAATTCAAGCAGGCGCATGCCCAGCCGGTAATTGCCAGGTTGGGGGCGGTCAACAAAGCGGCCGGTCGCCAAATCATTCAGCAAGCGATGTGTAGTGGACGGGTGCAGACCGGTCTTTTCGCTGATTTCTTTCAGTGAAATCGCCTCTTCCCTGGAGGCCAAGACGTCCATGAGGGCAAACATGCGCTCAATGACTTGAACGGTTGGGGTAGTCGCAATGCCGGGATCTGTTTTTCGCATGAGTACTCCTGATTAGCGCAGTATTCATTTTACTTTGTGAAATGACCGGTTGCGTTGTGAAGGAGTCAGCGTGGGTTGCCGGGAGCCCAGGTGCCTGCCAGGAGAAACTCCAGGGGAGCAAATCTTGCCTTGTAATTCATCTTTTGGCTTTCGTTGATCCAGTAGCCCAAGTAGACATAAGGTAGCTTTAGTGTCTTGGCTTGGGCAATCTGCCAAAGGATGCTGTATGTGCCGAAACTGCTATTGGCCTGAGGCTCATAGAAGGTGTAAACGGCCGAAATGCCATCGTCGAGCACGTCAACGATCGAGACCATTTTCAATAGACCCGGCGAACCATCGGCGAGTGTTTCGCGGAATTCAACCAGCCGCGAGTTCACCCGACTTTGCAATAGAAATTGCGTGTACTGGTCGATGCTGTCCTGGTCCATGCCGCCACCAGCGTGCCGCCCGTTTTGATAGCGCAGATACAGGCTGTAATGTTCCTGTACAAAACACAGTTTCAGCACTCTGGCCTGCAGATCAGAATGACGTGCCCACGCGCGTCGCTGGCTCCTGTCTGGCTGGAATTCATTTGCAAGAACCCGTAGCGGGGTACACGCGCGGCATCCGTCGCAATAGGGGCGGTAGGTGAACATGCCACTGCGCCGAAAGCCTTTGCTAACCAGTTCGGAGTAGGTGGCGTTGTTGATCAGATGGCTGGGGGTTGCCACTTGAGACCTGGCCTGCCTGTTCGGAAGGTAGCTGCACGGGTAAGGCGCTGTTGCATAGAACTGCAGCGCTTGTAGCGGGAGGTCCTTGAGATGCGTCACGTTTGCGTTGACTTGGAAGGCAGTAGGTCTCGCCAGTATAGGGGGTCAAAGTGCCAGACAAGGCTCCTCTGAGTGATGCCGGCCGCAACTCGTTGGACGAACAGATCTCGGGGGATTTCCCGTGCGCCGAGGGAAGCCAGATGACGGGTGTTCTGTTGGCAGTCAATCTGCCGGACGCCATGGTGGCGGCAAAAACTAACCAGCGCGGCAAGCGCAATCTTGGAGGCGTCAGTCGAGCGACTGAACATGGATTCACCAAACACCGCTTTCCCGAGCGCAACGCAGTACAGCCCCCCGACCAACTCGCCGTTGACCCATGTTTCCACGCTGTGGGCATAGCCGGCCCGATGCAGCTCGCCATAGGCTGCGATCATGTCAGGCACGATCCATGTGCCCGCCTGGCCCTCGCGGTGACTGGTTGAGCAGGCTTGAATGACCTGTTCAAACGCCGAGTCCATTCGAATTTCGCAGTTCGCCGTTCTGCGGAATTTCTCGAGAGTTTTTTTGAATGAAGCGTGCAGCCGAAATTCGGAAACGTCCAGGACCATTCTGGGATCAGGGCTCCACCAAAGCGTAGGCTGCCCGTCGCTGAACCAGGGGAAAATCCCATGGCTGTATGCACGGATTAACGTGTCGACATCCAGCACACCGCCTGCGGCCAGCAGGCCCGGCGCAGGAGAGTGTTCGCCCCAAGCCTCACTGGTGGGAGGGAAGTCCTGACCCGGATCAAGCCAGCGAAGGGGTGGAGGTTGAGACGGCATGGGCGAACTGTATCCGATGGGGTGGTCGCGCAGCACGTGGTTCCTTTTCTCGATTTCCCTTTGTTTATTCAAAGCGAAATGACCGTTTTTCGGGGGAATCAGTGCTGTGACCCGTTACAATACCAGCATGTCGGGGCGTAGCGCAGCCTGGTAGCGCATCTGGTTTGGGACCAGAGGGTCGAAGGTTCGAATCCTTTCGCCCCGACCATATATAACGTTTCTTTGCTATATTTTTAATAGCAACTGTCTAAGAAATTCACAAGTGTCTAAGAAATCACCGGGTTGCCCCGGTCTTTCTGGCTGTTTTGTGACGTACATAGTCGCTCGTTTGAGTCTGCGTTGAGTGTCCGCCCATACGCTGAGCTTGTCCTATTCCCCGAGTTTCATCTACATCCGTCAGCGCCTTTGCCCTGATATCGTGAAAGTGAACTCCAGCGACGCCGGACCTTTTAACCGCTCTTTTCCAGGCCGTTGATGCGCCCGAATACGTGAACTGCTGAGCGCCTAGGGTTGTGAACATCCAGCGGGCTATGTCTCTTCTCTTAAGCACTTTGAGCCTTTCGACCACGTTACGCAACTTCGGCGTCCATTCAATCAGCACTTTCGCACCGGTAGAGCCTGAGACCTTGCTGGGTTCGAAAAGGATGCCGTCGCGGCCGAGCTCCGACCACTTGGTTGACGACAATTACCTTGGCCGGTTGACGACAACTATGTTGGCCGGTTAGAGGCCTACACCGGGCGGGTCCGGGAGGCGGGGCTACCGTTGGACCTTCGAACAGATATCGAAGGTAAACGGCATGCCCGGCAAGAGA
>NZ_JAUSLE010000033.1 GCF_030646845.1 Rhodoferax sp. | reverse complement strand
CTGGGTGGACTATGGCGTGCGCAATTACAGCCACCACCCGGAGCGTCAGCGCGATTACTTCAGCCTGCAGTCGGCCGACAGCCGCGCCGTGCTGCAGCGCGAGCGGCATGGCACGCTGCTGGTGGACAACATGCGCAAGCTCGAGTTGTACCTGCTCGGACTGTGGCAGGACACCGACCTTCTGGTGCCTTACTCATTGGGTTTTGACGAGTTGCGCAAGCCGATCCCCTACTTCGACCAGCTCGGCATTCGTCTGCCTGACGTCTATGACGACTGCAAGGGCATCAGCGGCCTGGACCGCTACCGCGCCGCACTCGCCCACATGGCCGCGCACCGGCGCTGGAGCAGCGCCATCTTTGCCGACAATTACAGTCCGTTTCAGCGCATGGCGGTGGAGTTTTTTGAGGATGCGCGGGTGGAAACGCTGGCCATGCGGGAGTACCCGGGGCTGCGCCGCATCTTTATTGCATTGCACCCGGCGCCGGTGGAAGGCGCCTGCGATCCAGAGACCCATTCCTGCCTGCGGCACCGCCTGGCCATGCTGTCGCGCGCCCTGCTCGACAAGCCGCAGGCGCCGACACACGGCTATCAGGATGCGGCCCTGAATGACTTCGTGCGGCGCTTTCATGCCGTCATGGAACAAGGCGAATCGAGCACCGAAGAGATCGCCGGCCTCGCCCTCTCGTACGTGGCCAAAACCCGGCGTCAGAGCGACCAGCTGCCCAAGACCTTCTTCACCGACACCGAAGTCGATTTCCGGGACGACAACCGCCACCTGTGGCGGTTTCACGAACTCAGTGATGACGAGGAGATGTTCGAAGAGCATCGCCAATCGATCGCCGCCGAAGACGCCAAGGGCCTGCCGCCGCGCCACTACCCGGAATGGGATTACAGCAGCCAGACCTACCGCCCGGACTGGGTCAGCCTGTACGAGCGGCTGCACCCGTCCGGCAACGCCGCCGAGATCGATGCGCTGCTGGCCAAACACAGCGCACTGGCCAAGCGCCTGAAGCGTCTGCTGGACCTGCTCAAGCCCCAGGACAAGGTGCGGGTGCGCTACCAGGAAGAAGGCAGCGAGCTCGATCTGGACGTGGCCATCCGCTCGCTGATTGATTTCAAAAGCGGCAGCACGCCCGATCCGCGCATCAACATGAGCCACCGCACCGATGGTCGCAACATTGCCGTCATGCTGCTGCTGGACCTCTCGGCATCGCTCAACGAAAAACCCGCCGGCTCCGACCAGACCATCCTGGCGCTCAGCCAGGAAGCGGTGTCGCTGCTGGCCTGGTCGATCGAACAACTGGGCGACCCGTTTGCCATTGCCGGCTTTCATTCCAACACGCGCCATGACGTACGCTACCTGCACATCAAGGGCTACGGCGAGCATTGGGATGACCAGGTGAAGGGACGGCTCGCCGCCATGGAGGCCGGCTACTCCACCCGCATGGGGGCCGCCATGCGCCACGCCGCCCACTACCTGCAGGCCCAGAGCGCCGACAAGAAGCTCATGCTGATTCTCACGGATGGACAACCGTCAGACGTGGACACACATGACGAGCGCCTGCTGATCGAAGATGCACGGCAATCGGTCAGGGAACTGGACCAGCAGGGCATCTTCACCTACTGCATCAACCTCGACCCCAAGGCCGACGAGTATGTGAGCGACATCTTCGGCCATCAGTACACGGTGATCGACCACATTGAACGCCTGCCCGAGCAGCTTCCAAAACTGTTCATGGCGCTGACGCGGTGACGGCTGCGCTGCGGTACGATGCGGCGTCAGACCAACCGTCCAGTTGCTATTATTATGATAGCTACATACGCTTATACAACGGGGGCCAAGAGCCGATATGACTAAAACATTGCTAACAAGCTGCTGGCGCATGGTTTTCATTGGCCTGCTCATCCTCGCCCCGGCAGCCCATGCCGTTGACGTCAACTTCAAACCGGTGACCGACGGTGTCTACGCCTACGTCGGCGACAAAGGTGCACGCACGTATGACAACGAGGGCCTGAACGCCAACATCGGGCTGATCGTGACGCCGGCTGGCGCGATCCTGATCGACAGTGGCGCCAGCTACCAGTCGGCCCGCAAGATCCAGGAAGCGGTGCGACGCGTCACGCCACAGCCCATCAAGTGGGTCATCAACACCGGCGGGCAAGACCACCGCTGGCTGGGCAATGGCTACTTTCTGGCGCAGGGCGCCGAGATCATCGCCCACGCCAACGCACGGGCCGACATGCTGGCGCGCGGTGGCGATCACCTGACGGGGCTGACGACCGCCCTCAAGGAGCGGGCCGACGGCACCGTGCCGACCTTGCCAACCCGGTTCATTGACGGCCTTGATACGCAACTGGTGTTGGGTGGCATCACGCTGGAGTTACGGCACCGGGGCGGTGGCCACACGCCGGGCGACATGATGGTCTGGCTGCCCTCCAGGAAGGTTTTGTTCAGCGGCGACATTGTTTACGTCAACCGCATGCTCGGCGTCATCCCCGTGAGCAACACCAAGGCCTGGCTGGCCGCCTTCAAGGTCATCGAAGACCTGCAACCCCGCTACATCGTGCCCGGCCACGGCGAGGTGACCGACCTGCCCACCGCCGCCGCCGACACACGGGACTACCTGCTGGCCCTGCGCGCCCACATGAAAAAGGCAGTGGACGAAGGGGCGGAAGTCAGTGCCGCGGTCAAGTCGTTCAACGCGCAGCCCTACATGCGACTGCTTAACGCCGCCGAGCTGATGCCCGGCAACGCCAGCCGAACCTATCTTGAGCTGGAGCGTGAATAGGGCCTTGCTGGTGATGCGGGGCTTCGATGGCCGCGCTGCGATAGATGGAACACGCCATGTGTGAACTGCTGGCCATGTCCAGCCAGCAGGCAACCCGCCTGACCTTCTCGCTGGAGGCCCTGACGGCCCGCAGCGGCCCGGCCAGTAGCACCCGCGACGGCTGGGGCGCCGCGTTCTACCAGGGCCATGACGCCGCCCTGTTTCGGGAACCGATAGCTGCCAGCGACAGCCCGCTGGTGCGCTTGCTCGAAACGCAGGGGCCGAGCACGACACTGGCCCTGTCCCACATCCGGCGCGCCACTTTGGGACCCGTCACACTGGCCAACACCCAGCCCTATGTGCGCGAACTGGCGGGGCGCACGCATGTGTTCGCCCACAACGGCCATCTGCCGGGCATTGAGCAGTACGGCAAATTCACCCATGCGCGTTTTCAGCCCATCGGAGGGACCGACTCGGAATACGCCTTCTGCGCGCTCATGGAGCGGCTGTCTGACCTCTGGCGCCCCTCAATTGCGCCGCCCGGGGTCGAAGCCCGGCTTGCCGTGGTAGCCGCTTTCGCCGCCGATCTGCGTGAACTCGGGCCTGCCAACTTTCTCTACGCCGACGGCGAGGTCCTGTTTGCACATGGTCACCGGCGCATCCAGTCCGCCACCGGCCGCATTGAGCCGCCCGGTCTGTTCATGTTGTCGCGCCAGTGCAGCCAGGGAAATGAACCGCTGCAAGCCCAGGGGCTGTCGATCGCGCCCGGCTTTCAGGAGGTAACGCTGATTGCCAGCGTGCCGCTCAGCAGCGAGGCTTGGCGCCCTTTGGCCGAAGGGGAAGTCGTGGCCGTGTCGGCGGGACGGCTGGTGGCTCGTCAAGGGCCTTCCAGGCTGTAGATCGTGTCACCGAAGGCTGCGTTGTGACCGGCAAGCGTATAAGATTCAAACCATGAGTTCTACACGCAGACACTTTCTGGCCGGTGCGTCAGCGATCGCCGGCGCCGCGACATGGGGGCACTCTGGTGCCCTCTTTGCGCAATCCGCCGCAGCCAGCGAAGCCAAGGCGCCGCCCCTGCCTGCGCCTGGCACTATGTTGCACCTGCCCGAGGTATCGCTGCTCGACGGCACGGTGTTCCGCCCCGCACAAGCCGAGGGTCAGGTGCTGGTGGTGTACTGGTGGGCCAGCACCTGTCCGTTTTGCGCGCTGCAAAGCCCCGAGATGCAAAAGCTCTGGCAGAGCCAGCGTTCGCGCGGCCTGCAAATGCTGACCCTGTCGGTTGACCGCAAGCGTGAAGACGCGTCGGCCTACCTGCAGAAAAAGGGATATACGTTTCCCGCCGCTTTTGTCACCCCCGAAGTCCAGCGCGTGCTGCCCAAACCCAGAGGCTTGCCCATCACCCTGGTGCGCGGGCGTGATGGCCGGCTACTGCAAGCCGAGAAAGGCCAGCTGTTCCCGGAGGATGTTGAGCAATTGGCGCAGTGGCTGTGAAACCAGTTTCCTGAGCCGCGCCAATCAGGAGCGAAGCACAGCCCGCGCCAGCCGCAACCGCTCATCGAGATACGCCCCATAGAAGTCGGGGATATAACCGCCCACCAGACGCTCTGCGATTTCCACACCAGCGCGCCCAAAAAACAGCACGGTGGGGGCTACCTTGATGCCCCAGCTGCGGATCAGGGCATCCTGCGTGAGCAGGGTTCCCTTGAAGTCCCGGATCATCCGGTTGCTGCGCATGTCAACCTGCACCACGGGCAGTCCCTCCTGCTCCCGCATGGGACCAAGATAATTCTGCCGGGCCACCTTGCAGAACGGGCAGCCGTCAAGACTGATCATCACCAGCAAGGGACTGCCTTTTTTCAATGCCTGCGCAAGTTCATCTGGCAATGACTCCGCCGTGGGTAAGGTCGCGGGCGTTGCCATCATTTAGTCTCGTGTTCCAGCAACAGATAGGTGTTGTAGGCGTTCATGCGATTGGCGACCCGAAACAGCGGCAGGGCTTCAAACTGCGACCAGTCGGTGGCCTTGTACGCTTCCTCGAAGGGTTCGAGGTTCCGGGCGGCCTCACCCATCGTGGCACGAAGATAAACTAGGTAATCGCGCGTCAGCTGCATGTCCTTGCGAGCCTCATGGGACAGCGGGCCATGACCTGGCACGATGACGGCCGTATCAAACGCGAGCAGATTGTCGAGCGCGGCGATCCAGTGCCGACTGTCAGCCTGGCCGACATAAGGAATGCGGCTGCGAAAAACCAGATCGCCGGCGAACAGCACCTTCTCGGAGGGCAGGTAGACGCCCAGATCTTCCGGCGTGTGCGACGGACCCACGGGCTTGATCTGGAAACGTACGCCCCCCACCACAAGCTCCTTGTCACCCTCAATCCATTCGTCGGCCTCGACCAGACGGGTTTGCGCATCGACCCAGGGTGCCAGCTCCTGCCGCGACACCTCAAGCCGCAGGCGCGCCGTTTCGGAGTTCAGATAATCCTTGGCCGCGCGGTGCGCGATGATGCGCGCGCCCAGCGCCTTGAACGTCTGCAATCCATAAATGTGGTCGGCATGGTAATGCGTCACGATCACATGCGTGATGGGTTGCGGGGTCACCTTGCGGATCTCGTCGATCAAACGGATGGCCAACGCCGGCGAGCCCAATGTATCAATGACCACCACGCCTCCAGGCGTCACGACAAAGGCTGCATTTGAAATGAAGTTCTGGTTGGCCGGTGAACCCAGCGCCGATACGCCCTCGACATACCAGGCGGAGGCCGACACCTTCTGTGCCACCATGGCGGGCACTTCGCCAGCCCAGGCCGTGAAAAAGCCCAGCGCGGCCCCCAATGCCACGATACAGCGCCGCCAGAAAGAATTGTTTGTCATCATCTGTTTTCCCAATAGGGCCACATGGGCCGCCCGAACTGATTGTTCTGATCAAACTCATAAGCTTGAGCCAGATCAAAAGGAAGCGTTAGCTTTGAACTTAGCATTAATATAAGCGAATACTGAATTATTGGAAATCCATATGAATCTGGCAACCATTCTTGAGCGCTATGGTGATAGCGTCACGTTGGCGCTGGGCGGGCTCATCATCGGCACGTTGTTTGGTTTTTTTGCCCAGCGTTCCAAGTTTTGCCTGCGGGCTGCCGCCATTGAGTTCTGGCATCAAAAATTCGGTGAAAAGCTCTCTGTCTGGCTGCTGACGTTTTCCAGTGCGGTGGTTGGCGTTCAATTGCTGATCCTGACCGAGGCGCTGGATGTGAGCACGGCGCGCCAGATCGCCACGCGCGGCAGCCTCTCGGGAGCGCTGATCGGCGGCCTGTTGTTTGGTGCCGGCATGATCATGACCCGGGGCTGCGCCAGCCGATTGCTGATTCTGTCCGCCAATGGCAATCTGCGCGCACTGCTGTCGGGACTGATATTTGCGGTGACCGCGCAAGCTTCACTTTCCGGGTCACTCGCGCCCTTGCGCAACACCATCAGCACCTGGTGGACGGTGGACGGCGGCCCCTCGCGTGACTTGCTGGCCATCACGGGCGCAGGCCACTGGGGCGGACTTTTCTTTGGGCTGGTGTGGCTGGCGGCAGCGCTGTTCATTTCGGTGCGAAGCGGCTGGGGTCTGTGGAAATGGATCGGCGGCATCGGCACCGGCCTGATGGTGGCCGCCGGCTGGGGGTACACCTACCTCGTGTCGGTGAACTCGTTTCAGGTGGTGCAGGTCCAGGGCCTGACCTTCAGCGGCCCGTCCGCAGAATGGCTGATGCGGGTGCTGTCGTCGCCAGCCCCGGCGATCGGGTTTGACTTTGGTCTGTTGCCTGGGGTGTTCATTGGTTCTTTCCTTGGCGCCTGGGTGGGCAAGGACCTCAAGCTGGAGGGTTTCACCGACGGCTACGGCATGCGCCGCTACATCGCGGGAGCCGTGCTCATGGGCTTTGGATCGATGCTGGCGGGCGGCTGCGCTGTCGGTGCGGGCATCACCGGCGGCGCCATCTTTGCCCTGACGGCCTGGATCGCCCTGGTCGGCATGTGGGCTGGCGCCGGCCTGACGGATCGCCTGCTGGATGGCAAGCCTGCCAGCCAGCGCATGCCCAGCGGGCTGCCCGCCGTGACGGCGCCGTGAAGCTACCCGACCTGTGCGTGTTTACCCGAATGACATGGGCCGATACTTTCACTACATTCGAATCGATTGATATGCAATGAAGGAGATCAGCCATGAACACCAGAATTCGGCTCGCTGCGGCTCTGCTGATAGCGGCCGCCACCAGCGCCACGATGGCGCAGGACGCCGCTAACCTGCACTTGCGCGGCCTCGCCGCCACCTGCGCCAACTGTCACGGCACCGACGGCCGTACGACGGATGGCTCGGCGATTCCCTCCTTGGTGGGCATGCCCAAGAGCTACATGATCATGCAAATCAAAGCCTTCAAGGACGGCTCCCGCCCGGCCACAGTGATGCACCAGCTCAGCAAGGGTTTCACCGATCAACAGATCGATAGCATCGCCACGTATTTCGCCGCAACCAAGCGCTAAGCCGGAGACAGATCATGAAAAGACGCAATTTTGTTCAAGCCTCCCTGGCCCTCGGCACACTGGGCGGCATGGTCGGCTGCGCCACGACGGGCACCATTCCCTCCAAGGCCAAGGTGCTTGTCATTGGTGGCGGCTACGGTGGTGCGACAGCAGCCAAATATGTGCGCATGCTGTCCAACTACAAAATCGATGTGGTCCTGGTGGAACCCAATGCCAACTTCGTCTCCTGCCCCATCTCGAATCTGGTGCTGGGCGGCTCCAAGTCCATGGGAGACATCACCACGCCCTATGACAACCTGAGCGGCAAACACGGTGTCACCCGTGTCCGGGACATGGTGAGCAGCATCGACGCCAGCAAGAAAACCGTTACCCTGGCCGGTGGTGCCACGATTGCCTATGACAAGCTGATCCTGTCGCCCGGCATTGACCTGATGTGGAACAGCATCGAAGGCCTGCAGGCTGCCAATGCCTCGGGTCAGATCCTGCAAGCCTGGAAAGCCGGTCCGGAGACTCTGGCTTTGCGCAAACAGCTCGAAGCCATGCCGGACGGTGGCGTCTATGCCATCACGATTCCCATGGCCCCCTACCGCTGCCCCCCCGGCCCCTATGAGCGTGCCAGCCAGGTCGCCAGCTACTTCAAGAAGGCCAAGCCAAAATCCAAAGTGCTGATTCTGGACGCGAACCCGGACGTCACCTCCAAGGGGCCGCTGTTCAAGAAGTTCTGGGCGGACAACTACGCCGGCATGCTGGAGTACCGTGGCGGACACAAAGCCATGGCCGTGGATGCGAGGACGGGCACGGTCAAGTTTGAGGTCCAGAATGACGTGAAGGCCGATGTGCTCAACGTGCTGCCCGACATGAGTGCCGGCGCTATTGCCATGAAGTCTGGCCTGGCCAACGCCAATGCGCGCTGGTGCGATGTGAGCTACCTGACCTTTGAATCCACCGCCGCCAAAGACGTGCACATCATCGGTGACTCGGTGCTCTCGGCCCCTGCCATGCCCAAGTCCGGCCACATGGCCAATTCGCATGGCAAGGTCGTCGCCGCCGCGGTGGTCGCCCAGCTGTCGGGCATGGAGGTCAATCCACAACCGGTCCTGACCAATACCTGCTACAGCTTTGTCAACGACAAGCTGGTGGTTCACGTCGCCTCCGTGCATCAGTACGTGGCGGCAGAAAAAACCTACAAGGCGGTAGCCGGATCAGGCGGCGTCTCGAGCGCGCCCAATGAGCTGGAAGGCGTATACGCCTGGAACTGGGCCCAGAACATCTGGGCCGATACGCTGTTGTAAGTACATCCTGCAGGATCGCCGGTCCTGCATTTTTTTAGGTTACCCGTGTACAAAAATTTTCTAGTCTTGTTGCTGGCCGCCTGGGTCAGCTTCGCCAGCGCGCAGGATGTCAAAGCCGTCTATCACCTCACCACCGGGATTGACACGGCGGCGGCGGTGCTGAACAACATCAAGAACCATCTCGACGCCGACCCCAAAGCCAAAATTTTAGTGGTCACCAATGGGGCCGGCATTGACTTCCTTTTGCAGGACGCGAAGGACAGCCGGGGACGGGAATTCAGCTCACCGGTGAGCACGCTGGCCGACCGTGGCGTCGAATTCCGGGTCTGCAACAACACCTTGACCGACCGCAATATTTCTCCCGACAAGCTCCTGATGGAGACCAAGATTGTCCCTTCAGGCGTTGCAGAAGCGGCCAGACTGCAGGCCAGAGAAGGCTTTGTCTATATCAAGCCGTGAGGCCGTCAGGTCCAGGATACTGAGTCTTGCAGTCAGTGATCCTGGAAGTTGCCCTCAACCTCGATCTGCGTGCACACCGCACGGCATAGCGCCGCCACCCGGTCGTCGATGATGCGGTAATGGATCTGGACGCCTTCGCGGCGTTTTCCGAGTACCCCCGCCTGATACAGCGTGGTCAGGTGCTGCGACATATTGGGTTGGGTGGTGTCGATCTTGCCGAGCAGATAGCTGACATTCTTCTCGCCGTCGCAAAGACAACTGATGATTTTCAGCCGCATGGGCGCTGACATGACACGGAATAACTCCGCTGCCATGTCAAAAACCTGGTCCGGTTTGTCCAACTCGGATGGGATCTTTTGTACTGAAGGGTTGGCCATAGGAAGAATGTTGCCGGCATGAAACCGCGCTCAAAATTTCATTGATTCGAATATACGCCTATTGTGCACGGCAAGAAACGGTGTTGTCCCTGAGTCCATACAAACAAAAGAGTCAAGCCCGATGTCACCGGGATGGCGCACGCAGCGTACGGCTAAGCAGGATAACCGGGAGCAACCCCACCAGCACCAGCGCGAGCGATGGCAGGGCGGCCTCACCCAGACGTTCGTCGCGCGCCAGTTGGTAAGCCACCACTGCCAGGGTATCGCTGTTGAAAGGGCGCAGCACCATCGTGGCAGGCAACTCCTTCATCACGTCGACAAACACCAGCAAGGCGGCAGCGGCCGTGGAGCGTTTGAGCAGCGGCCAGTGCACACGACGCAGCAGACCGAGATCGCCCGTTCCCAGCATGCGGGCCGAGTCGTCAAAACTCGCGGGGATTCGCGCATAGCCGCTTTGCACTGACTGCAGCGCCACCGCACAGAAGCGCACCAGGTAAGCCCATATCAGCCCGAGCGAGGTGGCCGTCAACACGTAACCCACACTGCTCTGTGGCGCCACAGCCTGCAACCAGCCCACCGGCAGCAGCAGCCCCACCACAATCACCGCACCGGGTACGGCATAACCCAGACCAACCAGCTCCACAGCCAGACGGGTCGGCACATCCGGGCGACGGCGCATGTTGAATGCAAGCAGCAGGGCCAGTGCGACAGCGAGCACAGCACTGATGGCGCCCAGCCGCAGGCTGTTCAGGCTCCAGCCCAGAAACTGTCCCCACGACAGGACCGACCAGTCCGCCACCAGCGGCCGGAGCATGAACAGCACGGGCAAGACAAAACCGATGAGCACCGGCGCACCACATACCCCCCAGGCCAGCCACCGCGCGGCACCCTGCAATACCAGCGGCCGCGCATCCATGGCCCCGGCTCGCCCACCTCGGGCCACGGAAAACCGCATGCGCTTTTGGGCCCGGCGCTCCAGAAACAACAGCAAGGCCACCAGCAGCAAGAGCATGGTGGCCAGTTGCGCGGCAGCAATCCGGTTGTCCATGGACAGCCAGGCCTTGTAGATGCCTGCCGTAAAAGTCTGGATGCCAAAATAACTGGACACCCCAAAATCCGCCAATGTTTCCATCAAGGCCAGGGCCGCTCCGGCAGCCACGGCGGGGCGGGCCAGCGGCAAGGCTACTTCCAGAACGCGGCGGCGCATGGGTGCCCCGAGCAGGCGCGCGGCTTCCATCAGATGCGAAGCCCGTTCACCCAGTGCGGTGCGTGCCAGCAGGTACACATAGGGGTAGAGCGAAAAGGTAAACACCCAGGCGGCACCGCCGAGACTGCGAATCTCGGGGAACACCCGCCCCTCCACACCCAGCACCGTGCGCAGGAAAGTCTGCAGAGGGCCGCTGAACTGAAGAAAATCGGTGTACGCATACGCCACCACATAGGCGGGCATCGCCAGGGGCAACAACAAGGCCCACTCAAAGACCCGGCGACCCGGAAATTCAAACATGGTGACCGTGGCAGCCGCCGACAAACCGACCAGCACCACACCGACGGCCACCATCACGCACAGTCGCACCGTCGTCCAGACATAGTCGGGCAAGACCGTGCCGCTCATCTCCCGCAGGATTTGCGCGGCAACGGCGCCGGACTCACCCCACGGCGACCATGACGCGAACACCGCGACCACCGGCAGCATGAACGCCAGCGTCAGGATCAACAACATGAATTGGCGAAGCCGGCGAAACAGCATGAAAAAGGTTATCCGACTTTGTGCAAATGAGAATTGTAAGCATCTACAATGATTTTCATGTTCCTAGAGGTTTCACAACTCAAAGTTGCCTACGCCGGTCGAACCCAGCCGGCCGTTCGTGATGTGTCGTTTGGCCTGCATGCGGGCGACATCGGGGTTCTGATTGGGCCATCGGGCTGCGGCAAAACCACCTTGCTGCGTGCCGTGGCCGGGCTGGAGCCCGTGACGGCAGGGGTCATCAAACTGGCAGGCCAGGTGGTGAGCAGCGCCAAGCTCAACCTGGCGCCGGAAGCACGTCAGATTGGCATGGTGTTTCAGGACTACGCCTTGTTCCCCCATCTGAGTGTGGGGCGCAATGTCGGCTTTGGCATCGACCAACTGCCCCGGGCGGCGCGTGCAGAGCGCGTGGCAGAGGTGCTGGAACTGGTGGGCCTGTCAGGCCAGGAAGAACGATTTCCCCACGAGCTTTCGGGCGGTCAGCAGCAGCGCGTCGCCCTGGCGCGTGCACTGGCGCCCAAGCCCCGCCTGCTGCTGCTGGATGAGCCCTTTTCCAATCTGGATGTGGACTTGCGCGAGCGCCTGGCGCACGAGGTGCGCACCATCCTCAAGGCAGCGAAGACCACGGCCCTGTTCGTCACCCATGACCAGCTGGAGGCCTTTGCCATTGGCGACACCATCGGCGTCATGCACGAAGGGCAGCTTCACCAGTGGGACGACGCCTATACGCTCTACCATCGTCCCGCGTCCCGCTTTGTGGCTGAGTTCATTGGCCATGGCGTCTTTGCCCCGGCTGTGATCCGCCAGGTCAACCAGCAGGTGGTGGTGCAGACGCCCCTGGGCGATCTGACGGATGTGGCCGAATGCCCGCTGCCCTGCGCTTTTTCTGGCGGGGCATGCGATGTGTTGCTGCGCGCCGATGACATCGTGCATGACGACGACGCGCCGGTGAAGGCGGAGATCATTCGCAAGGCGTTTCGCGGCTCCGAGTTTTTGTACACCCTGCGGCTCGCCAGCGGCGACACCGTCATGGCGCATGTACCCAGCCATCACGACCACAAAATAGGCGAGTGGATCGGCATTCGCGCCCAGGTAGACCACGTGGTGACCTTCGACCGCGAATCCTCGGTCAGCAACGGGAGATTGTGTCGCATGCCTTGCGAACACAGTACCCGACCACTGCTCGCCAGCGCCGCTCGAAGTTAGTGGGCCAGGCGTGACACCAGCGATGTATCAGCCCAGCGACCCTGCGCTGGGTGAGCGATTTTTATAAGAAAACAGCCTCTAGCCCACGTGGGTAAAGCGCTATATGCTATTAAATTAATAGCAATAAAAACCAGCAAGCCTAGGACGAAGCCCGCATCGCTGTAATGGTGTCGCGCACGTCCGCCGCCCAGGTCCGGCGGTCACGCCCTTGTGCTGACTGTGGATCGCCAAAGATCACGACGGCGCACAAGGGCGGCGCGGTGAGCGTGCGCCAGATGGAACCCATCAGGGTGTCGTCGTTGATGTAGCACGGCGCCAGACTGCGCTGTCCGCTGGCCTGATCAATGAACTGCATGGCTACCGGCTGCACCGGCGCATCCGCCGAAATGGCGGCCTGGAACAGATTGGCGTGAAACGGCAGCAGGCTCAAGCCATCGCTGGTCGTGCCTTCGGGAAACACGGCCAGCACATCGCCCGCAACCAAGCTCTCGGCCATGTGCTGCACCACGCGCATGGCGTCGCGGCGCGATTCGCGCTCGATGAACAGCGTGCCGACACCAGCGGCCAGCGCGCCGATCACCGGCCAGTGCCGGACATCGGCTTTGGACACGAAGCGGCAGTAACGCGCAGCATGCAGCGAGGTGATGTCCAGCCACGAGATGTGATTGGCCACCAGCATCATGGGCCCGGTCCGGACTGGCTGCCCCGTCACCACCAATTTGATTCCAAGACACCCCAGCATTTCAATGGACCAGGCCTGAATGCGGATTTCCTTCTTCTCCTGTGACAGGCGCGGAAACACCAGCAGGATGGTCAGCAGACCCGCCACGATATGGAGCAGCGCACGCGCCAGCTTCCAGCAGGCCTTGAGCGTATTCAATGGCTGAAAGGGTGGCTCAGGTCTGGGTCCGCGCAGCAGACTCGTAAGCGACTTGCCCACCGATCAGGGTGCAGCGCACGCGGCCTGGCAGCTCGTAGCCCGAGAACGGCGTGTGTTTGCCCTGGCTGCGCAAGGTGCCGGGCTGCACCGTCCAGGCAGCCTGCGGATCAAATACGCAAAGATCGGCCACACCACCCACCACCAGACGACCGACACGGCCCTGACGTTTGCCCAGTGACACGCCCAGCACATCGGCCGGGCCGCTGGTGACCACGCCCAGGGCGCGCGCCAGAGTGACACCGCTGTCCATGCTCCATTTCAGCGCCAGACTGAGAAGCAGCTCCACACCGGTAGCACCCGCCTCGCTTTCCGCAAACGGCAGCGCCTTGGCGTCTTCATCGACCGGCGTGTGGTCGGAGACCAGCGCGTCGATGGTGCCGTCCGCCAGACCCGCGCGCAAGGCGTCGCGGTCACGCTGCTGGCGCAAGGGCGGGTTGAGCCGGGCGGCGCTGTCGAAGTAACCAATGTCGGCATCGGTCAGGTGCAGCGAGTTGATGCTGATGTCGCAACTCACCTTCAAGCCATCCAGCTTGGCCTGGCGCACCAGGGCCACACCGGCCGCACTGCTGATCCGACACAGGTGTACCCGGGCGCCGGTGGCCCTCATCAGCTCAAAAATAGTGTGCAGGGCAATCGTCTCCGCCGCTACCGGCACGCCACTCAGGCCCAGGCGGGTGGCGAGCGCGCCGCTGGCCGCGACACCTTTGCCGAGGAAGAAATCTTGCGGCCGCAGCCAGACCGCATAGCCGAACGTGCTGGCGTATTGAAACGCACGCAGCAGCACCTGTGTATTAGCGAGCGGCACTTCGGCCTGGCTGAAGGCGACACAACCGGCCTCGCTCAACTCCACCATTTCAGTCAGCGCTTCACCGGCGAGGTTTCGCGTCAGGGCGCCCAAGGGGTGAACGCGGCACTGGTTCAATTTTTCAGCCCGAAAGCGCAGCATTTCGACCAGGCCGGGTTCGTCCAGCACCGGGTCGGTGTCGGGCGGGCACACCAGACTGGTCACGCCACCCGCCACGGCGGCCGCCATTTCCGACTCCAGCATGCGGGCGTGCTCGTGGCCAGGCTCGCGCAAGCGCACCGCCAGGTCGAACAAGCCGGGCGCAACAATGC
>NZ_JAUSLE010000030.1 GCF_030646845.1 Rhodoferax sp. | reverse complement strand
GAATGTCCTCGGCCAGGGTGTAGTGCACCAGCACGGCGGCCTCGCCCTCGGCCTGCAGGCCCTCCAGCATGCGTTGCACGCGCATGATCTGCCCCGCCAGCACGGCGTCCGACAGCTTGAACACGTCGTAGCGCGCCACGTTGAGCACCGCGCTCTCGATCTGCTCAAAACTGAGCTCGCCGGCGGGATACAGCAGCGCCAGTTTCTGGACTTCCTGGTGCGCGGCCAGCAAATTCCCCTCCACCCGGTCGGCAAAAAACTGCAGCGTGCGTTGCCCTTCCTCACCGGCAGCGACCCGCTGGCCCTGGCCGGCAAGCCGCTGCGCAATCCACTGCGGCAGGGCGTTGCGCTCAACCGGCTCGACCTGAAGCGTGACGCCAAAACTCTCCAGTGCAGCGAACCACGCGCCGCTTTTCGTCATCTTGTCCAAGCGTGGCAGCATGACGAGGGTGAGTGTCGAATCATTGCCGCGCGATTGTTCAGCCAGATGCTGAATCGCGACACTGCCCTCCTTGCCGGGTTTGCCGGAAGGAATGCGCAACTCGACAATCTGCTTGTCGGCAAACAGGCTCAAAGAGCCGCCCGCCGCCAGCACCTCGCTCCAGTCGAAATGCGCGCCGGCCACCGTGTGCGAGGTGCGCTCGGTAAAGCCTTGCATGCGGGCCACGGCGCGAATGGCATCGACCGCCTCCTGGATCAACAGGGGCTCGTCGCCATGCAACGTGTAAAGGCTCTTCAGGCCTTTCTGCAAATGCGCTGCGAGCTGACTAGGAGCTAGCTGCATGGCCCACGGCCGCCAGGCGGCGCATCAACTGCTGCACGATGTCGGTCTGCATGTCGCGGTACAGCAGCGCCTCCTCCGCCTCCTTGGCGAGCACCGCCGATTCATTGAAGCTGATGTCGCGCTGCTGCAGGATTTCGGTATCAGGCACCAGCTCTTTGCCCTGCGGCGTGCGCACCCTGAACCGCACCCGGATCCGCAGCTGGAACTCCCGGACCTGGCCGGAGCTGTTAACCCCCACCACCGTTTTTTCACGCTGTTCCTGCAGTATGTCGATCACCATCTGCGCATTGTCCAGCGGCTCATCGGGTGCCAGCACCCGTACCGCTCCGCCAAAAGAACGGCGCAGCTCGATGGCCACCGCACCACCCGGATGGGGCATGACCGCAATGCTCGAGAAGGCAAAGTTCTGGCTACCGCGCAGCTTGAAGCCGCAGCCCGCCAGCGCGAGGGTGGCGAGGCTGGCCTGACTGATAAGCGTGAGGACGGAACGACGTTTCATAGTTGTTGCTTCAAACCACCAGATTGACCAGCCGCCCGGGCACCACGATGACCTTCTTGGGGGTCGCCCCGTCAGCCATCTTCTGAAACATCTCGCTCTGGATCGCCGCGTGTTCGATCTCTGCTTTGGATGCGGCCGCGGGCACCACGATAGCGCCTCTGAGCTTGCCGTTGATCTGCAACATGAGCTCAATTTCGTCCTGTACCAGCGCGCTGGGGTCCACTTGCGGCCAGGGTGCGTCCAGCAGATCGCCCAGCGTACCGGCATAGCCCAGGCTGCTCCACAGGCTGTGCGCGATGTGCGGCGTGGCCGGATACAGGCAGCGCAGCAGGATGCTGAATCCTTCAATCAGCGCCACCTGCGCCCCGGCAGATTCCGTGGCTTTGAAATCCTCCAGGGCGTTGATCATCTTCATCGCGCCCGACACCACGGTGTTGTATTGCATGCGCTGGTAGTCGTAGTCCACCTGCTTGAGCACGGTGTGGATGTCCAGCCGCAGAGCCTTCGCCTCCTTGCTGAAATTTATATCTTTCAGGGCTCTGGCCCCCGTCGCGTTTGCGCCAGCAGCTACGGTATCCATAGCAGCCAACCTGACGCCAAAGTTCCAGACGCGGCGCAGAAAGCGGTAAGACCCCTCCACTCCGGCGTCGTTCCACTCCAGCGTGGCCTCGGGCGGCGCAGTGAACATGGTGTACAGGCGCGCGGTGTCGGCGCCGTACTTCTCGATGAGCTCCTGAGGATCGACGCCGTTGTTCTTGCTCTTGCTCATGGTGCCCACCCCCTCGTAGGTGATGGACGTGCCGGCGGGCAGATCGCCCTTGGCCGCCTTCAGCCTGGCGCCGATGACCTTGCCCGATGCGTCCGCGATGTCTTCCACCTCATGCGGCCAGAAGTACTCGATGCCGCCCTTGTCGGCCTTGCGCGAGTAGATGTGGTTGAGCACCATGCCCTGCGTCAGCAGCTTGGTAAAAGGCTCATCCACTTTCACCAGCCCGAGGTCACGCATCACCTTGGTCCAGAAGCGCGCATACAGCAGGTGCAGGATGGCATGCTCGATGCCACCGATGTACTGGTCCATCGGCATCCAGTAGTCGGCGCCGTCGGCCACCATCTTCTCAGTGTTGGTCGGGTCGCAATACCGCATGTAATACCAGCTGGAATCCACGAAGGTGTCCATGGTGTCGGTTTCGCGCCGGGCCGGCACGCCACAGACGGGGCAGACCACGCCCGCATGGAAGCCTTCGTGCTTGTGCAGCGGGTTGCCGGA
Source organism: Rhodoferax sp. (assembly GCF_030646845.1). Taxonomy (GTDB): domain Bacteria; phylum Pseudomonadota; class Gammaproteobacteria; order Burkholderiales; family Burkholderiaceae_C; genus Rhodoferax. The sequence continues at coordinate 48,154 of NZ_JAUSLE010000030.1, read as the reverse complement.
ACCGTCGGGCACACAGTCCTGCGGCAAGACGACGGGCAAATCCTTCTCGGGCACCGGCACCGCGCCGTGCTCCGGGCAGTGGATGATCGGAATTGGCGTACCCCAGTAGCGCTGGCGGCTCACGCCCCAGTCGCGCAGGCGCCAGGTGGTCTTCTTCTCGCCCAGGCCCTTGAGTTGCAGGGCATGGGCCACCGCGTTGACCGCGTCCTTGAAGGGCAGGCCACTGAAACTGTCGGAGTTGATGGTGACGCCGCGCTGCTTGTCGCCATACCAGTCCTGCCACTGGTCGTAGTCGTAGGTCTGTCCGTCCACCAGCACCACCTCGACGATGGCAATGCCGTACTTCTTGGCGAATGCGAAATCGCGCTCGTCGTGCGCCGGAACGCCCATGACGGCGCCATCGCCATAACTCATCAAGACGTAATTGCCGACCCAGACCTCAATCTGGTGTCCCGTGAGGGGATGGGTCACGTACAGGCCGGTGGGCATGCCCTCTTTTTCCCGCACCGCCAGCTCGGCCTCGGTGGTGCCGCCTTTTTTGCACTCCTCGATAAATGCGGCCAGCTTTGCGTTGGTCTGAGCAGCATGTGCGGCCAGGGGGTGCTCGGGCGCCACCGCACAAAACGTCACGCCCATGATGGTGTCCGCCCGGGTGGTGAAAACATACATGCGACCGTCGTCAATCAACTTGCCGAAGGCGTCCTGAATACTGTGCGTGAAGGCAAAGCGCACGCCCTCGCTCTTGCCGATCCAGTTCTCCTGCATCAGCTTGACGCGCTCGGGCCAGCCCGGCAAACCGGTCTGCACATGCTCCAGCAACTCTTCGGCGTAATCGGTGATCTTCAGGTAGTAGCCCGGGATCTCGCGCTTTTCCACCACGGCACCGGTACGCCAGCCTTTGCCGTCGATCACCTGCTCGTTGGCCAGCACGGTCTGGTCCACCGGGTCCCAGTTGACCACCTGGGTCTTGCGGTAGGCAATGCCTTTCTCCAGCATCTTCAAAAACAGCCACTGGTTCCATTTGTAGTAGCTCGGGTCGCAGGTGGCAATCTCACGCGACCAGTCGATGGCCAGACCCATGGCTTGCATCTGCCCCTTCATGTGGGCAATGTTCTCGTAGGTCCATTTGGCAGGGGGCACGCCGTTCTTCAACGCCGCGTTTTCGGCTGGCAGGCCGAAGGCATCCCAACCCATCGGCATGAGGACGTTGTAGCCGTTCATGCGCAGATAGCGCGTCAGCATGTCGTTGATGGTGTAGTTGCGCACGTGGCCCATGTGCAGCTTGCCGCTGGGGTAAGGCAGCATGGAGCAGGCGTAGAACTTCTTCTTCGACCTGTCTTCAGTCACACGGTAGGCATCCACCGCCGTCCAGTGGCTGTGAGCTGCTTTTTCGACGTCGAGATGGTTGTATTTTTCTTGCATTTGGATTCACTCAGGCGATCAACGGATCGCAGTCCGCCAATTTTAGGGTTTGGGCTGGGGCGTAACGTTCGGCGTCGGGTCTGCCACAAAGCCAATCCGGTTCAAGCCCGCTTTTTGTGCCGTACCCATGACTTCCACGATGCGGCCATAGGGCACCGCTGCATCGGCACGCAGCTGCACCTCAGTGTCGGGATTCAGTTTTGCGGTTTGAGCCAGCTTCGTGGCCAATTCGTCCAGACCCAGCGGTTTGTCGCCGAGGAAGGTCTGTCCGGACTTGTCCACCACCACCATCACGGACTTCGGCACATCGCCGGCTTGGGCGGCCTCTGTCTTGGGAAGGTCCAGCTTGATGGAACTGGCCAGCAGCGGCGCCGTGATGATGAAAATGACCACCAGCACCAGCATGACGTCGATCAGCGGCGTCATGTTGATCTCGCTCATCGGCTGTGGGCCCTGGGTGCGCTCTAGACGGCCAAAAGACATGTCTTGCCCCGGTCGGCTCAAGCCTGCCAGACGGGCTGGCTGGCGGCCAGTTCCCGCAGGTCACGGGCAAACCCCTCCAGCTCCGCCTCAATCCGCCCGATCGAGCGACCCAGCACGTTGTACGCCAGCACGGCCGGAATGGCCACCGCCAGGCCTGCTGCAGTCATGATGAGCGCCTCACCCACCGGGCCCGAGATCTTGTCGATCGTGACCTGTCCGGCATTCGCAATGCCGATGAGCGCGTGATAGATACCCCACACCGTGCCCAGCAGGCCGACAAACGGCGCAGTGGAACCGACCGTGGCCAGCAGCACCTGGCCATACTGGAGTTTGGCCAGCGCCAGGTGAAGCGCATCGCGCAATACACGGGTCAACTGCTGGGACTTGTCCCCGGCCGCAGCCAGCGTGCCATTTGCTTCAATTTTCGTAGCAATAACCATTGGAATGACGAGGGCCTCGCGGTCGAACGCCTTCAGTTTTTGCAGCGCCTCATCCACCGACGCGGACTGCCAGAACGCCGCCACACAGCGCTCCACGTCGCCACTGGCCCGATGCAGCAACCATCCCTTCCACAAAATGACGACCCAGCTGCCCACCGACATGGCCAGCAACAGCAGCGCGACCGCTTTGGTAACGCCGTCACCCTGCCAAAACAACTGGATCGCGTTCATTTCAGTTTGAGCACGTCGAACATGTCAAACAGACCGGTTTTTTGACCCGCCAAAAAACGCACGGCGCGCAGACTGCCTTGCGCATAGGTGGTGCGGCTGGACGATTTGTGGGTGATCTCGATACGCTCACCGATGCCCGCAAACAGCACCGTGTGGTCGCCCACAATGTCGCCGCCCCGAATGGTGGCAAATCCGATGGAGGAGGGATCGCGCTCACCGGTGACCCCTTCACGGGCATACACCGCGCAGTCTTTCAGGTCGCGCCCCAAGGCGTCGGCAATCACCTCGCCCATCTTCAGCGCCGTGCCCGATGGCGCGTCAACCTTGTGGCGGTGATGGGCCTCGATGATTTCAATGTCATAGCCGGTGGCCAAGGCCTTGGCCGCCATTTCCAGCAATTTGAGGGTGACGTTCACCCCGACACTCATGTTGGGCGCCATCACAATGGCGATGTCCTGGGCTGCGGCCGCAATCTCGTCCTTCTGCGCATCGCTGAAGCCCGTCGTGCCAATCACCATATTGACACCCAATTCACGGCAAACGCGCAAATGGGCCAGCGTCCCTTCCGGCCGGGTGAAGTCAATCAGGGTATGGGCATTTTTCAGTCCTGCGCCAAGGTCCGCCGTGATCGCTGTGCCACTGGTCTGACCGAGAAACGCCATCGCATCGGTGCCAATCGCGGGACGGCCAGCGACGTCCAGCGCCCCGGCCAGTTCACAATCGTCAGCCGCGCTGATGGCCTCAATGAGCATCTGTCCCATGCGTCCGGACGCGCCCGCTACTGTGATCCGATGGGTCATGATGTCAGTCATAGTGAATCAGTCACAGACTAGCGAGCGGCAGGTTCCAGCGGTGGGTAGCTCGCAGGCAAAGGCGGCAACGGCTTTGGCTCGGCAGTTCTTCCCGGGGCGGGCAACTGCTTCAGACTCTCTTCCGTCATCTCAAGCACCGGCACTTTGCCCGACTTCCGTCCTGAACCCAGCGAGGCCACAAACTCGGCTTCCGTGGGCAGGGCATCGGCTTCAATGCGTTCCAGCGCGTCGCCCTTGAAAAACACGGTGACTTTGCGCGCCTGCGGCTCCAGCCCCTGACGCTTGAAGGTAAAGACGTAGTCCCAGCGGTCGGCATGGAAGATGCTGGTCAGCAAAGGCGTGCCCAGAATATCGCGTACCTGCGTCCGGCTCATGCCCGGCTGGACCGCGGCCGCCTGTTCTTTCGACACAAAATTGCCCTGGACAATGTCCATTTTGTAGGGTGTGACCACACCGGCAATGCTGTTGCTGGCACTGTTCAGGCTGCCACAGGCCACCAAGCCTGCAGTTGCCGCGAGGAGCAGCGTCAACCTGGTACTACGACGTTGAAGATCAGACATGAGGTAAGGTGTGGCGATATGATCGCTCCATTGTACCGGCTGTACCTGTGAGGGCAGCCAGCCTGCCGGCAAGAGAGAGACCGCCATGACCAATATCGACGAACTGAAAAGCACCGGACTCAAGGCCACCCTGCCCCGGCTAAAAATACTGGAGATATTCCAGAAGGGCGCGCAGCGCCACATGACGGCCGAGGATGTGTTCCGCGTCTTGCTGGAAGAGCGATCGGATGTCGGTCTGGCCACCGTTTACCGCGTCCTGGCCCAGTTCGAGCAAGCCGACATTCTGAGCCGGAGCCACTTTGAGGGCGGCAAGGCAGTCTATGAGCTCAACGAGGGACAGCACCACGACCATCTGGTTTGTCTGGATTGCGGCAAAGTGGAAGAGTTTTACGACGCAGAAATTGAGAAGCGCCAGCACGCGGTCGCCAAGACCAAGGGCTTTGCCATCGCCGACCATGCCCTGAGCCTGTACGCTCATTGCGTCAAGGACAAATGTCCGAACCGGCCGGTCTCCACACGCGGTCACAGCTGAGACGGCGCCGTCAGACCTTACTCAGTCGAGTCCATGGCCTTGCGGTGGCGCTCCACAAACTCCTGGTAGGTGTCAATCCCACGTAGTTGCAGAATGGTGTTGCGCACGGCTGCCTCTACCAGAACGGCAATATTGCGGCCCGCAACCACCTGGATCACAACTTTTCGCACGGGAACGCCCAACACGTCCTGAGTCAGTGGCTCATAGGGGATGCGTTCGTACTCGCGCTCCAGCGTTTCGCGGCGCACCAGGTGCACGATGAGCTTGAGACGCATTCTTCGCCGAACCGCCGTTTCACCAAAGATGGCCCGGATATCGAGCAGGCCGATGCCCCGTACCTCCAGCAGGTTCATCAACAACTCGGGGCAGCGCCCTTCAATGGTGTCCTGATTGATGCGAAACAGGTCTACTGCGTCGTCGGCCACCAGACCGTTGCCGCGCGAGATCAGTTCCAGTCCCAACTCGCTTTTTCCAAGCCCTGACTCCCCCGTGATCATCACACCCAGACCGAGAATATCCATGAACACGCCATGCATTGAGCTGCGGTCTGCAAAGTGCTTGGACAGATAGGCCCGCAGCACATCAATCACAAAAGCCGATGAACCCTCCGTCGCGAACATCGGAATCTGGGCCCGTTCGCACATGGACAGCAGGGCATCCGGCGCGACCTGCCCATCGGCCAGAACCAGCACAGGCGGCTCCAGCGTCACGATTCTGGAAATCCGGCGGGCGCAATCTTCCGGCGTCGCGTTGGTGAGGTAGGCGATCTCGCGTTGACCCAGAATCTGGACGCGATAGGGATGAATGTAATTGAGGTAACCGACCAGATCCGCCCCGGAGCGCGCGGCCGTTACGGCAACCTCATCAAAGCGGCGCTCAGAGGCGCCCAGACCCGCCAGCCACTCCCACTTCAAGGTGCCACGGAACTCTTCGAACAATACATCGGCGCTGACGACGGTAGGTTTCACATCGAATCCAGTAGCGTCAGGCGAGTCGCCCGACAGTGATCAGGCCACTTGTGCCGATTGCCATTTGGCGATGAGGTCATGCAGATCCGCCGCGCTGGCACTGGCAGCCAGTTTTTCGCGCAGCCCGCCGTCGCTCAGCATTTCGGCAATCTCTGACAGGATTTCCAGATGCTTTTGGGTCGCCGCCTCGGGCACCAGCAGGAAAATCAGCAGGCTGACCGCCTGTTCGTCGGGCGCATCAAAACCGATGGGATGGGCCAACTGGAGCACCGCCGCCATGGGCGCCTTGAGGCCCTTGATGCGACCATGCGGAATGGCAACCCCATGACCCAGACCGGTCGATCCCAGACGTTCTCGGGAAAACAGGCTGTCGGTGACCAGCGAACGACTGAAGCCGTGAAGGTTTTCAAACAGCAAGCCTGCTTCTTCAAAAGCTCTCTTCTTGCTGGTGGCATCAACATGCACAAGCACTTGTGCAACGGGCAGGATGGATGCGAGTCGGTTCATGATTGGGTGGCAGATTATGCACCCAAGCCACCCCGGGTGCAAAAAAGCCGCGCGCGGGAGCGGGCGGCTCGGTCTGAATTCAGGCTTGCGGCCTCACATCAATCGCTTTGGCGCATCGTGATGATGATTTTGCAGGCGATCCTTGTGTCGAACGACTTGTCGATCGAGCTTGTCCACCAGTTCATCCACAGCAGCGTACAAGTCAGCATGCGAACTCTCGGCAAACATGTCGTTACCCTTGACATGAATATTGCATTCCGCTCGTTGCCGTCGTTCTTTTTCCTTTTGTTTTTCCACAGTGAGTAGCACCTTGACATCTACTACCTGGTCAAAATGCCGCATGATCCGATCAAGCTTGGTCGTAACGTAACTGCGCAAGGCTGGGGTGACTTCGAGGTGATGACCGCTGATCGTCAAGTTCATAAATGGCCTCCTGTTGCTCTCGGGTTGAAAAAGCTGCCTGCGGAATGCACGCAGCACACAAAACCAGAACTCAAAAACATTGTCGACAAGTTCACTATGCCCCCGATAAGCTGGAATTGCAATCCCTTTCTTTGACGCAAAGCAACAAAAAAAGAATTTGCAGCACCGTCTAGTGTCGAGACTCCTCGCTCGTCAGGCTTGCGCCCAACTCCTGCATCCCTGCACAATGGGCGCATGAGCCTCGACACCATCATCCATGCCAGTCTCAGCCGTCCAGCCCGGCCCGTCACGGCACTGGTGCTGATGGGTGGAGGCGCACGAACGGCCTACCAGGTGGGCGTTCTGCGGGCGCTCGCGTCCATCCTGAAGTCGAAGCCTCAAACTGCGAGATTCTTTCCGTTTCAAGTCCTGGTGGGCACTTCGGCCGGGGCCATCAATGCCGCCTGTCTGGCAGGGTACGCGACAAACGGATTGCAGGCGTTTGAACGGCTGACGCAGTTTTGGGGTGACCTCAGGTCCTCCGGTGTTTACCAGCTGAACGTGTCCCCCTGGGCACGCTTCAACAAGTTGATCGCCGCATGGAGCCTGTCACGCCACGCGCGGGCCAATGGCGCGATTCTTGACAATCTGCCTCTGCGCGATACCCTTCAGCGGGCGGTGTCGCTGCCGGGCGTGGAGGAAGCCCTGCGCACCCACACGATCGAGGCGCTGGCAGTCACAGCCTCGAGCTATACGAGTGGTGTTCATTGGACGTTTTGCCACACCGCGCCAGACAACCCGTTTCGCGCGTGGGCTCGCCCAGGGCGGCGCGCCGGATTTCAGCGCATCGGAATCGAGCACCTGATGGCATCCAGCGCGATTCCTTTTCTGTTTCCATCGACCCGTCTGGCGGTGGATCGTCACCAGGAATATTTTGGCGACGGCTCCATGCGGCAGATCTCGCCGCTGTCACCGGCCCTGCATCTGGGGGCTCAAAAGGTGTTTGCCGTGGGCGTAGGACAACCCGAGCGCGCGGGTTTCGCCCGCCATGCGGCCGACGCGCCCGTGCGCGAGCCCGCGTTGGGCAACATCGCTGGCCATGCGATGGCCAGCGTATTCCATGACACCCTGCGTGCCGACGTAGAGCAGACCCATCGCGTCACGCAAACGCTCAGGCAACTGCCACGAGAAGCCGCATCGGTCTTGCCGTTCCGCCCTGTTGACGTGCTGGCGATCCAGCCTACGCAGTCACTGGATGCCCTCGCCCAGGAGCACGTCGGGGAGCTTCCAGCGCCTACCCGCAATGCCTTGGGTGGTCTGGGCATCCTCAAGGGCGGCGGCGGGACGCTGGCAAGCTACCTGTTGTTCGAACCCGGCTTTGTGCAGGCGCTCATCGCCATGGGCGAAAACGACGCTTATGCGAGAAAAGCAGAAGTTTTGGCCTTTTTCAGTGGCGCATGACTGTCCTGCAATGCGATAATTTCGCCACATTGACTCCCGGAGAACTCTCCTTGGAAACCTGCCCCAGTTGGTAGCTTTCAACTCCCTTGACGGCATCGGGGTTGAAAGCAAAGGCCAGCGACCTCCGCCAGATGCAATCAATTACAAGAGAGTGAGTCATGCTCAACATCTTCACGCTCGCCAATGGCCGCCTCTTCCAGGAAGAGATCGAGTCATTGGCGGAACTGTCAAAATTCCAGCCAATCTGGGTCGACCTGGAGTCCCCCACCCTTGAGGAAAAGCGCTGGGTCAAACAATACTACGGCCTGTCCATCCCGGAAGATGCGATGGACGAGGACATTGAGGAATCGGCACGCTTTTACAGGGAAGATAACGGCGAACTGCACATCCGTAGCGATTTTTTGGTCGCCGACAATGAAGAACCCCACACCGTGCGTGTCGCGTTCATCCTGAATCTGGAAAACGACGAACTCAAGAGCAAGGGTGTGCTGTTTTCGATTCACGATGAAGACGTACCAGTCTTCCGCCTGCTGCGCATGCGCGCACGCCGGGCTCCCGGACTGATTGAAGACGCCAAGGAAGTCCTGCTCAAGCTGTTTGACGCCGACGCCGAATACTCCGCTGACACACTGGAGGGGATTTACGATGAACTCGAAAAGGTCAGCAACAAAGTGCTTTCGGGCGATGTGACTGATGTCATGGCGGGTGAGGTGCTGGGGGCCATTGCGCGCCACGAAGACATGAGTGGACGCATTCGCCGCAATGTGATGGATACCCGGCGCGCCGTGAGTTTCATGATGCGAAGCAAGATGCTCAACGGCGAGCAGTTTGAAGAAGCGCGGCAAATTTTGCGCGATATGGACTCACTGGATTCACATACGGCTTTCCTGTTCGACAAGATCAACTTCCTGATGGACGCCACCGTGGGTTTCATCAACATCAACCAGAACAAGATCATCAAGATTTTTTCGGTGGCCAGCGTGGCGCTGTTGCCACCTACCCTGATTGCCAGTCTGTATGGCATGAACTTCAAGTACATGCCTGAACTGGACTGGTCGCTGGGCTATCCGTACGCCCTGGCGCTGATGGTGGCCAGCGCGGTGGTACCGATGTGGTATTTCAGAAAGCGCGGCTGGTTGAAGTAAATCAGACCATCGCCGCCGTCAGGAAAGCGTCGGCAGCTACTATTTTGGTAGCAGCGGCATCAAGTTGCTGACAATTTCAAGCGCGTAGCCGCTCGCCACTTCCGCCACAAATGTGGGGAAGTCCACATGTGCTTGATCATCGGCGCGGTCCGAGATGGTGCGAACGGCCGCAAATGGCACACCATAGTCAAAACACACTTGGGCCACGGCCGCTCCCTCCATCTCCACGGCCAGCGTTGCAAAACCCGCCGCCTGCAAAGCAGCCTGCAAAGCCCGCGATTCGTCGGCACCAGACACAAACCGATCACCACTGGCAATCAGCCCCGCATGCACGCCCGCGCCTTTGCCCGAATTCAATTGCTTAAATTGGCCTCCAGCCCCCGTCAAACCTGCCTTGACTGCTTCCAAAAGCATAGCAGTCAGCAAGTCGTCACAGGCGAACCGTGACTGCCCGTAAAGCGGAATCTGGTAGCAGGGAAAAATCGGGGACGCATCCATGTCATGCTGGACGAACTCAGTGGCGACCACCACGTCGCCCACTTGAACGCCTGGCCCCACACCGCCCGCCACGCCAGTGAAAACGATGCGACCCACGCCGAATGCCTCGATCAGGGTCGTGGCCGTCGTGGCCGCCGCCACCTTGCCAATTCTTGACAGGGCCAGCACCACGCTGCGTCCCTGCAACTCACCGCGCCAGAACTCGCGACCCGCGCGCGTCACCCGAACAGGATTGGTCAGTCGCGCAACCAAGCCCTGTTGTTCCTCGGCCAGGGCACTGAGAATGGCGGTGGTCAATTACTTGACGCGCAATTCCCGGCGGAGAATTTTTCCGACCGGGGTTTTCGGCAACTCGGCGCGGAATTCGACAACCTTGGGCTGCTTGTAGCCGGTCAGGTTTTCCTTGCAGTAGGCCCGAACCTGCGCCTCGGTCAGATCTGGGTTCTTCTTGACGATCACCAGCTTGACCGCCTCACCGGTCTTGGCATCCGGAACACCCACGCAGGCACACTCCAGCACGCCATCCAGTTGGGCCACGACATCCTCCAGCTCAGTCGGGAATACATTGAAGCCACTGACCAGAATCATGTCTTTCTTGCGATCCACGATTTTGAAGAAGCCGCGTTCATCCATGATCCCGATGTCGCCCGACTTGAAGAAGCCGTCTGCAGTCATGACCTTGGCGGTTTCATCGGGACGCTGCCAGTAACCCGCCATCACCTGGGGACCTTTGATGGCAATCTCACCCGACTGGCCCAAGGCCACCTCCTGGCCGTCATCGTCCAGCAGCTTCATGTAAGTACCAGGAAGCGGTACGCCGATAGTGCCCGTGTACTCCTTGGCCGTGACCGGGTTGCAGCTGGCGGATGGCGAGGTCTCGGACAAGCCATAGCCCTCGCAAATCGGACACCCGGTCTTTTCAAACCACAGCTTGGCCACGCCGCTTTGAACCGCCGTCCCGCCGCCCAGCGAGACCTTGAGATGACTCCAGTCAACGGTATTGAAGTCCGGATGATTGGCAAGCCCGTTGAAAAGCGTATTGACTGCGGGAAAGCTGTGGATGGTGTGCTTGGCCAGCTCCTTGAGGACCGCCGGAAAATCGCGCGGGTTGGGAATCAGAATCAGTTTGCCACCGGTACGCATCGACAGCATCATGCCCACGGTAAAAGCAAAGATGTGATACAGCGGCAATGCGCAAACTGTGGTCAGCTGTTCATTGGCAGGCACCTGTTTCATGGCAGGCTGATTCCATGCTTCGGACTGGAGCACGTTGGCGATCACATTGCGATGCAACAGCACGGCACCTTTGGACACGCCCGTTGTTCCGCCCGTGTACTGCAGTACAGCGACATCGTCAGGCTTGATGTTGACGTTTTTGACCGACCCCCGGGTTCCCCGCGCCACTGCCTCGTTGAAGCGCACTGCGTCCGGCAGCTTGTACTCGGGAACCATCTTCTTGACGTTGCGCACCACGTAGTTGACCAAGGCACCCTTGAGCAAACCCAACTGATCGCCCATGGCACACAGCACCACGTGCTTGACCGGGGTGGCGGCAATGCATTTCTCCAGCGTCAAGGCAAAATTCTCGATGATGACAATGGCTTTGGAGCCGGAATCCTTCAGTTGATGCTCCAGCTCGCGCGGCGTGTACAAGGGATTGACGTTCACCACCACATAGCCTGCGCGCAGGATGGCGGCCACAGCCACCGGGTACTGGGGCACGTTTGGCATCATGATGGCCACGCGATCGCCCTTGGCCAGGCCCAGGCTTTGCAGGTAAACGGCAAAGGCCTGGCTCAGGCTATCGGTTTGCCCGTACGTCACATCCCGGCCCATGAAGCTGTAGGCAGTCCGGCTGGCGTACTTCTTGAAGCTTTCCTCCATCAAGGCCACCAGGGACGAATACTGCGACGTATCCAGATCCGCGGGAACGCCTGGCGGATAGCTCTTGAGCCAAATACGATCTGTCATTGTCTAGTCTCCAAAATCTTAAATAAGCGGCAGTATTCTCGCCGTAGATACGGCCTGCATCGAATGTGTTTTCCCTAGTATTTTCGAGGCGTCCGCCTCTAACTCACTCGATCGCCTTGCCCATGTCCTCGACCACTTTCTTGGCGTCGCCAAACACCATCATGGTCTTGTCCATATAGAACAGCTCGTTGTCGAGGCCGGCATAGCCCGCGGCCATGCTTCGCTTGTTCACGATGACGGTCTTGGCCTTGTAGGCCTCCAGAATCGGCATGCCGTAGATCGGACTGCCCTTGACGTGCGCGGCAGGGTTGACCACGTCGTTCGCCCCGAGAATGATGGCGACGTCGACCTGGCCGAATTCGCCGTTGATGTCTTCCATCTCGAACACCTGGTCGTACGGCACTTCCGCCTCGGCCAGCAACACGTTCATGTGGCCCGGCATGCGGCCGGCCACCGGGTGAATCGCGTATTTGACCGTGATGCCCTTGTCGGTCAGCTTCTGCGCCAGCTCCTTGACCGCATGCTGGGCGCGGGCCACGGCCAGGCCGTAGCCTGGAACGATCACCACCGTCTCGGCATTGCTCAGCACAAAAGCGGCATCGTCGGCACTGCCGCTTTTGACCGGCCGTTGAACCGCTGCGCCGGCCGCTGCCGTCGTGGCCTCTCCACCGAAGCCCCCCAGGATCACATTGAAGAACGAGCGGTTCATCGCCTTGCACATGATGTAACTCAGAATTGCCCCCGAGCTTCCCACCAACGAGCCCGCGACGATCAGCATGGCGTTGTTCAGACTGAAACCAATGCCTGCCGCCGCCCAGCCGGAATAACTATTGAGCATGGACACCACCACCGGCATGTCAGCCCCGCCAATCGGGATGATGATCAGCACACCCATGACGAAGGCAATGGCCAGCATGGCAAAAAAGGCCGTCCAGTCGCCCGTTGCTGTGAAGGCCAGACCCAAGCCCAGCATCGCCAGGCCCAGAACCAGATTGAGCTTGTGCTGGCCCGCGAACTGAACTGGCGCACCCTGGAACAGACGGAACTTGTACTTGCCCGAGAGTTTGCCGAACGCAATCACGGAGCCGCTGAAAGTGATGGCCCCAATGGCCGCGCCCAGGAACAGTTCCAGGCGGTTACCCATGGGAATGGCCTGCCCCTTGGGCGCAATGCTGAAGGCCCAGGGCTCTGCCACTGCAGCCACCGCAATGAACACGGCAGCCAGGCCGATCATGCTGTGCATAAAGGCAACCAGCTCAGGCATCTTGGTCATCTCGACGCGCTTGGCCATCACGGTGCCCGCGGTGCCGCCAACCAGCAAGGCCCCCAGTACCCAGGACAGCCCAGACGCGCCGTTCTGGCCCATTTGACCGGCCAGCTTGTAGATCAGGGCGGCGGTCGTCACCATCGCCACCGCCATGCCGATCATGCCAAACAGGTTACCGCGAATCGAGGTGGTGGGATGGCTCAAGCCTTTGAGCGCCTGAATGAAACAGACACTGGCAAAGAGGTACAAAAGGGTGACGAGGTTCATGCTCATTTGGAGCCCTCCTTCACAGCAACCTTCTTGTCCTTCTTCTTGAACATTTCCAGCATGCGTCGCGTGACCATGAAGCCACCAATCACGTTGACAGCGGCCAGGGCCACCGCCAACACGCCCATGCTTTTGCCCAATGTGGTTTCAGTCAATGCGGCGGCGAGCATCGCGCCCACAATCACAATGGCGGAAATGGCGTTGGTCACCGCCATCAGGGGCGTGTGCAGCGCTGGTGTCACGGTCCAGACCACGTGGTAACCCACGTAGATGGCCAGCACGAAGATGATCAGGTTGGTGATCGTGGGAGACAGAATATCCATGATGTTTGATTCCTACTTGGGCTGACTCATTTGCGTTTGACTTCGCCACCCTGGGTCATCAGGCAGGCGGCTACGATGTCATCGTTCATGTCGACATTCAACGCACCTTCTTTGGTGATGATCAGCTTCAGAAAGTCGAGGATGTTTCGCGCGTAAAGCGACGAGGCGTCGGCCGCAACCAGAGCCGGCAGATTGGTTTCGCCGACCAGGGTAACGCCATACTTGACCACCGTCCTGTCCGCCTCGGACAGCGGGCAATTGCCGCCGCCGCTGGGGCCCTTGCCCGCCGCAATATCGACAATCACCGAGCCCGGCTTCATGCTTTTGACCATGTCTTCAGTGATCAAGGTGGGCGCCGGGCGGCCAGGAATCAGCGCTGTGCTGATCACGATATCGGCCATGGCCACGCGCTTGGCGACTTCAATCTTCTGGCGGTCCAGCCAGCTTTGCGGCATGGGTTTGGCATAGCCGCCCACGCCGACCGCGGCTTCTTTTTCTTCCGGTGTGTCGTACGACACATCGATGAACTTGCCGCCCAGCGACTCGACCTGCTCTTTCACGCTGGGACGCACGTCCGAGGCTTCAATCACGGCACCCAGCCGCTTGGCGGTGGCAATGGCCTGCAGGCCCGCCACACCCACGCCCAGAATGACGACGCGGGCCGCTTTCACCGTACCGGCAGCCGTCATCAGCATGGGGAAGAATCGCTGGTATTTGTCGGCTGCAATGATCACGGCTTTGTAGCCGGCAATATTGGCCTGACTCGACAGCACATCCATGCTCTGGGCGCGGGAGGTGCGCGGTGCTGCCTCCAGTGCAAAGCCTGTCAATTGCGCATTGGCCAGTCGCTGCAGACCTGCCGCATCGAAGGGATTGAGCATGCCGACCAGACAGGCGCCTGGCTTCATCATCTGCGCCTCATCGTCCGACGGACTGCGCACTTTGAGGACCAGTTCACAATTGAGCGCCCCTGCGGCATCGCTGATTTCAGCACCGACTGCGGTGTAGGCATCATCCGGCACGCTGGCCGCGACACCGGCACCCGACTGGATGCGAATCGTATGGCCTTGGCTTTTTAGTTTTTTGACCGTTTCGGGGGTCACGGCAACACGGGTTTCTCCCGCTGTGGTTTCAGCAGGTACGCCAATCAACATGGGGCGACTCCTCTTAAATTATTGGTTAAATTCAACCTGTCCCCAAGCTTACATGAGTTTCCTGCACTTTCTGGACGGGGCCAACCGTGCCTGTCGCTTTGTTGTCAGAGAGGTGTCGGTCGCGTCGCCTGCGCATAATCCGGCATGGACACACGATGGAAACCAAGCGTCACGGTGGCGGCGATCATTGAGCAAAACGGGAAGTTCCTCCTGGTGGAAGAACATACACCTGAAGGCCTGCGGCTTAACAACCCCGCCGGGCATCTGGACCCCGGGGAGTCACCAATACAGGGCTGTGCCCGTGAGGCACTGGAAGAGACGACCCATATTTTCACGCCGACTGCACTGGTCGGCGTCTACCTGTCGCGCCTGCAGCGTGCGTCGACTGGCGAAGACATCACCTACCTGCGCTTTGCCTTTTGCGGAACACTGGGGGATGTCGTGGTTGGCCGCACACTGGACACGGGCATCGTGCGTACCCTGTGGCTGTCACCTGACGAAATCCGCGCCAGCGCCGCCCGGCATCGCAGCCCGCTGCTGCTGCGCTGCATGGAGGATCACCTGCGCGGGCAACGCTTTGCGCTGGACCTGGTCTATACCGATCCCTCGGTGTTGGGCGCGGAACTCAATCCGCCGTGATCTTGCGCTCCCTGATCACGCGCCCCCAGGTAGCGGTCTCACTGGCCATGTAGCGGGCCAGCTCGTCACGAGTCCCGGGCATGGGCGTCAAGCCGTGCTTGAGGAGCTGGTCTCGCACATCGGGTGTATTCAGCACTTTCACCAACTCCAGGTTCCAACGGTCCAGCAAGGGCGTGGGCGTCTTGCCCGGGGCGACGAAAGCGTACCAGTTGGTCGCGTTGAAGCCCGGAAATCCCGATTCCGCGATCGTGGGCACATTGGGCATGAAGGCCGGGCGGGTGAGGCCGGTGGTAGCCAGAGGAATCAGCTTGCCCGACTCGATGAAAGGCCCAGCGGTGGACGGCGTGGAGTAATACGCAGCCACGCGCCCGCCCAGCAAGTCCTGCATCGCTGGCGCTCCGCCTTTATAGGGAATGTGCACGGTATCGATGCCCGCCTGAATATTGAACAGTTCACCGGCCAGATGCGATGCCGAGCCCGCCCCGGTTGAGGCGAAGTCGAGGGTGCCAGGCTTCTTCTTGGCCAGTGCAATGAACTCCGCGAGCGTTTTCACATTGACGCCGGGGTGCACCACCAGCACGTTCGGGACGTTCACCCCCATAGTGAGGGGGGCGAGGTCGCGCACCGGATCGTAGGGCAGCTTCATCATGTGCGGCGCGATCGTCAGCGGGCCAACGGAGCCAAACAGCAGCACCGAGCCATCCGACGCAGCATTGGCGACGTACTGGTGGGCGATGTTGCCGCCCGCCCCGGCCCGGTTATCCACCACCACCGACTGGCCCACGTTCTCGGCCAGTTTCTTGGCAATGATGCGGGCCGCCGTGTCGGCAGCGCCGCCGGCGGCAAAGCCCACCACCAAGGCCACCGGCTTCTTTGGCGGGAAGTCTTGTGCGTGCACACCCAAGACAGGTAACAGCCAGGCCAGTGCAGCACAGATCTGAAGCAAATTGCGTTTCTTCATCATGGTTCCTGAAAGTTGGTGTTGAGAGTTTTCACTGCGCCCGACGCTCAATCCGCGCCCAGACCGAGCCGGTCGGGTTGGCGCTTTTCCACCGCATGGCGCAGCAATGCAGCGCTGCGGAAGATACCATGGGCAAACTTGCCGTAAGGCAACGTCGCAAACAGCGCCATCACCACGCCCAGATGCACCGCCAGCAAACTGGGCAGCGCCACTGAGCCGCGCGCCAGCCACAAGGCCAGGCCGGTCAGGCTCGCGAAGAACAGCAGCGCGATGAAGCCCCGGTCCATTGGTTTTTGTGACGCATCGCCCTGCAGGGGATGGCGCTGCAAGTTGAGCTTGAACAAGCCGGCAGTACCCATCAGCAAACTCAGGCCTCCGGCGACGCCCAGCAATTTGGGCAAACTTGGCAAATCGTAGGGGGCAGTCCAGCCGAACGCATAGTGGTAGACCGTAGCGACACTGGTAGCGGCAAAGCACAGCATGAAGCCGTAGAAGGTCAGGTGATGCGCCCGCCGGCGTGCCAGTGTGTATTCGTCGTCCGCGTTGTGGCAGCCCTCGCCATGGCCGCCGTCGAGGTACTTCAAGCGCAGCACGTCCGAAGTCGCCTCGGCAGCGGCCGGGCCGCTGACCGGCGCACCGGTGGTGGCCGGCGTCACCTCGCGCCAAAAACGCCGTACTCCCAGACCCAGGGCCAGCACGGCAAATAAAAACACCGGCGCGAACAGGCCGACCAGCAGGTTGTGCGGAAACACGTTGTAGAAGTTCCCGCGCAAGTCACCGCCCCACAGCGTGCCATTCAAGGCCAGCGCCAGCAACAGAAAAATCGCCAGCCCGGCCGCCAGTGCCAGCGACAGCGTCAGACCATTGCGCTGGTAAAGCGCACCGAGCGCCGGCGGCCAGGCGTAGTCGACATAAGTCTGCACCCGCACCTGCGCCATGGCCTGTGGCACGTTGACGGCGAACTCGTGCGGTGGTGCGTACTGGCAAGCATGCAGGCAGGCACCGCAGTTGTGGCACAGATTGGCGAGGTAGTGAATGTCGGCTTTGCCAAACTCAAGCCGGCGCGTCATGGCCGGAAAGACGGCACAGAAGCCTTCGCAGTAGCGGCAGGCATTGCAGATTTGCAGCTGCCGCGCCACCTCCGCCTCGGGCGCACTCAGCACGGTATCGCCATTGGCCAGGGCGCGGGCATCGCGGGTCAAAGCCTCCAGCGGCGTCGACCTGCTTTTCTGATCAAGCTGCTGCACGAATTGCTCCTGATTTCATAGCTGCTCGCGCAGACTGCGTACCGGCTATACGGCCAAAAGCTGTGCCAATCGACATGCCGACACCGGCGGTGTAGCCCTTGCCAAGCACGTTGCCCGCCATCATTTCGCCTGCCACAAACAGGTTATCACTGGGCACGCCTCCAAAGCGCACGGCGGCGGTCTCATCGGTCTTCAGACCCAGGTATGTGAATGTCACGCCTGGCTTGAGGGCGTAGCCATAGAACGGTGCGGTGTCGATGGGCCGGGCCCAATGCGTTTTGGCGGGACTCAAGGCCTCGGTCGCGCAGTCGTCCAGTACGGTGTGGTCAAAGGTGCCGACACGGCAGGCGGCGTTGTAGTCGTTCATCGTCTGCATGAAGATGGTCTCATCCAGGCCGAGCTTGCGAGCAAGTTCGGGCAGGCTGTCGGCCTGGACGCCCGGAAACACCGGCGGCATAAAGCGTCCGATGGCCTTGGCATCGATGATCGAGTAGCCCACCTGACCCGGCTGCTGCGCCACCAGGCGACCCCAGATCGCATAGCGCTTGGGCCAGAAGTCTTCGCCCTCATCGTAGAAGCGCCGCGCCTCGCGGTTGACCACCACGCCCAGGGACACACAGTCGATCCGGGTGCAGATGCCGCCGTCGTACAGCGGCGCGCGGGCGTCGATGGCCACCATGTGGGCCTGCGTCGGGTCGCCAATCGCATCCGCGCCCGCGTCCAGCAGGTGCTTGAGCAGCACGCCCTGGTTGAAGCGCGTGCCGCGAATCAGGAAGTTGTCGGACGGCCACTCGCCGCGTTCGTTCTGGCCCCAGGCCTCGCGCATCCAGTCTCGGTTGGACTCGAAGCCACCAGCGGCGAGCACGCAGGCTTTGGCCGTGATGCGCTCGCCACCCACAAAGGCGGCGACGAAGCGGCCATCCTCGAGTTCGAGCCGATCCACCGGCGCGCTGTAGCGGATCTGCACCCCCAGCTTCTCCGCGCTGCGGTAGTAGGCGTTGACCAGCGCCTTGCCGCCGCCCATGAAAAAGGCGTTGGTGCGCGACAGGTGCAGCGTGCCGGACAGGGAAGGCTGGAAATGCACGCCATGCTGACGCATCCAGTCGCGGCAATGTGACGACTCGCGGATCGCCAGGCGCGCCAGCGGTTCACTGGTCTGGCCGCCCGTGACCTTGAGCAGGTCCTGCCAGAACTCTTCTTCCGGGTAGGCGTCCGTCAGCACATCCTGCGGCGCATCGTGCATGCAGCGCAGGTTGCGGGTATGAGCGGAATTTCCGCCACGCCACTCACGCGGCGCCGCTTCCAGCAGCAGCACACTGGCCCCGGCCTCACGCGCCATCAGCGCGGCACACAAGGCCGCATTGCCGCCACCAATGACAAGAACATCAATCATCGCGAAGAAACTCCATCAACGGGGCAGGCTTCAACCCTGCCCCCGCATGCACACGAGGTGCGTATTTCATGAACAGACAAACCACGGCCTGCTTCTGATTTGGCGATGCACGACTGTAGTGACTTTCGTCTCTTCCCGGCAGGAGAGCCGCGACATGGGGTCATCACAGATCGTGATGGACCCGACGACGCCGGACATCATCGGGCAGTTGCTTGCGCGATGGCGGCCTGTGCCGCGAAGCGGCCGGCCCGCCGCCCGGAAACAAAGGCCCAGGCCAGGTGATGGCCATGGCCCTTGAGCAACAGGCCGCCCTGGCCGGTGGACCCGGCAGCGTACAGGCCGGGCAAGGGTTGCTCACCCCCGCCCAGAACGCGATGCTGCGTATCCACCACCAGCCCGCCTTCGCTGTGCACGAAGACCGAGCGCACGGGACCCAATGCCACATAAGGCCCGCTGCCGAACGAGCGCACGCTGGCCGATGTAACACTCTGTGCCAGTGCCGGCACACTCATGCCCAATTTGGTCGCCAACGCATCCAGCGTCGGAGCCTCGGTGTACACATCCGGGCGATTGCTGCGGTAGTCGGGGATGTAGGCGTAGGCAATGCCGGGCGCGGTGGAGACGAAGTCTGGCCAGGCCGAGAAGCGCTGGGCCAGCGCCTGATCGATCACGATGTAGCCCACCTTGTCGGACTGGTCCGGCAGGCGCCAGGCCGGGCGATCCAGCTCGTTGCCAAAGCGCTCGCCGCATTGGTTCACCAACAGAGCACCGGCCTCGAACAGCGCCGGCGAGGGTGCCAGCGCGGTCGTGAGGAACTTCATCATGAACGGCCGCAACACGGCCGCCGGCAGGTGGTCGAGCGACCACTCCATGAACACCGCCAGCCAGCGCCAGGGCGGCAGCCGACGCATGAGTGTTTCAGTGGCAGGCGCGATGAAACGGATCTCGGGGCCGAGGGCGAGATCGCCGTTGATGATGCGTCCACCCAGTGCCTCGGCCATGCGCTGGCCGTCGCCGGTGGCGGTGACGTTGACGCCTTCGACCTTGGCTTCCTGCGGCCCCATGAAGCGCGCCTTGAAGTCGGCACCGTTGGTGAAGTCACCGGCCGCCAGCACCACGCCACCACGTGCTGTGAAGCGCATGGGCCCGCTGTCACCCTCGGCATCGACACCGGTGATGCGACCCTCCTGCTGCACGATCGCGGTGACACGCATGGAGGTGCGGATGTCTACGCCGGAACGATGGGCGCGGCGCCCGAGGTGGTAGATGAAGGAGCGCGAGTTGGGCAGCACGTTGTGCATGCGCGGCTGGCGATGCGGCGGCTCGGGCATCGGCCCCATGAAGCGCACGCCGGAATCGAGCAGCCACTGAAAGGTGGCCGGCATCTCGTCGCACAGAATCCTGCGCAACTCATCGTTGTCGCGTGAAGCCAGATCGCCGGCAAAGCCGGGCATGTCGGCCCAGTGATCGGCCGGGTTGTCGATGATGCCGCGCTTTTGCTGGTGCGGCGTCTGCGTGGCGCTGACCGAACCGATTGACCACGCGGTGGAACCGCCCAACTCCGGATTTTTTTCCAGCAGCACCACGCTTCGACCCGCAGCGCGCGCCTCAATGGCGGCGGCCAACCCGGCACCGCCGCCGCCCACCACGACCACATCGAACACAACTTCCTTGCGCGGCAGCATGTGTTGACCGTTCATTCCAGCTTGATGTTGGCCGCGTCGATCACGGCACTCCACTTGGCCGTCTCGGCCTGGTTGCGTTTGACCGCATCGGCCACGCTGCCCCCCAGCGCCAGCACGCCCAGGGGCTCCCAGCGCTGGATCAGATCCGGCGCTTTCAGCACGGCATTGATCTCGGCATTGAGCTTGCTGACGATGGACGGCGGCACACCCCTGGCCACCGAGATGGTGTACCAGGGCACGGACGAGTAACCGGCGACGCCCGCCTCGGCCACGGTTGGCACATCGGGCAGGCTTGGGTTGCGCGTGGTGCTGGTCACGGCCAGTGCCCGTACCTTGCCGCCCTTGAGCTGCTGGTGCGCGGTGCCCAGGCTCTCGAACAGCAGGTCAATCTGGCCGCCGAGCAGATCGGCCATGGCCGGCGCGCCGCCGCGGTAGGGCACGTGCACGTAGTCGATCTTCGTCATATAGCGAAACAGCTCGGCCGCCATGTGCATGGCCGAGCCGTTGCCGGCCGAGCCATAGGTCAGCTTGCCGGGCTGGCTGCGCGCCAGCGCCAGCAGCTCGGCCACCGATTTGGCCGGCGAATCCTGCTTGACCAGCAGCACGCTGGGGCTCTCGGCGATCAAAATGACGGGCTGCAGGTCATTGGTCGGGTCGTAGCGCAGGTTCTTGTAAAGCTTCACCGCACCGTTGTGTGCGATGGTGCCCAGCACCAGCGTGTAACCGTCGGCCGGCCCCTTGGCTACCAGTTCGGCCCCGGTGTGACCGCCAGCGCCGGGCTTGTTCTCGATCACCACGGGCTGGCCCAGCCGTGGGCCCAGCTTGTCCGCGACGCCGCGGGCCAGCATGTCAGCCGGGCCGCCGGCTGCGTAGGGTACGACCAGCTTGATGGGTTTGGAGGGAAAGACGTCCTGGGCCAATGCCAGGGACGATGCAGCGCACAGGCTCAGGGCGAACAAAGGTTGCAGGAATTTATTAATCATGTTTGTCTCGCAGGGTTTGGATCAATCCAGTTGCAGATTGGCGGCTTCGATCACGCGGTTCCACTTGACGGTTTCGGACTTGAAGAAAGCCGTTGCCTCAGCAGGGGTGTTCGCCGTGTAGTTAATGCCCAGCTTGTCGTAGCGCGCCACGACCTCGGGAGACGCCAGCACACGCTGCACATCTTTGTTGAGTTTGTCCACCAGGGCTGGCGGCATGCTGCCCGGTGCGGCCAGCGTGAACCAGGAGGTGCCGCTGTAGCCCGGGACCCCGGCCTCGGCAATGGTGGGCACATTGGGGAAGCGCGGGTCGCGCTTCGGACCGGTAACGGCCAGCGCACGCAACTTGCCACCCTGCACATGCGGCATGCCGGAAGACATGTTGTCAAACATCACCTGCACTTGTCCGCCGATCAGGTCGATCAGGGCCGGACCGCTGCCCTTGTACGGCACGTGATTCAGCTTGACGCCACTGGCCAGTTCAAACAGCGCGGTAACCATGTGCACCGACGATCCGGGGCCAGCCGAGGCGTAATTGATTTTGCCCGGGTTGGCTTTGGCGTCGGCCAGGAAATCGGCAAAGGTCCTGTACGGCGAGTTGGCCGGCACCAGCACCAGATTGGGCGCTTCGCCCAGGATCATGACGGGCTGCAACTCTGTGGCCGGGTTGTAGTTGAGCTTGCGGTAGCTGGCATGAGCGGCATGGATGCCGATGGTGCCCACCAGCAGTGTGTAACCATCGCCCGGGGCCTTGGCCACCAACTGCGCGCCCAGATGGCCGCTGGCGCCGGGCTTGTTGTCCACCACGACGCTTTGGCCATAGATCGGCGCCAGCCGCTCGGACACGATGCGGCCGAGGATATCGGTCGCACCGGCCGGGGCAAAAGGCACCACCAGGCGAATCGGCTTGTTCGGGTAGTCCTGCGCCATGGCAACGGCGCCAAGGCTCAGCAGGCCGGCCAGCAGGCTGCGGCCCCATATTTTCAGCAAGGTTTTCTTCATGTCTGTCTCCTTAGTTCTTCAAGCGTGATCACGGGACGCTGTGCGTAAGGCCGGTCCCACTGTTGGCAATTGCTGCGGTCCACGATCTGCACCGGCAGCTCGATCGATGCCGGAACGGTCTCGCCGCGCAGATGCCGCACGGCGCATTCAGTCGCAAGATAGGCCATCTGCATGGCGTTGAAATCGGCGGTCGCCAGCATGCGCCCCTGCCCGATCGCTTCGACCGCCTGCGGGATGGCGTTGACGCCGACCACCGCCGCCCTGCGGCCGGCGGCATCCAGGGCATCGAGCACACCCATCGCCATGATGTCGTTGGCCACTAGGCAGGCGTCCAGCTCGGCGTGGTCGCACAGCCACTGTACAGCGCGGTCTCTGGCGGTTTCACGCACATAGTCGCCCGCGATGACGCCGGCGATGGTGATGCCGGGATACTGAAGCGCCGCCTCACGAAAACCGCGTAGCCGCTCCAGACTGGTAAACGATTCATCAGGCCCGGTGACGACAAGCACCTGCCCGCGACCATGCAGGTGCCGGAACAGGTACTGTGCAATCGCAAGGGCCAACTGGTAGTCGTCCGAGCTGACGTAGGCCACGCTGGGCGCGGCCTGGATCGGATTGACGAAGCCGATCATCGGAATGCCGGCCGCGGCAATACGCCGGATCGCCGGATCGACCTTGCTGGCATGCACCGGTGACAGGACAAAGGCATCGGGCCGCGGCGTCAGCGCCAGCGCCTCGTCGATCAACGCACTCTGCGCCTCGGGGTCGTCGCCCTTTTGCGGCACGAAGTGCAGCACCTCGGCGCCGAACACGGCAGCAGCGCGCTCGGCGCCGAGCCGCGCCGCACCATAGGCCGGGTTGGTCAGGTTCTTGGTAAAGACGGCAAGACGCATGGCCAGCCTAGACCATGCCGCCGTTGGGCTGGATAACCTGGCCATGCACCCACGAGGCCTTGTCGGACGCGAGGAAGCTCACCACCTCCGCCACTTCATCCGGCGTGCCGATGCGGTTGAACGGGCTCATGGCGGCCGCGCGCGCCTTGGCTTCGTCGGTCTTGCCGGCGCGGAACAGGTCGGTGTCGACCGGGCCCGGCGCCACAGCGTTGACGCGCACCTGGCGCGGCGCCAATTCCTTGGCCATGGAGCGAACCAGGCTCTCCACGGCGGCCTTGGTCGCGGTGTAAGGGCCCCCACCGGGCACGCCAACGCGCACCATGGAGGTGGTCAGCGCGATGATGTTGCCACCGTCCGCCACATGCTTGGCCGCGGCGCTCAGAACGTTGAAGGCACCAACGATGTTGACCTCCACCAATCTGCGGAAATCGTCCGGGTTGAACTGCGCCATCGGGCCGGGCAGCACGTTGATGCCGGCGTTGGCCACCACGCAGTGCGGCGCACTGCCGAAGTCGCGCGCCACGTCGGCAAATACCTGCGCCACTTGCGCCGGCTCGCAGATGTTGACGGCATAGCCTTTGGTGCGGGCCTGGCCGATCTTCTCGGGCAGATCGGGCGCGCTCGTGACATAGGTGTAGGCGACGTCATAGCCGCTTTCCGCCAATTTGTGCACGCAGGCAGCGCCGATGCCGCGGGTGCCGCCGAAAACCAGGGCTATTTTGTTGCTCATGGGAAATCCTCGAATGAATTGCAGTGAAAAGGTTCAGGCCACAAAGGGCTTGCCGAAGATCGGTTCCTTGTACGGAATCGGAGGTAGTTGCCAGGTGCCGGTCGACGGCGGGCGCACGTCGGCGTCGACGTGCACATCGATCAGGCATGGCCGCCGGTTTTTCAGCGCCTGCTCGACGGCGGCGCCAAGGTCCTGCGGCCGGGTGACGGTGGTGCCATCGGCGCCGCAGGCCCGCGCCCACGCGGCAAAATCGGGGTTGTAGCGCTCGCCGGTCTCGCCCTTGTAGAAGGCGGTGCCAATCTCGCGGCCATTGAACAAGCCGTACTGCAGGTCGCGGATTGCGCCCCACGCGAAGTTGTTCCAGACGATCCAGACCACCGGCAGGTTGTATTCAACCGCAGTGCACAGCACATAGGGCGCCATGGTGAAACCACCATCGCCGACCACGGCGACGCAAGGGCGGTCCGGCGCTGCGAGTTGCGCGCCCAGCACACCGCAAACACCAAAGCCCATGCTGGAGTAGCCCCAGCTATTGAGCATGCTCTGCGGCCGGCGCGCCTTCCAGAACTGCATGAACCAGTTGTGATGCACGCCGGAATCGAGACACAGGATGGTGTCCTCGGGCAACACCTTCTGCAGCGTACCCACCACGAACTCGGGACGCAACGGACTGGTCGAGTCTCCGAAGTGCGGCCGCACAAAAGCCTCCCACTCGCCCTGCCAGCCCTGCACCTGAGCCAGCCACGGCGCATAAGCGCTGGCCGTGATGTCGGCGCGTGCCTGCAGCCCCTTGAGCAGCTGGCGCACAAAGACCTGGACGTCGGCGATGATGCCCACCGTCGGGACGTAGTTACGGCCCAGCTCCTGCGGATCGATATCGACATGCACCAATTTCGTTTTGGGGAAGTTCCACGAGTAGCCCTCGTGCCAGCTGGACGAACTCCGGTCGTCAAAGCGTGTGCCCAGTGTGATCACCAGGTCCGAGCGGCGACCCGCTTCATTGGCCGGGTAGGCACCGTTGCGGCCTATGAAACCGAGGGCAAGCGGGTGGTCGCCGGCAATGCAGCCCATGCCGTTCGGCGACGTGATCACGGGAATGCCCAGGCGCTGCGCGAACTCGGTGATTTCCGCGCCGGCCTCCGACAGCGTAGCGCCGTGACCGATGAACAACACCGGCTTGCGGGCAGCCGCCAGCAGGTCCAGCGTGGCCGCCACATCGGCTTCGCTGGCGCCCGGACGACGGGCGCAGTGCAACGCCGCGGCCGGCGGCAGCTCCACGTCCGCCTCTTCCTGATAGACGTTGTAGGGAATATCCAGGTTCACCGGGCCGGGCCGGCCCGTGACCATGGTGTCCATCGCCTGGCGCAGCGCCAGCGGCAGCATGTCGACGCGCGTGGGCTGGAAGGCACGTTTGACGACCGGACGCAGCACCTGCGCGAAATCCGCCTGGTTGTGCGTGTACAGCTCCTGGAAAGGACCGCGGTTGTGCTGCGAGGTCGGCACGTTCGAGGTGATGGCCATGAAGGCCGAAGAGTCCGCTAGGGCAGTGGCCAGCGACATCACCATGTTGGCCGAACCGGGTCCGGTGGACGTGAGCGTGACCACCGGCTTGTGCTTGACGCGGAAATAAGCGTCGGCCATGTGGCCGGCACATTGCTCGTGACGCGGGGAGATCAGCTGGATCTTGTCGCGCACGTCGTACAGGGCATCCAGGATGCCAACATTGCCATGGCCGCAAATGCCAAACACATAGGGCACTTTTTCCTGGACCAGGTATTCGGCGATCAGTTCGCCACCCTTCATTTTTGCCATTTTCTTGCTTCCGTTTTCTGCTAACAGGTCGTAAAAGTCACGATGCGCTCTTCGGTCATTTCATGGACCGCATAGTGCGGTCCTTCGCGACCAAAGCCGCTGTCCTTGGAGCCGCCGTAGGGCATCAGGTCCACCCGCGAGCTCGATGTTTCATTGATGTGCACACCGCCCACTTCCAGCCGCTGCGCGGCGGAAAATGCGTCGCCCAGCCGGTTGGTGAAAATCCCGCTGGCAAGTCCGAACGGCGTGGCGTTGACACGCGCAATCGCGGCGTCCAGCGTGGCAAACGGCACGATGCACACCACCGGACCGAAGATCTCGCAACAGCCGACATTCATCGAATCGTTGATTGAAGTCAGCAGCGTCGGTGGCACCACCGCACCCTGGCGCGGTCCGCCCACCAGGCACGTTGCACCGTCGGCGATCGCCTTTTGAATCCAGGCGTCAATGCGAATCGCAGCCTCCTCGTTGATGACGGGTCCAACCACCGTGTTCGGGTCATGCGGGTCCCCAAAGGGAAGCGCCTTCACCAGCTGGGTCAGGCGCATCTCCACGTCCTTCACCAATGACGCATGCACCAGCAGCAGTTGCACCGAGGTACAGACCTGGCCCGCCTTGCGGTAGCCTGCGCTCACCACCTTGGGCAGGGCCACGTCCAGCTGCGCATCGTCGCACAGGATGGTGCAGGCAATCGAGCCCAGTTCCATCTGTGTGCGACGCAAGCCGGCCGCCTGCTGGATCTTGCGCCCCACCTCGGTACTGCCGGTGAACGCAAAAAAACGCACCCGCTCATCTTCCTGCAGCCACCTGACCACATCGGCACTGCCATGCAATACCGACAGGAATCCGCGCGGCATGCCGGCTTCGATCAGCACCTCGGCCAGCTTGCAGGCTGTCAGGGGCGTGTGCGTGGACGGCTTCAGGATGACGGCGTTGCCTGCGGCAAACGCTGGCGCCACTTTGTGCGTGACCGTATTGAGCGGTGAGTTGAAGGGCGTGATCGCCACGACCACGCCAAGCGGCACGCGCAGTGTGAAGGCCAGACGACCCGCCTGGTTCGGCGCACCCGCCAGCGGAATCACATCGCCGGCCAGACGACGCGCCTCCTCCGCTGACAGCTTGAGTGTCTGGATGCAGCGGCGCACCTCGCCCGTGGCATCCGAGGCGGTGAAACCGGCTTCCAGCTGCATGGTGCGCACGAAATCATCCAGGCGCGTTTCCATCAGAACGGCGGCGCGCTCCAGCACGGCGCCCCGTTCGAATGCCACCGGCACACCCCGCTGAAATGCCGCCTGGGCGCAGTCCACTGCGCGCTTCACCTGCGCTGCATCGGCGACGGTGACGGCGGCAAAGGGTTGCAACCGGTATTTGTCGTGCACGGAGACCCGAGGGCCTTCGCCCTCTGTCCATTCGCCATCAATGAGCAAACGATAGGTGGGCTGCTGCGTCGCATCGACGACAAAAGAAGAAGCCGGCTGATTCATCAAAGCATCTCCTCTTCATCACTGGCCGGCGTGGTGATCACCAGAAACACCAGACCCGCCACGCCGGTATTGGTGAAGCTGTGCCGGATGCCAGGTGGCACGTAGACATAGTCATGCGGGCGCATCAGGTGCCGGTCGTCATCGAGCGTCAGGACGCCTTCACCTTCGAGCACATAGTAGATCTGCTCCTGCACCTTGTGCACATGCTCGCCCACATAGGCGCCCGGCGCGTAGCGCGAAATCCGGAAATCGATCCGACTCGAGCCGGTGTTTTCCATCGAGGCAAGCGCTTTGGAGAGGGCGCCGCCAAAATGGCCGGGGTATTCCTTCCAGGGCAGGTTGGCCATCTTTTCGATGAGCGCCTGGCCTTTGGGAGCGTGTTTTTGACTCATGGTGTTTCCTGTGGTGGGATATGAATAGCGAATGAATGGCGGTGGGTCTGTGGCGCTCTCACAGCCAGAGAATCTGCTTGCGGTACGCCAGATCGGTCAGCAGTGGTTCTGCCGGTCCCTCATGGAAGACAGCGCCCCGCTCAAGCGCGAACACGCGGTCGGCCAGTGCCAGCACGAGATCAAGGTTGTGTTCCACGATCAGGATGGAAACGTGCTGGCGCAGCTGGTCAAACACCGTAAAAAGTTCCTGCACCACTGTCGGCGCCAGCCCCTCAAACGGCTCATCCAGCAGCAGCAGCCTGACATTGCCGGACAGCGCGCGCGCGACGGCCACCATTTGCTGTTCGCCGCCGGACAGATAGTCGGCAGCCACGTTCATGCGCTCTTTGAGCCGCGGAAAGTAATGCAGGATCTGCTCTTCGCTCCAGACGATGCCATTGCTGCCATCGGTGGATCGCGCCAGGCGGCCCAGCGCCAGATTCTCAGCCACCGTCATGCCGGCAAACAGGCCGCGCCCCTGCGGCACATAGCCAATGCCCAGCCGTGCAATGTCGGGCGCCGGCAGGCCTGCAATGTTGCGCCCGGCATATTCGACCGTACCGGACGCTGGCTTCAGTAGACCGGTCAGTGCCTTGAGCAAGGTGGACTTGCCGGCACCATTGCGCCCCAGCAGGGCCACGATCTCGCCCTCGCGCACCTCCAGCGTTGCATCGTTCAGGATGTGGCTCTTGCCATAGAAGGCGTTGACCTTTTCGAAGCGCAGCAGCAGCGGCCGGTCGCGCGCCTCCCCTGGCACGCGGCCGGTCACTGGCGGCGTGCCCGTGCCGGTATAAATCTCCTGCACCCGCTGATCCAGCCGCACCTCGTCGGGCGTGCCCGTCATGAGCACCTCGCCCTGGTTCATCACGGTCACCTGCTGCGAGAAGGCGAGTACCCGGTCGATATCGTGCTCGACGATCAGCACCGGGATGTTGCTCGCCACGGTCTTGACCAGGTTGGAAACGCGTTCGCGTTCGGCGGCAGCCAGACCCGCCAGCGGTTCGTCCATCAACAGCACCTGTGGCTTGGAGCCCAGCGCAATGCCGAGATCCACCAAGCGTTGGCCGCCGTAGGACAGCTCCCCGCCTTCGGTCTCTTCGATGCCCTCAAGACCGAGGAACTTCATCAGCTCGGTGGTCTCCGCGTGGACCTCCGGGTAGCTGTCGATGTCACGCCAGGCGTTGAAACGCGCCGGATGCCGCGCCTGCAAGGACAGGCGCAGGTTCTCGTAGATCGACAGGCCCTTGAACAGATTGGTAATCTGGAACGAGCGCGCCAGGCCTTGCTGGCAAATCCGGTCGGGCGACAGATGCTGGATTTCAATGCCATTGAGACGCACCGTGCCGGTGTCGGCCATGAACATGCCGGAGATCAGGTTGAAGGTCGTCGTCTTGCCGGCGCCGTTGGGGCCGATCAGGGCGTGAATCTGGCCCGCCTGAACCTGCAGACTGACACTGCGTACCGCCTGAATGCCGCCAAACCGCTTGTCAATGGCCGTGGCTTCCAGCACAGCACCTTCGCGGGGCACCGGCCGGAGGAATGCGGGAAGGGGCAGGCCTTCGTAAATTCTTCGATTACTCATGGCGGCGCCGACTTCCGGCGCCGGCCGCCAGCGCCGGCGCAACTGGGCCCAGATGCCCGCCAGGCCGTTGGGTGAAAACAGGATGAAGCCGACGAAAATCAGGCCGAACCAGAGCAGCCAGTTGTCGGTGTAGATCGAGAAAAATTCGCGGAATAGCAGATAGAACAGCGCACCCAGCACCGGTCCGAGGAAGCTGCGCATGCCACCGATCACAACGATCGCAAGCAACTCGCCGGAGAACGCCACGGTGGCGGATTCTGCCGCCGCCAGCCGGTGGTGGAATACCAGCAGCGCCCCCGCCAGCCCGGTGATGCTGGCCGACAGCACGAAGGCCAGCAGCTTGTACCTGTCGGTGTTGTAACCCTGGAAGGTCGCGCGCTGCTCGTTCTCGCGGATCGCCGCCAGCACATGACCGAAGGGCGAACGCACGATGCGCTGCAGCCCATACAGAACGGCCATGCCGATCAGCGCCACAACGGTATAGAAGACGAGGTGGTTGTCGAGATTGAGGGCCCCGAAGCCGCCACGCTCGATGCCCCCCAGCCCGCCCTCGCCACCCGTCAGGCTGGTCCAGCGAAAGGCAATTGCAAAGGTCAACGCGGACAGCGCCAGCGTCAGCAACGAGAAGTAGACGCCGCGCCGACGCAGGATCAGGAAGCCCACCACCAACGCGAGTGCTGCCGTGAACACGATCGAAAACAGCAGGGGCACGACGAGCTGCCCCTTGAACCAGTGCAGCTGGGCCAAAGCGGCCGCATAGCCGCCGATGCCGAACCACGCGCTGTGGCCAAACGAGACCAGCCCGGTGGTGCCGACCAACAGGTTCAGGCCCATGGCGGCAATCGCCAGGATCACCGCCATAGTGGCCGTATCCAGCGTGAGGCCGACCGCCTGCAGCACCAGGGGCAGAAGAAACAGGCCGATGGCACCGATCCAGAGGGGTCTATTTTTCTTATTCACAAAGTCACTCATCATTCAAAACGCTCGATGCGTTCACCCAACAAGCCCCGCGGACGGAACATCAGAACGAGAAACATCAGCACATACATGGAGGCCTCGCCAGCGGCCGGCATGAAATGGATGGTGACGCCACGCACCACCCCCACCAGCAAGGCCGCCAGCACCACGCCCCAGAAGCTGCCCAGGCCGCCGATCACCACCACCACGAAGGCCACGGTCATGATCTCGCCGCCCATCGCCGGATGCACGACGGCGATCGGCCCGAACAGCACGCCGCCGAGCGCCGCGGTCGCGACGCCGAGCACAACGATGGCCGTCATGTAGGGCTGCAGCCGGATTCCCAGCACGGCCACCATGTCGGGCCTTTGCACCCCGGCACGCACCACCCGGCCAAACGAAGTCTTGTTCAGCAGCAGCCAGATGCCGCTCATCACGACGAACACCACCCCCAGGATCAGCAGGCGGTACCTCGAGAACATGAAGTCGCCAAAGATGAGCTGGCCCTTGAAAACTTCCGGCATGGTGGAAGCCAGCGGTGCGGCGCCCCACACCATGCGGATGAACTGCTCGGCCACCATCGCCAGGCCAAAGGTGACGAGCAGGCTGAGGATCGGGTCTGCCGTATAGAAGCGGCGCAGCAGATAACGCTCGAACAGGATGCCCAGCGTGCCTACGGCCAGCGGCGAAATCAGAATGCTGGCCCCAAAGCCCACATGCTTGGTGACTTCCAGCGACACATAGGCGCCCAGCGCATAGAACGCGCCGTGCGCCAGATTGACGACGCCCCCGACGCTGAAGATCAGCGACAGCCCGAGGGCCAACAGCAGGTAGTAACCGCCGAGCACGAGGCCGTTGACGACCTGCTCGAGCAAAAAAACAATATCCATAACCATCCAGAGGAGTAGAAAAAAGCGCACCCGCGCCACCGTAGCGGCCAGCGCGGGCCCATCGGCAGACGGCAGTGCGCGCTACAGCGCCACGGCCGCCTGCGACGACTCACATCTTGCAGGCGCTGTCTGCCCTGGTGGGGGCCAGCAGTTCCAGCGGCTGGTTCGGTGCGGGCACCGCGTCGCCGAACTTGAGAAAGTCCTGCTTGTCCTTGGCCTGGCCTTTGGCCTTGACCGTGAACGGATAGGCCTCCTGCATCAGCTGGTGGTCCCAGGAACGGAAGTAGGCCTTGCGCGCCTTCAGGATGTCGAACTGGGCCTCGGACTCGAAATAGGCAATCAGCTTCTCGGTGTCGGTGGACTTGGTGGCGTTCATGGCCTGCGCCATCATCTTGAGCGACACGTAT
Organism: Rhodoferax sp.; assembly: GCF_030646845.1. Taxonomy (GTDB): domain Bacteria; phylum Pseudomonadota; class Gammaproteobacteria; order Burkholderiales; family Burkholderiaceae_C; genus Rhodoferax. Next base: position 16,618 of record NZ_JAUSLE010000030.1, on the reverse strand, counting down.
TCGATCCAGGCATGGTTCTCGGGGATCTTTCCGTACTTCTTGGTGAAGTTGGCAACAAAAGCTTTTGAGCCCGGCGTCTGCAGGTCGTGATGCCACACCGTCGGCCAGATGCCGCTCAGGTTGCCTTCACCGGCGGCCCAGGCGTCGGCGGTATTCAGGTTGAAGCCGACCACCGGGAAGGGCAGGCCGAACTCGGCATACTGCTTGACGAAGTTGGTGACCTGGTTGCCCGCCAGATTGGTGGCTACCAGGTCGGGCCGCGCCTGACGAATCTTGAGCAGATAGGGGCTGAAGTCCGCTACGTCCGTGGCCACCAGCTCGTCGCCGATCTGGTTGCCACCGTTATCGGCGAAGAACTTCTTGGCCTTGTTCGACAGGTCGTGGCCGAACAGGTAATCGGCTGTCAGGCTGAAGATCTTCTTGCCCTTGACCATGTTGTCACGCACCAGCGCCTGACCGACGGCGTTGACCATCACGGTCACCGGAATGTCGACATGGAAGGTGTAGCGGTTGCAGTCCTTGCCGCGCAGCGCGTCCGAGCGCGCACCGATGCTCATGAACAGCTTCTTGTTGCGCGCCGCCACCTGCGAGATCGTCAGCGCCGAGGCCGAATTGATCTCACCCATCAGCACGGCGACGCCGTCGCGCTCAATCATGCGCTGGGCCTTGCTTGCCGCCAGGGAGGGATTGACCGAGTCTTCCGACAGCACGTCGAGCTGGCGCCCCATGACGCCACCCGCCGCGTTGACCTCTTCGGCCGCCATCTTCATGCCCATCACGGCGTATTCGCCGAGCGAGCCAAGAAAGCCGGTCATGGGGGTCAGGTGGCCGATTTTGATTTTTTCTGCCTGGCTGTGGACGATCGCCGGAAAACCCAAAGCCGAGACCCCCGCCATCGCAATGCCCGCCTTCAGCGCGCTGCGCCGCAGCGGCGATTGCAGCACCAAGCTGCCGTCTTTCTTGTCATGTTCCATTTGTCATCTCCTCTTTGTATTCGACCGAAACGGCCGGATTTTTGGTTTGAACGCCGCCAACTGCATGGGGTCCGTGCAAATTCTAGGAAGATTCACTGCATTGGGAAAATACTGTTTTCCGAGATGGGCTATACAAATTTCTTATATGCTGTCTGCTGCACCTACTTTGGAACCGATCAATGGACCTGCGCCAACTCAAATACTTTGTTCAGATCATCGAGAGCGGCAGTCTCGCCAAAGCCTCCCGGCAGCTCTTCATTGCGCAACCGGCACTCAGTCAGCAACTGGCCAAGCTGGAGGCGGAGGTGGGCAAGCCGCTGCTGGTCAGAACGTCCAAAGGGGTGACGCCCACGGAAAACGGCACGGCCCTGCACCATCACGCGCGCTTCATGCTGCGTCAACTTGACCAGGCCCTGTCGGTGGCTCGCCAGGAAGCCGGGACGGTGCACGGCATGGTGTCGGTTGGACTGGCGGCCACCACCATTTGTGCTCTCGGTGTTCCGTTCGTGCGCAGAATCCGGGAAAAATACCCTGGCATTGTTCTCAATGTGGTGGAGGGCATGAGCGGCCATCTGCGCCAGATGATGCAGCTCGGACAGCTGGACCTGGTGATACTTTTCAGCCGCGATGCCATCCCCGAATTGCCGGCTGACCCGCTGGTCGAAGAGGAGCTGTTTGTCATACTGCCAACACACAGCCCGTTGATTGCGGAGCGGCGCGTCAAACTCAGCATCGCCGAGGCGGCCCAGCTGCCACTGATATTGCCGACCGGCATTCATGGTCTTCGACGTCGCATTACGGCTGAGTTTGAGCAACGCAACCTGTCAGCACAAGTGGTGGCCGAGATCGATTCGCTATCCCTTTTGATGGCCTGCGTTTACGACGGCATGGGCGCGACGATCAAACCGATGGCCGCCGCCTTGTTGGCAGGCCAGATGCGCGAAGGATGGCGCTGCCTGGCCATTTCAGATGCCAACATGAAGCGGCAGAACTACCTGTACACGGTGGTTCCCGAGCGGCTGTCTCCAGCGGCGGCGGCGGTTCGAGCCGAGCTCAAGGAAACCGTGAAACAACTGGTCGGGTCAGGCGCATGGAAGGGCGTGGACCTGCTTTACTGAGCGGCCGTGTGCCACCCACGCCCCGGCCCGGTGTCCAGAAGCCTACTTGACGGTGGCTACACCCGCTTTGGCCACCACCTCGTCCTGCGAGCCCGTACCGCCTGAGCAGCCGATCGCCCCGATGATCTTGCCGGCCTCGACCAGCGGGATACCGCCGCGCGAGGCAATGAGGTCATCCAGCGTCATCAGGTAGTTGAGTCCATTCTGGATGCCAGCCTCAAACGCCTTGGTTTCACGACGGTACTTGGCTGATGCGCGCGCCTTGTGAATGGCGATTTCCACCGAGGCCAACTGGGCGCCGTCCATGCGTTTGAACGACACCAGGCTCGCTCCCGAGTCCATCACAGCACACACCATTTTCCAGTTGCGGGCTTTGGACTCAGCCACCGCCGCGGCCAGCACAGCATCGGCCCGCTCCAGCGATATCGGTGTGCCATAAGGCACATCGAAAGGCATTTTTTCCGGAACGTTGTCTAGCGGATTGGGCTGTTGGGCATGGCTGGCGCTCACAGCCAGCAGAACGAGACCCAGCGAAACCAGGGTCGGGCGAAAGTTGAATGTCATGTCTGATCTCCACATTTTTATGATGCCAAGTATTGAAGCACCTGGCAGCAAGCCCGTGCCTGTATTGCCCACCTGGCAGACAGGGGCAGTCCCGGCATCCCGACGGGCGATGAAAGGATGCGTGCAATGTAATCCCGGCAAGCGCTGGCGCCCATGCAGTCCATGGCATGGGAGCATCACGATTCGTGATGGTTCAGCGGTGGCGCGACGCGCCCCTACTCGGCTATCAGGGTGGCACCCACCCAGCGTCCCCCCGAGCGCACCAACTCGCGTGCGCAGTCGGCCAGCACCACGCGGGTGGCGAGTGCCGCCGGCGAGAGTTCGTCGTCTGACAGGCTGCACAGGGCGTTGGTACGGCGGACTTGTGCGTCGGCGATCTCCGACCACTGAAAACGCTGCGCTGCATCCGCAATGCGGCCGAGTGCCGCCCACGGCTGCACGGTGCTGCCCAGCCCGGAACTCACCGTATCCATCAGCATCGCCAGCGAGTCGATTTCAGCCACCAAATGCGGCTGGAATTTGGCGCGGGCAAACGCAGCGTCCAGCGTACTGCGCAGGCCGTGCGCGCCGGTAGGCAGGATCAGGGGCACGCCTTTGAGCTGCGCCATGCGGGTGCCGCCCGGGCGCGGTTTCACGCCGGCCTCACCAAGGGCGCGGGGACCGATCAGGAACAATTTTTCTTCCAGCAGCGGCAGCACACTCCAGCGCCGGGCGGCGCCGGTGTCAAACAACACCGCCAGATCGAGCTGGCGCGCATTCAGCATGGCGGTGATATGGCCCGACATGCTTTCCACAATGTGCAAGCGCACGTCCGGATAACGCTCGCGCATGGCGCGCATCAGGGGCACGCCCAACACCGAGGCGGTGGTGGAGGCCAGGCCCACACTCACTGTGCCGGTCAGGCGCGCCTGCTGGGCGGCGCGCGCCGCCTGCTCGGTATGGCGCAAGGCCAGCTGGGCCTCGCGGAAAAAAGCCATGCCGGCCTCGGTTGCCACCACGCCTTTGCTGCTGCGCTGCAGGAGCCGGGTGGACAGCTCGCTCTCCAGCCGGCTGATTTGCTGGCTCAGGGCCGACTGGACCAGGTCCAGATCCAGCGCGGCACGGCTCATGCTGCCGAGTTCGACCACACGGACAAAATACTTGAGTTGGCGAAGTTCCATGGCGAGACGGTCAAGAACGTGGAAGGGTCATGACAGGGATAATCTCACACCTATGGACAAGCAACACATTGGGCAACGCGTGGTGGTGGGTTTGAGCGGCGGCGTGGACTCCGCGGTGACCGCCTGGCTGTTGAAGCAGCAGGGCTATGAGGTCATCGGCATCTTCATGAAGAACTGGGAGGATGACGACGACTCGGAATTCTGTTCCTCCAACATCGATTTCGTGGACGCCGCGGCAGTGGCGGACGTGATTGGCATCGAGATTGAGCACGTGAACTTTGCCGCCGAGTACAAGGACCGGGTGTTTGCGGAATTTCTGCGCGAATACCAGGCCGGGCGCACCCCCAACCCGGACATTCTGTGCAATGCCGAAATCAAGTTCAAGGCATTTCTGGACCATGCGCTACGTCTCGGTGCCGAGAAAATAGCCACCGGGCATTATGCCCGGGTGCGCCTGAACGCAGTCACCGGCAAACACGAGTTGCTCAAGGGTCTGGACCCCTCCAAGGACCAGAGTTATTTTCTGCACCGGCTCAACCAGGCGCAGCTCTCCAAAACACTGTTCCCGGTCGGTGAGCTGCACAAGACCGAGGTGCGCCGAATTGCCTTGGAGATCGGTCTGCCCAATGCGAAAAAGAAGGACTCCACCGGCATCTGCTTTATTGGCGAGCGGCCGTTCCGGGACTTTCTGAACCACTACATCGCCAAGGAACCCGGCCCGATCAAGGATGAGAAAGGCCGCACCATCGGCCAGCATGTGGGCTTGAGCTTTTACACCCTGGGGCAACGCCAGGGCCTGGGCATCGGCGGTATCAAAGCCAAAGGCGCGCAAAAAGGCGGCGGTGAACACGCCCCCTGGTTTGTGGCACGCAAGGACATGGAGAAAAACACGCTGTGGGTGGTGCAGGGGCACGACCATCCCTGGCTGCAGTCCCACAGCTTGACCGCGCAGGACGCCAGCTGGGTCGCCGGCACGGCCTCCGTCGCGGGCCAGTTCTCGGCCAAAACCCGCTATCGTCAGGCCGATGCCCCCTGCCTCCTGGCAGCCGGCGCGGGCGAGGCTTTCAGTCTGACCTTCCCGGAGCCGCAATGGGCCGTCACGCCGGGCCAGTCCGCCGTCCTGTATGACGGTGAAGTGTGTCTGGGTGGCGGTGTGATTGCGGCTTGAATTGCTATTTATTTAATAGCACACCAGGCAATATAGACGCGGGCTAGGGGCCAAAAACCTGTAAATTACTTCAACCCATGCGGGCCAGCAGGGCTTCCATGTCCTTCAGCATGAGGTCCAGACCGGCTTTCTGCGAGTCGTCGGGCCTCATGCAGGCGTCGAGTTCCTGCTCCATGAAGCACATGGTCATCCGCAGATAGGTGCTGTCCAGCGCCTTGCGCACGGCCGAGAACTGCTGTCCGATCTTGAGGCAGCTTTCGCCCTCCTCGATCATGCGCTGGACGCCCCGAATCTGTCCCTCGGCGCGACGCAGCCGGTTCAGGACATCGGTACGGGCCGCCACATCCATTAACTTGGTCATTGGTATCTCCTCAAATACAGGCGCTCAAAACCACGCTTGAGCCAATGAAACACGCGGGAGGAAGGCAGGATGATGTTGCGGTCTGGCGTGCGCCACACCAGCGTGCCCTGATCGAGGGCGTCGATGATGCAGATCAGTTCCACTTTGAAGTTGGCGTTGCCGACCTCGCCCCGCAACCCGGCCAGCAGATTGGCCGCTGCGGCAGCAGCCTGCAGGTCGGCCATATGGGCCTGCTTGGGCATCCAGTCCGGCCCGGGAAAACTGCCCGAATCTCCCACCACATAGACCTGATTTGCGCCTTCGACCCGACATTGCGCGTCGGCCTTGAGCAGCCCCCCGGGCGAGCGAGCCAGATCGGTCTGGTCAAACCACAGGTTGCCCGTCATGCCGGGCATGAACAGGATCAGGTCAGCCGCAAACGTGCCGCCCTCGGTGACAATTTTTTCGGCGTCGAAACTCTTGAGTTTGTGCCCCAGGTGCGTGCGAATATTGCGCCGCGCCATTTCATCGAGCAAATGGCGTACCGCCTTGGGACCGAGGCGGTTGCCCGGTTCCATCGAGGGGTTGAAGAACACCAGCTCGAACTTGTCCCGCCGCCCTTCGCGTTTGAGTTGCTCGTCAATGCCAAACAAAAATTCAAACATGGGCCCGCCGCGCACCGCACTGGGCTCGTTGGGATTGCCGGCAAAACCGCAGGCGATGGTGCCACCCTGCATCTGTTTAAGCCGGTCGCGGATGCGCTCGGCCGACGCAATGCCTTCACAGGGAGTGATGGCGTGCTCGATGCCAGGCAGTTTCTTGATGAAACGCCCGCCCGATGCGATCACCAGCGCATCGTTGCGCACCTCGCTCACAGCGCCATTGGCCACCACATCCACCACGCGCCCGCCTTCGCGAAGGCCAGTGACTTCAGCCGCGACATGCGTGACACGCATGCGGCGAAAAAAGTTGTCCAGCGGCACCACGAGTTGCTCGCGCGTGCGCAAGCCACTGGGTATCCAGATGATGCCCGGCAAGTAGTGCAACTCGGCGCGCGGCGCAATCAGGGTGATCTCAATGCTGGCATCCCGCTGGCGCAGTTCCCGCACGACGGACAGGGCGCCAAAGCCGGCACCGATCACGGTGACACGCCTTGATGTGGAAGCGGTCATCTTCATAGCCATACTCGCAACATTGAGTTGTCCTTCACAAATTCACTTCAACCGGGCACCGAGCGCGTCGACGACCTCAATCGTCACAGGAATGCCCTGCCCGACGCTCTGAGTCACCGTGCAATAGGACTCGAACTGTCCGAGCACGCGATCCAGATGTTCCAGAGAAGCGGCGGGAACCCCCAGCGTCAGCACCGCCTTGATGCCCAGCACGCGCAGGCGCCCCTCGGCATTGCGGCCGACGTCGGCATGCACATCGCACGCAATGGGCTCCGGCGCCTGCTTGAATTTTCGCAAGGCGAACAACAGGGAATCCGACAGGCAATTGCCGACCGCAGCGGCCAGCAGTTGCACCGGTGACGGTCCCTGGCCCGCGCCCAGCGGTGCCGGCTCATCCCCCATGAGGTCGGGAACGGCGCCACCAAAGTGGACGTCAAACTGGTAGTCCTGCTTCTGATGGAGCTGAACGTGGATGCTGGTCTCACTCATGGCGTCTCCCGAAAAAAAGCGATGAAATGCTGCCGGTCCTCAATCTCAGTTGGCGCAGCCGATTTTCGATTCGGGCACGCCGAGCTTTTTCAGGATGACGCCGAGCGGGCAAAAATTGGTGAAGCCCGACTGGAACAGGTTGACACCCACAAAAGCCGTGAAAGCCAGCGCCCATTTGCTGACGAACAGCGGACTTCCCTCGACGCCCAGCGCCAGTGAGATCATGATGAAGAGGCCGGCAAAAACGACGATGTAACGTTGAACAGTCATGGAAATACTCCTAAGAAAAAAAATGATGAAAAGGAAACGCGGGAACCTGGATGTCTGGGTATGCGATGACTCAAGTGGGACTGACGTTGACGGAATTCAAGCTGGCGCGGGATTCCATGCGACGCCGGAACAAAGCGTAATAGAGCACCGGGATGACCACGAGCGTCAGCAGGGTCGACACCAGAATGCCAAAGATCAGGGTGACGGCCAGGCCGTTGAAGATCGGGTCATCGAGAATGAAAAACGCACCGATCATGGCCGCCAGGCCCGTCAGGGCGATCGGCTGGGCCCGCACCGCAGCCGACTGAACCACCGCGTCCTTGAACGCCAGGCCCTGACTGACTTGCAGCTCGATGAAGTCCACCAGCAGGATGGAATTGCGAACGATGATGCCCGCCAGCGCAATCATGCCGATCATGGAGGTGGCGGTGAACTGGGCGCCTGTCAGGGCGTGCCCCGGCATCACACCAATGATGGTCAGCGGAATCGGCGCCATGATGACCAGCGGCGTCAGGTAGCTGCGAAACTGCGCCACCACCAGCAGGTAGATCAGGATCAAACCGACGCCATACGCCGCACCCATGTCGCGGAAAGTCTCATAGGTGATCTGCCATTCGCCATCCCACTTGATGGCGTACTGGCGGTAATGATCCGACGGCTGGCGAATCCAGTATTCACCGAGCTCGCCGGTGCCCGGCAATGCCGCGCCCGCCAGCTTGCTGCGGATGGAGAACAGGCCATACAAGGGTGAGTCCAGCTTGCCCGCCATGTCACCAAACACATAGCTCACGCCCTGCAGGTCCTTGGTGAACAAGGGCTTGTCGATGACACCACGCTCCACCTGAACCAGTTCGCTCAAGGGCACCATCTGGCCATTGGCGGCACGCAGCGGCATGGCGAGCAGGGCATCCAGACCGACCTGGGATTGCAGTGGCAACTGCAGGCGCACCGGAACAGGATACTTGGACTGCCCATCGTGCAGATACGCGGCATTCGCGCCCGACAGGGCCATGGCGGCTGTTTGCGCCACCACCGCCACCGGAATGCCCAGGGACTCGGCGCGCTGACGGCGCACTCGCAAGTAAGCCCGTGAGGCGTCTTCCTTGAGCGAGGTGTCGACACCGACGATGTCCGGCGTATCGGCAAAGGCCTTGGCAATGCGGCTCGCCACCTGCTGGCGCCCCGCTTCGTCAGGGCCATAGACCTCCGCCACCAGGGGCGACATCACCGGGGGACCGGGCGGCACTTCGACCACTTTGATGCGCGCGTTGTGGCGCAGGCCAATCTTTTCCAGATCGGGGCGCAGGCGCTGGGCAATCGCGTGGCTTTGCTCGCTGCGATGCTTCTTGTCCACCAGGTTCACCTGCAGGTCGCCCTGCTCCACCTCGGCGCGCATGTAGTACTGGCGCACCAGGCCATTGAAGGTGATGGGCGAGGCGGTGCCCGCGTAGGCCTGCAGGTTCAGCACCTCGGGCTGCTGCGCCAGAAACGCACCCAGTTCATGCAGGGTCGCCGCCGTATTTTCCAGCGCTGTGCCGGCCGGCATTTCCACCACTACCTGGAACTCGCTCTTGTTGTCAAAGGGCAGCATCTTCATGACGACCCACTGCACCAGCGTCAGACCGACCGACAGCATCAGGGCGATCAATATGCCCCCGAGCAGCAGCCAGCGTTTGCGCGCACTGTCCAGAAACGGTGTGAGAACGCGGGTGAACAGGGTCTGCAATTTCGGACCCAGGCCTTTGGGGCTGCCGTGCGCCGCCGTGGCATGGCCATGCGGTTTCATCAGTTTCAGCGCAAGCCAGGGTGTGACCGTGAACGCGATCGCCAGCGACAAGGCCATGCCGAGGCTGGAGTTGATCGGGATCGGGCTCATGTAGGGGCCCATCAGACCCGACACAAAGGCCATCGGCAACAGGGCGGCAATGACGGTCAGGGTGGCGAGAATGGTCGGGCCGCCAACTTCATCCACCGCGCGCGGAATGATCTCCTTGAGGGTGGCGTCCGGCGTCAACTGCTGGTGACGGTGGATATTCTCCACCACCACAATGGCGTCGTCCACCAGAATGCCGATCGAGAAAATGAGCGCAAACAGCGACACCCGGTTGAGCGTGAAACCCCAGGCCCATGACGCAAACAGCGTGGCCGTGAGCGTGAGAATGACCGCCGCGCCCACAATCACCGCTTCCCGCCGACCGAGGGCGAAGCCCACCAGCAGGATGACCGAGCCGGTCGCAAACGCCAGCTTCTGGATCAGCTTGTTGGCTTTTTCAGCCGCGGTCTCCCCGTAGTCACGGGTGATCGTGGTCTCGATGTTGGAGGGAATCACCGTGTTGTTCAGGGCCTTGATGCGCTCGCGCACCGCCCGCGACACATCCACCGCGTTTTCGCCAGGTTTTTTGGTGACGGTGATCGTTACCGCCGGGTACACACTGCCCGCCTGCGCCTGGACTGACGCCTTGTCGGCCGTTGTATCGATCGGCTGCGCGGCCATGCCGCCAGGGGTAAACCACACATAGCGTTGCGGCAGTTGCGCGCCGGTCTCGATACGCGCCACCTCACGCAGGTACACCGGCATTCCCCGGCTCACACCCACGACCAGGTCGCCGACGTCCTGCTCGGACCGCAAGAACTCACCGGTCTCTACCGTGAGCATCTGGGCCGACTTGCCAGCCGTGTCCAGCACTGCGCCTGAGGGCATGCCAGAGTTGGACGCTGCCAGCGACTGCTTGAGCGACTGGATATCCACACCCCGTTCACGCAGACGTACCGGGTCCAGCCACACGTGCACGGCGCGGCCCGGTCCCCCAATGGTCTGAACCTCACGGGTACCGGGGACCGCTTTGAGTTCGTTCTCCACCGCATGCGCGACCCGCTCCAGCTCGTAGGCGGGCAGGGATTCACGACTCCACAGAGTCACCCCGAGCACCGGCACGTCATCGATGCCCTTGGGTTTCACGATGGGAGTGAGCGTGCCCAGTTCGGGCGGCAACCAGTCCTGGTTGGCGTTGAGCACGTCATACAGACGCACCAGCGCCTCCGTGCGCGGCACGCCGACCTTGAACTGGACCGTCAGCACGGCCAGGCCGGGTCGCGCCACAGAATAGGTGTGCTCGATGCCCGCAATCTGGCTCAGCACCTGCTCTGCCGGACGCGCCACCATGTTCTGCACATCGACACTGCTGGCGCCTGGAAAAGGGATCAGCACATTGGCCATGGTGACATTGATTTGCGGCTCTTCTTCGCGCGGCGTCACGAGCACGGCAAACACCCCCAACAGCAAAGCGACCAGCGCCAGCAAGGGGGTCAGCGCATTGGCCTGGAAGGCCGCAGCAATGCGGCCGGAGATGCCCATGGATGGTTTCTCGTTCATGGCCATCTCACTTGGCTGCGGCAGGCGGTACCACCGGCGCCACTGTTGCGGCTGCCGCCGCTTGTGCGCCCGCCAAACCGGCTCTGACCGGATCCAGTGCCACACGGTCACCATCCGCCAGGCCCGCCACCACCTCCACACCGTCGGCCCCGTGCTCGGCCCCCAGGCGCACCGCTTTGAGCGCGAAGCCCTTGCCCGAGACGACATAGACCGCTGTCAATTCGCCGCGTCGCAGCACGGCCGCAGCTGGCACCACCATGCGAGTCGCCTGACTCCCGGCAAAACGCACGCGCACCTGCTGCCCTGGCAGGAAGGTCTTCGCGGCCTCCGCCGGCAATTCAAGACGCCACTCAATCGTTTGGGAAACCGGGTCTGCCGTGGGAACAGTCGCCACCGACACCGGACGAATCCAGCGTGCGCCGCCGTCACCACCGGGCAACAACACCTCGACCGCACCGGCTGCGTGCGCGACGCCCGAGCGGGATACCGGCACCTGGACCACAGCCCGTATCGGCAACGGCGCGTAGAGCGTGAGAAGTGGCTTGCCCGGCACCGCCAGGTCGCCCGCTTCCGCGTGCGTCTGAAGCACCCAGCCATCGTAGGGCGCGGTCACGCGGGTAAAGCCCTGCGCCAAGGCCGACTGCCTCGCCCCGGCGCCAGCCTGGTCGCGCCCGGCCTGCGCGCCCTTGAGCTGGGATTCGGCGGTATCGAGCGCCGCGGCGCTGACAAAACCCTTGGCCTGCAAGTCACGCGTCCGGTCAAAGTTGGCCTGGGCGTTGCGCAACTCGGCTTGCGCCTGCGCCACCTGGGCCTGGCTGCGCTGCACACCGGTCTGCGCCTCCCGGTCGTCAATGGTGGCCAGTACCTGACCGACCCGTACTTTGTCTCCCGCCTTCACCACGAGCGTGGCAATGCGGCCGCCGGCCTGTGCCGAAATCGTGCTCTGCTTGACTGGCTGGATCACGCCATCCAGCTCGAACCCGGTCGCCACCGACCTGGCCTGCACCTGGACCGCAGGCACCTGAATACTGCCCTGGGCTGCGGCGATGGACATGGCAAATGCACCGAACCACGGTAGGGCGTGTCGGGCGGACCGGAGAAAGTCGGGGAATGCATGTGGACTCATGTGGCACCTTAAAAATACTATGCGGAGTATATATGCATACCCCCCACAGTACAAGAACCCCATGCAAAAGGCCCTCGCAACCTGATCGCTGCGAGGGCCTGAATGCCAATCCCGACGTTCTTCAGAACGGAATATCGTCGTCCATGTCGTCAAAGCCGCTTGATGGCTTGGACTGCGCCGGGGCCTGGCGCTGCGCCGGGGCGGGAGCCGGGGGGCGTGACGCGGGTGCCGGACGCGAATAGCCGCCTCCACCGCCACCACCTTCGTCGCCGCCGGGTCCGCCCATGCCCTCGCGCTTGCCCAGAAGCTGCATTTCGGTGGCTATGATGTCTACCGTGTTCTTTTCCACGCCGGCCTGATCGGTGTACTTGCCGTACTTCAGGCGGCCTTCAACGTAAATGGGCTGCCCTTTCTTGACATACTCGCCCGCAATTTCAGCCAGCCGGTCGTAAAACGTCACCCGATGCCACTGCGTGTCTTCGATACTTTCGCCGGTATTTTTGTCCTTGCGGCGTGACGAGGTCGCCACGCTGATATTGGCGACCGCCTGGCCCGAAGGCAAATAACGAATTTCGGGGTCCCGGCCGCAGTTGCCGACCAGAATGACTTTGTTAACGGATGCCATTGTTTCTTCCTCCAGAATTTAAGACGATTATCCTGCCTTTGACGCCAGCCCCGACGCATGGGCAGCGGGAGCCCGCATCGGCCAGGCCACCAGCAGCCACAACAGCATGGCCCCGGCACAAGCGGCGAACAGGCCCTGCGCGCCAACCTGCTTCACCAGCCAGCCGCCCATCACGCCGCCGGCAAAAAGACCCAGCGACTGCAGCGTGTTGTACACCCCCATCGCCGCGCCGCGGACGTGGGCCGGTGCCACACGCGACACCATGCTCGGCTGGCTGGCCTCCAGCACATTGAAACCGCAGAAGAACACAAACAGCAGGACCGCCAGCGCGCCCACGCCGGGGGCGCCCGACGAGGCCACGGCCAGGAAACCTACCTGTACCGCGCCGATCAGGCCCACTGCGCTCAGAAACACGGCCCGCAGGTAGCCCCGTTTTTCGAGCGGGAACAGCGTGGCCCCCATGACAAAGAACGACGCCAGCACGGCGGGCAGGTAGACCCACCAGTGGTGCTCACGGGACAAACCCGCCTGCACCAGCAAGGCGGGCACAGCCATCCACATCGCCAGTTGCACCGCGTGCAGCACAAACACGCCAAGATTCAGGCGCAGCAGCGCGGGCAGGCGCAAGACCTCCAACAGACGGCCACGCGGCAGGTTTTTGTGCTGCCGTGGTTCGGGCGGCACCCACCAGATCACCACCGCGATGCCCACCAGGGCCAGTCCGCCGGTCAAGGCAAACAGCCCGGCCAGCCCGGTGTAGGCCACCAGCAATGGCGCCACGACCAGCGACAGCGCAAACATCAGCCCGATGCTCGCGCCCACCAGCGCCATGGATTTGGTACGCACTTCATCCCGGGTCTGGTCCGCCAGCAAGGCGGTCACGGCCGCCGAAACGGCACCGGCACCCTGCAGCGCCCGCCCAATGGCCAGCCAGGTGAGGCTGGGGGCCAGGGCCGCCACGAAGCTGCCGATGGCAAAAATGACCATGCCGAACACAATCACCCGCTTGCGCCCCAGCCGGTCAGACGCCATGCCAAAAGGGAACTGCAGCAGGGCCTGGGTCAAGCCATAAATACCCATGGCCAGGCCAACCAGGGCCGGATCGTCACCGCCGGGGTATTTGCCGGCTTCGATCGCAAATACCGGCAATATCAGGAACAAGCCCAACATGCGCAGGGCAAAAATGGTGGCCAGCGAAAAGCTGGCCCGCCGTTCCACCGGCGTCATCACGCCGGCCGCAACAGTGGTTTTCTCCGTCAACGGGACATCAACTTTAGGCAAAACGGGGGTCTCCAACACACAAAGCCGAGAACAGCCACGGCAACACAAGCGCTGAATTGTCCCCGATCTGACCCACACCACACCAATAAGGCGTGTCAACGAGGTGATCTTTAACTATCATGGTGGGTTTTCCCGAGCACATTCCACCTTGAACTCTCCCACCGACGGCACCGGCCTCGAACACCATCCCGACGGCAAGTACCTTGCCACGGCCCTGCAGCACCAGACCATCAGCATTCGCGGTGCGCGCACGCACAACCTCAAGAACATTGACCTGGACATCCCGCGCAACCAGCTGGTGGTCATCACGGGCCTGAGCGGTTCCGGCAAGTCAAGCCTGGCATTCGACACCCTGTACGCGGAGGGCCAGCGCCGCTACGTGGAGAGCCTCTCCACCTACGCGCGCCAGTTCCTGCAACTGATGGACAAGCCCGATGTGGACGTGATCGAGGGCCTGAGCCCCGCCATCTCGATCGAGCAAAAAGCCACCTCGCACAACCCGCGCTCGACCGTGGGCACGGTGACCGAGATCCACGACTACCTGCGCTTGCTCTTTGCCCGGGCTGGCACGCCCTTCTGCCCCGACCACGGTCTGCCCCTGCAGGCCCAGACCGTGAGCCAGATGGTGGATGCGGTGCTGGCCCTGCCGCTGGACACGCGATTGATGATTCTGGCGCCGCTGGCGCGGGAGAAGAAAGGCGAGTTCCTCGACGTCTTTGCCGACATGCAGGCGCAGGGCTACGTGCGCTTCCGGGTCAACGGGCAAGCGTACGAATTCGACAACCTGCCGCAACTCAAGAAGACCGAAAAGCACGACATCGACGTGGTGATTGACCGCATCAAGGTGCGCCCGGATTTGAAGCAGCGTCTCGCCGAGAGTTTTGAAGCCGCCCTGCGGCTGGCCGGCGGCCGTGCCATTGCCGTCGAAATTGATAGCACTCCAGGCAATGGGGACGCGGGCTACAGCCCAAAAGAGCACTTATTCAACGCCAAATTCTCCTGCCCGGTGTGCAGCTACTCCATCAGCGAGCTGGAGCCGCGCCTGTTTTCCTTCAACTCGCCGGTAGGGGCTTGCCCGGCCTGCGACGGCCTGGGCTCGCAGGAATTCTTCGACCCGACGCGCGTCGTCGCCTTCCCGTCTTTGAGCCTGGCCAGTGGCGCCATCAAGGGCTGGGACCGGCGCAATGGCTACTACTTTGCCCTGCTGGAGAGCCTGGCCAAACACTACAAGTTTGACATCGAGCAGGCTTTCGAATCGCTGCCCCCCGAGGTGCAGCAAGCCGTACTGCAGGGTTCCGGCGACGAAGACATCAAATTCAGCTACGTGATGGACTCCGGCGCCTCACAGGGCAAGAAGATCAGCAAGAAGCATCCGTTCGAGGGCATCATTCCCAACATGCAGCGGCGCTACAAGGAGACCGATTCGGCCCTGGTGCGCGAAGACCTGGCACGCTACCGCAGCACGCAGCCCTGCCTGGAGTGCGCGGGTTCCCGGCTCAGACGCGAGGCCCGGCACGTCAAGATTGGAGAAGGAACGCAGGCGCGCGCCATCTTCGAGATCAGCCACTCCACGCTGCGCGAGGCCTACACCTACTTCAACACCCTGCAGATGCAGGGCGCCAAGGGCGAGATCGCCGGCAAGGTGGTGCGTGAAATCGGCCTGCGCCTGAAGTTTCTCAACGACGTGGGCCTGAACTACCTGAGCCTGGACCGCAGCGCCGAGACCCTGAGCGGCGGCGAGTCGCAGCGCATTCGCCTGGCCTCGCAGATCGGCTCCGGCCTGACCGGCGTGATGTACGTGCTGGACGAGCCCAGCATCGGCCTGCACCAGCGCGACAACGACCGCCTGATTGACACGCTGAAACACCTGCGCAACATCGGCAACAGCGTGCTGGTGGTGGAGCACGACGAAGACATGATGCGCGCCGCTGATCACATCATCGACATGGGGCCCGGCGCCGGCCTCCATGGCGGGCGGGTCATGGCACAAGGGACCTTTGACGAAGTCAAGGCGAACCCCGATTCACTCACCGGGCAGTACCTGGCGCAGACGCTGAAGATCGCCGTGCCAACGCGCCGCACGCCCTGGCTACCTACCGTGCACGCCGCTCATGCGGCGGACAAATACAAGTCACCCCATCACGCGCCCAGCCCGGCGGCCGTGCGTCGCGCCGCACGCGAGGCCGCCCACCTGGCCACCCAGGGCGACATGCAGTCACTGCGCGTCATCGGCGCCACCGGTCATAACCTCAAGGGCGTCGATGTTGAATTCCCGGTGGGCTTGTTGACCTGTGTCACCGGCGTGTCCGGCTCGGGCAAGTCCACGCTGGTCAACGACACGCTGTACACGGCCGTGGCGCGCACGCTGTACCGCGCCCACGACGAGCCGGCGGCGCACGAAGCGATCGAGGGCATTGAGCATTTCGACAAGGTCATCAATGTCGACCAGTCCCCCATTGGGCGCACGCCGCGCTCCAACCCGGCGACCTACACGGGCCTGTTCACCCCGATTCGCGAACTGATGGCCGAGGTGCCGATGGCGCGCGAGCGCGGCTACGGCCCGGGGCGCTTCAGCTTCAACGTGGCGGGCGGCCGTTGCGAAGCCTGCCAAGGCGACGGCATGGTCAAGGTGGAGATGCATTTTTTGCCCGACGTGTATGTGCCCTGTGACGTCTGTGCCGGCAAGCGCTACAACCGCGAAACGCTGGAAGTTCTGTACAAGGGCAAGAATATCGCGCAAATCCTGGACCTCACGGTCGAGGCGGCCCATGAACTCTTCAAGGCCCTGCCCAACATTGCGCGCAAGCTGCACACGCTGCTGGACGTCGGCTTGAGCTACCTCCGGCTGGGCCAGTCGGCCACCACGCTGTCAGGCGGGGAGGCGCAGCGCGTCAAGCTCGCGCTGGAACTCAGCAAACGCGACACCGGGCGCACGCTCTACATCCTGGACGAACCCAC
>NZ_JAUSLE010000015.1 GCF_030646845.1 Rhodoferax sp. | reverse complement strand
ATGCTCCTGGTTTCCGCCTTGCTGTCTGTAGTTCACGCCTGAGTCAAGGCGACTGCCAAGGTCAGCCTTTTTTGACTTCCTTGACTTCAGCGTCCACCACATTGTCGTCGGCGGCTGGCTTGGCCTGCTCGGCGCCTGCTGCGGCACCGGCGCCAGCATCGGCTTGCGACGCCTGCATGTCGGCGTACATTTTCTCGCCGAGCTTCTGGCTCGCTTCCATCAGGGCTGTGTTCCTGGATTCGATCGCAGCTTTGTCGTCGCCCTTGAGGGCTTCTTCCATATCCTTGATGGCGGTCTCGATTTTTTCTTTCTCGCCGGCTTCCAGCTTGTCGCCGTACTCACCCAGCGATTTTTTCACGCTGTGGACCATGGCTTCGGCGCTGTTCTTGGCCTGCACGAATTCGACTTTTTTCTTGTCTTCTTCGGCGTTCAGCTCGGCGTCTTTCACCATCTGCTGAATCTCGGCTTCCGACAGGCCCGAGTTGGCCTTGATGGTGATCTTGTTTTCCTTGCCGGTGCCCTTGTCCTTGGCGCCGACGTGCAGGATGCCGTTGGCGTCGATGTCAAAAGACACTTCAATCTGCGGCGTGCCGCGTGCTGACGGTGGAATGCCTTCAAGGTTGAACTCGCCCAGCGCCTTGTTGCCCGAAGCAATCTCGCGCTCGCCCTGGAACACCTTGATCGTCACGGCTGGCTGGTTGTCTTCAGCGGTCGAGAAGGTCTGGGCAAACTTGGTCGGGATGGTCGTGTTCTTCTTGATCATCTTGGTCATCACGCCGCCCATGGTTTCAATCCCCAGGGACAACGGCGTCACGTCGAGCAGCAGCACGTCGGTGCGGTCGCCTGACAGCACTTGGCCCTGGATGGCGGCGCCAACGGCCACGGCTTCATCCGGGTTCACGTCCTTGCGAGGCTCCTTGCCAAAGAATTCCTTGACCTTTTCCTGCACCTTGGGCATGCGGCTCATGCCGCCGACCAGAATCACGTCCTGGATGTCGCCCACGCTGATGCCGGCGTCCTTGATGGCGGTGCGGCAGGGGGCAATGGTGCGCTCAATCAGCTCTTCGACCAGGCTTTCGAGCTTGGCGCGGGTCAGCTTGATGTTCAGGTGCTTGGGGCCAGACGCATCGGCTGTCACGTAGGGCAGGTTGATGTCAGTCTGGGCACTGCTGGACAGCTCGATCTTGGCTTTTTCAGCGGCTTCCTTCAGGCGCTGCAGGGCCAGTACGTCCTTGCCCAGGTCCACGCCTTGTTCCTTCTTGAACTCGGCAATGATGAAGTCGATGACACGCTGGTCAAAGTCTTCACCGCCCAGGAAGGTGTCGCCATTGGTGGACAGCACTTCGAATTGCTTCTCGCCATCGACATCGGCGATCTCGATGATGGAGATGTCGAAGGTACCGCCGCCCAGGTCATACACGGCAATCTTGCGGTCGCCCTTTTCGTTCTTGTCCAGGCCAAAGGCCAGGGCAGCAGCGGTAGGCTCGTTGATGATGCGCTTGACGTCCAGGCCGGCAATGCGGCCAGCGTCCTTGGTGGCTTGGCGCTGTGCGTCGTTGAAGTAGGCGGGCACCGTGATCACGGCGTCGGTCACTTCTTCGCCGAGGTAGTCTTCGGCGGTCTTCTTCATCTTGCGCAGAATGTCGGCGCTAACCTGCTGCGGTGCCATGCGGTTGCCGCGTACTTCGACCCAGGCGTCGCCGTTGTCGGCGGCGGCAATCTTGGAGGGCATCAGGTCGATGTCCTTTTGCACGTCCTTCTCGGAGAACTTGCGGCCGATCAGGCGTTTGACGGCGTACAGCGTGTTCTTGGGGTTGGTGACGGACTGGCGCTTGGCCGATGCGCCGACCAGCACTTCGCCGTCTTCCTGGTACGCAATGATGGACGGCGTGGTGCGCGCGCCTTCTGCGTTTTCAATGACCTTGGCGGTGTTGCCTTCCATGATGGCGACACAACTGTTGGTGGTTCCCAAGTCGATACCGATGATTCTTCCCATGATTTACTCCTGCGATATTAAAAATTCAGATGCAGCTAACTTGAAGCCTGTTCAGTGGAATTCAAGTGATATTTGTGGCCGGGCTGCGGTGGCGCGCCTGTGCTATTTCGGCGCCGTCACCGTCACCAAGGCAGGGCGCAGCACGCGGTCTGCGATGGAATAGCCCTTCTGCAGCAGGCTGACGACGGTATTGGCTTCCTGCTCCGACGGCACCACGCTGATGGCCTGGTGTTGATGCGGGTCAAACTTGGTGCCAGCCGTTGGAGCAATGGCGACGACCTTGTTGCGCTCCAGCGCTGCAATCAGCTGGCGCAAGGTGGCCTGCGCGCCTTCGCGGATTTGCTCGACCGTACCGTCCTTGATGGTCAATCCGGCTTCCAGGCTGTCGGCGACGGGCAGCAGGCTTTCAGCAAAGCTCTCGACCGCGAACTTGCGGGCCTTGGAAATTTCGTCCTCGGCACGTCGGCGGGAGTTCTCTGCATCAGCCTTGGCCCGCAGATACTGGTCTGCCAGGTCGCCGGTCTTGGCCTGCAGGGCCGCCAGTTCTGCCTGCACCTGCGCCAAGATGTCCGGTTCGGCTGCGGTCTGCGACGCAAACATGCCTTCGGTGCTCTGGAAGCTGGCTTCGGATGGGTCTTGTTGGGGGGAGGATGGCGTGTCAGACATGCAATTGGATAGAGGTTTGACGGTTGGTACAAATGGGTGAGCCTAGTTATGGGGGCCCACCAAGGCAATTCAAGAGGGCGCGCAGCCCTTTTTGTGCCGGGATATTGTGTCTTCGGACAGGTATCAGGCGGATGTGCCCAACAATTCAACGTCGAACTTGAGGGTCGCATTGGGTGGAATGACGCCACCGGCGCCGCGTGCGCCATAGCCCAATTCGGCGGGGATGATCAGGGTGCGTGCACCACCGACCTTCATGCCGGCTACGCCTTCGTCCCAGCCGCGAATCACCATGCCGGCACCGAGATGAAACACAAAGGGGTCATTGCGGTCTTTGCTGGAGTCAAACTTGGCACCCTGGGTCGCGTTGTTGTACAGCCAGCCGGTGTAGTGCACGGTCACGCTCTGACCCTTGGCGGCAACGGCGCCGGTTCCCTCGATGGTGTCCTCGTATTGCAGGCCGGTGGCGGTGGTGATCATTGAAAATCCTTTGGTGAAAAGCCTTAAATTATGCCGCAGACAAAAAAAAGACAGGCAGAGCCTGTCGTCTTTTTCACGGCCTGCAGGCCATCGGAAACGGGAATCAGCTGGCTTTTTTGGCCTGGCTGGTGGCCCATTTGCCGGCAAACGCCTGCAAATCACCCAGGCGCTTGAGCAAATCGGCTCCCAGATGGGTTACGGAGTAGCCGTCGCTGCCATGGGTCATCAAGCCTGCTTCGCGCAATTCCTTGATACGGGTGTTCAGGGTGTTCGGGGTGATGCCCCCAACGCTGTCTTGCAGCAGACGAAACGTCTGGGCGTGGCCGTCGCGCAGAGCCCACAGCACCCGAATGGCATACCGTGACTCCAATAGGCTTAATAACTGGCCAATGGCAAGCGATTCTTTTGCACTCATTAACTTACCTCTCCTCGATGCGGTTTTCTTGCAGGCGCATGGACAGGCTGGTTAGCCGCCATCGCAAATATATGTACAGCCTGTTAAATCAGTGCAAACTATATCGCAGTTTTCGCCATGCTACAAGTTTCATAGCTATCGGCTGGGCGGTGAGTTCGCTTGTCAGCAGCAGGTGGAGATGCTAAGGTTGTAATAAGAACGCTTTGTTTGTGTCGTGTTTTGGAGATTTCCATGGTGTTTAATTTTGAGCAGGTCCACAACTATTACGAACGCCTGGTATTTGAAGAAGTGGCGCGCCGCGCCGAGGCGCATCCCGATTTCACGTCGGACATGCTGGGCGATGTGGCCTGTGTAGCGCTGAACCGGCTCCCGGCACGCTATGTGCGCCATGACGTGGATCTGATGTTCTACCTGACCGAGCATGAGCGCCATGCCATTGAGCTGTCGATGGAGGAAGTGCTGCAGTTCGCCTTTGGATTCGTGTTGGAGCGGGCCAACAAATCAGGGCGCGGGGCCTAGCGACAAGCGCCGGGGTTAAAACGTTGCCGCCAGCTTGGCCAGTAGTTCTGGCGTGACGCCAGGGCTGACGCCAAACCAGGCCTCAAAGGCCGCCCGCGCCTGGTGGACCAGCATCCCCAGCCCGTTGACGGTCGCGTTGCCGCGTTGACGGGCGGCGGCCAGCAAGGGCGTCTCCAGGGGTACGTACACAATATCCGACACCAGCGCCTGCGGGTGCAGCCGCTCCAGCGACAGGTCCAGCGCGGGCTGGCCGTGCATGCCCTGGTTGGTAGTGTTAACCAGCAGCCCCAGATCATCCAGCGTGTCGTGACGGTCTTCCCAGACCACGGCGCGGACCGGGGATCCAAATTCCTGTGCCATGTCGTGGGCCTTGGCCCAACTGCGGTTGATCAGCCGGATGTCGCGCGCGCCGCTGTCGATCAGGCCGGCCAGGACCGCACGCGCCGCGCCACCGGCGCCCACTACCGTGACCGGGCCTACGCTGGCTTGCCAGCCGGGTTGGGCTTCGAGCAGGCTCTGGATAAAACCCAGTGCATCGGTGTTGCGACCGGTCAAGGCCCCTTCGTTTCCGACGACGATGGTGTTGATGGCACCAATACGGGCCGCCAGCGGCTCGATATGGTCTACCAGGGTCATGGCCGCCACTTTGTGCGGAATGGTCAGGTTGCAGCCGGCAAAGCCGAGTATTGGCAGGGCACGTAGGGCCGTCTGCAACTGCTCCGGTTGTACCGGCAGCAACACATAGGCTCCTTGCAGACCATGCTGGGCAATCCAGTGGTTGTGGATGACCGGTGAGCGCGAATGCGCCACCGGCCAGCCCATGATCCCCGCGAGCTTGTAGGTCACAGGTTGTCGGTGAAGCTGCGCAGCTTGTCGGAACGGCTGGGGTGCTTGAGCTTGCGCAGCGCCTTGGCTTCGATCTGGCGGATGCGCTCGCGCGTCACGTCAAACTGCTTGCCGACTTCTTCCAGCGTGTGGTCGCTGGTCATCTCGATACCAAAACGCATGCGCAGCACCTTGGCTTCGCGCGGTGTAAGGCTGTCCAAAATGTCGTTGACCACATCGCGCAGGCCGGCCTGCATCGCGGCTTCACTCGGCGCGGTGTTGGCACCGTCTTCGATGAAGTCGCCCAGGTGGCTGTCGTCGTCGTCACCGATAGGCGTTTCCATGGAGATCGGCTCTTTGGCGATCTTCATGATTTTGCGGATCTTGTCTTCCGGAATCTCCATGCGCTCGGCCAACACACTGGCATCGGGCTCAAAGCCGAACTCCTGCAGATGCTGGCGGCTGATGCGGTTCATCTTGTTGATGGTTTCGATCATGTGCACCGGAATACGGATGGTGCGGGCCTGGTCCGCAATGCTGCGGGTGATGGCCTGGCGAATCCACCAGGTGGCGTAGGTGGAGAATTTGTAGCCACGACGGTATTCGAACTTGTCCACTGCCTTCATCAGGCCGATGTTGCCTTCCTGGATCAAGTCCAGAAACTGCAGGCCGCGGTTGGTGTATTTCTTGGCGATCGAAATGACCAGGCGCAAGTTGGCCTCGATCATTTCCTTCTTGGCCGCACGTGACGAATACTCGCCTTCGTTCATCCGCTTGTTGATGTCCTTGAGCTGGTCCAGCGGGACCACGACACGGGCTTGCAGATCCGTGAGTTTTTGCTGCAGGTCCTGCACCGGCGGAATGTTGCGCGCCATGATGGCGCTCCAGGGCTTGCCGGCGGCGGCCTGCTTCTCGATCCATTTCAGGTTCAGCAACTGGCTGGCAACCTTGTTGCCATTCTTGTCGCGGCCACTGAAGTCGGCAATGAAGTTCTCTTGCGGGTAGCCGCATTTGTCCACAATGATGCGGCGCAGTTCGCGCTCTTTCTTGCGGACATCGTCCACTTGAGCACGCACCATGTCACACAGTTTTTCAATCGCCTTGGCGGTAAAGCGGATTGACATCAGCTCTTCGCTCAGCAGCTTCTGTGTCTTGATGTAGCTGGGTGTGCCGTACCCTTCCTTGTCATAGATCTTGTGGATCTTTTCAAACAACTCACGCATCTTGTCGAAGCGGACCATTGCCTCGCGCTTGAGCTCTTCCAGTTTTTTCGTGAGTGCTTTGGAGCCGCCTTTGCCATCGTCATCGTCGGCAGCATCAAACTCGTCAAAATCTTCCTCTGCCACGTAATCGTCGGCTTCATTGGGGTTGGAAAAGCCGTCCACGATGGTGGTGATGACGATCTTTCCTTCGCGGATGTCTTCACCCAGGCGCAGAATTTCGGCAATGGTGGCCGGGGATGCCGAGATGGCCTCCATCATGGCCATCAAGCCGCCTTCGATGCGCTTGGCAATTTCGATTTCACCTTCGCGTGTCAACAGCTCGACCGTTCCCATTTCGCGCATGTACATGCGCACCGGGTCGGTGGTGCGCCCAAACTCGCTGTCCACGGTTGAGAGCGCAGCTTCGGCTTCTTCTTCGGCTTCTTCTTCGGTGGCCGCGGTCGAGACATTGTTGTTGAGCAGCAGCGTCTCAGCATCCGGTGTCTGCTCATAGACGGCCACACCCATGTCGTTGAGCATCGCGATCACGACCTCGAGCGTTTCGGCATCGACCAGCTTGTCGGGGAGGTGATCGGAAATCTCGCCGTGCGTGAGGTAACCGCGTGTTTTGCCGAGCTTGATCAGGGCTTTGAGGCGCAGGCGACGCTTGGCGATGTCTTCTTCAGACAGCACCGTTTCGTCCAGGCCAAACTCCTTCATCAGCGCGCGCTCTTTGGCCTTGCTGATCTTCATGCGCAGGGGCTTGACTTTTTCGCCGGCGGCTACTGGTTCACCCACCAGGTCGGCTTCAATGTCGGACATGTCCATGTCGTCCGCACCGCCGGACGGGACGGCGTTTTTGGGTTTGCGGCCTCGCTTGGCCCCGGTTTTCGGCGCTGCACCGGATTCCGCGGTTGCGATTTTGGGCGGGCGCCCCGGTTTCTTCTTGACAACAACTTCGACGGCTGCGGCGAGGGGTGCCGCTTTTTTCAATTCAACGACGGACGCTTTGACGGGAGACTTGGATGCGGGCACTGTTTTGACTCTCAATTCGGGCTTTTTGATGGCGGTCTTGGTTGCCACTTTGTCCTGAGCCTTGGGAGGCGCGGACCTGGAAGCCGATTTGGCGGCAACCTTTGTGGCGGGCTTTGCAGCGGACTGGACAGGCTTCTTGGACTTTTGAGCAGGCATGTAAAAACCTCAGAACTTCAAAAAAACAGACAGAATGGACAGACGCCGCAATCGACCGGCGCAGTTTGTGTGACAGAGGAAACGAATCCCCGGTGGCAAGATGTGAGGGCGAACATTTGGTGTGCAGTCCTTGCGGTAGGGTAGCCGGTCGTGAACAGTGTCATCGTTTGGCTGGGCCCGGAGGTGCTGCTGTCGCTCTTGCCGAAAATCAACCTTGGATTATACCTCGGGTTTTCAAAAAATCAATTTTGAAGACTCATCCCCCAAGTTGGGCCATGCCGGGCCGTTTCAAGCTGGCGCAATTAATCGGCCCGGGAGAGCGCTGTTTCCAGTTGCAGTCTGCGGGACTGAAGCTCGCGGTAGAGGAGGAGGGCGGCCGGGTCCGCCTTGGAGGCCGCGATGGCCTCGGTTTGCTGGATTTTGATGCGCTCGACCAGCATACGGTTGAGGAGATCGCGCAGTTCGGCGGCGGATTCGTCCGCTTCTTCAGCGTCGCCGAGCTCGTGATCGGCCATGAGTCGAAGGGCGAGGTCTTCGCCCTCGTGCCCATGCAGTCCCTCACGCAGAGCCACCCAGGGCTGCGGGCCGTGTTCATGCAGTTGACGTTCCAGCCAGACAAACAGGGGGCCGTGCGGTGGGGGTAGCTCGCACAACATGGTGTGGTCTTCGGCCGACAAGACTTCAAGCGCAGCCATATTGCCCAGCAGGATACGGGTGGCATGGTCGGCCCGGCTGGCTGGCAGGGTGCGGCCACCTGAACGGGGTCGCGGGGCAAATTTTTTACGTGAAATACCGCTGTAGCCCCCGGATTCATTGTGTAACTTGCTATCTTTTGAATAGCGTTTTTGTTTTTCATCGCCGCTGCCTGCCGGCTTGGGGTTCCACACCTCGCTCAATTCGCGGTTGGACAATTGCACCAGGTCGGAAATTTCGCTTAATAACTGCTGCTTCAGCGCCCCATCGGGCAGTTGCATCCACAGGGGCTTGGCATTGCTGGCCATATGGGCGCGGCCTTCTGCGGTGTTCAGATCGCAGCCCTCACGCGCCGCATCGATCAAGAATCGACTCAAGGGAACCGCTTCGCTCACATAGCGTGCGAATGCTTCCTTGCCGAACTCGCGGATGAAGCTGTCGGGATCGTGCTCAGCCGGCAAAAACAGGAACTTGACGCTGCGCACATCGGTGGCAAAGGGCAGGGCGCCATCCAGTGCCTTGCGGGCGGCGCGCCGACCTGCGGCGTCGCCGTCGAAGCTGAATACCACCGAATCGGTGAAGCGAAACAGCTTTTGCACGTGCTCCGCCGTGCAGGCCGTTCCCAAGGTGGCTACCGCATTCGGGAAGCCGAGTTGGGCCAGAGCCACCACATCCATGTAACCCTCGGTCACCAGGGCGTAGCCATGCTCTCGCAAGGCATTTCGGGCTTCGAACAGGCCATACAGTTCGCGGCCTTTGCTGAAAACCGGTGTTTCAGGCGAATTCAGGTACTTGGGTTTTTCGTCACCCAGCACGCGCCCGCCAAAGCCAATGCAGTCGCCTTTGACGTTTCGGATGGGAAACATGATGCGGTCGCGAAAACGGTCATAGCGCTTTTCATTCTCGCCTTCTTCCGCGCTCAGGATCACCAGCCCGCTTTCCACCAGCAGGGGATCGTCATAGTTCGGGAAAACGCTGGCCAGGCTGCGCCAACCCTCGGGCGCATAGCCCAGTCCATATTGCCGCGCTACTTCGCCCGAGAGACCGCGCTTTTTGAGGTAATCCACCGCTCTCGGTGAGTTCTTCAGCTGTTTTTTGTAGGCGTCGCCCGCTTTTTCCAGCACATCAGACAGGGTGGTCTGCTTTTCCCGCTGTTCGGCCGCGCGCGCGCGGTCTTGAGGGCTGGCGTCGTCCTCGGGCACCTGCAGGCCGTATTGCTGGGCGAGGTCTTTCACCGCCTCCACAAAGGTCATGCCGGCGTGGTCCATCAGGAAGCTGATGGCATTGCCATTTTTGCCGCAGCCAAAGCAGTGATAGAACTGCTTGGCAGGACTCACTGAAAATGACGGCGATTTTTCCCCGTGAAACGGGCACAGGCCCATGAAATTGGCACCGCCTTTTTTGAGCTGCACATAGCGGCCCACGATCTCCACCACATCAGCGCGTGAGAGCAACTCCTGGATGAAGGTCTGGGGAATGGACATGCGTGGATTGTAGAAAGCTGAAAACCGGGCTGGCGTTCAGTCGCCGAGTACCACTCCTTCACGCCGGGGATCGGCACCACCAAAGAAACCGGCGGCGGTACGCTGAATGGCTTGCAGCCCGCTGGTCATGTTGACTTCGAGTACCTCATGGCCGCGGGCGTTGAGCGCTTTGATGGTTGCGGACGGGAAACGCCCCTGTTCCAGCAGGGTTGGGCCGTTGAGAGAGGCAAAATTAGGCAGGTTGATGGCGTCCTGCGCGTTCAGCCCCCAATTCAGGACGCCGTAGAGCGTCTTGGCTGTGAAGTGAATGATGAACGCGCCACCCGGGCTGCCAGTGCTCATCACGAGTTGCCCGGTCGCCTTGTCGAATACCAAAATCGGAGCCATCGACGAACGGGGTCGCTTGCCACCCTGAACGCGGTTGGCGATGGGAGCGCCTGTTGCGTCAGTCGGTGCAAAACTGAAGTCAGTGAGCTCGTTGTTCAGCAGAAAGCCGCCTGAGAGCCCAACGCCACGGTTGACCATCAGGCGCGCGCCCCAACCGTCTTCAATGGTCGTGGTCATCGCCAGTGCGTTGCCCCAGGCGTCGACGATGGAGATGTGCGAGGTGCCGTATTCGGGTTGATCGGGCATGGGCGCAAAGCCCTTCTTGACATTGCCGGGCCGGCCCGGCCGGGCTGTCTTCATGCTGGGGGCGCCACCCCCGGTGCCGATCAGCTTGCTGCGCCTGGCCAGATAGTCTGGCGCCAGCAGACTCATCCAGTCGCCGGCCGGGGCGCTGACGAAATCCGGATCAGCCAGGAACTGCGCCCGGTCGGCAAAGGCCAGCCGCGATGCTTCGGTATACAGGTGCAACCATTCGGCACCGGGTGCGACGCCGTGCAATGCGGGTTCAGGCGGGTGCGTGTCAGCTGCCGTGTTGTTCAGAATACCCAGAATCTGCGCGATGGCGATCGTGCCTGAACTGGGCGGCGGCATGCCGCAGATTCGATACTCCTTGCGGACAGCCGTTACGAAACGGGGTGGCTGAGCCGAGTAGTCAAAGCACAGCGGTGCGCGTCTTTTGGCCCGGTACCCAGCCAGGTCGCTCAGGGACAACAGGCCGGGATTCGCAGGGTGCCGCCGGACCTTGGTGACGATTGCCTGCGCGATGTCACCCTCCATCAGTGCCATTGCGCCGCCATTGGCGATGCGTCGGAGAACGGCTCCCAGTTCCGGGTTTATAAGCAGATGGCCGACGGGCCAGGCCTGGCCATTGGCATTGAAGAAGTAGCTTGCGGCTACCGAATCTTCTTTCAGGTGTTGTTCGCTGGCCAACAGTGTGTTCATGCGAGCACTGACTGGGAAGCCGCTCTCGGCCAGCGCAATGGCCGGCTCAAACAGTTGGGCCCAAGGCAATTTGCCGTGCTGGCGGTGGGCCATCTCCAGCATGCGAAGTGTGCCCGGCGTGCCGACCGAGCGGCCACCCACCACGCCCTCGATGAAGGGAACCGGTTTTCCATCCATGCCGATGAAGAGTGTCTCGCTCGCGGCAGCAGGGGCAGTTTCACGACCGTCAAAGGCTTCTGTTTCCTGGCCGTTGTAGTGCAGCAGAAAGGCGCCACCACCGATGCCACTTGACTGGGGTTCCACCAGCGTGAGCACCATCTGCACGGCGATGGCGGCGTCAACTGCGCTGCCTCCGGCCTTGAGCGCCTGGTAGCCGGCGTCGGCGGCCAGCGGGTTGGCGGCGGCGACAGCAAATCTGGATGTGCTCCACCCCGGCTTTTTGGAATAACCTGATGCGCGTTCAGGCGGGCTGGAGTTGCTGGAATTGAAATTGCCCTGGTTGCTGGCGCAGCCCGCTGCAAGCAGCGCCGCCAGCAGGGACAGGGCAACGAGTTTCATGGACGGCTCCTTGTGCCGGGAGCGTCCATATCTTTTGGTGGTGTCGTCGTGTTAACGTGGGGCCAGGCGAATGGCGCCGTCAAGGCGGATCACCTCGCCGTTGAGCATGTCGTTCTCGAAAATGTGCTGGGCCAGTTTGGCGTAGTCCTGCGGCGTGCCCAGGCGCGAGGGGAAAGGCACGCTGGCGGCAAGGGAATCCTGGACCTCCTTGGGCATGCCGAACATCATGGGCGTGCCAAAAATGCCGGGGGCGATGGTCATGTTGCGAATGCCATTTCGCGCCAGGTCGCGGGCGATGGGCAGCGTCATGCCGACGATGCCGCCTTTCGACGCGCTATAGGCTGCCTGGCCGATCTGGCCGTCATAGGCGGCGACTGAAGCAGTGGAGATCATCACGCCGCGTTCACCCGTGGCTTCCGGTTCGTTTTTGCACATGGCGTCGGCAGCCAGGCGAATCATGTTGAAGCTGCCCACCAGGTTGACGGTGATGCATTTTGTGAATACACCGAGGTTGTGCGCACCATTCTTGCCAACGGTTTTTTCGGCTGGCGCAATGCCGGCGCAGTTCACCAGGCCCATGAGTTTGCCCATGGACACAGCCTTGGCAACCACTGCCTGGCCATCGGCTTCCTGGCTGACGTCGCACTTGACGAATGCACCACCAATTTCTTTGGCAATGGCTTCGCCTTTTTCGGACTGCATGTCAGCGATGACCACTTTGCCGCCCTTGGCTGCCAGCATGCGGGCGGTGCCTTCGCCCAAACCCGATGCGCCGCCTGTGACGATGAATACTTTACCTGCGATGTCCATGTGAAAACACTCCAAAAAAATGCGGTTGACGTTGACGTTGACGTTGACGTTGACGTTGACGTTGACGTTGACGTTGACGTTGACGTTGACGTTGACGTTGACGTGAACGTCAATTATGGAGTATCCGTTTCAGATCCATTTTTCTTTTGCTGGCAGAAAAAATGCTCCAGGATTGCTGATATACTTTGTGGCTTCGGATAGTTTCAGGCGCATAGCTCAGCTGGTTAGAGCACCACCTTGACATGGTGGGGGTCGTTGGTTCGAGTCCAATTGCGCCTACCAAATTTCACTTTTGGTTTTTCACGCATCCTCAGGGTAAACCTTGGGGATTTGCGGTGGGACACTCCCTAAAATGTGTTGCAGTGCAATACAGTTTATTCAGCCTTGGTCTGAGTCAGAGGGACCCACATGCAAAACAAGAAAACCGCTGAGACAAAAGTCACCCAGCGCGTTATAAAGAAATACCCGAATCGGCGCCTTTACGACACTGACACGTCGAGCTACATCACACTGGCAGAAGTCAAACAGTTGGTGATGGACAGCGAGCCTTTCGTGGTGCGCGATGTCAAGACCGGGGAGGACCTGACCCGCAGCATCTTGCTGCAAATCATTCTTGAAGAAGAAGCCAATGGTTCCCCGATGTTCACAGCGCCGGTGCTGGCCAGTGTGATCCGTTTTTATGGGCATGCCATGCAGGGTCTCATGGGCGGGTACCTGGAGAAGAATATTCAGTCCTTGATGGAAGTTCAGGCTAAATTCGCTGAGCAGTCCAAGGGTTTGACGCCTGAAATGTGGGCCCAGTTCGTCGCCATGCAGTCTCCTGTACTGCAGCGGATGATGGGCGGCAATCTGGACCAGTCAAAAAATATGCTGGCGCAGATGCAGGAGCAGATGCAAAAACAGACCGACCAGATGCTCGGGGCTTTTGGGATCAAACGCTAACCAGGGCGAATGCTGGGACAATAGATACATGAGCGAAGTTATTACAAAAAGCAACACTGCACCCAAAGTCGGATTTGTCAGCCTCGGATGCGCGAAGGCGTTAACGGATTCCGAACTGATCCTCACGCAACTGAGCGCCGAGGGTTATCAAACCTCCAAGACATTTCAGGGTGCCGATCTCGTCATCGTCAACACCTGCGGTTTCATTGACGATGCCGTCAGGGAGAGCCTGGACACCATTGGTGAGGCGCTGGCCGAAAACGGCAAGGTAATCGTGACAGGCTGCCTCGGCGCCAAAGCGGGCGAGGGTGGCGGCAACCTGGTCAAACAAATGCACCCTAGCGTGCTGGCCGTGACCGGCCCGCAGGCAACGCAGGAGGTGATGGATGCCGTGCATGCCAATTTGCCCAAGCCACACGATCCGTTTATAGATCTGGTTCCCAATGCATTTGGTGTGGCAGGTGTGAAGCTGACGCCCCGACACTACGCCTACATCAAGATCAGCGAAGGTTGCAATCACCGTTGCACCTTCTGCATCATTCCGTCCATGCGGGGCGATCTGGTATCGCGCCCCATCGGGGATGTGCTGAAGGAAGCGCGAGCCCTGTTTGAAGGCGGCGTGAAGGAGTTGCTGGTGATCAGCCAGGATACCTCTGCCTATGGCGTTGACGTCAAGTACCGCACCGGATTCTGGGACGGCAAGCCGATCAAGACGCGCATGCTGGAATTGGTACAGGCACTGGGCGACATGGCGGAGCCGTATG
Source organism: Rhodoferax sp. (assembly GCF_030646845.1). GTDB lineage: Bacteria > Pseudomonadota > Gammaproteobacteria > Burkholderiales > Burkholderiaceae_C > Rhodoferax. Next base: position 41,479 of record NZ_JAUSLE010000015.1, on the reverse strand, counting down.
GCGCCTGGGTTCGCTTGCACTATGTGTATCCGTATCCCAGCGTGGATGAGGTGATTCCCCTGATGGCCACCGGCAAGGTGCTGCCCTATCTGGACGTCCCCTTTCAGCACAGTCACCCCGATGTGCTCAAGCGCATGAAACGCCCGGCCAGTGGTGAGAGAAATCTGGAGCGCATCGAACGCTGGCGCGAGGCATGCCCTGAGATAGTGGTTCGCAGCACCTTTATTGCGGGCTTTCCGGGTGAGACCGAAGAAGAGTTTTCTCATCTGCTGGATTTCATGCGTGAAGCCAAGATTGATCGTGCCGGCTGCTTTGCCTACAGTCCGGTGCAGGGCGCTGCTGCCAATGACATTCCCGGCATGTTGCCGATGGAACTGCGGGAAGAGCGGCGTGCGCGTTTCATGGCCGTTGCCGAGGCTGTGTCGGCGGCCAAGTTGCATCAGCGCATCGGCGCCACCATGCAGGTGCTGGTGGATTCAGCGCCGGCAATGGGCAAGAAGGGTGGGCTGGGACGTTCCTATGCCGACGCGCCTGAGATTGACGGTGTGGTGAGGCTATTGCCGCCTGAAAAAATTAGCAAGACGCTAAAGGTCGGCGAGTTCACCAAGGCCCGCATTGTGGGTGCACAAGGACACGATCTCGTGGCCCAGCCGTTTTAAAACTAAACGCTTGAGATATTTCACGACAACAAAAAAGCTGCTGGAAGTCCAAGGACTAACAGCAGCTTGTTTGCAAAAAAAAGACCGGGAATCCTTGTTTAAAAGACTCCCGGAATTCATTTATATTGGTGCCCGGAAGAGGACTCGAACCTCCACACCTTTCGGCACACGGACCTGAACCGTGCGCGTCTACCAATTCCGCCATCCGGGCATTTCAGGAAAGAGAGTTATTGTATCAAAAATATTAGCCAAACCAGCGGCTTGCTGGACGAAGTTGAAGGAATTGTTCAAGGCCATCGCGATGGCCACGGTTTCGTGGCCCGTGATGACGGTGAATCCGACATCTATTTGCCACCCAATGAGATGCGTGCTGTGCTGCACAAGGACCGCGTCAAGGTTCGTATTGTGCGCAGTGATCGCAAGGGCCGGCCAGAGGGCCGCGTCGTTGAAATCGTTGAGCGGGCAAAACAACCCATCATTGGCCGCCTGTTGCAGGAAAGCGGGATCTGGATCGTTGTTCCTGAGGATAAACGCTATGGCCAGGACGTACTGATCCCCAAGGCCGCGACGGGCTCGGCCAAGACAGGCCAGATTGTTGTCGTTGAACTGACGGAGGCGCCGGCCTTGTACGGCCAGCCGGTGGGGCGCGTCACGGAGGTGTTGGGCGAGGTTGACGATCCCGGCATGGAGATTGAAATTGCGGTACGCAAATACAGTGTGCCGCATGAATTTTCCGAGGCTTGCATTGCGCTGGCACGCACGCTACCGGACAAGGTGCGTCCGCAGGACAAGAAGCACCGTGTCGATTTGACGGACGTCGCATTGGTGACCATCGATGGCGAAGACGCCCGCGATTTTGACGATGCGGTGTATTGCGAGCCGGTAAAACTTGGCAAGGGTAAATCTGCCGCCAAGGGCTGGCGTTTGCTGGTGGCCATTGCCGATGTCAGTCACTATGTCGAAACCGGTTCTGCCATTGACGTGGACGCCTATGAGCGCGCCACCAGTGTTTACTTCCCGCGCCGCGTCATTCCGATGCTGCCTGAGAAGCTGTCCAATGGGCTGTGCTCGCTGAATCCGGAAGTTGAACGCCTGTGCATGGTGTGCGACATGATGGTGACTGAGGACGGCGAGGTCGACGCGTACCAGTTCTACCCTGCGGTTATGTGGAGCCATGCCCGTTTCACCTACACCGAGGTAGCGGCGATTTTGGCCAACACGCGGGGCCCCGAGGCGCTCAAGCGCAAAGAGCGCGTGACGGATTTGATGAATCTGCACGATGTGTACCGGGCGTTGCTGAAGTCGCGCGTGCGTCGCGGGGCCGTGGATTTCGAGACGGTTGAGACTCAAATCGTTTGCGATGAAAGCGGGCGTATCGAGAAAATCGTGCCGCGCACCCGCAACGATGCGCACAAACTGATTGAAGAGGCCATGCTGGCAGCCAACGTTTGCAGCGCGGATTTCATTGCCCAAAGCAAGCACGCTGGTTTGTTTCGCGTGCACGTGGGGCCCACGCCCGAGAAAAAGGAGGTTCTTCGCAACTACCTGAAAGTCACTGGCGTGGGGTTGACCATCAGCGACGATCCTTCGCCCGGTGAGTTTCAGGCCATTGCCGCTGCGACGAAGGACCGGCCGGACGCGCAGCAGATTCACTCGATGTTGTTGCGCTCCATGCAGCAAGCGATCTACACGCCGGTGAATGAGGGCCACTTCGGCCTGGCTTTTGATGCTTACACCCACTTCACCAGCCCGATACGGCGTTACCCCGATCTGCTGGTGCATCGTGTCATCAAGGCGATTCTGGCCAAGACCCGGTACCAGTTGCCAGTGTTGCCCACACCGGGGGAAGCCCATGCCAAACTGTCGCGACGTCTGGAAAAAGGGCTGGCGTCGCGCGTTGCGGAGCCGGGGCAAAAACCCAAGAAATTGAGCCCGGAAACCCAGGCCTGGCAAGCCGCCGGCATGCATTGCAGCGCCAATGAACGTCGTGCCGACGAGGCCAGTCGCGATGTCGAAGCGTGGCTCAAGTGCAAGTACATGCGCGAGCACCTTGGAGAGGAGTATGGTGGCGTGGTCAGTTCCGTGACGAGCTTTGGAATTTTCGTCACGCTGGACGCCATGTATGTCGAAGGACTGGTGCATATCACCGAGCTGGGTGGCGAGTACTACCGCTTTGACGAGGCGCGCCAGGAACTCCGTGGCGAGCGCACGGGTATGCGCTATGCCATTGGTTCACGGGTTCGGGTGCAGGTTAGTCGGGTTGACCTGGATGGCCGCAGAATCGATTTTCGGTTGGTACAGGACGGGGACGGCCAAGTCGTCAGGAATGCACGAGACAAGGGTTTGGGAAAAGATGATCTGGAAGCGCAGGGCCAGCCGCCCAGGCGCGGGAAGGGTGATCGCACGCAACGCGAGACGACGGTCCATACTGTCATGCCGTCGATCAAGGCGCTGAAGGATTCTGTAAAGAAGGTCAGTGAACGCAAGAAGAGCGGCAAACCCCGTCGACGTTCCTGAGCAGGCGTCCTCAGGTGTTTCGTTCCTTGCGAGTGCAGGGGCGGTGCCGCCTGGTATCTGTTCTGGAGGGCGCAGCGTGTGCCAAGGCACTGCGTATGACGCTGTCGGTCGGGTCAGTCGCCTGAAGGCGCCTGTCGGCGGGCCAATGATCCAGCCACCAGCGTCGACCCAGCGGGCCATTGGTCGGCCGCAAGGCCATGTCGATACACCGTCTGGCACGCTGCCGCGAAGGCATCCAGCCCGCTGGCCAGGCGCGCCCCCACCATGCCGGCCAGCACATCGCCGGTACCCGCAGTGGCCAGAAGGGCGTTACCGGTGGAGTTGATGACTGGTATCTGTCCGGGCGCTGCGATAACAGTGCCCGAGCCCTTGAGCACCACCGTGCAGCCAAAGCGTTGCGCCAGTTGCTGTGCGGCTGCCAGGCGGTCGTGCTGCACCTGCATGGCTGTGATGCCCAGCAGACGGGCGGCTTCCAAAGGATGGGGGGTGAGTACGGTGGCCGCAAGACGCTTGCCCCGGGCCATCAGCAGGGTCTGCAGCTGACTGTCGATCGCTATCATATTAATAGCGTCCGCATCAATAACGACGTTGGTTGAGGTCGACAATATCCTTGGAAGCGGGCCGCGAACGGCATCACCGCCGCCGCAACCACACACCGTCGTCATGGCCGAGAAGTCCAGTGCATCGACCGGCCGGAACATCAGCTCGGGCTGGCTGGCATCGACAGCCATTGAACCGCCATCAAGCAAACCCACAAAAACCCGTCCCGCGCCCCCATACAGAGCGGCCGACGCCGCCAGCAGGGCAGCACCGGTCATGCCCGCCGCGCCGCCGACCACGACCACATCGCCGTAGCTGCCTTTATGCGAGGCATGAAGGCGCGCCGCGGCCAACGGTGCGCCCGCCAGCCAGGCCGTGGGAGTGGCGGTCGACTCGTTGGCCGCCGTGTTGTGAGCGGTATCCAGGTCGTCCAGCCACACGGTGCCCGCGGCGTCGCGTCCATGGGCGGTGAACAGGCCGGGTTTGAGCGTCAGCAGGCTCAAGGTGTGCCAGGCCTTCACACTGTGCTGCGCAACAACGCCGGTGTCGGCATGCAGCCCGGTGGGCAGGTCCACGGCCAGCACGGGGGGTGTGCCGGCGTTCATCAGGTTGATCCAGTGGGCCATGCGGCCTTCTGGCGCACGAACATCTGCACCGATGCCCAGCAAGGCATCGATGGATAAGTCGTAGTCATCGGGTGGCGTCTCGGCGAAGGCGACGCCTGCTTCAAACGCGCGCTGGTACGACGCGGCAGCATCCGGCGGCGCTTTGTCCAGACTACCCAGCCAGGTCACTACCGGCAGTTTGCCCCAGCGCTGCAGGTGCATCGCGGCTTCCAGCCCGTCGCCGCCGTTATTGCCGGGGCCGCACGCAATCCAGATACGTCGGGCATGAGGTGTCAGCGCCAGCGCCAGTTGCGCCATGGCCAGCCCGGCCCGTTGCATCAGGGTATGGGGGGGCAGGGCAGCCTGGGCGGCGCGTTCGATGCGGCGCGTGGCGTCAACGTTGTACAGGGCCTGACGCGAGCGGGAATCGATTTTCAGCATGGGACCAGTCGGTCAATCTAGAACTCGTAGGTCTCGCCCTCGCGGGCCAGGCGATAGTCGGGGCCACCGGCCTGCGGTGGATTGTCGACAAGCACCTGCCGGAAGACCGCATCGAGGGCGTCGTCGCTGCGGGTGGGTTCGTGGTGCGTGCAAAACAGCACCTTGGCACCCGCGTCTTTGGCGTACTGGATGCTGGTGTTGAAGGTTCCGTGGCCCCAACCCTTTTTGGCGGGGTATTCCTGCTCGGTGTAGGAGCAGTCGGCGATCAGCACGTCCACTCCCTGCATGGCGCGCAGGATGCTGTCGGCTTTTTCATCGACGAAGGTCTGGTACTCGGCATACCCCTCATCACCCGGCTCATAGATATTCTGCGGCGGTTCGTGGTCACCGGTAAAGAACACCGATTTGCCGTTGGCTTCAATACGGTAGCCGAAGTCAATGACCGGATGGTTCATGAGATATGGCGTCACCGTGGCGGACCCGATCTGGATGCTTTGTTCAGGCGCGAGCGTGACGTATTCAATTCGCGCTTTCATCTCGGCTTCGCGCACCGGAAAATAGCTGTATTGCAGCTGCACCGACATGACCTGCTCCACGCCCTTGCCTGAAACCGGGTCAAATGCACCATGGAGGCGCAAGGTGTTGCCGGGGATGAAGTTGGGGATGAAAAAGGGCAGGCCCTGAATGTGGTCCCAGTGTGAGTGGGTGATCAGCACATTGGCCGTCACCGGCAATTCGGCCAGCAGCGTTTGCGACAGCGGAAAGATGCCGGTTCCGGCATCAATGATGATGAGTTCGTTGTTGTCGGTGCGAATCTCGATACAGGTGGTATTGCCACCATAGCGCACGGTATTCGGTCCAGGTGAGGCAATGGATCCCCGCACACCCCAAAATCTGACTTTCATGCCTTGCCCTCAAATTTTCGAAAATATCTTGGCTTCCTCGAACAGCGGAGCCAAGTCTCCCAAGGAAACTATGACTTCATCCAGGGTGCCTCCCAGGCGCTTGGCGATCGTGGCCGGGAATTCTTCAACGCAGGGGTTTCCGCCAAAACCGAATGCCATCTTCTTACTGATCTGGTTGGCCGCAAAGACGCAGGCGATCATGTCGGTGTCTTTGAGGTCGGGTCCGTACTGATGCTGGATCGTCTCGATCAGACTGGGCGCAAATCGCCATTTTTCAACCAACATCGCGCCGACAACCGCGTGGTCCACGCCGATGACCTTGCGCAGGGCCAGGTGCAGAGAGCTTCCATCTGATTGACTGGTCTCCAGTGCCAGTCGAAACTCCTTCGGCATGAACTGCGCGAACACCACCTTCCCAAAGTCGTGCAGCAGACCGGCGATGAAGCAGTCCATGGGGTCGGCATCGTCAACCCGCAGCGCCAGTTGCTTGGCAATGACCGCAGTGGCGAGCGAGTGCAGAAGATACTGCTGGGCATCGAAGCCCGCCGCGTTGTCCTTGGGCAGCATGCCAATGGCTGCGATGCTCAAGGCCAGATTCTTGATGGTGTTGAAGCCCAGATAGACCACCGCATGGTTGATGGAGGTGATCTGCTTGGGCAGGCTGTAATAGGCCGAATTCACCACCTTCAGGATTTTGACCGTGACCACCGGGTCCTTGTCGATCACCTGCACCAGATCCTTGGGCGAGCAATTGACGTCCCGCGTCAACTCCAGAATATTCTGGACACTTTTGGGAAATGCGGGCATGCCGTCAACCGCTGCGGCCAGTTTTTGGGAGAGTTCAGGGCTCATGGCGTGGATTGTTTGTCAACTTCCCATTGTGCCAACATATTCAGCGCGCCATGTCAGCGATTGAGCCGCTCGACCCCAAATCCGGTGACATCCAGGTCAGGTGCCCGGCCACCGAGCAAATCTGCCAGGACCCTGGCGGAGCCGCAGCTCAGGGCCCAGCCACTGGAACCATGCCCCAGGTTCAGCCACAGTCCCGCGATGCCGCTGGCGCCCAGAATGGGTGGTCCGTCCGGCAGCATGGGACGTGCGCCTTTCCATTCCTGTACGCCGTTGGAGAGGTTGGCTGCGCCGGGAAACCAATCGTGCAACACTTTGTAAAGAAGTTGAAGGGAGTTGGCGCGCTTTTTGTCAGGCGAGCCGCCGATCTCGGCACTTCCCGCCACCCGCACGCGGTTGCCCAAGCGGGATATAGCCACCTTGTAGTGCTCATCCATCACGGCACTGCGGGGGCCGTTGAGCGGCTCTCGAATGGTGGCGCTGACCGAATAGCCGTAGACGGCTGCCAGTGGAATTTTCAGACCCAAAGGCCTCAGCAGCCGGGCCGAATCCAGGCCGGCGCACATCACGGCGGCGTCGTATTGCCGTGGTGTGTTGTCGCCTGCCACGTCCAGCGCGATCCCATCCGATGGCCGGACTTGCGTGACGGTGGTGTTGAACGAGAACTTCACGCCCAGTCGTTGCGCCTCGTTTTTCAACATCAGGGCAAACTGGCGACAGTTTCCCACTTCGTCATCAGGCAAATGGACGGCGCCAAAAAATGCGGTGTCTGGATTGAGTGCCGTTTCGATTTTGCGGGCCTCCACCGCGTCAATCTCTCTGAATGCCACGCCGGCATCGCGCAGCACTTGCAGGCCAGGCTGCATCCCTTTGCTGTCTTTTTCGGACCGCAGCAGCACCATGTAACCGTCGCTGCGGTCGTAGTCCAGCTTCAGGTCGGCCGTGATGTAGTGCAGTCGCTCCCGGCTATAGAACGCCAGGCGCTGCAAATGAGCGCGGTTGGACAGATAGGTGTCAAGCTTGCAGGCCCGATACCACTTCCACATCCAGGCCAAATCTCGACCCGAGAGCGGCAGCCCCACTTTGACCGGTGCGTAGCGACTGAACAGATGCTGGAGCACTTTGGCGCGCATCTGGGGTGCTGCCCAGGGCGTGACGTAGCCGGGCGCCACGATGCCGGCATTGGCAAAGCTGGTTTCCTCGGCGGCGGCCCCGCGTCGCTCCAACACGGTGACCTCGTGCCCGTCACTTGCCAACTCGTAGGCCGTGGTGACGCCGATGATGCCGGCACCAATGACTGCAATCTTCATGAATCCCTTTTTTCTATGCCGAAAATGGCTCTAGCCCCCGTCAAATATGCGCGGACAGCTATTGTTTTTGTAGTAACGTTTCGATCTGAAGCGCTATGTTGAGCACCGGGTCGTCACCCATGGCGCCGGCCCAGACCATCAGACCAACGGGCAACTCGTCGGGTGCATGGCAGGGAAGAGACACGGCACAGCCATCGAGCATGTTGATCACGCTGGTGTTGCGCAGGAGCAGGGCGTTGACCCTGAAAAAGGCGTCATCGCGTTCGGGCCCCGGTGCCACATCCGCAATGGGGGGCGCCACCATGGGCACGGTTGGCGACAGGAAAGCATCAAAGCCCCGCATGGCGGCATCCATTCTCTTTATCCAGCGGTTGCGCGCGCCCTGCAGCTCGATGTAGTCGCAAGCGCTCATTGTCGCACCCCGCTGGATGCGGGCCGCGACGCGAGGGTCGTAGAGCTGGGTCTTGTGTTCAAGCAGATGGTGGTGCCAGGCGTAGCTCTCGGCGGCCGAGAAGCCGCCGGTGGCCTGAATTTGCTGAAGGTCATTGATTTCGGACAGCGCAAGCTCGTCTATCCGGGCGCCGGCATTGCGCAGTGTTGTCAGGGTGCGCTGCCAGGCGCGGGACACGGTGGGATCCAGTCCGTCAAGCATCAGGGTGCTGGCTACGCCCAGGCGGTAAGCTGAAAGAGGCGCTGGGCTGCGGGTCACCCGCCGCCGGGCCAATAGCTCGTGGACAAGTACCGTGTCCTGAACGGAGCGGGTGAGGGCGCAGACGGTGTCGAGCGTTGTCGACAGAGGCAGTGCGCCGTCGGTCGGCACCAGCCGGGCGGTATTTTTGAAGCCAACAATGCCGTTGAGCGCCGCCGGAATGCGGATCGAGCCACCCGTGTCCGATCCCAGTCCAGCGAATGCCGCGCCCGTCGCCACCGAAATTGCCGCACCGGACGATGAGCCCCCCGGTATGCGGGCCACATCGCTCGCACAGGCGTTGGCCGGGGTACCGAAGTGGGGATTGACGCCCACGCCGGAGAATGCAAACTCCACCATGTTGGTTCGCCCGATGAACGCGGCCCCTGCGCGCCGCAGCCGGTCGACGGCCACACTGTCCCGCCTTGCGGGCGGGGCGTCACGCAGTGCGATGGAGCCCGCGCTGGTGGTTTGCCCCGCGACGTCGAACAAATCCTTGATGGATACTGCCAAGCCCGCCAGTGGCTTTTCCCGGATGTCCGGGCTGCCCGCCACCGCGCGGGCCTCGCCAAACATGCGGTCAAGAAATACGTGTTGGCAGGATGCTGATTGCGCTGCCTCTATGGCGCGCTCAATTTCTGCCTGTGGGTGGGTCTGGCCGGTTCGCAGCAAGTGCCGCGTCGTGAGGAGGTCTGGGAGCATGGGGTTGCCGGGGCTGTGCTATAGTCTTTGGGTTTTGCTGAGTGGCCACATGGCTATTTGGCAAGCAAATCAGCAAACCAGTTTCATCAAGGTGTTGCAACTTTCACAGGCAATTGAACAAGTGCCATTGAAAGAAGCAAAAACGAACTGGATTTTAGACCTAACCTTTGGAGTTAAACATGTCAGTAACCATGCGCGAAATGCTGGAAGCCGGTGTCCATTTCGGCCACCAGACCCGCTTCTGGAACCCCAAGATGGCCCCGTTCATTTTCGGTCATCGCAACAAGATTCACATTATCAACCTGGAAAAATCGCTGCCGATGTTCCAGGAGGCCGCCAAATTTGCGCGCCAGATCTCCGCCAAGCGCGGCACGGTGCTGATGGTTGGCACAAAACGTCAGGCGCGTGAGACCGTCGCCCAGGAAGCCCAGCGTGCTGGTGTTCCTTTTGTTGATCAGCGCTGGCTCGGCGGCATGTTGACCAACTTCAAAACGGTCAAGACTTCCATCAAGCGCCTCAAAGACATGAAGATCCAGCAGGAAGCCGGTCTGGACAGTCTGAACAAGAAAGAGCAACTGATGTTTGCCCGCGAACTCGCGAAGCTTGAGCGTGACATTGGTGGCATTCAGGACATGACTGTTCTGCCGGATGCCATTTTCGTGATTGACGTGGGTTTTCACAAGATCGCCATCGCTGAAGCCAAGAAACTCGGCATTCCCCTGATTGCGGTGGTTGATACCAATCACTCGCCTGAAGGCATTGACTATGTCATTCCTGGCAACGATGACTCATCCAAAGCAGTTGTCCTGTATGCACGCGGCATCGCCGATGCCATCATTGAAGGCCGTGCCAACATGGTTGACGACGCCACCAAAGCGATGGTCGCTGAGAGCGCAGACGAATTCGTGGAAGTGGACGAGGCATCTGCCTGAGTATTGTCCGCGACCCCAAAAAAGGGGGCTTCTGTGCCCCTTTTTTTTAGTCCCCTTTTTTATATTGTTGAACTGAGTACGGAGAATCAAAATGGCTGCAATTACCGCAAGCATGGTGGCTGAACTGCGTGGCAAGACCGATGCGCCCATGATGGAGTGCAAACGCGCTTTGACAGAGGCTGATGGCGATATGGCCAAAGCCGAGGAGTTGTTGCGTGTCAAGTTGGGTAGCAAAGCCGGCAAGGCCGCAGGTCGCATCACGGCTGAGGGTGTAGTCACCAGCTATATCGATGGCGGCGTGGGTGCACTGCTCGAAGTCAACTGCGAAACCGATTTCGTCACCAAGAACGACAGCTTTCTGGCGCTCGCCAATGCGGCTGTCGAACTGATTGCCAAGAACAACCCGGCTGATGTCGCGGCGCTGGGTGCTCTGCCTTATGCCCAGGACGGCTTTGGCCCGACGCTGGAAGATGTGCGCAAGGGTCTGATCGGCAAGATCGGTGAGAACATGAGCTTTCGCCGTTTCAAGCGTTTTGCGTCCGGCAGCAAGCTGGCCGCCTATTTGCACGGCACGCGCATTGGTGTCGTCGTTGAGTTTGAGGGCGATGAGACTGCAGCCAAGGATGTGGCGATGCACGTCGCCGCCATGAAGCCCGTGGCCTTGTCCAGCGCGGATGTGCCCGCCGAACTGGTGGCCAGGGAGCGTTCCGTTGCGGCCGCCAAGGCGGCTGAAGATGCTGCGGTTGCGACGGCTGCCGGCAAACCGGTGCAGTCGGATGAGATCGTGGCCAAGCGGATCGAAGGCGGTGTGCAGAAATACCTCAAGGAGGTGTCGCTGTTTAACCAGTCGTTCGTGAAGAACGACAAGCAGACCGTCGAGCAGATGCTCAAGGCCACTGGTACGACCGTGAAGGGCTTTACGCTCTACGTGGTTGGCGAAGGCATTGAGAAGAAGGTCGACGACTTCGCAGCTGAAGTGGCAGCCCAGGTGGCTGCCGCCCAGCAGGCAAGCTGATCGCCATCCCGCCAACGAAAACGGGATTTTTCAAGATCCAAATTCAATTCGAGATCATCGGCCTGAATTTGGATTGTTCCCGCTCACCAGTCATCACATCAAGGAGTCCATCATGTCCGTCGCCAAACCAGCCTACAAGCGAATACTGCTCAAGCTGTCAGGCGAGGCACTGATGGGGGACGACCAGTTCGGCATCAACCGCGACACCATTGTTCGCATGGTGGATGAGGTGGCCGAGGTCACCCGCCTCGGCGTGGAAGTAGCGGTGGTCATTGGCGGTGGCAATATTTTTCGCGGTGTGGCAGGGGGCTCGGTCGGCATGGATCGGGCCACTGCGGATTACATGGGTATGCTGGCTACAGTCATGAATGCACTGGCTTTGGGGGACACCATGAACAAGGCGGGCTTGACGGCACGAGTCATGTCGGCTATTGCCATCGAACAGGTGGTCGAGCCCTATGTCAGACCCAAGGCGCTGCAATATCTGGAAGAGGGCAAGGTTGTCATTTTTGCCGCAGGCACGGGTAACCCATTTTTCACGACCGATACGGCGGCTGCTTTGCGTGGCGCCGAGATTGGCGCGCAAATCGTGCTGAAGGCAACCAAGGTTGACGGGGTTTACACGGCCGATCCCAAAAAGGATCCGCACGCGACCCGATACAGCAAAATATCATTTGATGAAGCGATTTCTCAAAATCTGGGCATCATGGATGCCACCGCTTTTGCCTTGTGTCGCGATCAAAAACTGCCCATCAAAGTATTCTCCATTTTCAAACATGACGCTCTCAAGCGCGTGGTGATGGGGGAAGATGAGGGTACGCTGGTCTACGCCTGACCATGTCAAAATTGCACTGCCCGAATAGCACTTTGTGAACAGTCGAGTGAGGAGAAAAACATGCCTATTGCCGAGATAAAAAACACGGTTGAAGTCAAGATGGATCAATCCATCGCTGCGTTCAAGAACAACCTGACCAAGATTCGTACCGGCCGGGCGAACCCTGCGTTGCTGGACTCAGTCCAGGTGGACTATTACGGCTCCATGCTGCCGATCAGCCAGGTGGCCAATGTGTCCTTGCTCGATGCCCGCACTATCAGTGTCCAGCCTTGGGAAAAGGGGATGGGAGCCAAGATTGAAAAAGCGATTCGCGACAGCGATTTGGGATTAAATCCTTCGTCCATGGGCGACTTGATTCGCGTCCCCATGCCGGCCATGTCGGAAGAGCGCCGCAAGGAGCTGACCAAGGTTGTCAGGAACGAAGGCGAAAGCGCCAAGATCGCCGTGCGCAATCTGCGTCGCGATGCCAATGAGGCGGTCAAGAAAGCAGTCAAAGACAAGCTCGCCTCTGAAGATGATCAAAAGCGGTCTGAGGCAGAAATCCAGAAAGTGACCGATCGGCATATCCTCGCGATCGATCAGTTGGTTGCAGCTAAAGAGCAAGACATCATGGCGGTATGAGTTGTTGCCGATGAGTCACGCACCTCACCACATCGCAATCGTGATGGATGGCAACGGCCGCTGGGCATCCAAACGGTTTCTGCCGCGTGTCGCCGGGCACAAGCAAGGTGTTGATTCGCTTCGCCGATGTGTCAAGGCATGTGCGCAACGGGGTGTGGGCGTGTTGACCGTTTTTGCCTTTTCTTCAGAAAACTGGAGTCGTCCAGCAGAAGAGGTGTCCGGTTTGATGGAACTGTTCGCCCTGGCGCTGACCAGGGAAGTGCCACAGCTCAAGGCTGATGGTGTCCAACTGCACTTTGTCGGTGAACGCGCCAATCTCTCGACGAAAGTGGTCGCCGGCATTGAAAAGGCCGAGTTGGCAACGGCCTCGAATTCACGCCTGATTTTGAACGTCTGTTTCAATTACGGCGGTCGCTGGGACATCGTGCAGGCGGCCGCCAAATTGGCGGCTCAGGGCACACCAGTCACTGAATCCAACTTGAGTGGGGAGATGGCCCTGGCGCACGTTCCGGATCCCGACCTGGTCATCCGTACCGGTGGCGAGCAGCGCATCAGCAATTTCCTGCTTTGGCAATCTGCCTATTCAGAGTTTTATTTCAGCGGCAAGCTCTGGCCAGAGTTCGATGAGGCGGAGCTTGACGTGGCCATCGCGGCCTTCAATCATCGTGAGCGGCGCTTTGGCAAAACCTCAGACCAGTTGGTTGCGCAGGCGGCCACTTCAACCGTCGCCTGAGGATCTCAAATGTTAAAACAGCGCGTCATCACGGCCCTCGTACTGCTGCTCATCTTGCTGCCGGCGTTGTTCTATCACTCGCCCGCGCCGTTTTGCGCGATTGCGCTGGTGTTCATCGCGGCTGGTGCATGGGAGTGGGCCCGGCTCAACGGGTATGGTCCGGTGGCGTCGCTGTTCTCTGGTTTGGCCTGTGGGGTGGCATGTGCAGCAGCATGGTGGCTGGGTATGCTTGAGCAATCGCTGGTCTTGCTGTGGGTCCTTGCCGGCGCCACGTGGGTGCTGGCAGGCGCCTGGGCGTTGCATCGCGGGGTATCAGCGTGGTCTGCGCATCCACAGGCGGTCCGGCTGGTCTCGGGCCTTGTTGCTCTCTGGCTTGCCTGGCTGGCGGTAGCGCAGGCCAGAGTGATTGGCATCAATTTTCTGCTTTCCATCCTGGTCTTGGTCTGGGTGGCTGATATCTTTGCCTATTTTGCGGGCAGGGCATTGGGCGGGCGTTTCAGCCGGGGCAAACTCGCTCCCTCCATCAGTCCCGGCAAAAGTTGGGAAGGTGTTTGGGGTGGCATGGCAGGCGTGGTTGTCCTGGCTTTTGTCTGGCGTTGGGCCGATGCCACATGGGGCATTACGGCTCCCAGTTTGTACAGTCACCTTGGTCGACAAGGTGCCTGGTTGCTCTTGATCGCGGTCGTGTTCTTATCGGCGATGAGCGTGGTGGGCGATTTGTTCGAGTCGCTCGTCAAGCGCAGTGCGGGCGTCAAGGACAGTAGCGGCTTGCTGCCAGGCCATGGTGGCGTGCTGGACCGTGTGGATGCGCTGTTGCCCACGCTGCCTTTGGCGCTAATGCTCTACTCGGTGCTGCAGCCTCGATGAGTGATTGGGAAGACAAGGTGAAACAGCGTGTCGCGATCCTGGGGTCGACCGGGTCGATCGGCGTCAGCACGCTGGATGTGATTGCGCGTCACTCGGATCGGTTCGAGGTTTTTGCCTTGAGCGCTTCAACACAGGTTGACCTGATGCTGCAGCAGTGTGTCCAATTCAAACCGGTGTTCGCTGTCATGGCCAGCGAACCACATGGTCGCGCGCTGGAGCAAAAGTGCAGCGATCTTGGCTTGAAGACGCAGGTTCTTTGGGGTTCATCGGCCATCACCATGATTGCATCGCATGAACTTGTCGACGCGGTAATGGCTGCGATCGTCGGTGCTGCCGGACTCGCTTCCTGTCTTGGGGCCGCGCGGGCAGGGAAGCGACTGTTGCTGGCGAACAAGGAAGCACTCGTGGTTGGTGGCGACTACTTCATGCAGGCTGTCGTGCAGGGTGGCGCAAAACTGCTGCCGATTGACAGCGAGCACTCAGCCGTATTCCAGTCCTTGCCGGATGATGCAGCCACGTGGGCGACTCAGATTGACAAGATCATTCTCACCGCTTCGGGAGGGCCATTTCGACAGCGTGAGCCCCACACACTGTGTGATGTGACGCCAGAGCAGGCCTGTGCCCACCCCAATTGGGTCATGGGACGCAAGATATCTGTTGACTCCGCCACCATGATGAACAAGGCGCTGGAAGTCATTGAGGCACGTTTCCTCTTCGATGTCACGCCTGATCAGATCGAGGTTGTGATTCATCCGCAGAGTGTGATTCATTCGATGGTCCAATACAAAGACAACTCCGTGGTGGCGCAACTTGGCACGCCCGACATGAAAGTGCCCATTGCCTATGGGCTGTCGTGGCCGGATCGCATCGCGTCTGGCGCCGCTGCACTGGATTTCAGGTCCATGGCCGACATGACGTTCGAGTCGCTGGACTCGCATGGCCATGAGCAACGCTTTCCCGGTCTGAAACTGGCGTGGTCAGTTTTGAAAGCACCTTCAGGATCCACGGCCGTCTTGAATGCTGCCAATGAAGTGGCGGTGGCAGCGTTTCTTGATGGCCAAATTCGTTTTGACCAGATTCACGTGGTCAATCTGGAAACATTGGAGACGGTCACCACTGCCAGCCCGCAGTCATTGGAAGATCTCTTGGCGCTGGATGCGATGTCCCGTGATGCGGCCCGGCAGGTGGTGCGCCGTGTGGGCATTTAGAAAATTCACCCTGGAGCGATCATGCTGACCCTTGCTGCATTTGTGCTCGCCCTCGGGCTGTTGATCGCGGTCCATGAATACGGTCACTACCGCATGGCCGTGGCCTGCGGTGTCAAAGTACTGCGTTTTTCCATCGGGTTTGGCAAACCACTGGTTCGCTGGCAGCCAAAAGGCTCGGCGACCGAGTTTGTCATTGCTGCTTTTCCGCTGGGCGGTTTTGTCAAGATGCTTGATGAGCGTGAAGCGCCAGTCGCTGACGCGGAGCGCCATCTGGCATTCAACACCCAGCCCTTGCGTTCGCGTGTGGCCATTGTGGCGGCGGGCCCTGTGGCAAATTTGCTGCTGGCTGTAGTGCTGTATGCGGCGGTGAACTGGAGCGGCATGCAACTTCCGGCCCCAATTCTGGCAAGACCCGATGCGGGGTCGATCGCTGAACACGCTGGTTTGATTGGCGGTGAGAGGATACAGCGTGCCGGGTTTGACGGTGGTCAACTTCAGGACGTCGAATCGTTTGAAGATCTTCGCTGGTTCCTGACCCGGGGAGCCCTGGAGGGACAGGATGTACGACTGGTTGTGACCGGGCCCGCCCGCGGTACCGGCGGCGATCTGCTGCTGAAACTCAGTGACATGGACGCGAGCGAGGCGAATGCTGATTTGTTTCGAAAGATCGGGGTGGTCGGGCCGTTTACCCGCCCTGTCATTGGTGAAATCGTCGTTGGCGCAGCAGCGGACAAAGCGGGTCTGCGCGATGGCGATGTGGTTCGCCAGGTGGGGTCCGTGCCTGTGGTGGATGGCCAGCAGCTGCGCCAGCTGATTCGGTCTTCAGTCCTGAATGGTCAGGCGGTGTCTGCTGTCTGGAAAATCACGCGAGCCGGAACCGAGCTGGAAGTCACCGTCACGCCGGAGACCCGGCAAGATGGTGCGCTCCTGGTTGGACGAATCGGCGCCTATGTCGGTGCGATGCCGGAGCTGGTGACGGTGAAGTATGGTGTCGCCGATGGTCTGTGGCGCGGCATGGTTCGCACCTGGGATGTGTCCGTCTTGACGCTCAGAATGATGGGGAAAATGGTGATCGGCGAGGCCTCCCTCAAGAACCTCAGCGGCCCGTTGACGATTGCAGACTACGCGGGGAAGTCCGCGGGCATGGGTTTGACGCAATACCTGTTGTTCCTCGCCTTGATCAGCGTGAGTCTGGGCGTTTTGAATTTGCTGCCGCTGCCGGTTCTGGACGGTGGTCACCTGATGTATTATCTTTGGGAGGGCATCATGGGCAAACCCGTCCCCGACGCCTGGATGGAGCGCCTGCAACGGGGCGGTGTTGCAGTCCTGTTGGTCATGATGTCGATTGCCCTCTTCAACGATATCACCCGCTTATTTGGCTAAATGTCTGGTGTTGACAATCGACACTGGCTTGACTCTTCAATACTAAAAATGCAATTCAATCGCTTTCCAGTGCGCGCAATATCCGCCGTAGTTTCTCTCGCTTTTATGGCTGGCACGGCGTGGGCGGTGAATCCTTTCACCGTGCGCGACATTCGCATCGAGGGTCTGCAACGGGTGGAGCCGGGAACCATTTTCGTGTCGCTGCCGGTTCGGGTTGGGGATGTCTATGACGATGAGAAGGGGTCGTCAGCGATTCGTTCGCTTTTTGGTCTGGGCTTGTTCAAGGATGTGCGAATTGAAGTTAGTGGCGATGTACTGGTGATCATTGTCGAGGAAAGACCCACGGTCGCCGATGTTGATTTCATCGGAACCAAAGAGTTTGACAAGGAAGTGCTCAAAAAGGCGTTGCGTGATGTAGGTCTGGGCGATGGCCGGCCCTTTGACAAAGCCCAACTTGACCGGGCTGAGCAGGAGCTCAAGCGGCAGTACATCAATCGCAGTCTCTACGCCGCGGAAATTGTGACCACGGTCACACCGATTGAGCGCAATCGGGTCAACCTGACGTTTACCGTGGTCGAAGGGGAGCCCGCAAAAATAAGTGAAATACGGATCGTCGGCAACAAAGTCTTTGGCGAGTCGACGCTGCGTGGCCTGTTTGATCTTGATACCGGTGGCTGGTTGAGCTGGTATACCAAATCGGATCGTTACTCGCGGGCCAAGCTCAACGCAGATATTGAAACCCTGCGTTCGTATTATTTGACACGCGGCTATCTGGAGTTCAAGGTGGACTCTACGCAGGTTTCGATCCTGCCAAACAAGACAGACATTGCCATCACCATCAATGTGACGGAAGGTGAACGATTTGTTGTCAGTGGTGTCAAGCTGGAGGGGAATTTCCTTGGCAAAGACGATGAGTTCAAGTCGCTTGTCACGATCAAACCCGGAGAAGCCTATAACGCGGATGAAGTGGCCAATACCATCAAAGCGTTTACCGACTACTTCGGGAATTTTGGATTTGCGTTTGCGCGCGTAGAAGCTCGTCCGGAAATTGACCGTGCCAACAACCGTGTTGCCTTGATCATGCAGGCGAATCCATCCCGCCGGGCCTACGTTCGAAAGATCAATGTTGCCGGCAACAGCCGGACGCGGGATGTGGTTGTGCGCCGGGAGTTTCGACAATTCGAAGCGTCATGGTACGACGGCGACAAGATCAAGCTGTCACGTGATCGCGTCGATCGCCTGGGCTATTTCAGTCAGGTAGGTATCGAGACCCAGGAAGTGCCCGGTTCACCCGACCAGGTTGATCTGACCATCAATGTGGTTGAGAAGCCCACCGGAAGCCTGAGTCTGGGGGCTGGTTTTTCAAGTGGCGACGGGCTCGGACTTTCCTTCGGCCTGAAGCAGGAAAATGCATTTGGTTCAGGGAACTCGCTGGGCGTGCAGGTCAACACCAGCAAGGTCAATCGCGTTGTCGTTTTCAACACGACCGATCCCTACTTCACGGCTGACGGCGTCTCCAGAACCATTGACCTGTACCACAGGACAAGCAGTCCGTACGAGGATCAAAACTACTATCAGTTGGTCACATCGGGCGGCAGTTTAAGGTTTGGAGTGCCATTCACGGAGACCGACACCGTGTATTTCGGCGCTGGCGTCGAGAGGACAACCATTGTGCCCGGAACGCTTCTGCCAACGGTGTACCAAGACTACGCTAACCAGTTTGGCTACGACAGTACGGCCATTCCTTTGACGATCGGCTGGGCGCGCGATGGTCGTGACAGTGCGCTGGCACCGAACTCCGGCCGCTTTCAGCGCGCGAATGCTGAGTGGTCAGTTGCGGGCGACGCCCGCTACCTGCGTGCCACCTACCAATATCAGGAATTCTTTCCTATCAACAAACAGCTCACTGCCGCCTTCAACGGCGAGGTGGGTTGGGGCGTGGCAGCAGGAGATCGACCCTACCCGGTGTTCAAAAACTTCTACGGTGGTGGCTTGGGATCGGTGCGCGGCTTTGAGCAGGGTAGCCTGGGCCCACATGATGTGGGTGGGACCGTGGTGGGCGGCACCAGAAAGTTCAATCTGAACGCCGAATTGCTGGCACCTTTTCCCGGAGCCGGGAATGACAGGACCCTGAGGATGTATGCTTTCCTCGATGTCGGCGCTGTGAGCGGTCCGGATGGCGGTTTGGCCATCAATGCCAATGCAAACAGCCTGCGATCCTCTGTAGGCGTGGGTATCAGCTGGATCTCGCCCGTGGGCCCTTTGCGTCTGGCATTCGCCAAGCCCATCAAAAAGTTTGATGGCGATAAAATACAAACCATGCAATTTCAAATTGGGACGACCTTCTAATGAACTATGTTCTACGCCGATGCAGTGCCGGAATTTTGTTGGGGGGGCTGCTTGCCTATGCACCGGTGCAGGCGCAGGAGTTCCGAATCGGGTTTGTCAGTACCGACCGGATTTTCAAGGAAGCCAGCACGGCCAAGGCTGCGCAGGCCAAGCTTGAGCAGGAATTCTCAAAGCGCGAGAAGGAGCTCGTCGACCAGGGCACTACCTTGAAGTCGATGGCCGACAAGTTTGAGCGTGAAGCGCCGACTCTGGCTGAGGGGCAGCGCATCGCCCGGCAGAAGCAGCTTGTGGACCAGGACCGCGATTTTCAGCGAAAACGCCGAGAATTTCAGGAAGATCTCAACTCGAGAAAAAACGAGGAATTGCAGCAGGTGCTGGAGCGTGCCAACAAGGTTGTGAAGCAGGTTGCTGAATCTGAAAAATATGACCTGGTTCTCCAGGAAGCGGTCTATGTCAATCCCAAGCACGACATCACCGACAAGGTCATCAAAGTCCTGAATTCGGGCGGCGTCAAATAAGCAACTGCGCCCAAGGCATGTGACGTGTGAGCTTAACTCTAGGTTCGATTGTTGAAGTACTCGGGGGTGAGCTTCATGGTGATTCTGGCCTCAAGATCGAGGGGCTGGCGCCGCTTGAGACGGCAACGCCTCGACAATTAAGTTTTCTCAGCCATCCCAAGTACCAGAATCAACTGGCAGCGTCGAAGGCTGCCTGCGTGATTGTGAGTCCCCAGATGCGTACGGCCGCGCTGTTGCGTGGGGCCTGCATCGTGTCGGACCAGCCGTATCTGTATTTTGCCCGGGTCACACAGCTCTGGAAGAAAAGCCTTCCACAGGCCCAGCGTCAGCAGGTGCACCCCAGCGCGGTGATTGACCCAACCGCCTTTGTTCATCCGCTGGCCCGTATCGGTGCCTTGTGCGTGATTGAAAGGGGGGCCCGCATTGGCGCAGATACCGAGCTGCGGTCCCATGTCACCGTGGCTGAGAACTGTGTGATTGGCGACAGATGCCTGGTGCATTCGGGCGTCGTCATCGGTGCGGATGGTTTTGGCTTTGCGCCCAATGCGGGTGCCTGGGAAAAAATCGAGCAACTGGGTGCTGTTCGAATCGGCAATGATGTTGAAATTGGCGCCAATACCTGCATCGACCGCGGCGCCTTGCAGGACACGGTGATAGAAGATGGTGTCAAGCTCGATAACCTGATCCAGATCGGTCACAACGTACACATAGGCAGACACACGGCGATGGCCGGCTGTGTGGGCGTGGCTGGCAGCGCCATCATTGGCGCCCATTGCACGATTGGGGGCGCTGCGAACATACTGGGGCATCTCTCGCTGGCCGACAACGTCAACATCTCCGCGGCAACAATTGTTACCCGGTCCATCCGAAAACCGGGCACTTACACTGGCATATTCCCCCTTGACGACAATGCGACCTGGGAAAAAAACGCAGCATCACTCAAACAATTGCACAGCCTGCGCGATCGCATTCGGGCGCTGGAAGATAAATTAAAAACATTGGAACAACCATGATGGACATCCACAAGATTCTCAAGCAACTGCCGCACCGCTATCCATTCCTGTTAGTCGACCGGGTGCTGGCGATTGAAAAGGGCAAGAGCATCAAGGCGCTGAAGAATGTCACCATCAACGAGCCGTTTTTTGAAGGGCATTTCCCGCAGCGACCCGTCATGCCGGGTGTGCTGATGCTCGAAGCCCTGGCGCAGGCCGCAGCCCTGCTGGCATTTGACGCGGCCGGCACGTCTGCCAGCGATGGGTTCATCTACTATTTCGCCGGCATGGAGGGCGTGCGTTTCAGGCGTCCGGTGGAGCCTGGGGACCAGTTGATTCTGGAGGCGGAATTGTTGCGCATGAAGGCCGGTATTTTCAAGTTCAAGGCGCGTGCGCTGGTGGATGGCGAAGTCGCAGTGGAAGCCGAGTTGACCTGCGCCATGCGCGCCGTCAGCTGAGGGTTCCTGCATGACCGCGATTCATGTCACAGCCATTGTCGATCCCGGTGCCGAGCTCGACAGCTCGGTGACCGTGGGGCCATACACCGTCATCGGGCCTCACGTCAAGGTCGGGGCCGGTACTACCATAGGCTCGCACTGTATGCTGGAAGGGCATACCACCATCGGCTGCGACAACCGAATTTTCGCCTCCGCTTCTCTCGGCGCTGCGCCGCAGGACATGAAGTACCGCGATGAGCCGACCGAGTTGGTGATCGGTGACCGCAACACAATCCGTGAGTTTTGCACCTTCAGCCGCGGCACCGTGCAGGACGCCGGTGTGACGCGCGTCGGGGACGACAACTGGATCATGGCCTATGTGCACATCGCGCACGATGTGCAGTTGAGGCATCACACCATCCTCGCCAACAACGCGACGCTGGCCGGCCATGTGCATGTGGGTGACTGGGCGATCGTCGGCGGCCTGTCGGGCGTGCACCAGTTCAGCCGGATCGGTGCGCACGCGATGATTGGCTTCCAGAGCCATGTGTCGCAGGACGTACCGCCCTACATGACGGTCTCGGGCAACCCGCTGGCCGTCCATGGCTTCAACGCCGAGGGCTTGCGCCGGCGCGGGTTTTCGGCGGAGCGCATTGCGCAGGTCAAGCAGATGCACCGTTTGCTCTACCGCAAGGGCTACACGCTTGAACACGCCAGTGCAGAAATCGAAGCGCTCAAAGGTGGCGTCAGCGACGGCGATGACGACGTGCAATTGTTGCTTGGCTTCCTGGCCGCATCGACGCGCGGCATCGTGCGCTGAGTGTCCGCCCCACTTTCCATGAGTGGCCTGTCTGCCAGCCTGCCGGTTCGCGAAACGATGGCCTTGGCTGGGGCTCCGCTCCAGGTTGCGATGGTGGCCGGCGAAACCTCGGGTGATCTGCTGGCTGGCTTGCTGCTGGACGGCCTGCGCGAAGGTTGGCCATCCCTGGATGCGTTCGGTATTGGCGGCCCGCACATGGGTCTGCGCGGCTTTGAGGCCTGGTGGCCCCATGACAAGTTGTCGGTACACGGCTATGGCTGGGAAGTGCTACGTCGCTACCGGGAGATTGTGGGCATTCGCGAACAGCTGAAAAGCCGGCTACTGCAGCAGCGCCCGGATGTGTTCATCGGGGTGGACGCGCCTGATTTCAATCTGGATCTGGAAGCCGGACTGAAAGGGCAGGGGATCAAGACGGTTCATTTTGTATCGCCGTCGGTCTGGGCCTGGCGCGCGGAGCGGGTCGAAAAAATCCGTCGCAGCGTGGATCATGTGCTGTGCATCTTTCCGTTTGAGCCTGCCTTGCTGGCGCAGCACGGTATCCAGGCCACTTACGTAGGGCACCCGCTGGCCAATGTCATTCCCATGGTGCCAGACCGGTCCGCGGCGCGTGCCGCGTTGGGACTGGCAGAGGACGATCGTGTGGTCGCCATTTTGCCGGGTAGCCGGAAATCCGAGATTCGGCACCTCGCCCTTACGTTCTTTCAGGCTGCAGCCCTTGTAAAAAAAGCACAGCCTGCTACTAAATTCATAGTGCCAGCGGTGCCGGCGCTGAAAGCGGAAATAGAAGCGGCTGCCCGTGCCAGCGGCTTGTTGGCGAACCTGCAGATCGTCGAAGGCCAGTCCCACAAGGTGTTGGCCGCGTGCGATGTCACGTTGATTGCCAGCGGCACCGCCACGCTGGAGGCGGCCCTGTTCAAGCGGCCCATGGTGATCGCCTATCGCATGGGTTGGCTGTCGTGGCAGATCATGCGGCGCAAGCAGTTGCAGCCCTGGGTGGGCCTGCCCAACATCCTGTGCCGCGAGTTTGTGGTGCCCGAATTGCTGCAGAACGCCGCCACACCGCAGGCGCTGGCCGATGCGGTCTTGCTCTGGCTTGATGCCAAAGAGGCTGAACCTGAAAAACTTGCCACGTTACAGAAGAAATTCACCGCGCTGCATGCTGAACTGCAGCGCGACACGCCCCGAATAGCTGCCCATGCGATCCAGCAAGTACTCCAAGGCTGAGCCAGCCACCCAACAAGCCGCGCTGATCTGGCACGTTCCCGGCCTGGTCGCCGGCGTGGACGAGGCCGGGCGTGGCCCGCTGGCCGGGCCCGTCGTCGCCGCCGCCGTGATCCTGGATGACCTGCAGCCCATCAAGGGGCTGGCAGACTCCAAAATACTGACGGCCCTGCGCCGCGAAAAGCTGTTTGATGAAATCCGGGCCAAAGCCTTGTGCTGCTCCATTGCCGAGGCCAGCGTCGAAGAAATTGACCAGCTCAACATTCTGCAGGCCACGCTGCTCGCCATGCGCCGGGCTGTGGCGGGTCTGCGACTCAAACCGTCCAAAGTGCTGGTGGACGGCAACCGCCTGCCCGTGCTGGATGTGCTGGCCGAAGCTATTGTCAAAGGTGACGCCACCGTGCCCGCCATTTCCGCAGCCTCCATTCTGGCCAAGGTGCACCGCGACCGATGGTGTGCCGAATTTGACCAGCAGTACCCGCAATATGGCTTTGCCAGGCACAAAGGCTATGGCACCGCCGAGCACCTGGCGGCCTTGCGTGCGCATGGTGCATGTCCGCAGCACCGCAAGACTTTCCGTCCGGTGACGGATGTCTTGAGCGGGGTATCGCGATGACCCGTCCGCAGGATCAGCACATCACGTCGCGCGACAACGCTTTTCTCAAAGACCTGCGGCGCTTGTCGCAAGACAGCACCGCCTATCGCAAACAGGGGCGTTTCTGGGTGGAAGGCGATCACCTGTGCCGTGCTGCTCTGACGCGCGGCGTGCAGCCTGCGGTAGGCGTTTTTTCTGAGTCTTTTTGGCCTATGGCCCCCGTGGAATGGGCGCATGCCGCTATCAAAAACATAGTAATTTCCGATGGGCTGTTCCACGATATTAGTGGGCTGGAGTCACCTGCCAGCATGGGTTTTGTGTTCGATCTGCCTTTGAATGCTGCGTTGCAGCCTGACGCGGCCTCCGTCATTCTGGACCGTGTGCAGGACGCCGGCAACGTCGGCTCCATCCTGCGCAGTGCCTCGGCCTTTGGGTTCAAACAGATCATCGCCCTCAAAGGCACGGCGGCGCTGTGGAGCCCCAAAGTGCTGCGCGCCGGCATGGGCGCCCACTGGGGCTTGCGGCTCATCGAAGGTGTGGCGTTGCCGGATCTGGCGGCGCTGGCATTGCCGATTGTCGTTACCAGTTCGCACCGCGGTGCTTTTTTGCACGAAGCGCTCCAAAGGATGGAATTGCCCATGCCCTGTGCCTGGGCGCTTGGACACGAAGGGCAGGGCGTAGGCGCCGAACTGGAAGCGCTGGCTCGCCTGCACGTGCGCATTGCCCAGCCCGGCGGTGAAGAGTCGCTCAATGTTGCGGCCGCCGCCGCCATTTGCCTGCACGCCAGCGCGACGGCATCGGCGTCGCGATAACCGCCGCCAGGGCCAGCGTAGTGGGGACAACAACGCTCCCTCAGCTATAATGGGGAGCTTCACCGCACCCTGTACGCCTAGAGCCCTCTTAAGCCAATTCCCTAAAAAAAGCAAGCCAGGAGCTGTCTCTTGAGCGCGTTTGGGCGTACCCGAAAACCCCATCCGGAGAACCCAGTGCTTTTGTCTTTACAGGGAACATTCCCCCCCGCCATTTTGGCGCTCGCAGACGGCACGGTGTTTGTTGGTCATTCCATCGGAGCCACTGGCTCCACCGTCGGTGAGGTGGTGTTCAACACCGCCATGACCGGCTACCAGGAAATCCTCACAGACCCGAGCTACTGCCAGCAAATCGTCACGCTCACCTACCCGCACATCGGCAACTATGGCGTGAACGCCCAGGACGTGGAAGCGTCCCGTGTGCATGCTGCTGGTCTGATCGTCAAAGATGTGCCGCTGGTGATGTCCAATTTCCGCGCCAGCATGACGCTACCGCAGTACCTGGTGCAGGAGAAGACGGTCGCCATTGCCAATCTCGACACGCGTCAGCTCACGCGCCACCTGCGCACCCATGGCGCGCAAAACGGCTGCATTCTGGCGTTGGCTGCGGGAGAAACCATCACCCAGGCCGCCATTGATCAGGCGCTGGGGCTGGCACAAGCGGCACCCAGTATGGCAGGGACTGACCTGGCCAAGGTCGTGTCCGCCAAGGCCGCCTATGAGTGGACGCAGACAGAGTGGCAGTTGGCGCACCCGCAACTACAGGGCAACCCTGGCTATGGCGTGCAGGTGAGTCCGAGGTTTCATGTTGTCGCTTATGACTTCGGCGTCAAGTTCAACATCCTGCGCATGCTGGCAGAGCGCGGTTGCCGCGTCACGGTGGTGCCGGCACAAACCAGCGCGGCCGAGGCCCTCAAATACCAGCCCGATGGCATCTTCCTGAGCAACGGGCCGGGCGACCCCCAGCCGTGCGACTACGCCATCGCCGCCGTGGCCGAGCTGATCGAGACCGGCACCCCCACCTTTGGCATCTGCCTTGGTCACCAGATCATGGCGCTGGCCAGCGGCGCCAGGACCTACAAGATGAAGTTTGGCCACCATGGTGCCAATCACCCGGTGAAGGATCTGGACACCGGTCGCGTCAGCATCACCAGCCAAAACCACGGCTTTGCAGTCGATGAAAAAACGCTGCCTGCCAATCTGCGCGCCACCCACATCAGTTTGTTTGACGGCACGCTGCAGGGCATGGCCTACACCGACAAGCCGGCGTTTTGCTTCCAGGGTCATCCGGAAGCATCCCCCGGACCGCACGATATTGCCTATTTGTTTGATCGCTTCACCGCGCTGATGGAGAAGGCTCAGGAGAAGAAGAATGCCTAAGCGCACCGACATTAAAAGCGTCCTCATCATCGGCGCTGGTCCGATCATCATCGGCCAGGCCTGCGAGTTTGATTACTCCGGCGTGCAGGCCTGCAAGGCGCTGCGTGAAGAAGGCTACAAAGTCATCCTGATCAACAGCAACCCCGCGACGATCATGACCGACCCGGCCACGGCCGACGTGACCTACATTGAGCCGATCACCTGGCAGACGGTCGAGAAGATCATCGCCAAGGAGCGTCCCGACGCCATCCTGCCCACGATGGGTGGTCAGACCGCGCTGAATTGCGCACTCGACCTGTGGCACCACGGCGTGCTGGAGAAATACAAGGTCGAGCTGATCGGCGCCAGCCCCGAGGCCATCGACAAAGCCGAAGACCGCCTGAAGTTCAAGGATGCCATGACCAAGATTGGTCTGGGTTCGGCCCGCTCGGGTATTGCGCATTCGATGGATGAAGCTTGGGGCGTGCAGAAAACCCTGGGCTTCCCCACCGTGATTCGCCCAAGTTTCACGCTCGGCGGCACGGGCGGCGGCATTGCCTACAACTCGGAAGAGTTCGAGGTGATTTGCAAGCGCGGCCTGGAAGCCTCACCCACCAATGAGTTGTTGATCGAGGAATCCCTGCTCGGCTGGAAAGAGTATGAGATGGAGGTTGTGCGCGACAAGGCCGACAACTGCATCATCATCTGCTCGATCGAGAATCTGGACCCCATGGGCGTGCACACCGGCGACTCCATCACCGTGGCGCCGGCGCAAACACTGACCGACAAGGAATACCAGATTCTGCGCAATGCCTCGCTGGCCGTACTGCGCGAAATCGGGGTGGACACCGGCGGCTCCAACGTGCAGTTTTCCATCAACCCGGTGGACGGGCGCATGGTGGTGATCGAGATGAATCCGCGGGTCTCGCGGTCCTCGGCACTGGCCTCCAAAGCCACGGGATTTCCCATCGCCAAGGTGGCGGCCAAGCTGGCCGTCGGGTACACGCTGGACGAACTGCGCAATGACATCACGGGTGGCGCCACGCCCGCGAGCTTTGAGCCCAGTATTGACTATGTTGTCACGAAGATCCCTCGCTTTGCGTTTGAAAAATTCCCCACCGCTGACAGCCGCCTGACCACCCAGATGAAATCGGTGGGTGAAGTGATGGCCATCGGTCGCACATTCCAGGAATCGTTCCAGAAAGCCCTGCGCGGTCTGGAAGTCGGCGTGGATGGCATGAACGAAAAAACGCAAGACCGTGAAGAGCTGGAAAAGGAACTCGGCGCACCCGGCCCCGAGCGCATCTGGTACGTCGGTGACGCCTTTGCCCAGGGTATGAGCGTGGACGAGGTGTTTGCGCTGACCAAAATCGACCCCTGGTTTCTGGTGCAGATTGAACAGATCGTCAAGATTGAGCTTGAGCTGGAGACGACCACGCTGGACGCCATTGATGCCCCCACCTTGCGTGCGCTCAAGCAAAAAGGTTTTTCGGATCGCCGCCTGGCCCGGCAGTTGAAGACCACCGATACCGCCATCCGCGAGATGCGCCGCGCCTTGGGTGTGCGACCGGTATACAAGCGGGTCGATACCTGTGCGGCCGAGTTTGCGACCAACACCGCCTACCTGTATTCGACTTATGAGGCGGAGAACAGCGAGTGCGAAGCGGCACCGACGGACAAGAAGAAGATCATGGTGCTGGGCGGTGGTCCGAACCGGATCGGTCAGGGCATCGAGTTTGACTA
This sequence comes from Rhodoferax sp., assembly GCF_030646845.1. Lineage (GTDB taxonomy): Bacteria > Pseudomonadota > Gammaproteobacteria > Burkholderiales > Burkholderiaceae_C > Rhodoferax. Next base: position 13,826 of record NZ_JAUSLE010000015.1, on the reverse strand, counting down.
CTGCTGCGTGCATGCGGCCCTTGCCATGCGCGAGGATGGTTACGAGACCATCATGGTCAACTGCAATCCCGAGACTGTCTCGACCGACTACGACACCTCGGACCGTCTGTATTTCGAGCCGCTGACGCTGGAAGACGTGTTGGAGATCGTGGACAAGGAAAAGCCATACGGTGTGATCGTGCAGTACGGTGGCCAGACGCCGCTCAAGCTGGCGCTGGATCTGGAAGCCAATGGCGTGCCCATCATCGGCACCTCGCCCGACATGATTGACGCCGCGGAAGATCGCGAGCGGTTCCAGAAGTTGTTGCACGAACTCGGCCTGCGCCAGCCGCCGAATGCCACTGCCCGAACCGAGCCCGAAGCACTGGAAAAGGCGGCGGCACTGGGTTACCCCTTGGTGGTTCGCCCCAGTTATGTGCTGGGTGGCCGGGCCATGGAAATCGTGCACGAGCAGCGCGACCTGGAGCGCTACATGCGCGAGGCCGTCAAGGTCAGCCACGATTCACCCGTGCTGCTGGACCGGTTTTTGAATGACGCTATCGAGTGTGATGTGGATTGCATCCGGGACGCTGGCTCTAACGGCTCTGAAGGCGCCACCTTCATCGGTGGCGTAATGGAGCACATCGAACAGGCTGGCGTGCACAGCGGCGACTCGGCCTGCTCGCTGCCGCCCTACAGCCTGAGTGCTGAAACGGTGACGGAGATCAAGCGTCAGACCGCAGCGATGGCGAAGGCCCTGAATGTAGTCGGCCTGATGAATGTCCAGTTTGCCATCCAGAACATTGATGGCAAAGACGTCATTTATGTGCTGGAGGTGAACCCGCGAGCTTCCCGCACCGTGCCCTTTGTGTCCAAGGCCACCGGCATTCAGCTGGCCAAAGTCGCAGCGCGCTGCATGGTGGGTCAGTCGCTGGCGTCGCAGGGTATCAAGGGTGAAGTCACGCCGCCTTACTTCAGCGTGAAAGAAGCGGTCTTCCCGTTCGTCAAGTTCCCCGGCGTGGACACGATTCTCGGCCCCGAAATGAAGTCCACCGGCGAGGTGATGGGCGTGGGCAAGACCTTCGGCGAAGCGTTTGTGAAATCGCAAATCGGCGCCGGTACCAAATTGCCCAGGCCGTTCAAAGCCTCTGGCGAACCCGTGAGCAAGGTCTTCATCTCGGTCAAAAACAATGACAAACCCCGCGCGATCGAGGTAGCGCGTGCGCTGGCGGCCATGGGTTTTGCCGTGCTGGCGACCAAGGGCACGGCCGCTGCCATGAACGCGGCTGGTGTGTCATGTGGCGTGGTCAATAAGGTGACCGAAGGCCGTCCGCACATTGTCGACATGATCAAGAACAATGAAATTGCACTGGTCATCAACACCGTGGAAGAGCGGCGCAATGCCATTGCCGACTCACGGCAGATTCGTACATCGGCGTTGCTGGCCCGGGTCACCACCTTCACGACCATTGCCGGGGCCGAAGCAGCGGTGCAGGGCATGCGGCACCTGGATCACCTGGACGTGATTTCAGTGCAGGAAATGCATGCGCAGCTGGCTGTGGTTTGATCTTGAGCTGACAATCACGGCATAATCAGGACCTCTAGACACCGCCGAACGGCAACGCTCGGCGGTTTCCTTTTGTGTAACACCAAAAAATATCAACGGAGCAGTACGTGGCTACCATTCCCATCACCAAGCGCGGCGCTGAGAAGCTCAAGGCCGAGTTGCACAAGCTCAAGACAGTTGACCGCCCCTGGGTTATCAACGCCATTGCGGAGGCGCGCGCTCAGGGCGATCTGAGCGAAAACGCCGAGTACGAGGTCGCCAAAGACCGCCAGGGCTTCATCGAAGGGCGTATTCAGGAAGTCGAAGGCAAGCTGTCCGCGTGCCAGATCATCGATCCAGCTGACCTGGATGCCGGCGGTCGCGTGGTGTTTGGTGCCACGGTAAAGCTCGAAGACGAGGATACCGGTGATGTGGTGACTTACCAGATCGTCGGAGAGGACGAGGCCGACATCAAATTGGGTTTGGTCAATATTGGCAGCCCGATCGCCCGCGCCCTGATCGGCAAGGAACAGGGCGACACCGCGGAAGTGCAGGCGCCAGGCGGTATCAAGCACTATGAAGTGGTGGCGGTCAGTTACGTCTGAAATGATGTCACGCTTGTCGCTGTGGGTCGCTGCCTTGTGGTGGGCGAGCCTGACCACGCTTGGGTTTCTGGTTGTGCCTTTGCTGTTCGTGCATTTGCCAACGCCGGCCATGGCCGGCAGCATGGCTGCCAAGCTGTTCACGGCTCAAACCTGGGTGTCCACCGTCTGTGCACTGTTCCTGCTACTGCAGACACGCTCTGGCGGGGCGTCAGCCTTTGAGCATAGGGCGCGAGCAGCTATGATTTTTATAGTATCCGGGATGTTGCTGACTCTGCTGTCCGAGTTTGCCGTGGCGCCCCGGATTGTGGCGCGGGAGAATTTGCGTTTATGGCACAGTGTCGGCAGCTTGATGTATGTGCTGCAATGGCTGTGCGCCGCAGTGACATTTGGTAAATTGCTGCCGCCGCGGCAGACCGGTCAGGTCTGACTGCGCTGTTTTTTGACGCTGATTTGCTTGGGCTTGGCGCGCTTGACTTGACCACCCGCTGTGAGGCGCTGATTGCCAAGCACGCGCAGGGTTTTGACTTCCGGACGCTGGCCTGACTGCTTGCTGTATTTCAGCACTTTGAAATCGCGTGGGCCTGGCATGCGGTTTTCATCGACAACCTTTTCCCGTTCGGGCATAGGTCTCCAAAGCACGAGAAGTTTGCCGATATGTTGAATCGGTGCGGCATTGAGTTCGTCAGCCAGGGTCTGGAACATGGCTTCGCGTGCTGCCCGGTCGTCGGAAAAGACGCGGATCTTGATCAGGCCGTGGGCGTTCAACGCCGCATCGGCTTCTTTTTTGACAGCGGCGGTGAGTCCATCACCACCTACCATGACCACAGGGTCAAGGTGATGCGCTTCGGAGCGGTGTTCTTTACGTTGGGCAGGGGTCAATTGAATTTGGGACATGCCGGTATTATCGGTCACGAAGGTAAAAATGAAAGTCAAGACGAAAAGCACCAAGGTCAACCGGGCGTGGATAAACGATCACGTCAACGATACCTACGTCAAATTGGCGAAACTGGAGGGCTATCGCGCCCGCGCCGCTTACAAGCTCAAGGAAATTGATGAAACACTGGGCCTGATCAAGCCGGGCCAGCTGGTCGTTGATCTGGGTTCGACCCCCGGCGCCTGGAGCCAGTATGTACGCCGAAAGATGTCGCCCAAGACCGCCACCAGCGGGGGGGCGGCGGTTGGTGCGCTCAACGGCACCATCATTGCCCTGGACATCCTGCCCATGGAGCCAGTGGAGGGTGTCGTCTTTTTGCAGGGGGATTTTCGCGAGCCGGAGGTCTTGCAGCGCCTGGCCGATGAGATGAAGGGTCGCCAGGCGGATGTGGTGGTGTCAGACATGGCCCCGAATCTGTCCGGCATAGCGTCTGCCGACGCGGCACGCATCGAAAATCTGGTTGAACTGGCGATCGAATTCGCCCAGATTCACATGAAACCGCAGGGTGCATTGGTGGCCAAGGTCTTTCATGGTGGTTGCTACGACCAGCTGGTGAAACGATTCAAAGAGACTTTCCTAGTGGTCAAGCGGATCAAGCCCAAGGCTTCCCGCGACAAGTCATCGGAAACGTTCCTGGTGGGATTGGGTTTAAAGTCATCCTGAATCCCATGCTTTGCCTGTGGCTGATAAATTGAACACCGCGCCCGGCGCGTCTTGAAACGCCTAAAATAGGTCCCAACTGTGCCTAGTCTTCTAATTTGTGTCTCTATTGGAGCCTCGCTTGAATAATCAGTGGTTCTCGAAAATTGCCGTTTGGCTCGTCATTGCGCTTGTGCTCTTTACTGTGTTCAAACAGTTCGACACGCGAGGACCGGCGGGCGCCGGGTACGTGGGTTATTCCGATTTTCTGGAAGAAGTCCGTAGCAAGCGTATCAAGAGTGCTGTCATCCAGGAAGGACAAGGCGGCACTGAGATTGTTGCGGTGACCAATGACGACCGCAAAGTCAGAACCACGGCCACCTACCTTGACCGCGGTCTGGTGGGCGACCTGATTGCCAATGGCGTCAAATTTGACGTGAAGGCACGTGAAGAAGGCTCGCTGCTGATGACCTTGCTGGTCAGTTGGGGCCCGATGCTGCTGCTGATTGGCGTCTGGGTCTATTTCATGCGGCAGATGCAGGGCGGCGGCAAGGGCGGTGCTTTCAGCTTTGGCAAGAGCAAGGCGCGTCTGCTCGATGAGAACACCAATCTGGTCACGTTTGCCGACGTGGCTGGCTGCGACGAGGCGAAAGAAGAAGTCAAAGAGGTGGTGGACTTCCTGAAAGATCCAGCGAAATTCCAGAAGTTGGGCGGGCGGATTCCGCGTGGCCTGTTGCTGGTCGGCCCGCCGGGAACGGGCAAGACGCTGCTGGCCAAGGGCATTGCTGGCGAGGCCAAGGTACCTTTCTTCTCCATTTCCGGTTCTGATTTTGTGGAAATGTTCGTCGGCGTGGGTGCATCTCGGGTGCGCGACATGTTTGACAACGCCAAGAAGAACGCCCCCTGCATCATCTTTATTGATGAAATTGACGCTGTGGGCCGCCAGCGTGGCGCCGGGCTGGGCGGCGGCAATGATGAGCGTGAGCAAACCCTCAACCAGATGCTGGTGGAGATGGACGGCTTTGAGACCAACGTCGGCGTGATCGTCGTTGCTGCCACCAACCGCCCCGACATTCTGGATGCGGCGCTGTTGCGCCCCGGTCGTTTTGACCGTCAGGTGTATGTCACTTTGCCGGACATCCGTGGCCGCGAGCAGATTCTCAATGTTCACATGCGCAAGGTGCCTTTGGGTCAGGACGTCAACGCGGCTGTCATCGCACGCGGCACGCCTGGCATGTCCGGTGCCGACCTTGCCAATCTTTGCAATGAAGCGGCCCTGATGGCAGCCCGACGCAACGCCCGTACCGTGGAGATGCAGGACTTTGAGAAAGCCAAAGACAAGATCCTGATGGGCCCGGAACGCAAGAGCATGGTCATGCCGGAAAGCGAACGCAAGAACACGGCATATCACGAGTCTGGTCACGCCCTGATTGGCAAACTGTTGTCCAAGTGCGATCCGGTTCACAAAGTAACCATCATTCCGCGCGGTCGTGCCTTGGGTGTTACCATGAGCCTGCCGGAGCAGGATCGCTACAGCTATGACAGCGAATACATGCTCCACCAGATCAGCATGCTGTTCGGTGGCCGTATTGCGGAAGAAGTGTTCATGAACCAGATGACCACAGGCGCCAGCAACGACTTTGAGCGTGCGACCCACATTGCGCGCGACATGGTGACGCGTTATGGCATGACAGATGCCCTGGGCCCCATGGTGTATGCCGAGAACGAGGGTGAAGTATTTCTCGGTCGCTCGGTGACCAAGACCACGAACATGAGTGAGCAGACCATGCAGAAGGTGGATGCCGAAGTTCGCCGGATCATTGACCAGCAGTACAGCCTGGCGCGCAAGCTCATCGAAGACAACCAGGACAAGATGCACGCCATGGCCAAGGCCTTGCTGGAGTGGGAAACCATTGACAGCGAACAGCTGGACGACATCATGGCCGGCAGGGAGCCGCGTCCACCCAAAGACTGGACGCCACGCGTGCCGTCGACCGGTGGTGACAGCAGCAGTGGCGGTGGCGCACCGGCCGTCAAGCCCGACGCGGCGCCGACGGCAGCCTGAAGGCAGTATTCATCGACAAAACGGGGCCATTGCGCCCCGTTTTTACTTTGACGATGCAGATTTTGACCTTTGGCACTTCATTATTTCTCTTCTACCCAAAGTACCAGGTTCCCCATGAAATGGAACACCTCCCGCTTTTCAATTGATTTGACGTCCCCCAAAGTGATGGGCATCGTCAATGTCACGCCCGACTCTTTCTCGGACGGCGGGCAGCATGCCTCTGTATCGGCGGCCTTGCGGCATTGCGAGAAGCTGCTCAAGGACGGTGCGGATATCCTGGACATTGGGGGGGAATCAACCCGTCCCGGCGCCTTGCCGCTGGCCCTGGACGAAGAGTTGGCCCGGGTGCTGCCGGTCGTGCGGGAAGCCGTCAAGCTGGGTGTGCCGGTCTCGGTGGACACCTATAAGCCAGTCGTCATGCAGGCGGTGCTGGATTTGGGGGCCGACATCATCAACGACATCTGGGCCTTGCGCTGGATGGAAGCCAACCCTGCGCACAACGGCGGTTCCTCGCCAACGGACGGGATGCAAGTCGTGTCAAGGCACCCGGGGTGTGGCGTCTGCCTGATGCACATGCATGGCGACCCGCTGACCATGCAAATTGCGCCCATGGAGGGCGACGTGGTGCCGCAAGTGCAGTCGTTTCTGGAACGAAGAGCCCAAGACCTGCAGGAGCGAGGGGTTCACAAAGACCGCATTGTCATCGACCCCGGTATTGGTTTTGGTAAAACCGTAGCGCAGAACTTTGCGCTGCTGGCAAGGCAAAGTGAATTGCTGACTGGTGGCTATCCACTGTTGGCAGGTTGGTCTCGCAAATCATCACTGGCCGCCGTCACCGGGCTCGCATCCGGCTCGGTGACCAGCCTGGGTGTTCATGAGCGCATGGTTCCCAGCGTAGTCGCCGCTTTGCTTGCGGTTGAACGCGGCGCGGCCATCGTCCGCGTGCACGACGTGCGCGAAACTGTGCAGGCCATCCAAGTATTGAGTGCTATAAAATGAGTAGCGTTGAGTTGAACAAATTAAAGGGCTAGGGCACAAAAATGAGCAGAAAGTATTTCGGAACAGACGGCATTCGCGGCACCGTGGGGCAGGCGCCCATCACGCCTGATTTCGTGCTGCGCCTGGCGCATGCCGTGGGCCGCGTTCTCAAGAAATCCGAGGCACGACCAACGGTGCTGATCGGCAAGGACACCCGTATCTCGGGCTACATGCTGGAGAGCGCGCTGGAGAGCGGCTTCAATTCGGCCGGTGTGGATGTGGTGCTGCTGGGCCCCTTGCCGACGCCGGGCGTGGCCTACCTCACGCGAGCGCAACGGGCCTCGCTGGGCGTGGTCATCAGCGCCAGCCACAATCCGTTTGCCGACAATGGCATCAAGTTCTTCAGTGCCCAGGGCAGCAAGTTGTCCGACGCCTGGGAGATTGCGGTCGAGGCGGCGTTGGACGAGGCGCCGGTGTGGGCTGACTCCGCCAGCCTGGGCAAGACCCGCCGCCTTGAGGATGCGGCAGGCCGCTACATTGAGTTCTGCAAAAGCACTTTTTCCAATGACCTCACGCTCAAGGGCATGAAGATCGTGGTCGACGCCGCGCACGGTGCGGCGTACCACATCGCACCCAAGGTGTTTCATGAACTGGGCGCTGAAGTCGTGGCCATCGGTTGTTCACCCGATGGATTGAACATCAATCACGAGGTGGGCGCCACCCACCCGCAAGCCCTGATGGCCGCCGTCAAGGCCCACAAGGCCGATTTCGGCATTGCGCTGGATGGTGACGCGGACCGCCTGCAACTGGTCGACGCCGACGGCCGCCTGTACAACGGTGACGAGCTGCTTTATCTGATGGCAGATGACCGCCTGGGCCGTGACGAACACGTGCCGGGGGTGGTGGGTACGCTGATGACCAATATGGCGGTGGAGGTGGCCTTGAAGGCGCGTGGGGTGCAGTTTGTGCGGGCCAAGGTAGGCGACCGTTACGTGCTGGAGGAGCTTGACAAGCACAAATGGCTGCTCGGCGGGGAAGGCTCCGGTCACTTGCTGGCGCTGGACAAGCACACCACGGGCGATGGCCTGATATCGGCCCTGCAGGTGCTGCAAGCCTGCGTTCGCAGCGGCAAGAGCATGGCCGAGTTGCTGGCCAGTGTGACGCTGTTTCCGCAAACCCTGATCAATGTGCGCCTGAAGCCGGGCCAGGACTGGAAGGCCAGTGTCAATCTGGCCAGTGAAACGCAGGCCGTGGAGGCTGAATTGGGTGCGACCGGTCGTCTGCTGATTCGCGCAAGTGGCACCGAACCCTTGTTGCGGGTCATGGTGGAGGCGCGCGACGCTGGCCAGGCCAGGGCCTGTGCCCAGCGGATCGCCGACACGATCTCAGCCTGACCACACCTAGCATGCCCGGTACGTCATCCTTGCGCGTTTGCCGCGCCGACTACGCGAATCCCGTGCACGCCAGCGCACTGGTGAGCCTGCTGGACGCCTATGCCCGGGACCCGATGGGGGGTGGCGAGCCCTTGAGCGAGTTCGCTAGGGCCAACCTTGTGCCAGCGCTGGCGGCCCGCCCACAGGCCTTCAGCGTGCTGGCGTTTGGTGAGACTGCGGGCGGTGGCGGCGAGCTCCCGGTCGGGCTGGTGAACTGCATCGAAGGCTTCTCCACCTTTGCCTGTCGGCCTTTGGTGAATGTGCACGACCTGGCGGTGTTGCCGCAGTATCGGGGTCAGCGCGTTGCCGAAAAAATGTTGGCACTAGTTGAAGAAATCGCGCGGGAGCGTGGCGCCTGCAAACTTACGCTTGAGGTACTTCAAGGCAATGCCGGTGCCATCAAGCTCTATCACCGCGTTGGGTTTGCAAACTACCAGCTTGATCCGGTCATGGGTCAAGCCCAATTTCTCCAGAAGTGGCTTCGTTAGCAGAGATGAACTGGCGGTGCAGTACCCTTTCCTGCGCGTTGCTAAGGGTAAAACCTTACACTAACCGGTTGCCCCACATTTGTGCCCCATGAACGCCCCTGTTGACGTCTCTTTCTTCGCGCGCGCCGCCAAGCCGCTGACCAGCTACCGCAAGTACTGGGCGGCCCGCTTCGGCACGGCCCCGTTCCTGCCCATGAGTCGCGCCGAGATGGACAAACTGGGCTGGGACAGCTGCGACATCGTCCTCGTCACGGGCGATGCCTATGTGGACCACCCCAGCTTTGGCATGGCAGTGATTGGCCGCATGCTCGAAGCCCAGGGTTTTCGCGTCGGCCTGATTGCCCAGCCCGACTGGCAAAGCGCCGATCCTTTCAAGGTGCTGGGCAAGCCGAACCTGTTCTGGGGTGTCACAGCCGGGAACATGGAGTCCATGATCAACCGCTACACCGCGGATCGCAAAATCCGCAGCGACGATGCCTATACCCCTGGCGATGTGGGTGGCAAGCGGCCTGACCGCGCGGCCATTGTCTACAGCCAGCGCTGTCGCGAGGCCTACAAGGACGTGCCGATCGTGCTGGGCGGCATTGAGGGCTCACTGCGCCGCATCGCGCACTACGACTACTGGTCGGACAAGGTACGGCGCTCCATCGTGGTCGACGCCAAGTGCGACCTGCTCTTGTACGGCAACGCCGAGCGCGCCATTGTCGAGATCGCGCACCGGCTGGCGGCGCGCGAGCCAGTGGAAAAAATAACCGATGTGCGCGGCACCGCTTTCGTGCGCCGGCCTGACGACGAAAGCGGCAAGGGCTGGTTCGAGATCGACTCCACCAGTGTGGACGAACCGGGCCGGGTGGAGGACCACGTCAACCCCTACATGACCACTTCGGAGCAGGCCGCGGGGCAGGGCAGCACTTGCGCCAAGGAAGATGCGGAAAAGCAAGGTGCTACAAATAATGTAGCGAGTAACGCATATTCCACGGGGGCTGCAGGCAAAAAAGACTCAAAAATTGAGGTGAACCCGGAGATCAGGCCACTCACCTTTATGCCCAACCCCGCGCTTTATGGCAAGGGCAGCGTCAAGGTGCCGCCACGCGACCGCTCGGTGATTCGCCTGCCCAGCTATGAGCAGGTCAAAAGTGACCCGGTGCTTTATGCCCACGCCAGCCGCGTGCTGCACCTGGAGACCAACCCCGGCAACGCCCGCGCGCTGGTACAGGCGCACGGCGAAGGCGTGACCGCGCGCGATGTCTGGATCAACCCGCCGCCAATTCCACTGACCACGGCCGAGATGGACTTCGTGTTTGACCTGCCCTACGCGCGCAGCCCGCACCCGGCCTATGCGGACGAAAACGGTAGCCATGACGGAGTGACCAAAATTCCGGCCTGGGAGATGATTCGCTTCTCCATCAATATCATGCGTGGCTGTTTCGGCGGCTGCACCTTCTGCTCCATCACCGAGCACGAGGGCCGCATCATCCAGAGCCGCTCGGAAGACTCGGTCATCAAAGAGATCGAGGACATCCGTGACAAGGTCAAGGGCTTCACCGGGACGATCTCGGACCTCGGCGGTCCCACCGCCAACATGTACCGGCTGGGCTGCCGCAGCCCGCAGATCGAGGCCGCCTGCCGCAAGCCCAGTTGTGTCTACCCTGGCATCTGCCAGAACCTGACCACCGACCACAACCCCCTGATCAAGATGTACCGGCGTGGCCGGGCGCTCAAGGGGGTCAAGAAGATTTTGATCAGCTCCGGCCTGCGCTACGACCTGGCCGTGCAGAGCCCCGAGTACGTCAAGGAACTGGTCACGCACCACGTCGGTGGTTACCTCAAGATTGCACCCGAGCACACTGAACAGGGTCCGCTCACCAAGATGATGAAGCCGGGCATTGGCAATTATGAAAAATTCAAGACCTTGTTCGAAAAGTTCACTCTTGAGGCGGGCAAGAAGCAGTTCCTGATTCCCTATTTCATCGCGGCCCATCCTGGTACCAGCGACGAAGACATGATGAACCTGGCGGTCTGGCTCAAGAAGAACGGCTTTCGCGCCGACCAGGTGCAGACGTTCTACCCGTCGCCCATGGCCACCGCCACCGCGATGTACCACACGAACAAGAACCCCTTGCGCAAGATCACCCGCGACAGCGAAACCGTGGACATCGTGCGCGGCGAAAAACGCCGTCGCCTGCACAAGGCTTTTTTGCGGTATCACGACGCCAACAACTGGCCCTTGCTGCGCGAGGCGCTCAAGGCCATGGGCCGCGCCGACCTGATTGGCAACGGCAAGCACCACCTGATCCCGACCTTCCAGCCGCTGACTGATGGCAACTACAGCAGCGCGCGGCGCAAGAACTCAACCACTGTCGCGGCCCGGCCCGCACCGGGCAGCCAGGTCCGGGAAGGGCGTTTGCTGACCCAGCACACCGGCTTGCCGCCACGCGATACCGGCGCAGGGCGTCTGGGTGACAAGGCAGCGGGAAAAGCACGGAAGTGATCGGATTTTTGCCCCGGGACTTTCGTTGCTGCAGCGCAAAAGAACAGCGAAGCGCACCTTTTTCACCGGGCAGTGCCAGAGACGCATTGGGCGAGTGCCAGGGAAAACAAGCTGGCGAAAATCCGGACGGTCAAATATCACTCAGCCTGCCGGCGCCCGCTGCAGTTTGATGTTGGCAGCCAGGCCGCCTGAGGATGTGTTGCCCAGCATAAAAGTGCCACCCATGCGCAGAATGGTTTTCTCGACAATAGCCAGGCCCAGGCCGGCGCCGTTGGCCGCTGTCCGAGCCGCTTCCCCCCGGTAAAACGGCTTGGTCAGGTTGGCCAGCTGTTCATCTGAAACGCCCATGCCATGGTCGCGGACCCGGAGCAGCACCCATTTGTCACGCGCCTTGGCGGCAATATCAACCACTGCAATGCCGGTGTCCACGGACTTTCCATAGCGGCGTGCATTCTCGACCAGGTTGGTGATGACACGGCCGAGTTCGACCGGGTCGGCCAGCACCAGCAGGTCGTCGGCCACGTCCAGGTTGAACCGCATGTCGGTGCGGCTGCGGGCGCTGTAAAGACAGCTCTCAATGACATCGACCAGGGGGACCGGGCTGAGGTCGACACTGCCAGGCCGCGCGTAGTCCAGGAACTTGTCGATGATGGCGTCGAGTTGCGCTATGTCCGCCGCCATGTGGGCGCGGGCCTCGGTGTCGGCGACGCTGAGTTCGGTTTCCAGCCGCAAGCGGGCCAGCGGCGTGCGCAAGTCGTGCGAAATGCCCGCCAGCATGATGGCTCGGTCCTGTTCGATCTTGGCCAGCTTCTGGGTCATGCGGTTGAAACCGATATTGACAGCCCGGATTTCACTGGTCGCCACGGTTTCGTCCAGCGTACTGGCGTCGAAATCGCCGTCGCGCATGCGGCTGCCCGCGAACGACAGGTTCTTCAGCGGCAGGTTGATCAGGCGCGCGATCAGGGCCGCGCCGGCCAGCGACAACGCGGCGGCGGTGATGAGCCAGATCACCCAGGTGCTGCCGCGCGTTGGCCCTACCCTGGACGGGTCGGTGAGCAGCCAGTAGGAGTCTCCATCAATCGCAAAGCCGACCCACAAACCCTTCTGGCCATTGACCGTGCTGGCGATCACGGTGCCGGCGCCGAGCCGGGTTTTGAGTTCCTGGGCGATGCGCTCGCCAAATTCATCGCTCACAAAGGTTTCGAATTTGTCCTTGGGTTCACGCGGTGTGATGCGCACCTGTTCTTCCTCGGCCAGCGTCTTGATCAGTGAAACCCGGGCGATGGAGTCAGAGTAGCGCAGCGCGGCACGACTCAGATTGACGAGTGATGCCAGCTGCTGCGCGCTTTGAATCGCGCGCGGCTCGGATTCGAGCGCGCGAAAGGTTTGCAGCCAGGCCACGATGGATCCCAGCAGCAACAGCGCAAGAAAGAAAAAGGTCCGCCAGAACAGGCTGAAACCCCTGCGTGGTCGCATCTCCAGCGGCGCTGGGGCAGTTTCAAGCAGAATTGGTTTGGAGATGTCCATTGGGAAAGTGAGCAGGCCTTGAAAGCGGGAAGCTGGACCCGGCTTGGAGCACACAACGGTGCGCGGCGATAGTCAGCGGGGACTATCGGCGTTCACGCTGCGCGCCGTCAATGGGCGTTCGCGCGGCGGGCGTCAGTTGGTTCCGTCCGGCACAAAAACATAGCCAACGCCCCACACGGTCTGAATGTAGCGGGGCGCGGCGGCATCCACTTCAACCAGCTTGCGCAGGCGCGACACCTGCACGTCCAGGCTACGGTCAAAGGGCTCGAACTCGCGGCCGCGCGCCAGTTGCGCCAGTTTCTCCCGGGAAAGCGGCTGCCGCGGATGCCGCACCAGGGTTTTGAGCATGGCGAATTCGCCCGTGGTCAGCGGCAATTCCTCGCCATTCTTGTGCAGCGTGCGCAGGCCCATGTCAAATGAAAACGCGCCAAAGGTCACGACTTCCTGCTCGCTCGATGGCGCGCCGGGCACCTCGGCTGCAGGCCTGCGGCGCAGCACGGCGTGGATGCGGGCCAGCAGCTCACGCGGGTTGAAGGGCTTGGCCAGGTAGTCGTCGGCGCCAACTTCCAGCCCGACGATGCGGTCAACGTCTTCCCCTTTGGCGGTGAGCATGATGATGGGGGTGCGGTCGTTGGCGGCGCGCAGGCGGCGGCAAATCGACAGGCCGTCTTCGCCAGGCATCATCAGGTCGAGCACGATCAGGTCAACCGCGTCACGCAGCATGATGCGGTTCAGCGCCTTGCTGTCTTCGGCGAGGATGACTTCAAAACCTTCCTGGGTCAGGTAGCGCCGCAGCAGGTCACGAATACGGGCATCGTCGTCGAGAATCAGGATTTTGTCGGCGCGGGCATTTGAGATGGCTTGGTTCATGGTGGTTTGGTAATTTGTAACAGGGCCATTTTGAAGGCTGAAAACCCCGAATGTCTCATTTATCACTCACTTTGACACACTGTTACAAAAGTTGCGGAGAAATGCAAGCGGCCAGGCTGTTCCCCGGCAAGTAGTCGAGGGTAATTTTCAGCTGGCGCATCATGCAAAATGCATCATGAAACTTCGCAAGCCGATGGCATTCACCACCCTCACCCGATAAGGCCGAAATCCTCATGCGTACTACAAAATTGATAGCTGCTTGTGTCCTGTT
>NZ_JAUSLE010000005.1 GCF_030646845.1 Rhodoferax sp. | reverse complement strand
CATGACTTCGACTTCGTCACCCAGGGCAACGATCTTCGAAGGTGCCACATTCTTGTTGGTCCAGTCCATCTCGGACACGTGGACCAGGCCTTCGATTCCGGGTTCGAGTTCCACAAATGCGCCGTAATCGGCGATGTTGGTGATCTTGCCGAACATGCGCGTACCCTGGGGGTAGCGGCGGTTGACGCCCATCCAGGGATCGTCGCCCATTTGCTTGAGACCCAGTGACACGCGATTTTTCTCGGTGTCGAATTTCAGGATCTTGGCGGTGATCTCTTGACCAGCCGTCACCACTTCGCTTGGGTGACGGACACGGCGCCATGCCATGTCGGTGATGTGCAACAGGCCGTCGATGCCACCCAGGTCCACGAATGCACCGTACTCGGTGATGTTCTTGACCACGCCCTGAACCACAGAACCTTCTTTGAGGGTCTGCATCAGCTTGGCGCGTTCTTCGCCCATGGAGGCTTCCACCACGGCACGGCGTGACAACACAACGTTGTTGCGCTTGCGGTCGAGCTTGATGACCTTGAATTCCATGGTCTTGTTCTCGTAGGGAGACAAGTCTTTGGTGGGGCGTGTGTCGACCAGCGAACCGGGCAGGAAGGCACGGATGCCATTGACCAGAACGGTCAAACCGCCCTTGACCTTGCCGCTGGTGGTGCCGGTGACGAACTCGCCGGTTTCCAGGGCTTTTTCCAGGCTCATCCACGAAGCGAGACGCTTGGCGGTGTCGCGCGACAGAATGGTGTCGCCGTAGCCGTTTTCGATGGAGCCAATGGCCACCGACACGAAGTCGCCAACCTGGACTTCGATCTCGCCCTTGTCACTCTTGAATTCTTCGAGCGGCACGTAGGCTTCGGACTTGAGGCCAGCGTTCACGACCACGAAGCTGTGCTCGATACGAATCACTTCAGCAGTGATCACTTCGCCCGGGCGCATTTCAGTGCGTTTCAGGGACTCTTCAAATAGGGCGGCAAAAGATTCAGACATTTTGGATGCGGATGATTCCGCGGGTTAGTTTGTTGAACCACCCAAGCGGTGCGCTGCGCGCGCGAGAAGGCTTGTGTGGACCGGGCGCAAAAGCATTTTGCCTTTGCATCTTTCCAGCGGTCAGATTGCTCCGAACGGCTGTTTTTCCTGCCACCAGTTCAACACCAGTTCAACCGATCTTTCAACCGTCAAATCCGAGTTGTCCAGTAACCGGGCATCTTCTGCCGGCTTGAGAGGCGCGACGCTGCGAGATGAATCCCGTGCATCGCGTGCTTCCAGATCTGCGCGAAGAGATGGGAGTGTAGCTGAAATTCCCTTTGAAATCAATTGTTTATAGCGCCTCTCCGCCCGTCGTTCGGCGCTGGCGGTCAAAAACACCTTGAGTGGAGCCTGGGGGAAGATGATCGTTCCCATGTCGCGCCCGTCGGCGACCAGTCCGGGCAACCGGCGAAAGCCGTGTTGCAGCCCGATCAGTGCCTGGCGCACCCTGGGCAGCGCCGACACCCTGGAGGCGTTCATGCCCGCCTCTTCGGTCCGTATGGTTTCACTGACGTCAGTCCCGTTCAGCAGCACGCGCCCCTCGGCAAACTGGATGGACAGGCCTTGAACCATGTCCGCAATCGCTGATTCGTGTGAGGCATCCAGCGCCAGACCGGCCTGCAGGGCCGCCAGGGCCGTGATGCGGTAGAGCGAGCCGGAATCCAGAAAGTGGTAGCCCAACTCCTTTGCCAACACCGCCGCCAGGGTGCCCTTGCCCGATGCGGTCGGGCCGTCGACACAAATGACGGGAATGGCCTGCGTCGGTGTCTGTACCAGGGAAAACAGCGCTTCGAAGTAGTCGGGAAAGGTCTTGGCCACGCACTTCGGGTCTTCAATGCGCACCGGCAGACCTGCCGGATTGAAGGCGGCCAGTGAGAAGCACATGGCCATGCGGTGATCGTCGTAAGTGTGGATGCTGGCGGCTTTCCAGTCGGCAGGTGAGGCTGGCGGTGTCACGCGAAGGTAGTCAGCGCCTTCTTCCACGGATGCACCCAGCTTGCGCAACTCGCAGGCCATGGCGGCAATGCGGTCGGTTTCCTTGACGCGCCAGCTGGCAATGTTGCGCAAGGTGGTGGTGCCCTGCGCGTACAGGGCCATCACGGCCAGTGTCATCGCCGCATCGGGGATGTGGTTGCAGTCCAGGTCGATCGCCTTGAGCGGCCATCCATCGCCGGGTTGTCCCCGTGACACTTCAAGCCAGTTGGGGCCGCCTACCACTTGCGCCCCCATCAGTCGCGCGGCATCAATGAAGCGGATATCACCCTGGATGGAATCCGCGCCCACGCCTTCAATTCTTATGCAATTCTTGGCTGTAGCCCCCGCAGCTATTGCCCCAAGCGCTATGAAATAGCTAGCGGAGGAGGCGTCGGCTTCGACGTGCAAGCTGCCCGGCGACCTGAACTGGCTGCCCGCAGGAATGGTGAAGCGCTGCCAGCGATCTTCCCCTGCCGGGCGCACCACCGGGATACCGAAGCGGGCCAGCAGGTTCAGCGTGATTTCAATGTAGGGTCGGGAGATCAGTTCGCTCACCACCTCAATGATCACGTCCTGCCGGGCTACCAGGGGCAATGCCATCAGGAGCGCAGTGAGAAACTGGCTCGACACATCGCCACGCACCCGAATCGGCGCGTCCAGCTTCAGGGTCGGTTCGCCAATGCGCAGCGGCGGGAAGCCTTCCTGCCCCAGGTATTTGATGTGGCAGCCCAGTTGCCGTAGTGCATCGACCAGGTCGCCAATCGGGCGCTCGTGCATGCGCGGCACGCCTCGCAACTCATAGTCGCCTCCCATCACCGCCAGCGCGGCGGTGAGCGGGCGTATGGCGGTGCCGGCATTGCCCATGAACAGATCGGCTTTTCTATTGCCCGGCTGGCCGCCTAGGCCATCGATCTCGACGGTGGCGCCACGTTGCCGCACGCCGCAGCCCAGCTGCCGCAAGGCGTCGAGCATGACGCGCGTATCGTCCGAGTCCAGGAGATCGTGCAGAGTGGTCGTGCCCTGGCTCAGGGCAGACAACAGAAGGACGCGGTTGGAGATGCTTTTGGAGCCTGGGAGAACAATGGTGCCGCCCGCTGCCGTGAGC
Source organism: Rhodoferax sp. (assembly GCF_030646845.1). Lineage (GTDB taxonomy): Bacteria > Pseudomonadota > Gammaproteobacteria > Burkholderiales > Burkholderiaceae_C > Rhodoferax. Next base: position 30,001 of record NZ_JAUSLE010000005.1, on the reverse strand, counting down.
GGCGGGATATCAAGAAAGGCAGTGGAGAACATTATTTTTGACTTTTGGCCATGCTCCAGTTGGCACGGGTCAGACTGGCCTGTTCAATCAAGCCTTCAAGTGCTTCGCCGTTGCCACTGGAGATCATGAGTTCGAGCGCCTGGAGATTGCGCTGGAAGATCTTTGACTGCGCCAGCAACTCTTCGCGATTGGAGACCAGGATGTCACGCCACACCTTGGCGTCGCTGGCGGCAATGCGGGTGAAGTCGCGAAAGCCGGGACCTGCCAGTGACAGGTAATCTTTGCCTTGTGGCTGGCCCGAGATGGCGTTCATCAGGGCAAATGAAATCAGATGTGGCAGGTGACTGACGGCGGCAAATGCCGCATCATGCGACTCGGGCGACATCTTGACGACACGGCAACCTAGCGCGGTCCAGACGTCGACGGCCTTTTGCAACTGCACCGTCAGGGTCCGTTCAATGGGCGTGAGAATCACCTGTTTGCCGGTGTAAAGGTCGGCATCGGCATGTTCGACACCCGAGACTTCCCGGCCCGCGATGGGGTGGGCTGGTACGAACGATCCGATTTGCTCGCGCAGGGCCCTGCGACCGGCGTCCACTACATCGCGCTTGGTAGAGCCGACGTCCATAACCAGCATCTGGGGGGTCACCAGGTGTTTGATCGCCTTGAAGGTGGCTTCGGTGGCTGATACAGGCACCGCGATCAGGACAATATCGGCACCTGACACTGCCAGCAAGGCAGACGGAGCTTCCACATCAATGACACCCATCTGGCGCGCTCGTTCCGTGGTGGACGGCGACTTGCTATAGCCGACTACACGCTTGACCAAACCCGCGCGCTTGAGCGCAAGGGCGAATGATCCGCCCATCAAGCCACAACCAATAATGCCCAGTTGTTCAAACATCCTGTTTCCTCGGCTTCATGGTCATCATTCATTCACTCACTGGATAGGTGCCAAGCACCTTATAGAAGGCACAAAGTCCCTGGAGATCCTTGAGCGCCAGAGCGACATGCGGCTGCGAGGGGTGACCCTGGATGTCAATGTAAAAATAATACTCCCACTGACCCGAGCGCGCCGGGCGCGACTCAAAACGGGTCATGGACACGCCGTGCGTCTTGAGCGGCATCAGCATGTCGTGCACGGCGCCGGGCTTGTTGGGCACCGAAACGATCAGACTCACGCAGTCCTTGCCCGATGCTTCAGGCGCGGGCAGGGTTTGCGGCAGGCACACCACGGCAAACCGCGTGCGATTGAATGCATCGTCCTGGATGGCGTGGGAGACCACATGCAGCCCAAACTCGCTGCCGGCGCGTTCACTGGCAATGGCCGCCCAGGCTGGGTTGCCGGATGCCAGTCGCGCGCCCTCGGCATTGCTGGAGGCTGCCCGCCGTTCGGCATTGGGCAAGTGCGCAGTGAGCCAGTCCTGACACTGGGCGAGGGCCTGGGGATGGGCATAAACCACCTCAATGCCGGCAAGCGTTGGGGTTAACCGAAGCAGGTTGTGACACACCAAAAAACTTGTTTCGCCGACGATGTGCAGGGGAGAGTTCAACAGCAAATCAAGGGAGCGGGAGATCACGCCTTCGCTGGAGTTTTCCACCGGCACCACACCAAACTCGGCACTGCCTGCCGCCGTGGCCCTGAACACCTCATCAATGCTGACGCAAGGCACGCGCTCGATGCTGGAGCCAAAGTATTGCAGCGCCGCCTGTTCACTGAACGTGCCGGCGGGGCCCAAATAGGCGACCCGCTGGCCGGCCTCCAGCGCGCGACAGGCTGACATGATCTCGCGCCAGATCACCGCCAGGCTGCTGCTCTTGAGCGGACCGGGATTGGCGGCCTGCAGGTTGCTGATCACCTGTGCTTCGCGATCAGGGCGAAAAATCGGGGAGCCGTCCACGCGCTTGATTTCACCGACTTCATGGGCGAGCGCAGCCCGCCGGTTCAGCAGCGCCAGCAGTTCCAGATCGAGGGCGTCGATTTGCGTGCGTAATTCGGAGAGCGTTTTCGCCATGGGGTGACTTGGTTCTTCAGCTTCAGGTGTCTTGAAATTCTCGCATGTAGCGCATTTGCGCCTGCACGCCCTCGATCGGCATCACACCGCAAATGATGGCCACAAAAAACACAGTAATCAGGCCGTGGAACCGACCTCGTCGTCACCTGTCGTGTCATCGTCCACCGGGTTGGCATCGTTTTCAACGATCCGCTGCAGGCCGCTCAGCTTGGAGCCTTCGTCCAGACCAATCAGTGTGACCCCTTGCGTGGCGCGGCCGAGTTCGCGGATCTCGCTGACTCGCGTACGCACCAACACACCCTTGTCGGTGATCAGCATGATCTCGTCGTCGGCATGCACCAGCGTGGCGGCCACGACTTTGCCATTGCGCTCCGACTGGGTAATGGCAATCATGCCCTTGGTGCCGCGACCGTGGCGGGTGTACTCGGTGATGCTGGTGCGCTTGCCGTAACCGTTCTCGGTGGCGGTCAGCACGCTTTGCTCCTCGTCTTCGGCCACCAGCATGGCAATCACGCCCTGGCCCTCTTCAAGCATCATGCCGCGCACACCGCGGGCATTGCGGCCCAGGGGGCGCACGTCGTTCTCGTCAAAACGCACAGCCTTGCCACCATCGCTGAACAGCATGACGTCGTGCTTGCCATCCGTGAGGGCGGCGCCAATCAGGTAGTCGCCGTCATCCAGGTTCACAGCGATGATGCCGCCCTTGCGCGGGTTGTTGAACTCATCGAGCGCTGTCTTCTTGACGGTGCCCATACTGGTTGCCATGAACACATACTGGTCGGCCGGGAAGCTGCGCTTGTCGCCGGTCAGCGGCAGCACGACGTTGATCTTTTCACCCTCTTGCAAGGGGAACATATTGACGATGGGGCGGCCACGCGAACCGCGCGAGCCCTGTGGCACTTCCCAGACTTTGAGCCAGTAAAGGCGGCCGCGGTTGCTGAAGCACAGGATGTAATCGTGCGTGTTGGCAATGAAGAGCTGGTCGACCCAGTCGTCTTCCTTGGTGGCCGTGGCCTGCTTGCCGCGACCACCGCGTTTTTGTGCCCGGTATTCGCTCAGCGGCTGGCTCTTGATGTAGCCGCTGTGCGAGAGCGTCACCACCATGTCCGTGGGGGTGATCAAGTCTTCCGTGCTGAGGTCAAACGAGCTGTACTCCACCATGCTGCGGCGCGCACCTAGCTTGGTTTGGCCGAACTCGGTCTTGATGGCCGAGAGTTCTTCGCTGATGATGGTGGTGACTCGTTCGGGTCGGGCCAGAATGTCGAGCAGGTCGTCAATCTCGGCCATCACCTCTTTGTATTCGGCCACGATCTTGTCCTGCTCCAGCCCGGTCAGGCGTTGCAGGCGCATTTGCAGGATCTCTTGCGCCTGCGTGTCTGACAAACGGTACAGGCCGTCGCTGCCCATGCCGTACATTTTTTCCAAACCATCGGGACGGTAGCTGTCGGCGTTGATCATGCCGCCGTCGGCGCGGGTGCGGGTGAGCATTTCGCGCACCAGCTTGCTATCCCAAGGTTTGTTCATCAACTCGACTTTGGCCACCGGAGGCGTCGGTGATTCGCGGATGATACGGATGAATTCGTCGATGTTCGCCAAGGCCACCGCCAGGCCTTCCAGCACATGGCCGCGCTCGCGTGCCTTGCGAAGGTTGAAGATGGTGCGCCGCGTCACCACTTCACGGCGGTGTTCCAGGAAGACTTCAATCAAGTCCTTGAGGTTGCACAGTTTGGGCTGACCATTGATCAGCGCCACCATGTTCATGCCAAACGTGTCCTGCAACTGCGTTTGTTTGTACAGGTTGTTGAGCACCACTTCGGGGACGGCGCCACGCTTGAGCTCAATGACCAGACGCATGCCGGACTTGTCCGACTCATCCTGAATGTGGCTGATGTCGTCGATCTTCTTCTCGTGCACCAGCTCGGCCATGCGTTCCTGCAAGGTCTTTTTGTTGCACTGATAGGGCAATTCATCGACGATGATCGCCTGCCGCTGCCCCTTGTCAATGTCTTCAAAATGACATTTGGCGCGCATGACAACGCGGCCCCGCCCGGTGCGGTAGCCGTCCTTGACGCCGTTGATGCCGTAAATGATGCCCGCCGTCGGGAAGTCCGGCGCCGGGATGATCTCCATCAACTCGTCAATTGTGGCCTGCGGGTTACGCAGCAAATGCAGGCAGCCATCAACCACTTCGTTCAGGTTGTGCGGAGGGATGTTAGTGGCCATGCCCACCGCAATGCCGGAGGAGCCATTGACCAGCAAATTGGGGAAGCGGGCTGGCATGACCAGCGGCTCTTGCTCGCTACCGTCGTAGTTGGGGCCGAAATCTACCGTTTCTTTGTCCAGATCGGCGAGCAATTCATGCGCGATCTTGGACATACGGATTTCGGTGTATCGCATGGCTGCAGCGTTGTCGCCGTCCACAGATCCGAAATTGCCCTGGCCGTCCACCAGCATGTGGCGCAGAGAGAAGTCCTGTGCCATACGCACGATGGTTTCATACACCGCGCTGTCGCCGTGCGGGTGGTACTTGCCAATGACGTCACCAACAATACGCGCCGATTTCTTGTACGGTCGGTTCCAGTCGTTGTTGAGTTCGTGCATGGCGAACAAAACCCGCCGGTGCACCGGTTTCAGCCCGTCTCGCGCATCGGGCAGGGCGCGCCCCACAATCACGCTCATGGCGTAATCGAGATAGCTGCGCCGCATTTCCTCTTCAAGGCTGATGGGCAAGGTTTCTTTGGCGAACTGGGTCATGGAGTGGTCGTGGCTAAGGCTATGTCAAAGGCAACCCCTGATTCTAAGGGCCGGGCCTTGTGGTGTAGGTGCAACGGCCAGACACAATTTGTCTTACTTTTGTAGGACAAATGCCCCCCTTGCGATTTCGCCTCCAAAGGCCCATTCTGGCTGTGGCACAATGACGACAACGTTTTAGATGATTGGCATTTAGAGCGTCCCGTAATTATTCGCAGCGCTGCTGCGGCTTTTTTCCCAAGAGGAGAACCATGAAGAAATTGAATAAAGTGGCAATGTTGATTGCTTCCGCAGCACTTGCAACCGCTGCTGGCGCACAAACCATCGACAACTGGGTTAACAGCACTGGCACTACCTGGAAGAACGGCACCAATGAACTGTGCTGGCGCAATTCCAACTGGACACCCGCTACTGCGGCCGTTGGTTGCGATGGCGCGATTGTGGCTCCTGTGGCTGCTGCCGCACCTGCACCCGCACCTGCTGCTGCCCCAGCTGCTCCTGCTCCCGCACCAGTTGCTCCTCCTCCTCCTCCTCCCGCAGCTACCAAGGTGACTTACGCTGCTGACGCATTCTTTGACTTCGACAAGTCGGTGCTCAAGCCTGAAGGCAAAGCCAAGCTGGACGACCTGGTTGGCAAGGTCAAGGGCATCAACCTGGAAGTCATCATCGCTGTGGGTCACACCGACGCTGTCGGCACCGATGGTTACAACCAGAAGTTGTCGGTCAAGCGCTCTGAAGCTGTGAAGGCCTACTTGGTGTCAAAGGGCATCGAGAAGAACCGCGTTTACACCGAAGGCAAAGGCGAAGTGCAGCCTGTGGCTGATAACAAGACCAAAGAAGGTCGCGCCAAAAACCGTCGCGTGGAAATCGAAGTAGTCGGTACCCGCGCCGCTGGCAAGTAATTGGCGTCAAAGCCACGAAGCGGTCTCTAGAGGCCGCTTCAATAAGAACCCCGCTTTGGCGGGGTTTTTTTGTTTCAGGCGAGCCTGTTCTCCATTCCGTGTGAAGTGCTCTGCAATTTGTCGATAATCTCCCCATGACCTCTAACTTGAACGCGGATCCGGCCGAATTGGCCAAGTTTTCTGACCTGGCCCACCGCTGGTGGGACATGGACGGCGAGTTCCGACCGCTGCATCAGATCAATCCTCTGCGGCTGGAATGGATCAACAGTCTTTGCCCGTTGAAGGGTCTGCAGGCTCTTGACGTCGGTTGTGGCGGCGGCGTCCTCACGGATGCCATGGCGCGATCGGGCGCGCAGGTGACGGGCATTGATCTGGCCACCAAAGCCCTCAGGGTGGCACAACTCCACGCGCTGGAAGCCGAGACTCCGAACGTGCAGTATCGTGAGGTCAGCGCTGAAGCATTGGCTGCGGAGCAGCCTGGCAGCTTTGATGTGGTGACCTGTATGGAAATGCTGGAACACGTGCCCGACCCGGCCTCGGTAGTGCGGGCCTGTTCCGCACTCGTCAAACCGGGCGGCTGGGTGTTCTTCTCGACGCTGAATCGCAATCCAAAATCATTTTTGTTTGCCATTGTGGGCGCCGAGTATGTGCTTAATTTGCTGCCACGTGGAACGCACGAGTACATCAAGATGATCCGGCCCAGTGAACTGGCCAGTTACTGCCGATCCGCTGATCTTGATCTGCGCAACACCCGTGGGATAGGCTACAACCCGCTTACCCGGCGTTACTGGCTGAGTGCCGACACGAGCGTGAACTATCTCTTCGCCACCCAGAAGCCCTTGGCTGTGACGCCGTGACGCCACAAAGTGGAATGTTTGCCGATGTGCAGGCGGTACTTTTTGATCTGGACGGTACCCTGATTGATAGCGCGCCAGACTTGGGTGCTGCGGCCGACAAAATGCGGGTCGATCGGGGCTTGCCGTCACTGCCATTGGCGCACTACCGTCCCCTGGCTGGCGCTGGCGCGCGTGGAATGATTGGCGTGGCGTTTGGCCTGACACCCGAGCATGCGGGCTTTTCCGCTTTGCGGGAAGAGTTCTTCGCGAATTACGAGCAGTGCATGACGCAACGGACCTATGCTTTTGATGGAGTTCCTGAGCTGATTGCCCATCTGGTGGCAATCGACCTTCCCTGGGGTGTTGTCACCAACAAGGCGGCCCGTTTCACTGATCCCTTGACGCGGGTCATGCCGTTGTTCCTGTCGGCCCGCACGGTGGTCAGCGGTGACACCACGCCTCACGCCAAGCCACACCCAGAGCCCTTGTTCGAAGCCGCCCGGCGCCTTGCCATTGACCCGGCACGCTGTCTGTACGTCGGTGATGACGAACGGGATATCGTGGCAGGGTTGGCGGCTGGCATGGGTACGGTGGCCGCCACCTATGGTTACCTCGGTCAAAAAGCCGATCCGTCGCGGTGGGGCGCGCATGCCACCATAAATTTTCCAGGGGCACTATTGCAATTGCTGGCGAAGGCCTAAAATAGGGATCAAGGGGCTGCATTGGTTTCGACGTGGGTTCGGACGCGGTGTGGTGCATGTCGAGCTGAATGTGCTCGTAAAACTGATTCAAAAAAACTAACTGCAAACGACGAACGTTTCGCACTCGCTGCTTAATTGCCAGTGAGCTTTACAACAGCAGGCCGATGGGCTGGGCAAGGGGTTTTTAGCGCAAGTTAAGGGCTCCCGGCTGTAAAGATAATTTCATCGGCTGGCTCCGGGCTGGGTACCTTAGCCCGGGGCAAGAAAATAGGGTGCTGGCGTCCTGTGTAGCGTGTGGCTGCGCGACACAGGTGGCGAGACTCAAATCAGACCACTAAACATGTAGATCTGCCCGAACAAGGCTTGCGGACGGGGGTTCAAATCCCCCCAGCTCCACCATACCGCATGACAAAGGCCTCCAAGTAGCGATACTCGGAGGCCTTTTTCTTTTAAAAATCAATAACTTCACGAGTGAGCAACCATGCTGAAAGTAAAGCCTGTCTCTGCCGAGCGCCTGCCTGAGCTGCTGCGACGCATGCCGAAGGCGGAACTGCACATCCACATCGAAGGTTCGCTGGAGCCGGAGTTGATGTTTGCACTGGGGCAGCGCAACGGCATTTCGATGGCCTACCCGGATATCGACTCCTTGCGCCGGGCCTATGTATTTGACAACCTGCAGGATTTTCTCGATATCTACCATGCTGGCACTTTAGTGTTGCGCACCGAGCAGGACTTTTATGACATGACGTACGCCTATCTGGCCCGCGCTGCGGCCGACAACGTGCTTCACGCGGAGATCTTTTTCGATACCCAGACCCATACCGGGCACGGCGTGAGTGTTGACGTGGTCATCAATGGGCTGCACCGGGCATGTGTCGATGCCCATGCCGAATTTGGCATGAGCGCCTCCCTGATACTCTGCTTCTTGCGCCACCTGAGCGAGCAGGATGCATTTGAGTGCCTGGAGCAAGCCCTGCCGTACCGTGACAAGCTGGTGGGGGTGGGCCTGGCATCCAGCGAGATGGGCCACCCGCCGGAAAAGTTTGCCCGCGTCTTTGCCCGGGCCCGTGAACTGGGTTTTCGGCTGGTGGCGCACGCGGGAGAAGAGGGTCCGCCGGCCTACATCTGGAGCGCGCTGGATGTCCTCAAGGTAGAGCGCATTGACCACGGCGTGCAGGCCATGAAAGACCCGGCGCTGATGGCGCGGCTGGTTCAGGACCGCATTCCGCTCACTGTATGCCCCCTGTCCAACCTGAAGCTTCGCGTATTTCCCACCCTCGCCGGGCACAATCTGGCCCGCATGCTCGATGCCGGCATCGTGGCGACCGTCAACTCGGACGATCCGGCCTACTTCGGGGGTTACATCAACGAGAACTTCACCCAGACCTTTGCCGCCTTGGGCCTGGGTGCCCAGCATGCCTACCAACTGGCGCGCAACAGTTTTGAGGCGAGTTTTATTGATGAAGCCCTCAAACGGCAGTACATCGACCGTCTGGCGGCCACATTTGAGACGTTTGAGTAAAACACAGCGACGCTCGCTCGGTTAAAATCCTGTTCAAGGCCCGCTGCTCCGGCGGGCCTTGCTTTTTGTGTTTCGGAGCCATGTAGAGGACCACCATGTACAAAAACCTCGTAGCCGCGCTTGCGGCCGCTTGTTTTATTTCTCCTGTTTTTTCGCAACCTGCCCCGTCGGCCACCCCAGCCAGAGAGCCGTTGAAAGTCGGCTTTGTGTACGTCGCACCATTGACCGATGCTGGCTGGGTTCGCCAGCACAACGAGGGCCGCCTGGCTGTGGACGCGGCGTTGGGCGCCAGGGTCAAGACCGCCTATGTTGAAAACGTGGCCGAGGGCCCCGACGCCGAACGCGTGATTCGCGATCTTGCGGCTACCGGGCACAAGCTCATCTTCACGCCCAGCTTTGGCTACATGGAACCCACGCTCAAAGTCGCGCAGGAGTTCCCGGACGTCAAATTCGAATCCATCACCGGTTACAAGACCGCGCCCAATGTGGCCGTAGCGAATGCGCGCTACTACGAGGGGCGCTACCTGGCAGGCATCGCGGCCGGGCGCATGACGACGAGCAATGTGGCCGGCTATGTGGCGGGCTTTCCCATTCCCGAAGTGCTGCAGGGTATCAATGCTTTTGCCTTGGGAATGCAATCCGTTAACCCCAGGGCGGAAGTCAAAGTGGTATGGCTCAACAGCTGGTTTGACCCGACCCGCGAGCGTGATGCCGCCATGACGCTGTTCAATCAAAACGTCGATGTGATTGCATTTCACACCGGTTCGTCGGCCGTCATGGCCGCTGCGCAGGAGCGTGGCAAGCTGGCCGTGGCCTACCACTCGGACATGCGGAAGATTGCGCCGGACGCCCAGATCGCGGCCATTACCCACCAATGGGGCAAGTACTACACCCAACGCACCCAGGCGGTACTGGATGGCAGCTGGAAGAGCGGCTCGGTGTGGGGTGGCGTGCGCGAGGGCATGATCCAGGTCGATGGCTTTGGCAGCAAAGTGCCCAAGTCCGTACAGGCCGAAGTACTGGCGCGGCAAAAAGATATCGCAGCCGGCAAGCTGCATCCTTTTCGCGCCAGACAGCCGGTGCTGGACAACCAGGGCAAAGTAGTCATCGCCAAAGGCCAGACGCTCAATGACGAGCAGATTCTCAAGATGAACTGGCTGGTCCAGGGGGTGCAGGGCCAGTTACCCTGATCGCCTGAGCCGGAAGGGGCGCATTGCCCTTATTCGGCAACGTGTATGGGTCGGTGCGGGGTGACGCGGTAAGCTTCTTTGTTATGAAAGCTTATCGCGCCGCCATCCTCCGCTTTGCCCCTGACCGCGAGCCGCATCGCGCCGCTGTTTTCGAAGAAGATGGCCTGCTGGTGGTGGGGCCGGATGTCAACGGCACCCAGGTGGTGCAGGCGGTCGGGCCGTACCGCGACCTGCGGGACAGGTTTCCGGCGGTGGCGCTTGAGCATCTGCCAGGGCGCATCATTGCCCCCGGTTTTGTGGACATGCATATCCACTTCCCGCAGGCCAACGTCATTGGCTCGCCGGCCGACGGCTTGCTGCCGTGGCTCGAGAACTACACATTCCCTGAAGAGAAACGCTTCGCGGCCCCCGAATACAGTGGGCAAGCAGCTACGTTTTTCATAGCGGAACTGCTGCGCAATGGGGTCACCACCGCGCTGGCGTTCGCCACCTCGCACACCGAATCAGTGGATGCCCTGTTCACCGAGGCGCGGCGTCGGCGCCTGCGGCTGATCACCGGGCTGTGCCTGATGGACCGCAATGCTCCGGCCGATGTGCTCAATCGCGCCGCGCCCAACGGTGTTGCTGACGCCACAGAGCAAAGCCTGATCGACTCCGAGGCCTTGCTGCAGAAGTGGCACGGCAAGGGGCGTCTGGGTTACGCGATCACCCCGCGTTTTGCGCCCAGTTGCAGCGACGCCCAGTTGCGCGGAGCGGGGGAGCTGGCCGCCAGGTATCCGGATGTGTGGATCCAGTCGCATGTGGCTGAAAACAAGGACGAAATCAAATGGGCGCGCGAGCTGTTTCCGCAGTCGCGCAGCTACCTGTCCACCTACGCCGATTTTGGCCTGATGCGGGAGCGCGCCATCTACGCCCATTGCATCCACTTCGATGACGATGACCGTGCGCTGATGCGCGACACCGGTACAGCGGCGGCCGTCTGCCCGACCAGCAATCTGTTTCTGGGCAGCGGTTTCTTTGATTACGCAAGCGCGGACCGCATCGGCTTCCAGTACGGTCTGGCCAGCGATGTGGGCGGCGGTACCAGTTTCAGTCCGTTTCACACCATGCTGGCGGCTTACTACGTGGGACGTGAAGGGCAGACCAAACCGGGCCGGTCACTGGCGCCGCAGCACCTGTGGTGGCAACACACCGCCGGGGCGGCGCAGGCCCTTGGGCTGGATGGTCAACGTGGACGACCGGCCGTGGGTAATCTGCAAGCGGGCTGCGAGGCCGATTTTGTGGTCCTGAACCCGCAGGCAACGCCGCTGCTGGCGCGCCGCACCGCCAGCGCCAACAGTCTGGACGAGCTGCTGTTTGCCATGATCGTGCTGGGCGATGACCGTCTGGTGGAGAAGACCGTGATCTCGCAAATACTTTAAGCCTTTTGTGCCGCTAGTCCTCGCCGGTATTGCGTTAGTAGCTATCAAATTAGGAGCTTCTTTGAACTGCCTCGGGTGGTTGATGGCGCCTGCTTCGCGGGGGGTGGGCCTGCTTACAATTGGTCAAACCAAGGAGTTTCGTTCCCATGACTATCAAGAGTGACAAATGGATTCGCCACATGGCCGAAACCACCGGCATGATCGAGCCCTTCGAGCCGCGCCAGGTTCGCGAGCGCGACGGCCACAAGATCATCAGTTATGGCACCAGCAGCTATGGGTATGACATTCGCTGCGCGCCTGAGTTCAAGGTCTTCACCAACATCCACAGCACGGTGGTGGACCCGAAGAACTTTGACGAGAAAAGCTTTGTCGATTTTCACGGCGACAGCTGCATCATCCCGCCCAACAGCTTCGCGCTCGCGCGCACCATGGAGTACTTCCGCATTCCGCGCAACGTGCTCACCATCTGCCTGGGCAAAAGCACCTACGCCCGCTGCGGCATCATCGTCAACGTGACGCCTTTCGAGCCCGAATGGGAGGGCTACGTGACGCTGGAGTTCAGCAACACCACGCCGCTGCCGGCCAAAATTTATGCTGGCGAAGGCTGCGCGCAGGTGCTGTTCTTCGAGAGCGACGAAGTCTGCGAGACCTCGTACAAGGACCGGGGCGGGAAGTACCAGGGTCAAGTTGGCGTAACGCTGCCGAAGGCATGAGCCTGTTTCGGCGCGCCTGGGCAACGCCATAGCAATTCACCAGGAGTCATGCCATGAAGTGGGAAGGTAATCGCGAATCGGACAATGTGGAAGACCGGCGTGCCAGCGGTGGGGGCTTGGGCGGGCGCAGCATTGGCATCGGGTCGATTGCCATTGCGCTGGTCGTCTCCTACTTTCTGGGCATCAACCCCATGACGGTGCTCGACCTGCTCACTGGCGGCAGCCCGGCGCCGCAGACCGCGCAAGTGGCTCAAAAACCACCGGCGGATGACCAAATGGCGAAGTTTGTCGCCACCGTGCTGGGCGACACGGAAGACGTCTGGAAGGACGTCTTCACAAAGGGCGGCGCGACCTACCAGGAACCCAAACTGGTGCTGTATCGCGGTGCCACCGCCACCAGTTGCGGGCAGGGGCAGTCGGCGATGGGGCCGTTCTATTGCCCGGAGGATCAAAAGGTCTATATCGACCTTGGTTTCTATGAAACGCTGAAAACCCGGATGGGGGCGCCGGGTGATTTTGCCCAGGCCTATGTGATTGCCCATGAGGTCGGCCACCATGTGCAGAATCTGCTGGGTATCACCACCAAAATGGACCAGATGCGCGGGCGCGTCAGCCAGGCGGAATACAACGCCTTGAGCGTACGGCTGGAATTGCAGGCCGATTGCTTTGCCGGCGTCTGGGCCAACCATGCGCAGGCAGCGCGCCAATTGCTGGAGCAAGGTGACGTGGAAGAGGCCATGAACGCCGCCGCAAAGATCGGCGACGATGCGCTGCAGCGCTCCAGCGGCCGCTCGGTGGTGCCTGAACGCTTTACCCATGGCACCAGCGCGCAGCGCCAGCGCTGGTTCGACAATGGCTTGAAAAATGGCAGCGTCAAGCGCTGCGACACGTTTTCTGCCGCCCAATTGTGATATATGGTGGATAATAGGGGTTTGCCCCAATCCTTGGGGTGCCACCAGCTATCGGATTGATAGCATCTGACCTTGGCTATGAATGACCGATTTGACTTCTGAATTGACTCCCGACACTTTACCGATGGCCTTTGCCCAGCTGCAATTGGCTGCGCCTTTGTCCCGCGCCGTAAGTGAGATGGGCTACGAGTCCATGACCCCCATCCAGGCGCAGGCCATTCCTGTCGTCCTGCAAGGGCACGATGTGATGGGCGCCGCCCAAACCGGCACCGGCAAGACTGCCGCCTTCGCCCTGCCTTTGTTGCAGCGCCTGCTCAAGCATGAGAGCAGTTCGACTTCACCCGCGCGCCACCCCGTGCGCGCCCTGGTGCTGTTGCCCACGCGTGAGCTGGCCGACCAGGTGGCACAAGCCATCAAGTCCTACGCCAAATACACCCAGCTGCGCAGCGCCGTGGTGTTTGGTGGCATGGACATGAAGCCCCAGACCATCGAGCTGAAAAAGGGCGTGGAAATCCTGGTGGCCACACCCGGCCGCCTGCTGGACCATATTGAAGCCAAGAACGCCGTGCTGAACCAGGTGGAGTATGTGGTGCTGGACGAGGCCGACCGCATGCTGGACATCGGTTTCCTGCCCGATCTGCAGCGCATCCTGAGCTACCTGCCCAAGCAGCGCACCACGCTGCTGTTCTCGGCCACCTTTTCGTCGGAGATCAAGCGCCTGGCCAGTAGCTACCTGCAGGACCCGATCACGATTGAGGTTGCTCGTTCCAATGCCACCGCGTCCACCGTCGAGCAGCATTTCTACAGCGTGGGCGATGAGGACAAACGCCACGCCCTGCACCAGATTCTGAAACAGCGCGGCATGAAGCAGGCCTTTGTGTTTGTGAACAGCAAACTGGGCTGCGCCCGATTGGCACGCTCGCTGGAGCATGAAGGCCTCAAAACGACGGCGCTGCATGGCGACAAGAGCCAGGATGAGCGTCTCAAGGCGCTCGACTCCTTCAAAAAGGGCGAGGTCGATTTGCTGGTGTGTACCGACGTGGCCGCGCGCGGGCTGGACATCAAGGATGTGCCTGCGGTGTTCAACTTCGATGTGCCTTTCAATGCAGAAGACTACGTGCACCGCATTGGTCGCACGGGGCGTGCCGGGGCGGCAGGCCTGGCCGTCACTTTTGTGTCCAAGAGCGATGCCCGTCTGATCGGCGACATAGAAAAGCTCATCAAGACCAAGATTGAACTGGAAGCGGTCGAGTTTGATGAAGATGTGCCTGACATTCGCAAGCAGGGGCGCATCAACGACGGCCGTCGCATGTATGCCGAAGGTGCGCAGGACGACTCCCGTCCGGCTCGTCACCGTTCAGGTGCCATGCATGACGTGGCGCACGAAGGTCAGTTCGCCCGTCAGGATCGTCCGCCCCGCCGTGACCACTCGCGTCCGGCCCCGGCGTCGCGCGACCCCTTCTTTGACAAGCCCTACGAACCGGCTCCGGTGACAGAGGCTGCGCCTTCCTGGGAAGCCACAGCGGCCCGGCCCGGTGGTCGCAGCATTTCAGCCAACATCAAGCCCAAGCGCCGGGTGGCAGCGCTGTTCAAGTCCGAAGCAACGTCGTGACATGAACGCTGGCCCGGCGGAATCGCCGGGTTGTTCATCAGCTTTTTTCAGCCAGGTTTCTGCGCCTGCTCGCACTTCACCTGGATGAGTTCTTGAGCCAGTGTGGTGCCGGTGGTGGCACCGCCCAGGCGCAGGGCGCTTAAGGCACCGCCCCAAACACAGCCCGTGTCCAGCGACAGGACGTCGTGGCGCTCCAGCCAGCCCAGTGTCGACCAGTGGCCGAACGCCACCGTGATGCTGGCGGTCTGCCGTCCGGGCGCATCGAACCACGGCAGGTAACCCGCAGGCGCAGCGTTGGCGCTTTCTGTGCTGGAAAATTCCATCCGCCCGTCGGCATCACAAAACCGCAGCCGGGTGAGGGCGTTCACCACCACGCGCAGCCGCGCCGAGCCGCTCAGCGTATCGCTCCAGAACGCGGGCTCGTTGCCATACATTTCATGCAAAAAAGCGCCGAGGTCCGGGCTACGCAGCACCGCCTCCACCTCGCCAGCCAGTGCTATCGTTTTGGTAGCTGACCACGCCGGCAGGACGCCGGCGTGGATCATGAGTACCTCATGTCCCTCGATCTTCTTCAGAATCGCCATGCGTTGCCCCCTCAGCCACTCCAGCATCGCCGGTCCGTCCGGCGCCTGCAGAATACCGTCCAGCGTGTCGTTGTGGTGCGGCTTGCGCACCCCATGAGCAACCGCCAGCAGATGCAGGTCGTGGTTGCCCAGAAGGCATTGAGCGCAAGCGCCATAACCCATCAGACGGCGCAGCACGCCTTCCGAGTCCGGTCCCCGGTTGACCAGATCACCCAGCAGGTAGAGCGTGTCGCGGCTCGCAGAGAAAGAAATTTCATCCAGCAGCCGCTGCAAGGCGCTATCGCAACCCTGCACGTCGCCAATCAAGTAAAGTGCCATGGTGTTTATTCTCGCTGCTGATTCATGGAATTTCTGCTGATTGTCTTTCTGACCCTGCTCAATGGTGTGTTTGCCATGTCGGAGCTGGCGCTGGCCGCGAGCCGCAAGGTCCGGCTCAGCGCCATGGCGGACGGCGGTGACAAAGGGGCGCAGGCGGCGCTCACGCTACTGGCAAATCCCAACCAATTCCTGTCGACGGTGCAGGTCGGCATCACCTCCATTGGCGTGCTCAATGGCATTGTGGGCGAGGCCGCGTTCAGCCAGGGTGTAGCCACATGGCTGCACGGTTTCGGTGTTGCCGAGAAAGCAGCCGCCATTTCCGCCACCGCCATCGTGGTCACGCTGATCACCTTCACCACCATTATTTTTGGTGAATTGGTGCCCAAGCGCATCGGCCAGTTGCACCCCGAGGCCGTGTCGCGCTGGGTGTCGCGCCCCATGTTGTGGCTGGCCACTGGCGCCAAGCCATTTGTGAGACTGCTGTCCGGCACCACTGCGGCGGTTCTCAAGTTGCTGCGCATTGACATCAATGCGGCGCGTGCGGTAACCGAGGAAGAGATCGCCGCGAGTCTGGAAGAAGGGGTTGATGCGGGCCTGATCGAGCAGCACGAGCACCAGATGGTGCAAAACGTGTTTCATCTGGATGACCGGCCGTTGACCTCCCTGATGGTCCCGCGTACGGACGTGGAATGGCTGGAGGCAACCAACACCGTAGCGCAAAGCCTGGCCCTGGCAGGCACGGCCGGTCGAAAAGGCGCGCACTCCTGGTATCCGGTGTGCCGGGGCTCGCTCGATGACGTGGTGGGCGTGATCAGTATTGCGCGGCTGCTGGAACTGGGCGCCGACGCGCCGGGCACGATAGACGGTTACGCCACGCCAGCTTCTTTTGTACCCGAGACCCTGAGTGGCATGGAACTGCTGGAGCAGTTTCGCGCCAAGGCCGGCCGCTTCGTGCTCGTGGTCGACGAGTATGGTGTGGTGCAGGGCTTGCTGACACCGCGGGACCTGCTGGAGGCCATCACCGGTGAATTGCAGCCCGGCGCGCAGATTGATGCCTGGGCCACGCGGCGTGACGATGGTTCGTGGTTGCTCGATGGTTTGATGCCGGTGGGCGAGCTCAAGGTCCGGCTGGAGCTGGATGATCTGCCTGAAGAAGACCGTGGCCGTTACAACACGGTGGCCGGCCTGCTCATGTCGGTATCGGGCCACCTTCCAGGAGTCGGCGAGCGCATCGAATGCGCGGACTGGCTGTTTGAAGTGGTTGACCTGGACGGCAAGCGCATCGACAAAGTGCTCGCCATCCCGCTCGCAGGGCCGGGCTCGGTCGGATTCAACGGCGCGTGATCACGCAGTTGCGACCGCCGTGCTTGGCGTCGTAGAGCGCTTCGTCGGCATCCTTGATCAGCGCGTGCGGGCAGGCCGTGGCGGGGAAATGTGACACGCCAGCGGAAAAAGTCGCCTCGAAGCAGGTGTCCTTGAATGCGTATTTGATGAGGCTGAAATCGCGGCGAATGCGGTCGAGCACGTCGAAGGCCTGATCGGCATTGGAGCCCGGCAGGACGACCAGAAACTCTTCGCCGCCGTAGCGGCCCACGATATCCGTCTTGCGCAGACGTTGCTTGAGCAACCAGGCCAGGCTTCTGATCACCTGATCGCCCATTGGGTGACCATAGTTGTCGTTGATCTTCTTGAAATGGTCAATGTCGATCATGGCCACCGCCAGCGGTCCGTTGGCGCCTTTGGCCGTATTGACGGCCGCAGCCAGTCTTTCCTTCGAGGTCGCGTGGTTGAGCAGCCCTGTGAGACTGTCGTGCAGCATGGCGCGGCGCAGTGCCCGGTAACGTTCTATCTTGCTTTTGACGACGGCGTTGAGAAACACCGGGTTGAATGGCTTGGTGAGGAAGTGTTCGCCGCCCAGCCGCAATGCGTCCACCTGCAGGGCGATATCACCGTCGCCGGACAGGTAGATAACGGGGGTAGACAGAAACTCGGCATGCTGGCGAATGACCCGGGTGGCTTCGACACCGGTGCAGTCCGGCATGTACATGTCCATCAGGATCAGGTCCGGCGCGAAGCTGCGCAGTCCGGTGAGCACCTCGTGCGGCCTGGTCACAGCGAGCGATTCAATGCCATTCTGTTTCAGCGTGCGCTGGATGGACTTGCTGGCGGTCAGCGAGTCCTCGACCACCAGCACGCGGTAAGGCGCTTCTTCTTCATTGCTGCACAGTTCGATGACCTTGGCCAGAATGACCGGTTGCGGCGTGCCGTCGGCAAAGCAGAAGTCGCAACCCGCACCCAGGGCGGCCTTGATGGCATTGAAGTCAGGCGCCACCTGATAGGCAATCAGCTTGCTGGCAGAGAAGCGGGCGCGCAAGGCCTTGATGTGCTGGCACGCGTCTTCAAGAACGATTCCCTGCGTGTCCAGCAGCAAAATGGCCGGCTCCTTGGCCTGGGCTGGGACATTGTCCCAGGGGTACACCTCGGCCTGGATGCCGAAGTAGGCAAGCTGAGTCACCAGGGCGCGCCATTCGTCGGTCGTCTTGCCAATCAGCCAGATGCGGTGGGTCGGGGTCAGGTCAGACGCTGTTGCTGCGTCTGGCTGTGCCCGGCGATCCGCAACGGGGCGGCTGTTGCTGTCAATGAATCGGTCGATGCGCGCGGCAAGGCCTTCCACCTGGCTGCGCAAATCATCCAGCGTGCCCGGCGGTATCTGCTGCCTGGCAGCCTCGTCAAAAAGGGAGAGGGCCTGCTGCTCCAGGCCATGGGACAACTGGTGCAGCCCCGACAGGCCTTTGCCGCTCAGAAACTCGGAAAAGCTCGACAGGCAGACAGCGAATTCGACGAAGGGTCCAAAGCTGGGTGATGCGATAAAGGCATCCCATTTGACGCGAAGCTCGTCGCTTTTCTTCTTCAGTTCAGCGGGTGGGCATGACATCTTTATTTGGGCCGAACGTTAAGCAGTGAATTGTGCCAGCACCAGGGCTAGGCGCGCCCGGCAAGCCGGTAGGACAGCAAGCCTGCCAACTCATGCAAGACCAGATGCCATCTTTTGGCGCCATCCGCCAGTGAATACTCCGTCCACGGCGTCTGCGTGCCGGTGCGAAAGTCCACCGGATACGGTGTGACATTCCAGCCCGCCTTGCGAAAGGTGGCCATGGCCCGCGGCATGTGCGAGGCCGAAGTCAGCAGGAGCCACGGCTGCGCCGGGTTCACGCCCGGTACCTTGGCACTGAACACCGCATTCTCATACGTGGTGTGCGAGGCAGACTCATACAGTATCCGTTGCGGCGATACGCCCATGCTGTCGAAGAAGATCCTGGCGCGGTCAGCTTCCGTCAAACCCTTGGCAAACAGGTCACCTTCACCGCCAGTGAACAGAATACGCAGATGAGGGTGCTGCTGCAGCAGTGCGACCGGCACCGTCATGCGCTCGGCCGCGCCGTTCAATGCGGGCTGGCCATGTGCTTGCCAGATGTAGGAGGGCTCCAGTGCGCCGCCCAGCAGCACGACGCCCGCATACTGCTGCAGGGAGGTTCCGGGGGTGGGCCCCGCGTGCTGTGCCTCCAGCTGGCGCAGCAAGACATCCGGCAGGGGTTGCCATCCCTGCAACAGCAGCACAGCAAGGGCAGCCGACATCAAGCCCCTGCCCCAATTGCGCCGGACAGGCATGCACAGCAGCCCGCAGAGCAACAGAACAGCGACCCACGCCAACGGCTGGGTTACAAACGAAAGTAATTTTGAAGCTAGAAACATGGGGCCAGTCAAATCGCAGCATCAGGCATTTCTCCTGCTGCAGGCCAATAACCTGGCTCGTCTGGTTCAACAGACGGGCAGGCAGGCGTGAACGAAAGCTGGAACTATAGCTCCCGCGTGAAGCCCGACCTGCGAGCCCGCTGGGTGTGCTCAAACTTCTGGCGTTGAAGCAGTGTTTCACGCATTTTTTCGAGCCGGAGCTTTTCGACCAGCAAGGCGACAGCCCGCAGCTCGGCACCTGCAGGATGCTGCTGAATCGCGCGTTTTTTTTCCAGCAACTGAAGCCGTTCCTGCTCCAGGGCCAGCTTATCCACCAGTAATTCGATGCCGGTCATTTCACTTCCCATGTCGTCTCCATGGCCGCAACGTCGTCCTGCGCGCTGCTATTTTTTCGTCCCCTGCATGGATGTTAGCAACAGATGTTGAGCTGCCGGGAATATTTTTCTTGCATCACTCGCACAAGGCGCGAATCGACGGTGGAATTGGCACGGCACGAATCGCGGTGTCGCTGCCCGCACGGCGCTGTGCAAAGATGCGTACTTCGTCGCATTCCATGATCAGATCCGCCCCGCACATGATCCGGTAGCGCTGCACAAAACTCTTCTCGCGCCACTCGGCCACCGAAGTGTGAATCTGCAGCACATCACCGTAGGTGGCCGTCTTCACAAAGCGGGCATGGGTATCCACCAAAGGTGTGCCGATGACGCCCAGCGTCTTCTCGGTCTCACTCCACGAAGGCACGCCGCATGTCACAAAAAAGTGGCGGCTGGCCGCGTCGATCCAGCGAAAGAAATTGGGGAACCACACAATGCGCGCGGGGTCGCAGTCGCCAAACTCCACGCGCACGGTATGGATGGTGGTTTTGGCGGCCTCAGTCACCGATGATCTTTCGTTCTTTGATCAAAGCGCCAAAGCGTTTGGAGTCGTTGGATGCCTTGGCCGCGAATTCGGCCGGCGTCAGCGGCATCACCTCGCCGCCCAGCGACGCGACCCGGTCTTTCACGGCCTGCGTGCCCAGGATGCGGTTGATCTCTCGATTGAGCCGGCTGATGACCTCCGGTGGAGTGCCCGCCGGGGCATAGAAGCCGAAGACGCTGTCGGCGTCAAAGCCTTTGAGGCCGGCCTCGTCCAGCGTCGGCACATCCGGGAAAAGTGGTGAGCGCTTCGGGCTGCCCACGGCAAGCATCTTCAGGCGTCCGGTGCGCACATGGTTCAAGCCGATACCGGGGTCAAACATGAAGTCGATCTGCCCGGCCAGCAAGTCCTGCATGGCCGGCGCCGCGCCGCGATAGGGAATGTGCGTGGCAAAGGTGCCGGTCTGTGCCTTCATCATCTCCGCCGCCAGATGCGGCGAGCTGCCGCTGCCCGGCGTGCCAAAGCTCAGCCGGCCGGGGTTGGCTTTCAGGTGGGCCAGGAATTCCTTGATGTTGGCGACGGGAATCTTCGTTGGATTGATCTCCAGAAAGACCAATACCCGCGCGGCTGCGGCAACCGGGACGATGTCCTTGGTTGGGTCGAATGGCATGCGGGCGTAAATGTGGGGGTTGATGGATACCGTGCCGCCGGAACTCATCAGCAGCGTATAGCCGTCGGCCGGCGACTTGGCCACCGCGTCGGCGCCGATGTTGCCGCCGGCCCCCGCCCGGTTTTCCACCACGACCGGCTGGCCCAGGGCTTCCTGCAGGGGCTGCGAGATGATGCGCGCGATCTGGTCCGCCGCACCGCCGGGCGGAAAGCTCACGATCACCCGCACCGGTTTGCTGGGCCAGGCGCCGGTGCTCTGGGCGAATGCCGGTGTCAGGGCCCAATTGAGGGCGACCAGTGCCCCACCGGCGAGGATCATCAGTCTCTTCTGCTTTGAAATACGGGTCATTTTTGTCTCCTGGAGTTATTGGTTTGCGTCATTGTGGATGGTTTCAGCCGTTTTTGGGAAGCGGTGCCGGGGGCCTGCCGGGCGGGGTTTTCACCCAGCGTATGGGTTGCGCTTTCACCGGCCGGGCGGGTGCACCGTGTTGCACCAGTGCCTGGTCCAGCGCCTTGCCGGCCTCGTCGGAGAGCGCAGCAGTGCGCGCCGCCGCAATTGCCTCGGCCCGCGCCGCATCCGTGCTGAACGGGGCCGCTTTGGCCAGATGGTTGATCACATGCAACAGATTTTCCTTGCCTCGCTCGTTGGTGGCGCCATAGCCCTTGATCAGTCGGCCGCACAGCGCGATC
The DNA here is from genome assembly GCF_030646845.1 of Rhodoferax sp. Taxonomy (GTDB): domain Bacteria; phylum Pseudomonadota; class Gammaproteobacteria; order Burkholderiales; family Burkholderiaceae_C; genus Rhodoferax. The sequence goes on along the minus strand of NZ_JAUSLE010000005.1, from coordinate 8,558 downwards.
TCATGGCCGAGCTGCCAGTGGGCCTGGGTGCCGGCAATCACCGCATCCAGCCACTGGTCGATCGTGTCCTGTTCCTGGCTGAAACGGCTGCCGCGCACACGCAGCCATTTCAGGCTGGACAGCACGCGCAGCGAGAGCATGCCAAAGACCGAGTGTGTGCCGATCTTCAGCGGCATGGCCCAGGGTTCCTTCCCGCGTGTGACCCGGCGCCTGTCCCAGTTCAGCAGCCGGGTGGCCAGGCCCGTGGGCAGCAGCGCGGCCAGTTCAGTCGCGCCGGGCTTGAAGTGGTCGTACACCATCAGCAAGTCGTCCGGCTTCGATTTGACTTCGCCCTTCACGCGTTCCCAGCGGCTGGCCCGGCTCTTGAGGTCCGCCACCCGCACGATGTCGTCAAACGCCATCCACAGCGCCAGCCAGCGCACCATCTCGCGCGTGGTGGCGAAGCCGTTGGCGCCAGCGGGGTCGATGTGGCGCTCGGCGGCCAGCACGCGCTTGAGCCGTTCGGCGTAACGCGTGGCATAGGCCGCGTCCTGGTACTCCAGCATGCGCGCATGGCCCAGGGTCAGCAGGTCATGCACACTTTGCGGGAATATTGATGCCAAATTGGCCGGTAGCCCCCGTGTAATGGGCGTAGGTAGCTCTGAATTTGATAGCGAATCCTCGATCACGCGAATTTGTGCGCGCTGCTTTACGACGGCATCAAATCCTTGTGTGAAGCCGCGCAGGCTCGGTCCCGCGTGGCTGCCGCCCTCGCCAATGACCGCCTCAAAATCGGCCCTGGGAAAGGGCAGCAGGCCGCTGCCGGCAATGCAGCCCAGCATGGTTGCGCTCACCACGGTGCCCGCCTCACGCGTCAGTGCCGCCATGTCCAGCACATGGTGCGCCCGGCTGTTTTCCCGCACCAGTTGCAGCAGGCCGGCCTCTTGCCGGCGTCCATCGCCGATCTCCATCTTTTCCATGGTCGTCAGGGCCCGTGCCGATGAGGTGATGACCAGCGTGTGCTGGTTTGATACCAGTCCGTTCCCGATCTGGCGCGCCGTTTCCAGCAACTCCGACGAGACCAGGGCATCAAGCCGTCCGGGAAGCGGATTCAGACCGAACACCGGACGCCTGCCCTCGAGCTCGGCGACCGGAACTGGGAACACTTCCAGGTAATACGTGGTGGCACCGGTGCGTTGCGCTACGCCCGGGATTGATGTGGCCTGCGCCGCGAAGCCGGCGCGGCGGGCGACGTCGATCAGCCATTCGCTGAGGACACCGCCGCCTTCGCCGCCCAGGGCGCACAGGAGCAGGGAGATGGGTTGGGTCTGGTTCATTTGTTCAAGTATTTCTCAAGCCGGCTGCAAGGCCCGTACCAGCGCATGCCGCAAGGTGGCCAGCAGCCGCTCATGCCAGCGCGGGTTCTGGATGACCTCGGCCCGGTAGAACGAGGGGCACAGCGTGGCCGCGTGCGCATTGGAGCCACACAAGCCACAGCCCACGCAGCCGTCAATCACGGTCGCCACCGGATCGACCTTCAACGGGTCCGGGTTGTCTTTCAGCGTGAGCGTGGGGCAGCCCGAGAGGCGAATGCAGGCGTGGTCGCCATTGCACACGTCTTCGTCCACCCCGTACTTGACGCGCACCACGCGCTTGCCTTTTTTGAGCAGGCCGGCCAGCCAGGGCTTGATGCGGCGCTGGCGCTCCAGCTGGCATTCGCCTTCGGCCACGATGACTTTTAGCCCACTGAAGCCGGTGGTGAAGGCTTCAGTCAGCGTGCTGCGCATTTTTTCCACCTCGTAGGTGTTCACGGTGCGCATCCACTTCACGCCCAGGCCGGTCAGCGTGTTCTCGATGGTCTGGTTCAGATGCACCAGGCTTTGCTGTTTGTCGCCGCTGCTGGCCTTGCTGTCCTCATGGGGCGTTGAGATGATTTCCTGCGTTCCGGTGGCCGAGGTGTAGCCGTTCTTGAAGATCAGCAGCACGGCATCGTCATTGTTGAACAGGGCGCTCTGCACCCCGGTGAGCAAGCCGTTGTGCCAGAAGCCGCCATCGCCCATGATGGACAGCACGCGCCGGTTCATCATCGGTGACACGCCCGCCCGGCTGGCCAGGCTCATGCCATAGCCCAGAATGGAATGCCCGAACGAAAACGGCTCGAACGTGGCCAGCGCGTGGCAGCCAATATCGCCTGAAATATGCACGTCGCCCACGTCCTGTTGCGCCAGCTTGAGCGCTGAGAAAACAGGGCGCTCGGGGCAGCCGATGCACATGCTGGGCGGGCGGGCGGGCAGGGGCGTGGGCAGCGACCTGGCCACCGCCTCGCGGCGCTCCCGGTTGCCAGAGAGCCATTGCAGCGTCGACTCTGGCGTGTGCTGCGGCAGGTAGCGCTGCAGAAATTTGGCCAGGCCAGCCGCCATCACCTCGGTGGTGTATTCGCCCGCCTGGGGCAGCAGGTCTTTGCCGTGCAGGGGCGTCTGGATATCGGCACGGCGTAGCGTCGTGGCGAGTTCCTGCTCGATGTACTCGGGCTGGCCTTCCTCCATCATCAGTACCGCCCGTTTGCCCAGGCAAAACTCGCCGAGTTGCGCGGGCACCAGCGGGTAGGTGACGTTGAGCACCAGCAGCGGGATATCGGTTTGCCCAAACGCATCGGCCAGACCGAACTGCTGCAGCGCGCGGATCAGCGTGTTGTACAGGCCGCCCTGAACGATGATGCCAACATCCGCGTGTTTGCCGGGAAACAGCTCATTGAGTTCGTTGTCCACAATGTACTGGCGCGCCGCGGGCACGCGCTCTTCACCCTTGAGCTTTTCATGGCGGAAGGTGACGGGCGGGTGAGCCAGGCGCATGTAGTCAAAACCGGCTGGCTCATCCATCAGGTGCTTGGTGGAGAACGCCGGTGCCACGTTGTCTTTGCACTCGAAGCTGCCGCGCACGTGGCAGGCGCGAATGCGCAGCTCCAGAATGGCGGGCATGCTGGAGGCCTCCGAAAGCCGAAAGCCGTGTTCCACCATATCCACCATGCGCCCCAGCTCGGGCCGCGGGTCCAGCAGGCACATGGTGGACTTGAGCGCATAGGCGTGTGTACGCTCCTGGATCACGCTCGCGCCTTCGCCGTAGTCCTCGCCCACGATGATGAGCACGCCGCCCTTCACACCGGGGCTGGACAGGTTGCTCAGCGCGTCGGCCGCCACATTGGTGCCCACAATCGATTTCCACGTCACGGCGCCGCGCAGCGGGTAATGGATGGAGGCGCCGAGCATGGCCGCCGCCGAGGCTTCGTTGGAGCAGGCCTCCACGTGCACGCCGAGTTCGTCCATATAGGGCTTGGCCTGCACCATCACATCCAGCAAATGAGAGACGGGTGCGCCCTGGTAGCCACCCACATAGGCCACGCCCGATTGCAGCAAGGCCTTGGTGATGGCCAGAATGCCCTCGCCATGGAAGGTGTCGCCAGTGCCCAGTGCCAAAGACTTGATTTCCTTGGTGAATGAAACTTCCACGCGTCGCCCCTGTATTTTTATATTCGAGCAGTGTCGTTGCGATCTGGTCATCAATCAATAAAATAATTAAACTATTCAATATTAGATTTATGCATATCAAGGACATCGACCTCAACCTGCTGCGCCTGTTTGATGCGGTCTACCGCACGCGCAATGTCAGCCGGGCCGCCGAACTGCTGGACCTGACCCAGCCGGCCGTCAGCCAGGGCCTGACGCGCTTGCGCCTGCTGGTCAAGGACCCGCTGTTCATGCGCGCGCCCGGCGGGGTGCAGCCCAGCCCCAAGGCAGACCGGCTGGCGGACGCGGTGCGCAGTGCCCTGAGCACCATCGAGCAGGCGTTCAACGAGTCGGTTCAGTTTGAGCCGCTGCAGTCGCGCAAGACCTTTCGCATCCACATGAGCGACATTGGCGAGAGCCGCTTTTTGCCGGCGCTGATGATGGCCTTGCGCGAATGCGCGCCCGGTGTGCGGGTGGAGACATCCGCGCTGTCGGCCAATACGATTGGCGACGCGCTGGACAGCGGCCGCATCGACTTTGCCATTGGCTTCCTGCCCACGGTCAAGGAGACGCAGCGCGTGCAGCTCCTGAAGGACCGCTATGTGGTCTTGCTACGCGCCGGGCACCCCTTTGTGCTGAAGTTCAACCGGCGCAAAAGAAGTGGCACCGCCTTGCTGGAGGATTTGCGGCAACTCGAATTTGTCGCGGTCAGAACCCATTCAGACACGCTGCGGATTTTGCAGCTGCTGCAACTCGAAGACCGCCTGCGCCTCACCACCGAACATTTCATGGTGCTGCCCGCGATTGTTCGCGCCACCGACCTGGCGGTGGTCATGCCGCGCAATATTGCGCGCGGATTTGCAGAGGGAGGCGGCTACGCCATCATTGAGCCCGCGTTCCCGTTGCGCGACTTCACGGTGTCCCTGCACTGGAGCAAGCGATTTGAATCGGACCCTGGCAACCACTGGATGCTGCAGACCCTGTCGTCCCTGTTCGTGGAGTCATAGACACCTTGCCTTCTCATGGCGCAGCGCAACGCCTGCGCCAGCGTCAGGCCAGCTGATACCTGGCCACACCCGTGTCATCCAGCGCCCGAAGAACCTCGCCACGGTGCATCAGGTAGTTCAGGCAGGCCAGGCTCTCGCCGGTGGCCAGGTTCAGCAGGCCAGCGTCGGTCTCGTCGATGCTGCGGCCAAACAGGGCGGCAAACACGTCCACGGCGCGTCTGGGTTCCCGCAGCGTCTTGCGCAGGCGGTCCAGCGTGCGCTCCTGCGACGCCGCCAGGTAGTCCAGCCGGGCGTGCAGGCCGCGAAAGCAGTCGTTGTGGGATGGCAAGACCAGCACGTCATCGGGCACCTCGCGCTTCAACTTGGCCAGTGACTCCAGCCACTCCCGCATGGGGTCGGCGTCCGGCTCGGTGGGGTGGACCGAGACATTGGAGGAGATGCGGGGCAGCACCTGGTCGCCCGAGATCAGCAATTTCAGGTCGGCGCAATACAGGCAGGCATGCTCAGGCGAATGGCCTGTGCCGACGATGACGCGCCATGTGTTCGCGCCGATCCTGATCTCTTCACCGTCCTTGATGCGACGATAGCTCTCGGGCAGGGGGTGAATGCGCTTGCCAAAGTTGCCAAAGCGGGCCTGGTAATTCTCAATGGCCCCACTGCTCCAGCCCGCCCTGCGGTAGAACATGACGCCATCGTCGGGCGCTTCGCGGCCCGTGTCTGCTGTCAGCACGCGGCAGTTCAGGTATTCAAGCTGGGTCATCCACAAGCGACAGTTGAACTTGCGCGTCAGCCAGCCCGCCATGCCGATATGGTCCGGGTGCATGTGGGTGCCGAAGATCCGGGTCAGCGGACGCTGTTCCGCCGCCGTGGCAAAAAGTTCGCGCCACGCCGCCAAGGTTTCGTCGGTGCGCATGCCGGTGTCAACCACCGCCCAGCCATCGTCGTCTTCAAGGCCCCAGATGTTGATGTGATTGAGCGCCATGGGCAGCGGCATGCGCATCCAGACCACGCCAGGGGCAACTTCCAGCACGCGGCCAACCGCCGGCGGTGCCTCAAACGGATAGATGAGGGTGGGCTTCTCATGCCGTTCTCGTTGCGGCAAGGTTTCAGTCATGGTCGGTGGCTTTTCGCAAGAATCTGTCAGAGCGGCAATGGTACTGCTGACGCCCCGTTAACCGCCATGTGGCGCTGGATCAAGCCACCCTCAGTCGCAGTCCTTGAATTGGCGCTGCTGGCAGTCAAGCGCCAACTGCTGCGCCTGTGCAATTTGCCCGGGCGTCATTTGCCGTGCAATGCTGTTGCGGTTCTTTGCCGCGCCTGGGTAGCCGGCCCCCGCGCCAAGCGCGAACCACATGTACGCGCGAACATGGTCTTGCGCCACGCCCAGCCCGTCGAGGTACATGCCGGCCAGATTGAATTGCGCCGCCGGATGGCCCTGCGCTGCGGCCAGCCGGTACCACTTGACCGCCTCGCCATAGTCCTGCGCGACGCCCCGTCCAAAGTCATGCATCACGCCAAGGTTGAATTGAGCCGTTGCGTGCCCCTGTGCTGCCATTGGACGCAATACCTTCAGTTCATTGGCAGGGTCACCCTGTTCCTGGGTTGCCTCCGGGCCTGCAGCCGGACCCGCCCGCGTCGTACCAAGGCCCAGCGCCAGCACGGTCATTGCGACGATCAGAAATCGCTTCATTGCCTACCTTTGGTCAAATCTTGTGGTCGAGATCCCCTGCCGCTTGAACGACAGCGTGCTGCATTGTGGTGCAGCGTTCATTCGGCGTCTATCCCCAAAGTTGATGGACGTCGCGCCGAATAAACCGCTGCTCCGTGCGGTGGCGCACGGACGGCGCCGTGCGGTGAGCATTACATTTGAAACGGGTCTCGTAGCACCCCCCGCTTCTTACCCCGGCGGGCCCGAAAGGGTTTAACCCAGCCTAATCCGCTGGGTTTTCTTTTGGCTGGCGCAGAGTGCGCCGCGGGTTGCTGCAAGGCACGGTGCCCCAGCACTGCAAGGTGCTGGCCAGCGGCCAGACCCGGCGCACCGTTGCGCTCCAGCGTCGAGAAAGCGTGCTGGAAAAAACGGATGACTTTGTGTTTTTCTCTCACATCTGCATTGCCCATCCCGACCGCGGTTACGCCGAGTTTGTGATGGGCCACACCTGCGCGCTGGCGGACAACACACGCGCACAGGACCTCCAGGCGTATGCCCGCACGAGCATCAATGCTGTTGGCGCCTAGTCCGTTTGCCATCGAGCCGGCTTCATGAATATTCAGGACACCCTGGTCCATATATTCCCGTCCGGCGTAGTGAGTGGCTGTCGCCCTGACAAAGGCGGGTCGTTCGAGGTGCTCAAGCTGCCCCAAGGCGCGGTTCCGCAAAACTGCGAGGTGTTGGCAAGCTGCCGGGCCAAGCTCGCTCGGGGGCACGCGCGGCGGGAGAGCTACCTGGTCAAAACAGAAGAACTCGTGATTTTCTTTCGCGTCTGTCCTGCCTGGCCAGCCGGCGACTCCAGCGATCTGGTCCTTGGTGTCGGCTACGCCCCCGTAGGCGCCGCCCAGTCGCTGGCGCTGCAATCACTTGCGCGCAAGAGTATGGAAGCCTTGCGCAAGTAACTTGTCGGGAACTGGGCCAGCGGCGAGTAGCGGCTACTCGGCACCGGTGCAGAAAGCCTGAAACGAGTGGGCCTGGATGTATTGGAACGGCTGCAGGGCGATCATTTGGCCGATGGTTTTACCTACGAGGGCAAGCCATTGCAGACGAACACGAAGGCATGGTGCAACGCACTGCAACGGGCTAGATGCAAGAATCTGTGGCTTTCATGCGCCTGCGGAAGTATCTGGCTGTAACGTAAGATGTCCAACGCAATTAATAACAACGGGGCGCGTGCAATGGCATCAATATTGGGGGCCTTAGGCTGGCTTCTGACTACCGCGGTAGCATTTGCCTTGGGCCTATTGGTCAATTTCTTTTCGCCTACGTTTAGCCGCTGGCTCCTTAAGAAATTGAGCAGGCTTCTGCACCGAGTAGACAAGACCCGTTTTGATCTGAGCGGGACTTGGCAGCACACCTGCGACGAACCAACGCCTGGTGCGGTCACCATTCCAAGGACGATAGTGGAAGTGGTGAAACTTGCCCAATTAGGAAATACGGTGACGGGAAGTGGTGTTACCAACATCGATCCGCGGACATTTATCTATTCCCTCACGGTCAACAACAACATGGTTTTCGGGTCTTATGTGAAGACCAGTCAGAACGCGGTGCCGGGGCAGCAAGGAAGCATAAATGGAACGGGCATGGTTCAGTTAATTGTGGACCCTGATCGCATGTCTATGCTCGGTCAAGCCACTTGGTTCGACAGCGATACGCAGAATATTGAATCTGCAGAAGTGACATGGAAAAGACTTCCTTGAAGCTTGAACCAGTGCCCGCAGTCACTGAATGTGCGTATATAAATACAAATAGACCCACGGCCACAGAGGCAATTGATGCGCCCTACCAGGTCGTTAAACGCGAGGCGGCTACCTCAAGGCGAAGCATCATCCGGTGAAGCTATGAGCACCTCGACATCCAACTTTTCAAGCGCCTCACGAATGTCCTGGTCGATGCCCGCATCCGTGATGATGCGCGTCACTTTGTCCAGATGGGCAATCCGGAAAATGGCCTGAGAGTGGAACTTCGATGAGTCCACCAAGACAGTGACTGTCTGGGCTGCTTCCATGAAGGCCCGGTTCATCGCGGCTTCCTCCGGGGACAGCATGGAGATACCAGCGGAAGGCGAGATGCCATTGACGCCGAGAAACGCCGCACGTACTGTGATGTCGTCAAATGTGCCCGGCGCTGGACGACAAACCGAGGCCATTTTCTTGAAGTCAACAGTGCCTGGTAAAAGATAAACGGATGCGTTCTGGCTTCTGGCGAACTCCATCGCAACCGTCAAGCCATTGGTCACGACATGCAGATTGTGATGGCCGCGCAAGGCCTCCGCAAAATGCCGTGAGGTCGTGCCGGCATTGACCAAAATGCAGTCGCCATCGGAAACATGCTGCGCAGCCAACTCAGCAATCGCCCGCT
>NZ_JAUSLE010000002.1 GCF_030646845.1 Rhodoferax sp. | reverse complement strand
AGTCATGAAAATATTGCTGCCTACCAGCAACAAAACCGTCTGTAGGGACAAGGGAATGGATTGAAGCGCGTTCATTCCGCGAATTATCCGGCACTCGTGCCCTTGGCCTGGCGCAAAAAAAACGCCCCGCGATCTGGATTGCGGGGCGCTTGGGGATCAAGTATCGAGCCTTCTTCGGGGCTCGATATCACCAATCAAGCGGCAGCACTTTCCTTGACGCAAGCCGCAGCGTCGGTGTAAACCTAGACCTTGTCAAAGTTCAGGTATTTATAAACCTAGACAATGTCCGCCATCAGTACCCCCATGTCTGCCATGTACTCTGCCTTGGTCGGGATACGCCCCAGCTTGGAACAGATGGCCGCCAGTTCGGCACTGCCCAGGTACACGTAGCTGTTCTTGCCCAGACGATTCGGGAAGTTGCGCGTGGAAGTCGAGAACACGGTAGCGCCTTCCCTGACCTGCGCCTGATTGCCCATGCACAGGCTACAGCCGGGCATTTCCATGCGTGCGCCAGCGGAGCCCAGCACGCCATAGTGACCCTCTTCGGTCAACTGCTTGGCGTCCATCTTGGTGGGCGGCGCCATCCACAGCTTGACCGGACTATCGCGCTTGGTCTCCAGCAGTGTGCTGGCGGCCCGGAAGTGGCCGAGGTTGGTCATGCAGGATCCAATGAAAACTTCGTCGATCTTGGCACCGGCGACCTCAGACAGCGTTTTCACGTCATCCGGATCGTTCGGGCAGGCCACGATCGGCTCGTGAATATCAGCCAGATCAATCTCGATGACGGCTGCGTATTCCGCGTCGGCGTCGCGTTTCAGCAGTTGCGGATCGGCCAGCCAGGCCTGCATCGCCTTGATCCGGCGATTGATGGTGCGCACATCGGAATAGCCCGAGGCAATCATCCATTTCAGCATCGTGATGTTGCTGGTGATGTACTCGATGATCGGTTCTTTGTTCAGGTGCACGGTGCAACCACCGGCGCTGCGCTCGGCGGAGGCATCGCTGAGCTCGAACGCCTGCTCGACCTTCAGGTCAGGCAAGCCTTCGATTTCCAGAACGCGGCCCGAGAATATGTTGACCTTGCCCTGCTTGGCCACGGTCAGCAAGCCCGCCTTGATGGCGTACAGCGGAATCGCATTGACGAGGTCGCGCAGGGTAATGCCGGACTGCAGCTTGCCCTTGAAACGCACCAGCACGCTCTCGGGCATGTCTAGCGGCATCACGCCGGTGGCGGCACCAAAGGCGACCAGGCCGGAGCCTGCAGGGAAGCTGATGCCAATCGGAAAACGCGTGTGGCTGTCGCCACCGGTGCCGACGGTGTCGGGCAGCAGCATGCGGTTGAGCCAGCTGTGGATGATGCCGTCACCGGGACGCAGCGGGATGCCGCCACGGTCGCTCATGAAATCGGGCAGCTCATGGTGCATCTTGACATCGACCGGCTTGGGGTAAGCCGCGGTGTGGCAGAACGACTGCATCACCAGGTCGGCTGAAAAGCCCAGGCAGGCCAGGTCCTTGAGCTCGTCGCGGGTCATCGGGCCGGTGGTGTCCTGGCTGCCCACGCTGGTCATTTTGGGTTCGCAATAGGTGCCCGGGCGAACGCCCTGGCCTTCAGGCATGCCGACCGCGCGGCCCACCATCTTCTGGGCCAGCGTGAAGCCGCGGCCGTTGTCTTCCGGACTGACCGGCAAGCGGAACTGGGTGGACAGCGGCAGGCCCAGCGCAAAACGCGCCTTGGCCGTCAGGCCGCGGCCGACGATCAGCGGAATGCGGCCGCCGGCGCGCACTTCGTCGAACAGCACCTCGCTCTTGAGCTTGAACTCCGCAATCACCTTGCCGTCTTTCAGCGCCTTGCCCTCGTAGGGACGCAGCTCGATCACGTCGCCCATGGCCATCTGGCTCACATCGAGCTCGATCGGCAGCGCGCCGGAGTCATCCATGGTGTTGTAGAAGATCGGTGCAATTTTGGAACCCAGGCAGGCCAGGTCTTTGAGCTCATCGCGGGTCATGGGGCCGGTGGTGTCTTGCGATCCGACAGACGTCATTTTGGGTTCGCAGTAAGTGCCGGGGCGCACGCCCTGGCCTTCCGGCAGTCCGACAGCGCGGCCGACCATTTTTTGCGCCAGAGTGAAGCCACGGCCATTGTCGACGGGGTTCTGCGGCAAACGGAACTGCGTTGACACCGGCAGGCCCAGCGCCCAGCGCGCCTTGGCCGTCAGGCCACGACCAATGATCAGCGGAATACGGCCACCGGCACGTACTTCATCAAACAGCACATCACTCTTCAGCTTGAACTCCGCAATCACCTTGCCGTCCTTGAGCGCTTTCCCGTCATAGGGTCGCAGTTCGATCACGTCGCCCATGGCCATCTGGCTCACATCCAGTTCGATTGGCAGTGCGCCGGAGTCTTCCATGGTGTTGTAGAAGATGGGGGCAATCTTGGCCCCCAGACACACACCACCAAAACGCTTGTTGGGCACAAACGGGATGTCCTCGCCGGTGAACCAGAGCACCGAGTTGGTCGCTGATTTACGCGAGGAGCCGGTGCCCACCACGTCGCCCACATAGGCCACCAGGTTGCCCTTGGCCTTGAGGTCGTTGATGAATCTGACTGGTCCGCGTTTGCCGTCTTCTTCCGGCGTGATGCCGGGACGCGCATTTTTGTGCATGGCCAGCGCGTGCAGTGGAATGTCGGGGCGGCTCCAGGCGTCGGGTGCCGGCGACAGGTCGTCGGTGTTGATCTCCCCGGCTACCTTGAAAACGGTGAGCCTGATCGATTCAGGCACCTCGGGACGGCTCGTGAACCATTCGGCATCGGCCCAGCTCTGCAACACCTCTTTGGCATATGTGTTGCCCTTGTCGGCTTTTTCCTTGACATCATGGAACTGATCGAACATCAGCAGGGTCTTCTTGAGGCCATTGGCTGCCACCTGCGCGACCACTGCGTCGTCGAGCAAATCGACCAGCGGGCTGATGTTGTAGCCGCCGAGCATGGTGCCCAGCAGTTCCGTCGCCTTTTCACGGGAGATCAGCGGGCATTTTTCCGTGCCGTGCGCGACCGCCGCCAGATAGCTGGCCTTGACCTTGGCGGCGTCGTCCACACCCGCTGGCACGCGGTGCGTGATCAGGTCCACCAGCGTTGCTTCTTCGCCTTTTGGCGGATTCTTGAGCAGCTCGATGAGTTCGCCCGTCTGCTTGGCAGACAGGGGCAACGGGGGAATGCCGAGGGCGGCGCGTTCCGCGACATGGGCACGGTAGGTCTGCAACATAAATACTCCTTCTTAATCAACAAAAATGGTCATGGCCCCTGTTAAATGGGCGCCGCATGCTATCTATTTAGTAGCAGCCACCACAGGCGCATCGAGTACGCTGGGGGCTGGATTCTTGATCAGCAGCTCGGCCATGGCGGCCTGGTCTGGACTCATGCACTCATCGGCCAACCGTTTGCCCAATTTCTGATTCATCAGCATGGACTTGTTGGCCAACTGCAACCAGACCGCCCCGCCTTGCGGATCTTCCAGCCGGATGGCACCCGTGCTGGTTTCAACCGGGAACATGCGGTACTTCTGGTTCTTGGTCTGAACATCGAAATAGCCCGGCGATTTGGGGTCTGCCGTCAAGGTCACAAAAGCGCCCAACTCGCATGGCAACTTGCCGTGGTACACGCGCTGCGCAATCGCCAGTTCGGCCGGTGTCAAGGCAGCTTCGGCCGCCATGATGCCGGAGGCCATCTGCGTGGCGGTGGTTTTGATTTCGACACGACTGGCCGGCGCGCGTGCCGCCTTGCTTTGCGCCTTGACGGTCGTCTGCGCCAGCAGGGCGACGGGCACGGCCACCAGGAACATGGATACAAGCAGTTTTTTCATCATTCGTAACCTCAGTCAATGGCCTTGGGCCGAAATCAAACCGAAAAATAGACCCGTGCTTCGTCAGGAAGACGCCGCCCAGTCTGATGTGCCCGCTCCAGCACTTGCCAGAAATAGCGGTAACTCGCGCGGTCATGCAACTTGCCGCCCAACGAGATGGGCGCCCAGTCTGCTTTCTCCGCAGCGGCCATGATATTCGCTGCCAGTTCAATCTCGTGGGCCTGGGGCGCAAATGCCTCCAGGATCGGCCTGATCTGGGCCGGGTGGATGCTCCACATGCGTGTGTAGCCCAGCGCACGGCAGGCCCGCGTCGCAGCAGCCTGCACCGCCGCCGTATCGCTGAATTCAGTCACCACACAATGGGCGGGCACTTTGCCCTGGGCATGGCAGGCCGACGCGATCTCCAGCTTGGCACGAAGCACCAGCGGATGTGAAAACTGGTCCAAGTCATCGGCGTCAGGGCTTGCCGCAATCCCCATCGCACTGGCCGGAATCGCCCCCCCGTGGCTTGACACGAAATCCATCAAACCAAAGCTCAGCGACTGCACGCGGGGGTGCGCTGCAATCTCGAAGGCCCGGTGAACCGAGGCTGGCGACTCAATCAGCACGTGCAACGGCAAGGGGTGCGACCGACCTGACCGACACGCCGCCTGGTCTACCAGCCGTGCCGCTCGATCAACATCTGCGACCGTTTCTACTTTTGGAATCATCACGTGGCACAAGGCAGCTGCCGCGCCGCCAACGATGATGTCCAGGTCCTGCTCGAACGCAGGATGGTCTACCGCATGCACACGCGCCGCAACGCGTGGCGTTATATCGAATGCTATATTTTTTGCAGCTAGATGCGCTTGATTGGCGAGGGCTACAACCATATTGGCATGGTCTTTTTCGCCGCCAACCGGGGCACCGTCTTCGCAGTCCAGCGTGACATCGAACACACAGGCACCGAACTCTGCAGACATTTCAGCCTGCAGAGCCAGGCTCTTGATCATCCGCGCCTCGACCCCGCTGTAATGGTCACAGACGGGCAGCGAAACTGCTGCCGCCTGCGCACCAAGGAGCACTTCACGCGGATGCCTCACAAGCCTGACTCGCTTTGACCAGTCAATAACTACAGCAGGTGGGCGACGCCGGCTTGCTCTTCCTGCAACTCCTTCAAGGTCTTGTTGATGCATTCCTGGCTGAACGCGTCAATCGGCAGATCTTGAACCACCTTGTATTCGCCACCCTCGCAGGTCACCGCGAAACCAAACATCGTGTCTTTGGGGATGCCGTACTGGCCATCCGATGGAATGCCCATGGTGACCCACTTGCCGTTGGTGCCCAGCGCCCAATCGTGCATGTGATCGATGGCGGCGTTGGCAGCCGACGCCGCTGACGACACACCGCGCGCAGCAATGATGGCTGCACCACGCTTGCCGACTGTGGGCAGGAAGGTGTTGGCATTCCAGTCCTGGTCGTTGATCATGTCCTTGACACTGGCGCCATTGATGGTGGCAAATCGGTAGTCAGCGTACATGGTGGGTGAATGATTGCCCCACACCACCAGCTTCTCAATATCGGCGACTGGCTTGCTGGTCTTGGCGGCGATCTGGCTCAAGGCACGGTTGTGGTCTAGGCGCAGCATGGCGGTGAAGTTCTTGCGTGGCAGGTCTGGCGCGCTCTTCATGGCGATGTAGGCGTTCGTATTGGCAGGATTGCCCACCACCAGCACCTTGACATTGCGACTGGCGACGGCGTTGAGAGCCTTGCCCTGGGCGGTGAAAATTTCAGCATTGACCGCCAGCAATTCAGCGCGCTCCATGCCGGGGCCACGGGGACGCGAACCAATCAGCAAAGCGTAATCCACGTCTTTGAACGCAGTCATTGGATCACTATGGGCTTCCATCCCGACCAGCAGCGGGAAAGCGCAATCTTCCAGCTCCATCATCACGCCCTTCAGCGCCTGCTGCGCTTTTTCCATGGGGACTTCCAGCAAACTGAGGATCACCGGCTGGTCTTTGCCCAGCATTTCGCCCGAGGCGATGCGGAACAGGATTGCGTAACCAATTTGACCTGCTGCGCCGGTGACGGCAACGCGGACGGGCTTTTTGCTCATGATGAGAACTCCAGAAGTGTTGTGAAACGGGTTGCTGGTGGCGGCTCTTCAAAGTTGCCTGAGCCCCACAGAATGCGGGCCGAGTTTACTCTGGAAAACCCTGAGACGTCAACTTGTCTTATGTCTTATATAAGATATGATTGTGCTTACTCGCTAACCATGCGCGGGATCAACCATCCATGTCACAAACACCTGTCCCTTCAACTGGAAACGCCTTCGCAGGCACCGACAGCGGTGCCCTTGCCAATGCGCAGGTGACGCCGGCTTTCAGCCCCCTGTACCAGCAGATCAAGGGCCTGATACTGAACAGCCTGCGCCTTGGCGAATGGAAGCCGGGCGAAGCAATTCCCAGCGAAATGGAGCTGGCAGCACGTTTTCGTGTCAGTCAGGGCACGGTACGCAAGGCCATCGATGAACTGGCCGCCGAGAATCTGCTCGTGCGCCGGCAAGGCAAGGGCACCTTTGTGGCCACCCATGCCGAGCAGCAGGTGCAATACAGGTTTTTGAAACTGATTCCGGACAATGGCGACACCAGTAGCGAGGGCCCGGCCCAGCGCCGGATCATTGATTGCAAACGCCTTCGTGCATCTGCCGACGTGGCACGCGCACTGGCCTTGCGCACCGGTGACCCGGTGCTGCAGGTACGCCGCGTTCTGTCCTTTGCCGACAAACCGACCATTCTGGAAGAACTCTGGCTACCGGGTGGCCCATTCAAGGGGCTTACCGCCGAGCGGCTAAGCGATTACCACGGCCCCATGTACGCCCTGTTTGAAACCGAGTTTGGTGTTCGCATGGTCCGGGCGGAAGAAAAAATACGCGCTGTGCTTCCTGATTCAGTGCAGAGTTCGCTATTAAAAATAGAGCAAAACACACCACTGCTGAGCGTGGAACGCATTGCATACACCTACAACGACGCCCCAATGGAGTTGCGTCGCGGCCTGTATCTGACCGATACCCATTACTACCGAAACGAGTTAAGCTGAAGCTCGGCAAGTCCCCTGACCTAACACAACAAAAATCAACTTAATTTTGAAACCTCTGTGTCAGCTTGCTGCAGTGCAATAGAATTTTGCCCTGGCAGCCTTCAGAAATTACAACGCAGTTACATCCACGAAAGCCTATCCATGACTGAGCTTGTCACCCCCTCCCAGAAAAAGCGGCCTGAATTCCGCAATATCAACGCCTTCAAAGATCTTCCTGGCTACCGATGGCCACTGGCGGCATTGGTGTCGGGGATGCACCGCGCCAGCGGTCTCATCATGTTCCTGTTGCTGCCCTTCATCATCTGGATGTTTGACAGCTCGATTTCTTCCGAAATCTCATTTGCTAAGTTCAGCAGAACTTTTGCAATCGGCCTCGAATTGGCGCGAGGATGGGTCGTGCCAGGATGGCTCATGAAGCTGGTCGCGCTCGCTCTGATCTGGGCCTATCTGCACCACTTCATCGCCGGTCTTCGCCACCTGTGGATGGACACCCACCACGCCGCCGTCAGCAAGGAGTTCGGCAAGTCATCAGCCGCATTCACGCTGGCTGTGAGCATTGGCCTGACGTTCATATTGGGTGCCAAGCTGTTTGGCCTTTATTAATTCTTTCGGATCAGATCTGCAACTCTGACCCCAACTCACCAGGAAACCGATCATGTCTGTCAATTACGGCTCCAAACGCATCGTTGTCGGCGCTCACTACGGTTTGCGTGACTGGCTGGCCCAGCGGGTCACCGCGGCCCTGATGGCCCTCTTCACCCTGCTGGTGCTGGCCCAGGTCATTTTCAGCAAAGGCCCCATCGGTTACGACCAGTGGGCCGGCATTTTTTCATCCCAGTGGATGAAGGCCTTGACCTTCACAGTCATCATCGCCTTGCTGTACCACGTATGGGTTGGCATGCGTGAGATCTGGATGGACTACATCCAGCCGGTCTGGCTTCGCCTGTCGCTGCAGGTGTTCACCATTGTCTGGCTGATTGCCTGCGCTGGCTGGGGCATTCAGGTCCTGTGGCGCCTGTAGAACGTTTTCAAAAAGACGTTTTCGAGACCCATCTTGTCGCATCCGACTACCAAGACTTCATAAAAATCATGACCGCAACATCCAAACTCCCCAAGCGCAAATTTGACGTCGTCATCGTCGGTGCCGGTGGCTCCGGCATGCGCGCTTCGCTGCAACTGGCCCGCGCCGGCCTGAACGTGGCGGTACTGTCCAAAGTGTTCCCGACACGCTCACACACCGTGGCAGCGCAGGGAGGCATTGGCGCGTCATTGGGCAACATGTCCGAAGACAACTGGCACTACCACTTTTACGACACCGTCAAGGGGTCCGACTGGCTGGGCGACCAGGACGCAATTGAATACATGTGCCGTGAAGCACCCAAGGTCGTGTATGACCTGGAGCACATGGGCATGCCCTTTGACCGCAACCCCGACGGCACGATCTACCAGCGCCCGTTCGGCGGCCACACGGCCAACTACGGTGAAAAGCCAGTGCAGCGCGCCTGCGCTGCCGCTGACCGCACAGGTCATGCCATGCTGCACACGCTGTACCAGCAAAACGTCAAGGAAAAAACCAGTTTCTTCGTTGAGTGGCTGGCCATGGACCTGATCCGCGATGCCAATGGCGACGTGGTGGGAGTCACTGCACTGGAAATGGAAACCGGGGACGTGCATATTTTCGAAGCCAAGACCACCCTGCTGGCCACCGGCGGCGCCGGCCGCATCTTTGCGGCCTCGACCAACGCCTTCATCAACACCGGCGACGGATTGGGTATGGCGGCACGGGCGGGCATTCCATTGGAAGACATGGAGTTCTGGCAGTTCCACCCCACCGGAGTGCACGGCGCGGGCGTGCTGCTGACGGAAGGTTGCCGCGGCGAAGGCGCCATTTTGCGCAACAGCAATGGCGAGCGTTTCATGGAGCGCTACGCCCCTGCCTACAAGGATCTGGCGCCGCGTGACTATGTGTCGCGTTGCATGGACCAGGAAATCAAGGAAGGCCGCGGCTGTGGACCGAACAAGGACTACATCAACCTCGACATGACCCACCTGGGTGCCGACACCATCATGAAGCGCCTGCCGTCGGTGTTTGAGATCGGCCACAACTTTGCGAACGTCGATATCACGAAGGAGCCGATTCCCGTCGTGCCCACCATCCACTACCAGATGGGTGGCATCCCGACCAATATCCACGGCCAGGTGGTCACGCAGAATGCTGACAACAAGAGCGAGGTGGTCAACGGCCTGTATGCGGTGGGTGAATGTGCCTGTGTCAGTGTGCACGGCGCCAACCGTCTGGGCACCAACTCGCTGCTCGATCTGCTGGTGTTTGGCCGCGCGGCCGGCAACCACATTGTTGAGTTCAACAAGACGACCACGCATAAAGAACTGCCTGCCGACGCCGCAGACGCCACACTGGCGCGCATTGCGCGTCTGGACAACGCCACTGGCGGCGAGTACGCGCAGGATGTGGCCAATGACATTCGGGCCACCATGCAACAACACGCAGGCGTGTTCCGCACCCAGGCCATCATGGACGAAGGCGTGACAAAGGTTGCCGCTCTGCGCGAGCGTGTCAAATCCATCGGCCTGAAAGACAAGTCGAAGATTTTCAACACCGCGCGCATCGAAGCGCTGGAAGTTGAGAATCTCATTGAAGCCGCACAGGCAACGATCGTGTCTGCTGCAGCGCGCCATGAAAGCCGTGGTGCGCATTCGGTGAATGACTACGGCGACACGCCCCAACACCCGAATGGCCGCAATGACACTGACTGGCACAAGCACACGCTTTGGCACAGCAAAAGCAATTCGCTGACCTACAAGCCGGTACAGATGAAGCCGCTGACGGTCGACTCTGTGCCGCTCACCGTGCGCAGCTTCTAAGTCCAGGTCCACCAGATTAGCGAGAACACCCCATGTCCAAACGCACCTTCCAGATCTACCGCTACGATCCTGATACCGACGCCAAGCCCTACATGCAGACCATCGAGGTGGAACTCGACGGTAGCGAACGCATGTTGCTGGACGCGTTGATGAAACTCAAGGCGCAGGATCCAACCATCAGTTTCCGCCGCTCATGCCGTGAAGGTGTCTGCGGATCGGACTCGATGAACATCAATGGCAAGAACGGCTTGGCGTGCCTCACCAACATGCGTACCTTGCCGGGCACCATTGTGCTGAAGCCATTGCCGGGTCTGCCCGTCGTGCGGGACCTGATCGTCGACATGACACAGTTCTTCAAGCAATACAACTCCATCAAACCCTATTTGATCAACGACAACGTGCCGCCCGAGAAGGAGCGTCTGCAGAGTCCTGAAGAGCGCGATGAGCTCAATGGCCTGTACGAGTGCATTTTGTGCGCCAGCTGTTCGACGGCATGCCCCAGCTTCTGGTGGAACCCAGACAAATTTGTGGGCCCGGCGGGTCTGCTGCAGGCCTACCGCTTTCTCGCTGACAGTCGCGACGAGGCCACCGGAGAGCGGCTGGACAATCTGGAAGACCCCTATCGCCTGTTCCGCTGCCACAGCATCATGAATTGCGTCGATGTCTGCCCGAAAGGACTCAACCCGACCAAAGCGATTGGCAAGATCAAGGAATTGATGGTTCTGCGCACGGTTTGATCAGGTATGGAAACCCGCGCTGTGACGCACCCCGAAGAACTGCTCGATGAGCGCGGCTTGAGCCGGCTGAAATGGCGCTGCCGCCGCGGCCTGCTTGAGAACGATATTTTCATCGAACGATTCTTCCGGCGCTTTGAATCGGGTCTGACCGTCAAGCAGTCGCAAGGTCTGAGCGATTTAATGGAGCTCAGCGACAACGATCTGCTTGACCTGCATCTGGCACGCAAGACACTTGCGCAAGTCGATGCAGAGCTGGATCGTGATGATGTACGTGAAGTTTTAGGTATGTTAAGAGAAACCCTTTGAGAGGTAGATGATGAAATTAGCTGACAACAAAGCCACCCTGTCGTTCAGTAACGGCAGCCCCAGTGTTGACTTGCCGGTGTACCAGGGCAGCGTCGGCCCCGATGTCGTGGATATCCGCAAGCTGTACGCGCAGACCGGCATGTTCACCTATGACCCGGGCTTTTTGTCCACGGCATCCTGCCAGTCCGCCATCACCTACATTGATGGCGACAAGGGTGAGTTGCTTTACCGTGGCTACCCGATTGAGCAGCTGGCCACCAACTGCGACTTCATGGAAACCTGCCATCTGTTGCTGTACGGAAACCTGCCGGATGTTGACGCCAAGGCCGCTTTCGTGAAGCGCGTCAGCAACCACACCATGGTCAATGAGCAGATGCAGTTTTTCCTGCGCGGCTTCCGTCGCGACGCCCATCCGATGGCCATCATGACCGGCTTGGTGGGCGCTCTGTCGGCCTTCTACCATGACAGCACCGACATCACGAACCCGGAACACCGGGAAATCTCGGCGATCCGCCTGATTGCCAAGATGCCCACCCTGGTGGCCATGGCGTACAAGTACAGTGTCGGCCAGCCTTACATGTACCCCAAGAACAACCTCAGCTACGCGGGCAACTTCCTGCACATGATGTTCGCCACCCCATGCGCTGACTATGTGGTCAACCCCGTCATCGAACGCGCTCTGGACCGCATCTTCGTGCTGCACGCCGACCACGAGCAGAACGCCTCCACATCCACCGTTCGCCTGTGCGGCAGCTCCGGCACCAACCCGTTTGCGGCCATTGCTGCAGGTGTGGCCTGTCTGTGGGGCCCCGCGCATGGCGGCGCCAATGAAGCCTGCCTGAACATGCTCGAAGACATCCAGAAAATGGGCGGTATTGCCAAAGTCGGCCAGTTCATGGAGCAGGTCAAGGACAAGAACTCCGGCGTCAAGCTGATGGGCTTTGGACACCGGGTTTACAAGAACTATGATCCGCGTGCCAAGCTCATGCAGGAAACCTGCAAGGAAGTTCTGGCCGCGTTGGGGCTGGAAAACGATCCCCTGTTCAAGTTGGCGATGGCGCTGGAAAAAATCGCGCTGGAAGACGAGTATTTCGTGTCGCGCAAGCTCTACCCCAACGTCGACTTCTACTCCGGCATCGTGCAGCGCGCCATCGGCATTCCAGTGGGCCTGTTCACTGCGGTCTTCGCGCTGGCGCGCACCGTGGGCTGGATTGCACAGCTCAATGAAATGATTGGCGACCCCGAATACAAGATTGGCCGTCCGCGCCAGCTGTTCACCGGTTCGGTCAAGCGGGACGTCCTGCCGATTTCCAAACGCTGATAGCGCGTCGTTTGAAACGCCCGCCGGATGGCAACACCGGCGGGCGTTTTGTTTGGAAGACGTCGCGGCTTCACAACGCCGCATAAAATCACGGATTGCCAAGGAAAAATCACATGGGACGCACCCTCTACGACAAACTCTGGGACGAGCACGTTGTCCATACCGAAGAAGACGGCACGGCCATCCTGTACATCGACCGCCACCTGGTGCACGAAGTTACCAGCCCGCAGGCCTTTGAAGGACTGCGCCAGGCGGGACGCAAGGTGTGGCGCGTCAGCTCCATCGTGGCCACCGCCGACCACAACACACCGACCACTGGCTGGGAACGGGGTTATGACGGCATCACCGACCCCACCAGCAAAGAGCAGGTCGTGACGCTGGACACCAATATGCGCGAGTTTGGCTCGGCAGCCTACTTCCCCTTCCTGTCCAGACGCCAGGGCATTGTCCATGTCATCGGGCCCGAAAACGGCGCCACCCTGCCAGGCATGACGGTAGTGTGCGGCGACTCGCACACCTCCACGCACGGTGCATTCGGCGCCCTGGCCCACGGCATTGGCACCAGCGAAGTGGAACATGTGATGGCCACGCAAACCCTGCTGGCCAAGAAGGCAAAAAACATGCTGGTGCGAGTCGATGGCACACTGCCACGCGGCTGCAGCGGCAAAGACATCGTGCTGGCCATCATCGGCAAAATAGGCACGGCAGGCGGCAACGGCTACACCATTGAATTTGCCGGCTCGGCCATTCGTGCCTTGAGCATGGAAGGTCGCATGACTGTGTGCAACATGGCCATTGAGGCAGGCGCCCGTGCCGGGCTGGTCGCAGTGGACGAAAAAACCATCGAGTATGTCAAAGGCCGGCCGCTGGCGCCAGGCCACAGCGCCGCCAACGACGCGGCCGCGGCGGTGGAATGGGATCAAGCCGTGGCGTACTGGAAGACCTTGCACTCCGACGCCAACGCCCGGTTCGACACCGTTGTTGAACTCGATGCGGCTCAGATCATTCCGCAAGTCACCTGGGGTACGTCTCCCGAGATGGTGCTGGGCATTGATGGCCGCGTGCCCGACCCCGATAAAGAGAAGGACGCCAACAAGCGCAGCGCGATCGAGCGCGCGCTGGTCTACATGGGACTGGAGCCGGGCAAGGCGCTGAACGACCTGTATGTCGACAAGGTTTTCATCGGTTCCTGCACCAACAGCCGGATTGAAGACATGCGTGAAGCCGCGGCGCTGGTCAAGAAGCTGGGGCAGAAAGTCGCCAAGACCGTCAAGCTGGCCATGGTCGTGCCCGGCTCGGGCCTGGTCAAGGAGCAGGCCGAACGCGAAGGTCTGCATGAGATTTTCAAGGCCGCCGGGTTCGAATGGCGCGAGCCCGGATGCTCCATGTGCCTGGCCATGAATGCCGACCGGCTGGAGCCGGGTGAGCGTTGCGCATCCACCAGCAACCGGAACTTTGAGGGCCGTCAGGGTGCCGGCGGACGCACACATCTGGTCAGCCCGGCGATGGCCGCCGCCGCTGCCATTCACGGCCATTTTGTGGACGTCAGGAAATTTGTCTGAGACCATAGGCAAAGGAAATCACCATGCAAAAATTCACCCTGCACACCGGCCTTGTCGCCCCGATGGACCGGGAAAACGTCGACACCGACGCCATCATTCCCAAGCAATTCCTGAAATCCATTCGGAAGACCGGGTTTGGTCAAAATCTGTTCGACGAGTGGCGGTATCTGGATGCGGGCTTTCCCGGCCAGGACCCCGCCAGCCGCAAGCCTAACCCGGACTTCGTGCTCAATCAGCCGCGGTATCAGGGCGCGTCCATTCTGCTGGCGCGCAAAAACTTTGGCTGCGGCTCGTCGCGTGAACACGCCCCTTGGGCCCTCGATCAATACGGCTTTCGAGCCATCATTGCGCCGAGCTACGCTGACATCTTCTTCAACAACAGCTTCAAAAACGGTTTGCTGCCCATTGTGCTGAGTGAAGCGCAGGTCAGCCAGCTGTTTGACGAGGCCGCGGCCTTCCCCGGTTACGCCCTGACCATCGACCTGGAGCGGCAGGTCATCGTCAAGCCCGATGGAGAAGAACTGCCCTTCGAGGTGGAGCCATTTCGCAAGTATTGCCTGCTCAATGGTTTTGACGACATTGGTCTGACTTTGCGCCAGGCGGACAAGATCAAGGCTTTCGAAGCCCAGCGTCTTGCACAAAAACCATGGCTAGCCCGCACGCTGATTTCGTAAGCATCTATAAAATTAATAGCGAGTCAATCTCATCATGAAAATTGCAGTATTGCCAGGCGATGGCATTGGTACCGAAATTGTGGCGGAGGCCGTCAAGGTCTTGAAGGCCCTCGATCTCAAGTTCGAGATGGAAACCGCACTGGTCGGTGGTGCCGCGTATGAAGCGCACGGCCACCCCCTGCCGGACGCCACGCTCAAGCTGGCCAAAGAAGCAGATGCCGTGCTGTTTGGTGCAGTCGGCGACTGGAAATACGACAAGCTTGATCGTCCGCTGCGTCCCGAGCAGGCGATTCTGGGCTTGCGCAAGAACCTGGGACTGTTTGCCAACTTTCGGCCCGCCATCTGCTACGAGCAGCTGGTCGGCGCCTCAAGTCTGAAACCCGAACTGATTGCCGGCCTCGATATCCTGATCATTCGCGAGTTGACTGGCGACATCTATTTCGGCCAGCCACGCGGCCGGCGCATCGCCACTGACGGGCACTTCCCCGGCGCCGAGGAAGCGTTCGACACCATGCGCTACTCACGTCCCGAAATCGAGCGCATTGCCCATGTTGCCTTCCAGGCCGCCCGCAAACGCAGCAAGCGCGTAACCAGCGTCGACAAGGCCAACGTGCTGGAGACCTTCCAGTTCTGGAAGGATGTGGTCACTGAAGTGGGCAAGGAATACCCCGACGTGGAACTCGACCACATGTACGTGGACAACGCCGCCATGCAGCTGGTGCGTGCGCCCAAGAAATTTGACGTGGTGGTCACCGGCAACATGTTCGGTGACATCCTGAGCGACGAGGCCGCCATGCTCACAGGCTCCATCGGCATGCTGCCCTCGGCTTCCCTGAATGCAAGCAACCAGGGCCTGTATGAGCCGAGCCACGGCAGCGCGCCGGACATCGCCGGCAAAGGTATCGCCAACCCCCTGGCAACCATTCTGAGTGCCGCCATGATGTTGCGGTTCAGCCTGAACCAGGAAGCGGCGGCCCAGCGCATTGACGACGCCGTGAAATCGGTCCTGGCGCAAGGACTGCGCACGGCCGACATCTTCAGCGAAGGCACGACCCGGGTCAGTACCGCGGAAATGGGCGCAGCGGTTGTCAGGGCGCTGAAATAGTTTCGCTTACAATTTAATGATGCACTGCAACACGCTCATACGTCACCAATTGGCAGCACTCGCATCGCGCGGGGCCGGTGGCATGGGCGTGTCGATCTTCGCTGCAAGCACCAAAACGACAACCATTAAAGGCTGACACAGCCCGGTTCGTCGCGCCCCACCGGCCAGACGAGCCGGGCAGATGAAATTCCTGTATTTCGACAATATCTGAAAGGGCAACATGATGAAAATTGGAAATGTGGTCGGCCTGGTAGGCTGGCGCGGCATGGTCGGTTCCGTATTGATGGACCGCATGCAGTCCGAAGGTGACTTCGACCTGATTGAACCCGTGTTCTTTTCAACCTCCAATGCAGGCGGCAAGGCGCCAGCTCAGGCGAAGAACGAATCCACCCTCAAGGATGCTTTTGATGTTGCCTCGCTCAAGAAATGCGACATCATCATCAGCGCGCAAGGTGGCGACTACACCACCGAGGTATTCCCCAAACTGCGCGCAGCGGGCTGGAAGGGCCACTGGATTGACGCTGCCTCCACCCTGCGCATGAATGACGATGCCGTCATCATCCTGGACCCGGTCAACATGCCGGTCATCAAGAACGCGTTGACCAAAGGTGGAAACAACTGGATTGGCGGCAACTGTACGGTGAGTTGCATGCTGATGGGCGTGGGCGCCCTGTACAAGGCGGGGCTGGTCGAGTGGATGACCAGCATGACCTACCAGGCGGCATCAGGCGGTGGCGCTCAGCACATGCGCGAATTGCTGACTCAATTCGGCACCCTCAACGCGGAGGTCAAAGGCCTGCTGGACGACCCCAAATCGGCCATCCTGGAGATTGATCGCAAGGTCCTGTCCAAACAGCAATCGTTGACAAGTGCCGAAACGGCCAATTTCGGCGTGCCCCTGGGCGGCAGCCTGATCCCCTGGATCGACAAGGATCTGGGCAACGGCATGAGTCGCGAAGAATGGAAAGCTGGGGCCGAGACCAACAAGATTTTGGGCCAGGGCGCCGCCTTTGGGACGGCTGAGACCCCGGTGGACGGTTTTTGCGTGCGCATTGGCGCCATGCGCTGCCACAGTCAGGCCTTGACATTCAAACTCAAAAAGAATGTGCCTACTGCCGACATTGAAGCCCTGATCGCCGCCGACAACGCCTGGGTCAAAGTGGTTCCCAATACACGCGAAGCCAGCATGCACGATCTGACGCCGGTCGCCGTCACGGGAACACTGGGCATTCCGGTAGGACGCATTCGAAAACTCGCGATGGGCCCGGAATATGTCGGTGCCTTCACCATTGGCGACCAGCTTTTGTGGGGCGCCGCAGAGCCCCTGCGCCGCATGCTGCGAATCTTGCTGGCGGCCTGAACCGGGCATTGGCGGAATTCGAACGACCTCTCATGGCACCTGATCGGGCATGACAGGCCGTTGTCGGTTCACAACATAGAAACCATGGGATTGGACCCTGACTTCGGGCGATTCAAAGTTAAAAGGTTTCTCAGCTTGTCAGCGTAAGGCATTGATGTTAAGGTACTTTTCAGGTTTTTAGTATCGAGGCATTTGTTCGCATAATGAGACATTTTTTTCCAGCCGCCCGAACACCGGAGTCCACAAATTGATAGCTAACTCACATCGCTGGCAAAAAACTGCCATGGCGGCCGCCGCCGCGGCGCTTTTCGGCCTTTGGGCATCGAATGCGACGGCACTGTCGCTCGGACGCATCACGGTCCAGTCGGCACTTGGAGAGCCATTGCGTGCGGAAATCGATGTTCCCGATATCAATGCCGAAGAGGCCGCCTCGCTGAAGGCGGCCGTTGCGCCACCGGACGCATTCCGGGCAGCCGGGCTGGAATACAACCCGGCCATGTCAGGCCTGCAAGCCACACTCCAACGACGCGCAAACGGGCGTGCCTATATCCGTTTGAGTAGCGACCGGGCTATCAATGATCCGTTTGTGGACATGATTCTGGAAGCCAGCTGGGCATCGGGTCGCATTGTTCGCGACTACACCATGTTGTTTGACCCGCCAAGCCTGCGACAGGCGAAACCCGCCGCGCCCACCGCTGCGCAGGTTCCGGCCCAGCCCCCGGCCAGCGGTGCGGCTGCCCGTGCGCCAGTTGCGCCACCGCCGGCAGCGACGCAACCGGCTGAGCCCCGAACGGGTCCCACCAGGACGCCAGCCCCACCAGCCGTGGCCCGGGTGCCGAGCACCGGAACGGAGCAAGTGACCGTCAAGTCCGGCGACACTGCCAGCAAAATAGCTACCGCGACAAAACCAGCCAACGTGTCGCTGGACCAGATGCTGGTCGCCCTGTTGCGCGCCAACCCCGAAGCGTTCGTAGACAACAATGTCAATCGCGTCAAGGCCGGCTCGGTCATGAACGTCCCTACGGCGGAGCAGGCTGGTGCAACCCCTGCCGGGGAGGCTTCCCAGATCATTGTTGCGCAGAGCAAGGATTTCAACGAATTCCGCCGAAGGCTTGCCACCAGTGCACCGAGCGCCCAGGTGGCAGCCGCTGACCGGAAAGCCAGCGGCACTGTGCAAGCCCAGGTTGAGGACAAGAAACCCCTCACGACGGCGCCTGACAAACTCACGCTGTCAAAAGGGGCCCTGCAAGGGAAACCTGCTGAAGACCAGTTGGCCAGGGAACGCAGTGCCAAAGACGCTGCCAGCCGGGCTGCTGAAGTCTCCAGGAACATCAGCGAGCTCAACAAACTGGGAGCCGCGTCGAGCGTGGTTGCACCCAGCCTGACAGCGTCCGCAGCGGCGGCGGCCTCGGGCCCCGCGACAGTGGTCGCGGCCGTCACAACGCCGGCGCAAGCGGCCTCCGCAGCAAGCATGGCGCCAGAGCAGGCAGCGAGTGCGGCGGCATCGACGCCCCTCACCCCGCCTGCCCAGACGGTTTCCGCACCAGCAGCCCCCGCATCCGCGGCGGCAAAGCGCCCCGTAGTTGTGCCAGCCCCGCAGCCCGAAGTCGGCATGGTCGATGAACTGATTGAAAACCCATTGGTCCCGGCTGGCGCCATTGGCTTGATCGCTCTTTTGGCCGGTTTTGGGTTCTACCGGGCTCGGCAGCGCAAGAATGCGTCCCAGGTCGACAGCGTCTTCCTGGAGAGCCGTTTGCGGCCTGACTCGTTCTTTGGCGCCAGCGGCGGGCAGAGCGTCGATACCAATGACAGCTCCGCGACCGGCTCCTCCATGGTGTACTCGCCCAGCCAGCTTGACGCGGTAGACGACGTCGACCCCGTCGCCGAAGCGGATGTCTATCTGGCCTATGGCCGCGATCTGCAGGCAGAGGAAATCCTGAAGGATGCCCTGCGCAGCAACCCCGGACGCATCGCGATCCATCACAAGCTGCTTGAGATTTTCGCCAAGCGGCGTGACACGAAAGGCTTCGAGGAGATTGCCACACTGGCCTTCAAAGTGACCAACGGCGAAGGACCCGACTGGGAACGTGTTTGTGAACTTGGCCTGGGCATAGACCCAGCCAATGCCCTGTACCAACCCGGCGGGCAACCGAATAATCCGGATGGCACGCCTTCACGGCCGGCGCCACTTGACTACGCGAGCAGTTCGGTGGACACCGGAGGTCCCGTCGCCGTGCAAGCCAATGCGTTTCAGCCTTCAGGTGCCATGGATCTGGACCTGGACCTCGATTTCGCCCTTGACGAAGAACCCGCCAGCGTCATCCGTGAGGCCACGGCGAGCATTGCAGAACCGGCCCCGGCTGCCGCGCTCGACCTGGACTTCGGATTGAGTACAGAGGCGATGGAACCCTTCGAGGCACCACAGGCCGCTGTTGACACCGATGCCATCGAGTTCTCCCTCCCCGACCTGGAAGTCGAGGACAACAGCCTGACCATGCCTTCTGCCGCCAGCGAAGATTTCACCCAACAGGCGGCCACCAGTTTTGGAGCCACCCGCCCGGCGCCGTTGCCCAGTTCGGAAACTGAAGCGCCGCCGCCAGCACCGGATCTGACCATGCTGGAGTTTGACCTCGGATCATTGTCACTTGACCTGGGAGATGCGCCAGAGGTGGAGACCGCCGCTGCTGCGCCAGGCGCGCACGAAGACCCGCTGGGAACCAAGCTGGCGCTCGCTGAAGAATTCAGGGCTATTGGCGACGACGACGGTGCCCGCGCCTTGATCGAAGAAGTGATCTCGGAAGCGTCGGGTGACATGAAAATCAAGGCGCAACGCGCCCTGAGCAATCTCTAGTCAGGCTCGCTGTCATCGATCGCCGATGGCAGCGACATGAACTTACCGTGAGGTTGGCACTCGGAATCAGCTACAACGGGCAGGCCTACCAGGGTTGGCAAAGCCAGTTATCCGGCCAGACCGTGCAGGACAAACTCGAAATGGCCTTGGGCCGGTTCACCGGGCAAAGGGTTTCAACTTTGTGCGCGGGCCGAACCGATTCGGGCGTGCACGGTCTGATGCAGGTTGTCCACTTCGACACCCCACTGGAGCGCGCCACATCTTCCTGGGTACGTGGCACCAACGCCTTCTTGCCCCGCGACATCGCAGTGGAATGGGCGCAGGCGGTACCAGATCAATTCCATTGCCGTGCCAGCGCGTTGTCGCGCCGCTACGCCTACATACTGATGGAGTCGCCGGTGCGCCCCAGTGTGGACGCCGGTCGTGTCGGTTGGGCTTACCGCCCCCTGGACATGAACGTGATGCGGCAGGCAACGGCACATCTCCTGGGCACGCACGACTTCACCTCCTTTCGAGCCTCTGCCTGCCAGGCCTTGTCGCCCGAAAAGACGCTTCAGCGCATCGAGATTTCGCGGCGCGGCGCCTATTGGCGGTTTGAGTTTGAGGCCAACGCGTTCTTGCACCACATGATCCGAAACATCATGGGTTGCCTTGTTGCGGTGGGGCAGCACAAGCACCCCCCCGATTGGATACAGGAGGTACTGCTGGCCCGCAATCGGGACGTTGCAGCGCCAACATTTTCACCGGACGGGCTTTATTTTCTCGGCCCCCGCTACGCGCCGCACTGGGGGCTACCGGATCGCACGCCTGCGTATGATGGATTGCCATGACATCAAACCAACTGAGCGCCCAACGCACGCGAATCAAGATTTGCGGTCTGACCCGTGAAGCGGATGTGGACGCGGCGGTGGCCGCTGGCGCGGATGCCATCGGCTTTGTGCTCTATGAAAAAAGCCCGCGCCATGTGTCCGTTGAGCGTGCCGCTGAACTGGCCCGACGGCTGCCGCCGTTTGTCACACCCGTCCTGCTGTTCGTCAATGAGAGTGCTACAAAAATAATAGCTGCGTGCGCTTCTATCGCGGGGGCTACAGTCCAGTTTCATGGGGAGGAAACGCCGGAGCAGTGCCTGGACGCAACGCACCAGGGTGCCCGATCATTCTTGCGGGCAGCACGCATTCCGCTGGGCGATGCCGGCCGCCACTTTGATCTCGTAAAATATGCACAGGATTACTCAAAGGCCCAGGCCATTTTGCTCGACGCACATGTCGACGGGTATGGTGGTGGCGGGCAAACATTCAATTGGTCACTTCTGCCTCCAAACGTCAACGCTCACCTCGTCTTGAGTGGTGGGCTGAATGCTGCAAACGTGGCCGACGGCATCCTGCAGGTTCGGCCACGGTGTAAAACGCTGGCCGTCGATGTGAGCTCGGGGGTGGAGATGTCCGGTCCAGGAAACAAGGGCATCAAGGACCTCGAAAAAATCAACCAGTTTGTTGCCGCCGTTCGAGCGGCCGACAGACAACTTGCAGAGATTTCAACAAATGTTTGAGTATCACCAACCTGACCCGCGGGGTCACTTCGGCATTTATGGCGGCAGTTTCGTCTCCGAAACGCTGACGCACGCCATCAACGAGCTGAAAGCGGCCTACGCCAGATACCAGTTCGACCCCGCCTTTGTCGCCGAATTCAACTACGAGCTGGCGCACTTTGTGGGCCGCCCCTCCCCGGTTTACCACGCCGACCGGATGAGCCGTGAACAGGGTGGCGCGCAGATCTTTCTCAAGCGCGAGGACCTGAACCACACCGGCGCCCACAAGATCAACAACACCATCGGCCAGGCGATGCTGGCCAGACGCATGGGCAAACCGCGGGTCATCGCCGAGACCGGTGCCGGCCAGCATGGTGTTGCCACCGCCACCATCTGCGCCCGCTACGGTCTGGAATGCGTGGTCTACATGGGCAGCGAAGACGTCAAGCGGCAAAGCCCCAATGTGTACCGCATGAAGCTGCTGGGCGCCAGTGTGGTGCCGGTGGAGAGCGGTAGCTGTACGTTGAAGGACGCGCTCAATGAGGCCATGCGCGACTGGGTTGCCAACGTGGACAACACCTTCTACATCATCGGCACCGTCGCCGGGCCGCACCCCTACCCCATGATGGTGCGCGACTTCCAGAGCGTCATTGGCACCGAATGCCTGAGCCAGATGCCCGAGATGAACGACGGCAAGCAACCCGACGCCGTCGTCGCCTGCGTGGGCGGCGGCAGCAATGCCATGGGCATTTTTTACCCCTACATCACCCATGAGCAGACCCGCCTGATTGGCGTGGAAGCCGCCGGCGAGGGCATGGACAGCGGCAGGCACTCGGCGTCGCTGCAGCGCGGCCTGCCCGGCGTGCTGCACGGCAACCGCACCTATGTGTTGCAGAACGAGGATGGCCAGGTTACCGAAACCCACAGCATCAGCGCCGGCCTGGACTACCCGGGCGTGGGCCCCGAGCATGCATTCCTGAAAGACATCGGACGCGCCGAATATGTCGGCATCACCGACACCGAAGCGCTGTCAGCCTTTCACTACCTGTGCCGCACCGAAGGCATCATTCCGGCGCTGGAGTCGGCCCACGCGGTGGCCTACGCCATGAAGCTGGCCAAAACCATGCGCACCGATCAGAGCATTCTGGTCAACCTTTCAGGCCGCGGCGACAAGGACATCGGCACCGTGGCCGACCTGTCGAACGCCGACTTTTACTGCCGCCCCTCGTGCCACGGCCAGAGCATCAAAGGCAGCGCGCAAGTCGTGGAGTTCAAGCCATGAGCCGCATCACACCCACCCTGGACGCGCTGCTGTCCCAAGGCCGCAAAGCCCTGATTCCTTACGTCACTGCGGGCTTCCCATATGCCGACATCACGCCCGAGTTGATGCACGCCATGGTGGCGGGCGGCGCCGACGTGATCGAGCTGGGCGTGCCATTTTCCGACCCCAGTGCCGACGGCCCGGTGATCCAGAAGGCCGGCGAAAAGGCACTGGCCCAAGGCGTCGGCCTGCTCCAGGTGCTGGAGATGGTGCGCGCATTCCGCACCCGGGACAACACCACGCCCGTGGTGCTGATGGGCTACGCCAACCCGGTCGAGCGCTACGACATCAAGCATGGCGCAAGCGCCACCGAAAGCGCCTTTATCCGCGATGCCGCCGAGGCCGGCGTGGACGGCATGCTGATCGTGGACTACCCGCCCGAAGAGTGCGTGGAATTTGCCGCCAGGCTGCGCGCCCACGGCATGGACCTGATCTTTTTGCTGGCGCCCACCAGCACCGATGCGCGCATGGCGCAGGTGGCCCAGGTCGCCAGCGGCTACGTGTATTACGTCTCGCTCAAGGGCGTGACCGGCTCCGGCGCGCTGGATGTCGATGCCGTGGAAGCCATGCTGCCGCGCATTCGCCAGCATGTGCGCGTTCCCGTGGGCGTTGGTTTTGGCATTCGCGATGCCGCCACGGCCAAGGCCATCAGCAAGGTGGCGGACGCCGTGGTGATTGGCAGCAAGATCATCCAGCTGATTGAAAACCAGCCCCGCGACAAAGTGGCCGCCGTTGCCCAGGCCTTTTTACAAGAGATCCGTAACGCCCTGGACTGACTTTTGGCCCCGCATAGCCAGCGCATAATGGCGCTTTTCGACTTGCGCCAGCAGGTTTACTGCAGCGCAACACCACAAGGACTGACTTCATGTCTTGGTTAGAAAAACTCCTCCCCCCAAAAATCAGCCACACGGACCCGACCGAGCGCCGCAGTGTGCCGGAAGGCCTGTGGATCAAATGCCCGAGTTGCGAGGCCGTGCTCTACAAGACCGACCTGGAAAAAAACCAGAATGTCTGCCCGCAGTGCAGCCACCACCACCGCATCGGCGCACGCGCGCGGCTCAATGCCTTCCTGGACGGCGAAGGCCGCTATGAACTGGGGCAGGAAGTGCTTCCCGTCGATGCGCTCAAATTCAAGGACAGCCGCAAATACCCCGAACGCCTGAAAGAAGCCTTGGAAAACACCGGTGAAACCGACGCGCTGGTGGTGCTGGGCGGCTCGGTGCTGGGTATCGGCCTGGTGGCCGCCTGCTTCGAATTCGAGTTCATGGGAGGCAGCATGGGCTCGGTGGTCGGCGAGCGCTTTGTCCGTGGCGTGCATACCGCCATTGAGCAAAAGGTGCCGTTTGTCTGCTTTACCGCCACCGGGGGTGCACGCATGCAAGAGGGGCTGCTTTCTCTCATGCAGATGGCCAAAACCAATGCCTCGCTGACGCACCTGGCCAAAAAAGGTCTCCCTTTCATCAGCGTGCTGACCGACCCGACCATGGGCGGTGTCAGTGCCGGCTTTGCCTTTTTGGGCGATGTGGTGATTGCCGAGCCCAAAGCCCTGATCGGTTTTGCCGGGCCGAGGGTGATTGAATCGACCGTGCGCGTGACCTTGCCAGAAGGTTTTCAGCGGGCAGAATTTCTGCAGACCAAGGGCGCTGTGGACCTGATTTGTGACCGCCGCGAGTTGCGCAAAACCATTGCCAACACGCTGGCCATGCTGACGCGCCAAAGCGCCGATGCCGTGGCGTGAATCGCTGCCTGAGAGTGTGGTCCCGCCGACAGGAATCGAACCTGTATTTCACGCTTAGGAGGCATGCGCACT
>NZ_JAUSLE010000001.1 GCF_030646845.1 Rhodoferax sp. | reverse complement strand
CAGCGACCCCACCTGGCACATTGGCATCCTGCGCTACTTCAACCCGGTGGGGGCCCACGCCAGCGGCCTGATCGGCGAAGACCCGCAAGGCACGCCCAACAACCTGTTGCCGTTCGTGGCGCAAGTGGCCGTGGGGCGACGAGAGTTCCTGAATATCTGGGGCAGCGACTACGACACGCCCGACGGCACCGGTGTGCGCGACTACATCCATGTGGTGGACCTGGCGCTGGGGCACCTCAAGGCCCTGGAAAGACTGCAACAGCAGGCCGAGTGCCTGGCCGTCAACCTGGGCACCGGCGTGGGCTACAGCGTGCTGGAGATGGTGCGCGCCTTCGAGAAAGCCAGCGGCAAGCCCGTGCCTTACATAGTGGCGCCGCGTCGCACGGGTGACATATCCGCGTGCTACGCTGATCCGGCTCGGGCCTTGGCCCTGCTGGGCTGGCGCGCTGAACGCGGGCTGGAGGTCATGTGCGCAGATGCGTGGCGCTGGCAGAGTGCGAACCCCAATGGATATGGAGTGAACTAGCAATGGCAAAAGGGATGATTCTGGCTGCAGGCCAAGGCTCGCGGGTACGACCACTGACGAAAGATTTACCCAAGCCAATGGTGCCGATTCTGGGCAAGCCGGTGATGGAGTATCTGATTGAGCACCTCGCGCGCCACGGCATCACCGAGATCATGGTCAACGTGGCCTGGCATCACCAGAAGATTGAAAAATATTTTGGCGATGGCAGGCGCTGGGGCGTGCAGATTGGCTACTCCTACGAGGGTGTTCTCGACCATGGCGACATCCTGCCCCGTCCCATGGGCTCGGCCGGCGGCATGCGGCGCATCCAGGACTTCGGTGGCTTCTTTGATGAAACCACCTTGGTGCTGTGCGGCGATGCCCTGATTGACCTGAACATCACAGCAGCACTGGCGGAGCACCAGGCCAAGGGCGCCATCGCCAGTGTGGTCGCCCTTGATGTGCCGCTGGCGGACGTGCAGAACTACGGCATTGTGGTGGCGGCACCCGACGGGCGCATCCAGTCCTTTCAGGAAAAACCCAAACCGGCAGAGGCCAAATCCACGCTGGCCAGCACCGGCATCTATATTTTTGAGCCCGCGGTACTGGAGCTGGTGCCCCCGGGCCAGGTCTATGACATTGGCTCGCAATTATTCCCGCAACTGGTGGAGCAGAAGCTGCCGTTTTATGCCCAGAACCTGCCCTTCAACTGGATCGACATCGGCCGGGTCAGTGACTACTGGTCGGTCTTGCAGCGCGTGCTGCGCGGCGAAGTGGCCGAAATCAACATGCCCGGGCGCCAGGTCAAGCCCGGCATCTGGGTCGGACTCAACACTTCCATTGCGTGGGACAAGGTCACGATTGAAGGCCCGGTGTACATCGGCTCCAGCGTGCGCATCGAGCCCGGCGCCACCATCACGGGGCCGGCCTGGATTGGGCACGGCAGCCATATTCGCACTGGCGCCAAGGTGGTGCGCAGCATTCTGTTTGAGTACACGCGTATCGCCGCGGACATGCGATTCAGCGAGATGATTGTCTCGCCCGACTACTGCGTCGACCGGCACGGCGATACCCTGTACCGCGGTGACGACACCGCCCAGCTGCGCTGGGGCGATGCCAGGGCCTGAACGAGAATGCGCTTCCCATTTTGATTGAACTCATTGTTCTGTCTGGCGGATGCCGCTGCGGCACGCTTTGTTTCAGGACCATGACGCTGCGTTAGCCCGAACGGACTATGGACGCCGATGGAGTGCCCAAATAGCATCATGGCTAGGTTTGTCGCACGTCATCCATCAACATCAAAAGGGAAAAACAATGAACATCAAAGCACTCGTGAGCGCATCAATCATGGCGCTCAGTTCACTCGCAGCCAGCGCTGCGTCCACCAGCCCGGTCCAGGTGACTGGCCCGTCATTTGCCGACATTGAGTTGGCCTCATTCACCCTGGCCGAAACCTCCGACATCACCGGTGCAGTTGGTTTCGCACCTTATGTCTTGATAGCACCGGGCTTCCAGATCGCCTTGCCGTCTGTGACCTTCAGTTCCGTTTCAGTCTATAACACCGTTCAGGCCCTCACAACTTTGGCCTCATGGTCTGGCCCCAACTTCACCTTTTCAAATCTGGCGGCAGGCAACTACAGTCTGCGGACCGACGGCCTGGTAGGGGGCACCAACTTCATCGGCGCCCAGTTCACCGTCACCCCAGTGCCGGAACCCGAAACCTTCGCCATGCTGCTGGCTGGTTTGGGACTGGTGGGCGCCCTGGCGCGCCGTCGCGACAAGACCGCCACATCGTGAACGCCGTCAGGCCAAGCCGCTCCGCGGCGGCAAGTAGATAGGCCGTTCGGATGTCATCTTGTCATCAAACCTGAGGATTTCCTACCTAAAGGTACTGTTGTTCTGCAGGTACCTTGTCATCGAATTAAAAAGCTGCCTCAGTAAAGTTCTACCCATCAACAACCTTGAGGATTCTGATGGGAAAATATCTGCATTTACTGCGCACCTTGCTGGCCGGTGCGGCCTTGGCGGCTTGCCTGCCATCGGCCATGGCTACGGTGCTGAACTTTGACGACATAGCCGACGGCACGCTGCCTTTGAACTACGGCGGCCTTGACTGGTCGACCGCTGGCTGGATCGTGTTCTCCACTCCCGCTGCACCCTATACGCCGCATTCCGGCACCGGCCGCGTGACCACCGGTTTTATGGCGGATGACGCCAGCAGCGTGATCCGCTTCGGCAAGTCCACCAGCTTTGACGGCGCCTATTTCGCCGGCCTCGGCGGCGCAGTGCTGAGTTTCGATCTGCTGTTGAACGGTCAACTGGTGCACAGCTCGGTCACACTGGATCCCTCGGCTACACCGAGTTTTCTGGCCAGCGGCTATGCCGGCCTGGTCGATACGGTGATGGTGAGGAGCGCCAATCACGGCGAGTACGTGATGGACGACTTCAGCTTCGCCCAAGCCGTGCCCGAACCCGAGACTTATGCCATGTTGTTGGGCGGTCTGCTGGTCGTCGGCAGCATTGCCCGTCGTCGCAAACAACACGCCTGAAACAAGCCGGAGAACCCGCATGACACAACAAGATCGCCGCAGCTTTCTGCGCACCATGGCTTCCGCCGCCGGCGCCTCGGCTGCACTCGCCACCTTCCCGCCAGCTATCCAGCGAGCCCTCGCCATTCAGGCGAACAACCGCACCGGCACCATCCAGGACGTGGAGCACATCGTCATCCTGACCCAGGAAAACCGCTCCTTTGACCATTACTTTGGCAGCCTGAATGGCGTGCGTGGCTTTGCCGACCCCTTCCCGGTGCCGGTGGCTGACAAAACCGGCATCGCCGGCAAGAATGTCTGGGTCCAGCCCAACGCGGCAGTCGCTGCGCCTGGCCGTCCCGCGGTAAGCCCGGTGGCGCTGGCACCGTTTCATCTGAACACAGCACAGAACTTTGCCTATATGCGCGTCTCCGGCACGCCGCATAGCTGGAGCGATGCCGAGGCCGCATGGGATCAAGGGCGCATGAACGCCTGGCCGAAGGCCAAGGCAAACCATTCGATGGGTTATTTCAAAGAGAGTGATTTGCCCTTCCAGTTCGCGATGGCCAACGCCTTCACCATCTGCGACCACTACCACTGCTCGTTCCACGGTGGCACCAACACCAACCGCCTGTTCCTGTGGACCGGCACCAATGACCCGCTTAGTCAGGACAATGGCCCGTCCACCGACAACAGCCACGACTGGTTTAACGAGAATCCCCTGGATGACTACACGTGGACCACCTACCCCGAGCGTTTGCAAGACGCTGGCATCAGCTGGCAGGTCTACCAGAACATGGCAGACAACTTCACCGACAACTCGTTGGCAGGCTTTCGCCCCTTCCGTGATGCCGCGTACAAGCGCCCCGGCTATTCTCAAGAGTTGGAGGCGCGCGGCATCAGCACGCGGGACTTGGACAAGCTCAAGGAAGACGTGCTGGCGGGCAAACTGCCGCAGGTGAGCTGGATCGTCGCCACGGCCGAAGGCTCAGAGCATCCTGGGCCATCCAGCCCCGCACAGGGCGCTGATTACACGGCCAAGGTGCTGGACGCGCTGACCGCCAACCCCGAGGTCTGGAGCAAGACGGCCTTTTTCATCAACTTCGACGAGAACGACGGCTTCTTCGACCACATGCCACCACCAGCGGCGCCGTCCTATGTGAGCTGGGATGCCGATCCGGCTAAAGCGCAGTTGGCGGGCGCGTCCACTGTGGACACGACAGGCGAGTACCACGAGCACCTCAATGGCACCGACGCCACACACCAACACAAACCCTACGGCGTCGGTCCACGCGTGCCGATGTATGTGATCTCACCCTGGAGCAAGGGCGGCTGGGTCAACTCCGAGGTAAATGACCACACTTCGGTGATCCGTTTTATTGAGAAGCGCTTTGGCGTGATGGAACCAAACATCAGCGCCTGGCGGCGTGCCGTTTGCGGCGACTTGAGCTCGGCCTTCAACTTCGTCGACCCGGAAGACAGCGCCTTCTTCGCCACGTTGCCTAATACACTTGCCTTGGCCACTCGTGCCCGCGCCTTGCCCAACACCACCACTCCGCCCGCACCTGCGAGCCTGGTTGCCCCGGTGCAGGCCGCTGGCCCACGCCCGGCGCGCGCTCTGCCCTATGAGTTGCATGCCACAGCACGCATCGTGGTCAACCCCGGCCGCGTCGGCTCCACCCGCGTTGAGTTGCTTTTCGCCAATACCGGCGAGGCCGCCGCTGTGTTCCATGTGTATGACCGCCTGAACCTGACCGCACTGCCACGCCGCTACACGGTGGAAGGCGGCAAGCAACTCGACGGTAGCTGGCAGCCCGCCACCACCGGGGCCTATGACCTCTGGGTGCTGGGCCCGAACGGCTTCCACCGCCATTTCACCGGTAATTCTCGCCGCGTGGCCGCCGCCGCCCAGCCCAACCCCGAAGTGCGGGTGACGCTGGACGGGGTCAACGGCGAACTGATCGTTGAGCTGGCCAACAGCGGCAGCTTCGCCTGTACCTTCAGCTTGCTGGCAAACAAGTACTACGCCGTTGCGCCGCAGATCCATAAATTGGCAGCCCGCAGCAGCACCACTTTACGTTTGCCCTTGCAGGAGAGCGCGCATTGGTATGACTTCAGCGTCCGAGTCGCTGGCCAGGCCGACTACAGCCGCCGCTTTGCCGGCCATCTGGAAACCGGCCAGGCCTCCATCAGCGACCCGGCGTTGCAAGGTGCGGCCCTGCTGAATCAGTACCGCGTGCAAGCCTGATCTTCTTTTCCCTTTTTACTTTTTCCTTTTTACTTCGGAGTTAACTATGAAAATTTCTCTAATACGTGCCGCTGCCGCACTGTCCCTTGTTGCATGCAGCTTGGGTGCACATGCCGTCGACTTCGGCAGCAATCTGATCATCAATGGCAATGCCGAGGCTGACGTGAGCGGCTGGACCGCCTTTGATGGCGTCGACCTGTTTCAATCAGTGGACTACGGCAGCAACTGGGTTTTGCCCAGCCAACCCGGCCCGGTGGATCGCGGCAGCAAGATGTTCGCTGGCCAGAGTTCGGCTTTCTCGGTTGGCTATCAGCTGCTTGATGTCAGCGCGCTCACCACGGCGTTTGCCAAGGGCACGACCGCGTTCGACCTGAGTGGCTACCTGGGCGGCTGGACCAGCCAGGGCGACAACGCCCTGCTCTATGTGTCGTTCATGGACGTCGCCAACCAGGAGATCGGCTCGGCCCAGCTGGGTCCGGTGACACCGGCAGATCGCGGCAACAGCACCGGCCTGCTGTTCCGTGAGACCCATGGATTTGTGCCGGTCAACACCACACAGATCCAGTTTGCCTTGTCAATGGAGCGTATGGCCTCCAATGACAACGACGGCTATGCCGACAATTTGTCCTTCACGGTGAGTGCTGCGCCAGTGCCCGAACCAGAAACC
Source organism: Rhodoferax sp. (assembly GCF_030646845.1). Taxonomy (GTDB): domain Bacteria; phylum Pseudomonadota; class Gammaproteobacteria; order Burkholderiales; family Burkholderiaceae_C; genus Rhodoferax. The sequence goes on along the minus strand of NZ_JAUSLE010000001.1, from coordinate 14,950 downwards.
TTCGCCATGCTGCTGGCGGGCTTGGGACTGGTGGGCGCCATTGCACGTCGCCGCAACAAGACCACCTCAGCCTGAACGACAACGAGAGTCTCATTCACTCTCAAAAAAAGACTGCTTGGCAGTCTTTTTTTTCCCAACCAACTGTCGTCATGGCTCTGACATTGTCAGCGGATATGGTTGTCGGTTGCCGTGATTGTTTGACACTGAATGGAGAACGATGAAACTGATTGACTTGACGACTCATATGTTCCTGTATCCCATACTCGGTGCCGATTCGAATGAAAAGTCCAGGAACATCTGGTGCGCCAACGACAAAGCCACGGTCTGGCAGGACTGGATGGTGCGTGAGCATTTGCCCAAAGTCGGGAGTTGATCCATGAGGGACATCAAGCTCCCACCACACACCCAAGCCAGCCCCAAACCGGGCAGCTTGACGGAGCTGATGCGCAGCAGTCCATGGCGCACCCCTGTTACAAGCGGCCTGCTTGCCCTCAACCTGGCAGCTTTCATCGTCATGCTGATGTATGGCGCTGGGCTTTGGCACTCATCCAATGGCGTGCAGTTGGCCTGGGGGGCCAACTTCGGGCCTGCTACCCAGGACGGCCAGTGGTGGCGGCTTTTCACGGCCCTGTTTGTGCACTTTGGCATCGTGCACCTGGCGCTGAACATGTGGGCCTTGTGGGACGTGGGACGGTTGGTCGAGCGTTTGTATGGGCGTCTCCGATTTGCCATGCTGTATCTCGGCAGTGGTGTCGTGGGCAACCTTTCTTCACTTGTGGTGCAGGGTAACCAGGCAGTGTCTGGAGGCGCCTCAGGCGCGATTTTCAGCCTCTACGGAGCACTGCTGGTTTTCTTGTGGCGAGAGCGTCGGCAGGTGGACCGCGGTGAGTTCCGATGGTTGTTTGGCGCGGCTTCTGTCTTTATCCTTTTGATTCTGGGCATGGGCCTTGTCGTGCCGGGAATCGACAACGCGGCGCATGCTGGCGGCTTGGTGGCTGGGGCGCTGCTGGGCAGCATGCTGGCCCGGCCGTGGACCAGCGAGAGCCCCTGCCCCCAGCGCCTGCAATGGGTGGCAACGTTTTCGCTGACTTTGGGCATTGCGGTTTTGGTGATGCGCGTTCCGCCTCCAATCTACCTGTTTGGCGAGGAGTTGCGAGCCCGCGGGGCAATACTTGAGTTCTTGCATGAAGACCAGCGCATTAGCCAGAACTGGGATGCGATTCTTGAAACGGGTCGTCGCAATGGCTTGTCATTTGATCAGCTGGCTGGCAGCATTGATGCCAACGTCACTACCGTTTACCGAGATAGTTTCGAGGCACTGCGTGCGGCCAATCCGGTTTCTGCAGCCCCATCCGCCAGAACCCTCGAAGCTCTGCAAACCTACGCCAGCTTCCGTGCGAACGCCGCCAGCGATCTGGCAAACGGATTGCGTGCCAACGACCCAGGAAGAATTCGCGACGCTTTGGAGCTGGCCCAAAAGAGGCCGGCCATACTCGCTCCATGACGCCCAGCGGAGCTTAGTAGCCCGTGAATTCGGGTCGCGGCCCGGCCGGCCCCGGTTCCCCGATCTGGAAACGTGCCAGGACTTCACGGTGCCGGCACCACAAGGTGCGCAGGCCGTCGATGCCAAGATCCTCGCTGCTGCTGGATTCCAGCCGAAACAGAAGGGTGAGCATGGCGCGCAGATCCTGAAATGTCTGACTATCCGGAGTGGGCCCCTGGCGATGTGGCAGATCGCCGTCCATCAGGAGTCTGATAACAGAGCTGTCCGCCAGGTCGAGGCAACAACGTTCAGAAAGCTCTGCGATCACCCGACGCAGGGCCGCGAGATCTTTGGAGGCTTGGGTCCCCGGTGGCATTGACAGGTTCATGTTCACGCTTTCGTCAGAGCTGCATGACGATGTTCATCATTTACCAGCCGAGCTGGCCTCCACTATGGCGAGTTTCTGGTACAGCAGTGTGACGGCGCGAGAAACCTGTCTGAACGCCCTTCCATACGACGACGTCCGATACCACCAATCAGACCGAGCCCGGCAAGCATCATCGCGAACGTCTCAGGCTCCGGAACGGGCGTCATGACAACGCTGTTGATCCAGGAGGAATAGGCGGAAAGAACTATCCCTCCGCCGCCCGTGCCGTACTGCCCGCTTGTCGCCGGACCGGACGAGAACTTGGCCTCGAAGGTATTGATGCCGGCCAATTGCCATTGCCCGTGCACATCGATGAATGCGGCACTGCCAGAGTCACCACCGACGAGGGACGCTTCCCGGTCTGCGCCGAGGGTTCCGTTGGGGGCAATATTCGCGCCGAGTCGATTAGTTGAAAGGTCGGGACCGTCATAGTCGAAAAGGTAGACGTGCTTGGTGCCAGCTGCATCGGCGAACAGTACGTCCGCAATATTTTCTCCGGTTCTCTTGGACGTGGTGCTGCCCGCGTAGCTGACGAAAGTCAGGTCTCTGCTTTGGAGATTGCCGGTGTAGAGGTTATAGACAGGCACATCCGCAGACACTGCGCTGGACAGCTTGATGATCGCGAGGTCGCCATGATTGGTCGGATCACCCTGGAAATTTCCATTTGAACTGCCGGTGTAAGCCGGATTAACGAAGACCTGGCTCGCCGACATGGCGTAACTGGTCCCCGCATTGACCTGAAAACTGATTTCTGAAAGATCGGCACCGGCTACCACGTGCGCAGCGGTAAGCACATAACCGGGTGCAATCAAGGTCCCCGTGAACTTGCTGGCACCAACACTGAGGCTGCCCACACCGGACCAGGGCGAATCCGCAACGTTGGGAGCCACACCCGCGCCGCCCACCAGCGCGAACGCACTCAGAGGCGCGACAAGGGTGCCAACAAGAGCGCACCATGCTCGGTATCGGCCTATCAATGACATTGTGTCCCGGGCACTCATGGTAGTGAGTCCAGTGACAGCGACGAATGGACGAGGCTGGCCGGCGTGTGCGAATGTGAAAATTTTGTCATGGCAGGAATAGGTTCAAGTTCTGCTGGGAGTGTGCTCTCACCGTATTACCGGAGTTCGCGACCAGTGCCTGTGAAACATGAGCCGTAAAGACTACGAAATTCACGCCGGAGACGTCCAAAGGGTTCCGGCTGAACGATCTATTTCGGCTGGGGCCCCAACTCTGTGGTCTGCACAGAGACGTCAAACAGGCGGGCCTTACCGGCGTAGTAACGGTCAAGACGCCATTCCTCAAGAACCTTCAACGCCAAATTGAAATGATCGTAATCGAGCTTGTAGAGGTCCGAGACCGGGAAGTCCGCCTCGGACGCCAATGCAAGCACAAGCCTGGCCAGCATCTGGGATGACACACTGCCTGGATTCTTTTCAATAAGAATTCGAGCTGCTTTGATGGCACGCATGAGTTGACCTTTCAGATAACCACCAAGACTTCTACGAAATCACAGTGTCAGTCGCATTGAAGCTATGCCGGATTTTAGACGGACGGGATTGTCTGCCAGACCGTGAAAGGTTTTACTGAAAGTTGAAATATGTGGACCGAAACGGGTGAAGTCCAACGCCGCTCTGCAGCTGACAACGAGCACGGTGCTCAGGAAGGCCTGCGACGGCGCGTCATCAAACCAATGAAGCCCAAGCCAGCCAACACCATGACATCGGTGTCGGGCTCAGGAACGCTTTGGACCAGAATGGTGCCTACTGGGTAAGACCTGTCCTCAATGGAAAGAATGGACAGGTTGATCATCTCCCTGCCCAAGGCACGGATATCAATACTGCCGCCGAGATTCGTGACGTCACGGTAAACGCCGCCGATATCTTGTCGCGCAGTCAATTCGATCCGACCAGATGTGAGAGAGAGCATTCCAGAGGCATCCATTGCATCACGGCTCGTCACAGCGAGAGGTCCATCTGCGAACGCGACCTCTTGGCGTTGAGCAAATCTGACTCTCTCTGTGTACCGCGTGTCAAATTCAAACCATGCAATCACCCCATCCCTCACCTCTTGCACCAAAGGTTCCGCATACGACGATACCGGCAACGATGAGACGAACGCGGCAGCGATCGCCCCGATGAGCCTGGCCTTCAAGGGCGTGGATCCAGGATGCGACCTCTGCGTCGTCGACATCTCAAGCGCTCCTGCACCGACGCGCCATGAAACCCACAAACCCCAGACCGGCCAACAGCATGGCGTAGGTTTCCGGCTCTGGCACAGCGGCGATCGTGAAGCTGCCATTCAGACTTGCGCCTGCTTCAGCCAGCGCAAAGGCTGAGGTGCTCTGGGCAAAGCTGGCGTTCGCCAGGCTTGACCCGGTGAGCATGTAACTGCTGAAGGTAAGGTCCTCGCCTACTATGCCGGCGAAGCTGAAGCTCACCGCCCGGTCGCCGCTTTGCTGCACGTCCCACAGGTATTCGCCAACCACGTCGGTGCCGCGTGACACCGACAAGCCAAGCCCAAGGTAGCCGCCGTTGACCATGCTATTGAGGTCATACAGGGCGCTTGCATTGCCCGCAAAACTGACATTGACTGCGGAGCCATTGGTTTCACCGGCCTGACCCACAATCTTGAGCGTCACCGCCGTCATATCGATGAAAGCATCCTGCTGATGACTGGCAACAGTCATTGCATCCGACGTTGTGGCGCCCAGCGAGTGACTGAGACTCATCGACAGATCCGTACTGCCTGCTGAAAACGTCAGGTAGGCATCAGCCACATAGCTGTGTGTTAGCGAGCCATTGGTCAACGATGTGTCGAACACATTTGCACCGAACACGGCGACGTCACCTGACTGGGCCGACAAGTCCATCGCAGCATCGCTGACCGCAGCGCCATTGGTCGTGGCACTGTAGCCACCGGCAGCCAGGTAGTCGACCCGTTCAAAATAGGCGGCCTGTGCGGCGCTTGCCAGGCCCACCAACAAGAGGGCTGCCAGAAGGGGTTTGAATTGAGTTTTCATTGTGCCTGTCTCAGGTTTGTTTCAGCAGAAATCACTGACGTGTGATGCGGTTTTGCGGCCCAGGAGCCACACCCGCGGGGTTGGCCGTCAAATAGGCCTCAAGTGCATCGGTGTCCACTTCACCACCCAGGCGGTCTGTGCCACCGGTCAGCACGGTGAAGGTGTCACCCCCATCGGCCAGGAAGCTGTTGACCGTAATGCGGTAGCTGCCAGCCATGTCCACCGGAACTCCACCGATCGTCACCGAGCCGGGAACCACGTAGTTGTTGCCACGCACCGAATTGATGAATTGCACACCTTCAGCAGCCGTCAGGTTGACGTTGAGAGGCAACGGGAAGTTATGGGTGTAAGCGAATCCGGCGGACACCTGAAGAATGCGGGGGAAGGTTTGTGCCACACCCCACTGTTGTTCCAGCATCGCATAAATCTGCGCCCCGGTCACCGTCAAGGTCACAAGGGAATTGCCGAAAGGTTGCACTGTGAAGGCCTCGCCATACGTCACATTGCCATTGACCTTCCCTACAGCAGCGAACGGCAGATCGGCACGGATGCCGCCTGGGTTCATGAAGGCGGCCAGGGCAGCGCCGGTGCTGACACTGCTGGTGGCAGCCAGTTGAGCATCGGCGATCACGTCGCCGAGCGCAGATTCCCCCGCGTTATTGGCAGCTCGGGTGATGGTCGCAGCAATAGTACCGACCACGCGGGCGGCGGGCACCGCAGACAGGGATACATAGTGATTGACTACCTCCAGCAGGCTGGGGTCCTGTACCACGGCGCTGGTGCTGGTGCCAACGTTCATGTTGCTGGCGGTAATGGCCACAGCATCCTTGGTGCGGGTGTCGATGGTGACATCGATATCGCTCAGAGCGCGCGCGTACTGGCCCGCGGAGGTGACCCGTACGGGCTTGCCGGCAACGTTGTTGATCAGGCAGCTGTAGGCTTGGTGTGTGTGGCCAGAGATCACCAGATCAATGGCGGGGTCAAGCCGGTTGACGATATCGACGATGGCACCCGAAATACCGGTGCAACTGCCTGACGTGATCGTGGGAAAACCACCTTCGTGAATCAACACCACAATAGTTTCGATGCCTTGTGCCTTGATCTGCGGCACCAGGGCATTGGCGGTATCAGCCTCATCCTTGAACTGCAGACCGGACACGCCCGCGGGTGAAACGATGGTCGGCGTGCTCTCGAGTGTCATCCCAATAAATGCCACTTTGTTGCCAAGAAAGTTCTTGACGCCCACGCCAGGGAAAAGGGTGGTGTTGTTGTCGGAATCCAGCACGTTGGCAGCGAGGAACTTGAACTCGGCGCCGCGAAACTCACCTGCCTTCAGGTCGGCTGCCAAGCCGACGCCCGAGAACAGGTCAGTGGGATGATTTCCACCGTTTTGCATACGCAACAGTTCGGTCTTGCCTTCGTCAAATTCATGGTTGCCCACTGCGTTGAAGTCGATGCCGATGCGGTTCATCGCTTCGATGGTCGGTTCATCCTTGAACAGCGCAGAGGTCAGTGGGCTGGCGCCGATCATGTCGCCGGCGGAAACCACGGCATGCAGCGGATTGACTGCCTTCAGCTCCTTGATTTTGGTGGCGAAGCGTGCAACACCAGGATTGCTGGACGATCCCTCGCCAGACTTGATATAGCCGTGAAAGTCATTGAAACCGATCAGCTTGATCTTCAGCGTGGTGCCCACACCGGACTGCAGCGCACCCGCCATCAACTTGCTGCGCTCCACTGCGGTGATTTTTCGTTGCTTGAGCAAGTCAAAGCTGACCTGGGACGCATGTGCGAGGAATGCCTGCTGACTACCCCAAGCCTGTTCATCGTTGAGGAGATCGTCGATAGTGCAGGCACCGCTGACGGCACGGTTGGTGACACCCGTATCGTAGGCGCCGACCAAGACCGATGCGGACGTATCCGGCGTCAGGCAGTCAGCTTGCGCCACAACGGGTACAAATGCGGCAGCGACAAGCGCTGCAAAGAGTGACTTTTTCATTTCGTTGGTTCCTGAAAGACGTTTTCTGTTTCTGAAAGATGAAGGTGGGGGGACCCTCGTCCACCCGGTCGTGAAAATCCGGGGTCAGTTGGGGGCGGGGGCACCCAGGCCCGACGCCTGTGCGGCGACCATCAGCTTGCTGCGTTCGGCGGAGGTGATCTTTCGCAGCTTGAGCAAATCAAAACTTACCCGGGATACATGCGACAGGAAAGCCGACTGGCTACTCCATGCCTGCTCGTCGAAGATGAGATCGTCGATCGTGCAGCCTTTGTCAACCGCGCGATTGACAACACCGCTGTTGGTGTCACCCAGCATCACGACCGCAGACGGGTCGGGATTGGTACACGTACCCACCGGGACGAGGTTCAGGCCAACAATTACCGGATCATGATCCGAATTGCGGAAGGCGTCCGCCGCATACAGGCTGCCGATCTGCGCCGCGCTCTTGTAGTTGGTGTTGTAGTCGAGTGCGTTGGGCTCATCCGCATTGACATGCCAGTCCGCGACACCGGTTACTTGCGCCGCCATGGATGGGGTAGCCAAGGCATGGTCAAGATAGCCCCACTGACCATCGAACACATAGCTGTAGGCATCTGCACCACCGTGGAGTTCGATCAGGTTCACCCAGCCATTGCTTGTGAACGCGGCGATCGGGTCTTCCTTGGCATTGGCATTCAGATCCCCGATGACCAGGACATCCGGGTCTGCGGTCCCCGTGGGATTGCCTGCAAGCCACGCGCGTAGCAGGTTGGCAGCCTGGACACGCACGCCATTGCAGTTGCCCTGTCCATCGCCTGCATCCGGCGCGTCACAGGCGCTGCCCTTGCTCTTGAAGTGGTTCACCACTGCAATGAAGCGCTCACCGTCACCTGCCCCCCCGATTAGCTGAAATGCCTGGGCCAATGCCGGGCGATTCCGTGGCCCACTGTCGCCGCCATTCTGGAATGCCGTCGAATTGAGCGCGCCCGTAGTCCCCACTGGCGTGACCCTGGCCGGGCGGTAAATGAAACCGACCTTGATGGCATCGGTGCCCATGGCATTGGTCTGAGCCGTGCGGGCATCCACATCCAGCAGCGCGTAGCTGTCCGGTGCTGTCACGGCGTTCAGTGCATCGACCAGGTTACGGATGGCGCTGTTGCTGCCGTAACCGTCATTTTCAATCTCGACCAGACCCACTACATCGGCATCCATTCCCACGAGGGCGGCGATGGTCTTGGCCTGTTGACGCGTGAATTCGGTGCTGTTGTCGGCGCCACGGCAATCCATCGCGGTACCTGAGACGCCGCCGGTGCACCCGTTGAACGTATTGAAGTAGTTCAGCACATTCATTCCGGCCACACGCAGTGAACCACCCAGGCCAGGCGCCGTGTCTGGCCGCGGATTCACGGCATGGAAATACGGCATGCTGGAATCCAACGCGTTCTGCGGGCGCACGCGCCAGGCATTGCCACTGGCGGCATTGCCGCTCCATGTGTACGTCATCACGCCGACTATGCCGGTGGCACTGTCACCGCCGCGAAGTGTATTGGTGGCCGACAGAGGCTGACCATTTCGGCCAAATGCAATCAACTCGGGGTTCTCCGCGTTTGTCGCATCGTCCAGAATGATGCGACCAAGTTGATTCTGTGCCTGCACTGCCATGGCGGCTGCGCCGGGCGTCGCCACGTTGGTGGGCTGAACCTGGCGACCGTCGACCGAAAGTACCAGCTGACCGAAGCGGGCCAGTTGGTAGTGCTCGGTGACATACAGGGCCTGTGGCAGGCGCACCAGCATGCCCTCATAGCGTTCGGAGTCATCGGCCGAAGCCATCGGCAGCATCACGTCCACCGGTGCCACGCTCCCTGTACCGCACTGCTGAATGGCAGTAGCGGTGACTTGCGTCTGGTTCTGGTATTCACTCACGCCGCCGGTGATACGCACGACCTGGCCGAGCTGAACATTGTTATTGCCGGCGTTGTAGACAAAGACTGCGTCAGACGTTGCTGGATCGTTGTCACCCACCAGATCCTGAAGATAGAAGCCGCGCAGCGCGGGTGAAGGTCCCTCAAAGTCTCCCACCACCACGCCCTGCGTGGTCACCAGGCTGCCAGACAAGGGGCTGACGCCAGTGCTGCCTTGAATCGTATAGGCTGCCGTGTAGGGCGCGTCACAACCCGCAGCAGCCGGCGCCACGGAGAAGCTGGCAACAAAATTGGACGTCATGGCATCCGGACTGCCATCCTGATCCGTGACGCCGGCTGCCATGACGTCAAGCGTGCATGTCTCGCCCGCCACGAAATCGCCTGTCGGGTCCAGCGTAAGACTTGAGGCGCTGCCGCTGACCATGGTGGTCCTGACGCCGCTGCTTGAACAGTTCAGGGTGTACCAGGCACCGCTGACACTGACGGGCTCGGAGAAATTCACTGTCACACTGGCATTGACTGCCACATTGCTCGCCGCATTCGCAGGCACCGTACTCGACACGGTGGGAGCAACATCACCACCGCTGCCCGTGGATCCGGCGTAGACGCCCAGGTCCGTGAAGTCATCCTTTGCAAATCCGTCCCAATCCAGCGCTGGGTCGAAGTCATCATTGGGGTTCGTGTCGCCGCCCGTGACGGAAGTCTTGCGGCGCAAGGTATTGTCGGCGGTGCTGACAAGCCCCGTGCCCCACTCCGAGGTGGGGTTTGCGCCAATCTTGCCGATCGAATCGATGACGACATCGCCTTTCATCAACACCACCGAGTCGTTGCCGTTGTACCAACTTCCACCAATGGTTTGGTTGGCCTTTCCCAAAATCTCAGCAATCGCACCCGAATTCGCCAACACAAATGAACCCCCAGGCGGCACTGTTCCCGTCAGGTTGACGGTTGCGCCCGCGGTTAGAGTCGCATTGAAATACATCTTCAAAGCGTACCCACCAGCTGTCAAATCAACGGGCAAACTGGTACCGTTGTGGATCTCCACCGCTTTGTTATTGCTCGAGCCCTCGACATACTCCGAGATGTAGAGATCGGTGGCGGCAAAGGTAGCGGATCCAGCCGCGCACGCCAGCCCGGCAATCAAGCTCCGCGCCAGCCTGCTCATGCGACATACATTCAAAGAATCAGTATCGAGGTTCATGTGATCTCTCTCCAAAATCAAGCATCGGAAACCGAAAGGCTTCCGATTTGCTACGGATCGTAGAGACGGCTCGTTACAGGCAGTCGATGAAAAGACTTCTGGGAGATAGTCCGAACGGACGGCACCTGCGCCCGCCCTTCAGGCAAGCTAGGAAAATCGTGGCCGAGCATGCCAACCAAAGGCCGGTCCCTGGATGAAGCTGCACTTGATTTGAGAGCGGGATCCATTGAAGAAGCTCAATCCGCCAATGCAAACGGGTCAAATCCAGTCTTCCGTTGTCATCACCCTGCAACATCAGGCTGAGAAGCTCTGCACCCAAGTCCGACGGAAGCATTAATGTTCACTCAAGAAACTGGCCTCACTGCGTTACCTACCAATCCGCTGATCCCACTGCCTTACGCCAACTCGACCAAATCGGGTTTTGCAAGAAGCGCATACCTGAAGTTCAAGGACCTACAAGGAGCAACTTCCGTCAGGCAATTGCACCAGGTTCTGGCACCGGTGGCCGATACGATGCTTTGCTGCGAGGTACTGAGTCTGTTCCTGGAAGACGAAACGCTATCGGCCATCCCCGTGGTTGATGGGATCGGCATACCGCGCGCATTGATCGAGCGGCACGCCTATATTGAATACTTCAGTCGCCTCTATTCCGTCGAGCTTTTTGGGAAGAAGCGACTTGAGCAACTGGGTGAGTTGGCCGCAGGGATCAACAAGCAACCGATCGTCGTTGACTCTGCCACCAGCATTGATGACGTGGCGGCGATCATCATTGATGCCGGCATGCAGCACATGGTCAGTGGATTCATCGTGACCGAAGGTGAAAAATACCTGGGTGTAGGCAATGGACATGGCCTGCTCAACCATATTACCCAGCGCAAACAGGCTGAACTCTACTACCTGGCCCACTATGATCAACTGACGCGGATCCCCAATCGAATGCTGATGAACGACCGCCTGCAGATGGCCTGTCGTGATGCTGATCGGGGCAACACCCTGGTTGGCCTGATGTTTGTTGATCTGGATCGCTTCAAGCAAATCAATGACACGATGGGGCACAGTTTCGGCGACATTCTCCTGCAGGCGGTCGCAGAGCGGCTGGAGTCCTGCATCCGCGGCAATGACACTGTGGCACGACTGGGGGGCGACGAGTTTGCCGTCCTTCTGCAGAAGCTGGAGCACCCAAGCGACGCCGACACCACCGCACAAAGAATCGTCGAATCCTTTCGGATGCCCTTCAGCATTCTCGACCGTGAAGTATTCGTTACCGCCAGCCTTGGCGTTGCGATTTATCCACGCGACGAGCCAGATAGCTCCAACCTGCTCGCCAAAGCCGATGCGGCAATGTATGAAGCCAAGACAAGCGGTCGCAACGCTTTCCGTGTCTACAGACCCGGACTCTCAATGCACTCGATGGATCATTTGTCGCTTGAAGCAGACCTCAGGCACGCCATCAACCGCGGCGAGCTGGTGCTGCACTACCAGCCACAGGTGAACGTGGCGAGCGGAACGCTCATAGGCGTCGAGGCACTCGTCCGCTGGCAGCACCCTCAACGTGGACTGCTGTCGCCAGCCGCCTTCATCGGAATAGCCGAAGACAGCGGGATGATCATCGACATCGGAAATTGGGTTTTGCGTGAAGCTTGCCGCCAGCAACGCGCGTGGTCCTTAGTTCAAATTCCGCCATTGCGCATGGCGATCAATATCTCGGCGGTACAGTTCCGACGTGATGATTTCACCGACATAGTACGCACGATCATTCAGGAAACCGAAGTAGATCCGGCCTACATTGAGCTTGAGCTGACCGAGAACGTTGCCATGCATCATGCCGACGCCGTTTTGAACACACTGCGCGAGCTCAAGCGGATCGGCGTCAAACTGGCCATTGACGATTTCGGCACCGGTTTCTCCAACCTCAGCTACTTACAGCGGTTCCCCTTTGATCGCCTGAAGATTGACCAGTCCTTCGTCCGTGGCATAGAAAACATGCCGGCCAACAAGTCTATCGTGCAAGCGATCGTGTCCCTCGCCAGAAGTCTCTCGTTGGAGGTGGTCGCCGAAGGGGTGGAAACGGCCGCAGAGTATGAGCAAACCAGCGCTTGTGCTTGCGACGAAATACAGGGCTACTTTCACGCCCGGCCCATGCCGGCCGCTGACATATTGACCTGGTGGTCCGCGCCGAAATAGGGCGGCGCGAGGAGTCAGGTTTACCCATGTCGTGTCTATGCCGTGCCAAGTACGACGGCATGGCCACCGCTGCGATGCCCCCACTCAGTTGTCCTCATGGAGTTTCGCTTCTCTCGTTTGCTGCGATCAGCCTACGGATGGGACTAGCGCCCACTGGATAGCGCCCATGCTGGGCGCACCAAGAAAAAGGAAAGCCCCACAAGCTTTCGCCTGCAGGGCTTACGTTCATATCAGAACCAGCTCATTCAGTCCTTGTCGTGACCTTTGTCATGGCCATCGTGATGACCGTTATCGCCTTTCGTCTTCGGGCACGGCGCGGTGATCATGATGGTGCGATCAACCCCGCTGTCGGGGTGCTGCACGTTGACGTAGGCGACGTTCGGCTTGAACTTGTCGAAGTACAAACCGGTGCTTTCCGCGCCGACGGTCGACAGGCTGGCCCACTTGCCGACGGCTTCAGCCACGCCGTCATTGTTGTCGTCCTTGACGAACCAGATGTCTTCTACACCGCCGGGCTGGTCTTCCACGATGTACATGTTGCCATCAGCGTCAATCGCCAGGTTATCGGGGCTGCTGAAGGCGCTGCCGACCGGCTGACCGGTGGCCATGTCCTTCGTGTCACGGCTGACGAACAGCTTGACCATGTCGGTGCGCAGATCGATGGCGAATACCTTATTGTTGGTGGTAGTCGCCACGAACAACATCTGCTTGCCGTTTTTCAGAGTCTTGATTTCCAGATCTTCAGGACGGTCGAACTTGGTGCCCAGGAAGGCCGGTAGCTTCGGCGTTGCCCGACCATCGATGGCAGTCAGGCCGTTTGGATCAGTGACGATCACGGCGCCGGGCAGAGCGACACCGTTGGCATTGGTCAGCGCAATCCAGGTGGCAGCGCCAGCGGCTTCCTTGACCGAACCGTCGCCAACGCGCAGCACGAAGGTCTGACCAGCCGCGAAGAAGTCGTCACCATTGGAGGCATTCGGGTTGGCCGAGGTGAACTTGAAAATGTGGCTGTTGTTGCGTTCGTCGATGAAGTACAGATTATTCTTTTTGTCGAATGCCAGACCTTCGTGCGATACGCGTGGCAGGATGTCTCGATGCACCATGTTGATCTCAGCCGGGTTGGCGAGCGGGTTGGTGACTTCAAACAGGCGGCCGTACTTGCTTACCGGGCCGCCCGCATCGCTCCAGGACTCCTCCGCCGTGAGGAAGCTGCCCCAGGGGGTCCAGCGGGAGGCATCGAAGGCCACGTGACTGCCCGGTGCGGGTGCTGACCAGATGGTGGTAGTGAGCATGGTGCGCAAATCGGTGCGCTGAATGCCAGCTTGGCCGGTCTCGTACACGGTGAACAGGTAACGGCCGGCATCGGGGCCGTTCTCGTTCGCGGTGTGCATGTCGTAGTTGCCGCTGTCAAACCGATCCGTCTGATTCACATCGCGAGTCACGATGGTCATCTGGCTGAAGTTCGGGGAAGACAGCTTGTAGGGGGCGGCTTCAGGCAGGGTGCCGGCACCAACATCGCCAATCATAGGTGTGAAATGACTAAAGGTTGCGCCGTCCGCGAAAGCGGTCGAACCGACCAGCGCCATGGCAATGGCAAGCGACAATTTCTTGAGCTTCATGGAAAAGATATCCTTATAACGGTGAGTAAGTGAGTGACGCCTGTACCGAATTCGGGCCATCAAGCCTGATCCTTTCTTGGCGTACACAGTGTCAAGGTTTCGAAGGGCTGATCCAAGCATCGTTTTTGAAGGAAATCCGCGCTTGCCATCCATCGACCCGGTACAGGGACTACGGTATCAAGCCAACATTTCAGAGTTGTTGCGGTCTGTCCAAATAAATATGAGCCATCCGGCTCATACTGCGAGATATATATGAACCGAGCCCTGTTGAGCCAACACGATTTGGCTTCGCTGTTGACCCCAAGAAGCCACTGAAACGTAATGCTGGCGCGATTTCCAGACGGCTTTGTGCAACGAAATCACACGTCTTTTGTCTTTTGCTTTAATGCCACCTTGGCGACTACTGAGGTCGCGCGCATCCACCAGTCGAGCCACAGCTTGCCGTGCAAATGGAGGGACCCAACAACATTCCGTTCAGTCCGTGTAAACGGCGTTGACTGGCAAGAAGACCGAACACATTTTCCAGATCGGCGATGAGCGACGTATCGGCAGCGCTTTGGGTCCCGGCCTGTCAGGCGGTTGCCACTGCGGCTTTCTGGCCAAGCCCCCGCGACTCTTTCACTGACGCCCATTGCACCAACTCCAGGCGACCGTCCTGATGTTCTACCAACGCCGTGCGGCTCTCGACCCAATCGCCGTCATTGCAGTACAGCGTGCCATTGATGTCACGCATTTCGGCACGGTGGATGTGGCCGCAGACGACGCCCTGATGCCCACGGCGTTTCGCCTCATTGGCCACCGCCACCTCGAAGTCAGTGACATAGGCCAGTGCCTTCTTGACCTTGTGTTTGAGGTAGGCGGAGAGTGACCAGTACGGCAGCCCCAGGCGGGCCCGCCAATGGTTGAGGTGGCGATTGAGCTTGAGCGTGAATTCATACAGGTTGTCACCCAGGTAGGCCAGCCACTTGGCACACTGGATGACGCCATCAAACAGGTCGCCGTGTGTCACCCAGATGTTTCGCCCATCGGCCGTGGTGTGAATCGCGTCCTCCACCACTTCAATGCCACCAAACTGGTGTCCGATGAAGCCACGGGCAAACTCATCGTGGTTGCC
>NZ_JAUSLE010000086.1 GCF_030646845.1 Rhodoferax sp. | reverse complement strand
CACATGGCGCATGTAAGCCTGCACCGTGTCCAGGCCAAATTCGGCCACCATTTTGCGCAGTTCCTGCACCCCTTTTTCGTTGGCCGCAATCTGCGCCTTGAGATCGGCCATGTTCTGCTGCGGGTTGCGTGAAGGGTATTGCCCACTCTGTAGCAGCGCGATCATCTCGGCCTCGCGCAAGACCCCGCGGTCCACCAGCTTGACGTTGTTGCTCTGCACGCCCTCCTCCTCGAGGCGGGTCGAGAACGGTGGCATGGACCCCGGCGTGGTGCCGCCCACGTCGGCGTGGTGGCCGCGTGAGCCCACATAGAACATGGCCCCCACGCTTGTCGCTTCGCGTACCACGCTGCCCCCCGAGGGGGCGTTCGCGCCTTGGGGCGGCCCGGCGGCGCTCATCGCCTTCTCACGGCGATCCAGATACACCGGCGTGATGACCGTGATGTCGGGCAGATGCGTGCCGCCGGGGTAGGGGTCGTTCAGCACATAGACATCGCCCGGCTGCATGGTGGCGGCATTCTCGCGCACCACCGTCTTGATGCTTTCGCCCATGGAGCCCAGGTGCACCGGCATGTGGGGCGCATTGGCAATCAGGTTGCCGGCAGCGTCAAACAAGGCACAACTGAAGTCCAGCCGCTCCTTGATGTTGACCGAGTAAGCCGTGTTCTGCAACTGCAGGCCCATCTGTTCGGCGATGTTCATGAACAGGTTGTTGAACACCTCCAGCAGCACCGGGTCCACCGTGGTTCCCGCTGCGAATTTGATAGCGCGCGGCGCCCGTCTGACGAGGGCCAGGTGGTCAAATGCTGTTAACTCGGCGGCCCAGCCGGGCTCCACCACAGTGGTGGCGTTCTTCTCGGCAATGATGGCCGGGCCGGGGATGATGTCGCCCGGTTGCAGGTCCTCGCGCACCACCAGTGCCGCGTCGACCCATTGGCCGCCCGAGTACATGCGAACAGTTTCCCGCACCGCACCGCTCATCTGCAAATCTCGCGGCGCATGCAAGGCGTGGCGAGGCTCGGCCGGGGCGTCGCCTGCCACGACCGCTTCCACCGACACCGCTTCCACCACCAGGCCCTTGCCCTGCATCAAAAACGAGAAGCGCTGCCGGTACGCCGCTTCAAAACCCGCTTCAATGAGCGCAACGATTGCATCAGGCGCGGACGCGCTGGTCTGCGGATACTTCACCACCAGCGCGGCATCGCTGCCCTCGTAGCGCACATGCACGCGCCGATGGGTGGTGACGGCACCCACGCTGACCTGCTGGCGCGTCAACTCATCTTCGGCCACCCGGGCCAGCCCATCCAGCTGCGCGACGATACCGGCCATGGCGGCCGCCGTGAGCCTGACCTCCACCGCCTGCTCGCGAATCACGGTCTGGTCGGCCAGCCCCATGCCATAGGCGCTGAGCACCCCGGCCAGCGGATGCACAAACACGCGCGTCATGCCCAGGGCATCGGCGACCAGACAGGCGTGCTGCCCACCGGCGCCGCCAAAGCATTGCAGGGTGTAGCGGGTGACGTCGTAGCCACGCGCCACCGAGATCTTCTTGATGGCGTTGGCCATCTGCTGAACGGCAATGTCGATGAAACCCTCCGCCACACTTTCAGCCAGGCGACCGGTCTGGCACGCCAACTCGTCGAACTTCGCCTGCACCACCTCCAGGCTCAACGCCTCATTGGCAGCGGGACCAAAGACCTTGGGAAAATAGCGCGGCTGGATCTTGCCCAGCATCACATTCGCATCGGTCACCGCCAGCGGGCCGCCACGGCGGTAACTGGCCGGCCCGGGGTTGGCCCCCGCGCTCTGCGGCCCGACCCGAAAACGCGAGCCGTCAAACGCCAGAATCGAGCCGCCACCCGCTGCCACCGTGTGGATGCTCATCATGGGGGCCCGCATGCGCACGCCGGCCACCTGGGTTTCGAACTCGCGCTCGAACTCGCCGGCGTAGTGCGACACATCCGTGGACGTGCCGCCCATGTCAAAGCCGATGACCTTGTCGATGCCGGCCATCGCCGCGGTGCGCGCCATGCCGACAATGCCACCCGCCGGGCCGCTCAAGATCGCGTCCTTGCCCTGGAAGGCATGGGCATCGGTCAAGCCGCCGCTTGACTGCATGAAAAACAGCTTCACGCCCGGCATCTCTGCCGCCACCTGCTCCACATAGCGCCGCAAGATGGGCGACAGATAGGCATCGACCACGGTGGTGTCGCCCCGGCTGACGAACTTCATCATCGGGCTGGTTTCATGTGACGTGCTGATCTGCGTGAAACCCACCCCGGCCGCAATGCGCTTGGCTGCCAGTTCATGCGCGGTATAGCGATAGCCGTGCATAAATACAATGGAAACAGACCTTAGCCCCCGCTGGTATTGCCTGAGTAGCTCCTCTTTTAATAGCAACTCATCGAGTGGCTGAATGACGTCACCGTGCGCCCCGACGCGCTCATGGGCTTCCACCACGGCGCTGTACAAGAGCTCTGGCAACTGGATGTGGCGGTCAAAGATACGCGGACGATTCTGGTAGGCAATGCGCAAGGCATCACGAAAACCCTGTGTGGTCACCAGCAGGGTTGGCTCGCCCTTGCGCTCCAGCAGGGCATTGGTGGCCACGGTGGTGCCCATCTTGACGCAGGCCACCTGCGCCGGCGTCACTGGCTCATCCGCTTTGAGCCCCAGCAGATGGCGGATGCCGGCCACGGCGGCGTCACGGTAGTGCTCGGGGTTCTCACTCAGCAGCTTGTGCGTGACCAGGGTGAAGGAACCGTCCGCGTTGGGGCGCCGGCCCACCACATCGGTGAATGTGCCACCCCGGTCGATCCAGAACTGCCAGCGCTCGGTGCCATTGATTTCCATGTTCTCTCGCTATCGGTGCATCGTCAGGGACGTTTTTTTTCAGGCCTAGAGGCTGGCGGCTGACCGCGCGGCCTGGTCATAGATGCCGGACAACAGGCGCAACAGACGGGCCAGCTCGCCAATGTCGCGGTTCAGCGCGTCGTCGGCATTCAGGGCATTGATCAGACAGGACTCGCGAATCTCGCGGTACCGCTCCACATACTGGCGCCCGACATCGGTGGCGGCATAAGTCACTTCCTTGCCATTCTTGCGGGACGCGACCACCCCCAGGTTCTGCAATTTCTTCAGCGCGTAGTTGATCAGGTGCGTGTCTTCCACATTCATGATGAAGCAGATGTCCGCCAGCCGCTTGTCACGGGCGCGGTGCGTCACGTGGTGCAGCACCAACACGTCCAGCGGCGTCAGGTCCTTCAGGCCGGCTGCACTCATACAGTGCGCTATCCAGCGGTGAAACGCATTGCCGGCCACGATCAAGCCGAACTCGAACTCGCTCATCTCCGCGCTACGGGGAGACACGAGGTGCGCGGACGACACGATCGGGGGCGCCTCTGCGGGCAGCGACGCTGCGGCCAACAGGGGCTGGGACTTCTTGCTCATGAGCTGACTCCGACTTGGCATCTTTGTTGCATGATGCGGATTGTAGGCAGTTCAATCACAATTTATCAACGATTTGTTGACGTTTAGGGAAAACACTGATCAGCCGCCAACGAAACCGCCTTACATTCAATCGTCCACTTTGCCAACCACATCAACCGGAGTTTTCATGAAACGTCGCCTGTTCGCATTGACCACCCCTGCAGCCGCCCTCGCCCTGGCATTCACCGCAGGCCCGGCCGCGGCCCAGATCAAATGGGACCTGCCCGCCGCCTACCCGGCCAGCAACTTCCACACCGAAAACATCACCCAGTTTGCCAAGGACGTGGAAACCGCCACCGGTGGCAAACTCAAGATCACGGTGCACGCCAATGCGTCCCTGTTCAAGGCACCCGAAATCAAACGTGCGGTGCAGGGCGGGCAGGCGCAGATCGGTGAAATCCTGCTGGTGAACTTCGAGAACGAAAACCCGGTTTTTGGCGCCGACGGCATTCCGTTTCTGGCCTCCAGTTTTGCGGACAGCAAGAAACTCTACGCCGCACAGAGGCCAGTGCTGGACAAGGTACTGGGCGCGCAGGGCATGAAACTGCTGTATGCCGTGGCCTGGCCACCGCAGGGCTTGTACGTCAAGAAAGAAATTGCATCGGTGGCCGACATGCGTGGCGTGAAGTGGCGTGCCTACAGCCCGGCCACCGCCAAGATGGCAGAGTTGATGGGTGCCCAACCCGTCACCATTCAGGCGGCCGAAGTGAGCCAGGCGTTTGCCACCGGCGTGGTGGACAGCATGATGAGTTCAGGTTCCACCGGCTACGACACCAAGATCTATGAGTCGGTGAAATACTGGTACGACACCCAGGCCTGGTTGCCCAAGAACGCGGTCATCGTCAATCTCAAGGCCTTTAATGCGCTCGACGCCGCCACGCAGGCTGCATTGACCAAAGCCGCAGCCGAGGCTGAAACGCGCGGCTGGAAATCAAGCGCCGAAAAGAACGAGTGGTACAAGGCCGAGCTCACCAAGAAAGGCATGAAGATTCTGCAGCCCGCACCCAAGCTGGCCGCTGACCTGAAGCAGGTGGGCACCATCATGCTGGCTGACTGGGAGAAAAAAGCCGGTGCGGACGGCCAGACCGTGATCAGCGCCTTCCGCAAATAGCAAGCAAGGCATAGATGCGTGCATCGTCGCTTCGCAGCGGTCTGGACAGGCTGTATGACGGGTCTGCCTGGACCGCTGCACTCATGATGGTCGGCACCCTGCTCATGGTGGTGCTGGGCATGCTGGACCGCTATGTCGCACTGAACTTTCGCGGCACCGACATGTATGCCGGCTACTGCATGGCCGCCGCCGGCTTTCTGGCGCTGGCCCATACGCTCAAGAAGAACGAACACATCCGGGTCACCCTGCTGCTCAACGCGGCGTCACCCAAGGCAAAAAAGGCGCTTGAGCTGTGGAGCCTGAGCGCCGCCGTGCTGCTGGCGGGTCTGTTCTGTTTTTACAGCATCAGGCTGGCCTACCAGTCCTGGGATTTCAACGACATCTCCACCGGCAACGACGCCACGCCCCTGTGGATTCCGCAAATCGGCATGGCGGTGGGGACCCTGGTCCTGCTGGTTGCTTTTGTGGATGAGCTGGTGCTGGAGCTGCTGGGGCAACGCGTCACGGGTGGCGGCGACGATGCCCTGCACAACGAATAAAAACCAAGAAAATTCATGAGTGAACTCGGCATTACCGCGCTGCTGATTGCCTCGCTGTTCCTGATCTTGGGCAGCGGCGTGTGGATTGGGCTCACGCTCACCGGCGTGGCCTGGATTGCCATGGAGCTGTTCTCCAGCCGACCGGCCGGCGACGCCATGGCGGTCACGATCTGGGGCTCATCGTCAAGCTGGACGCTGACCGCCCTGCCCCTGTTCATCTGGATGGGCGAGATTCTGTTTCGTACCAAGCTGAGCGAGAGCATGTTCAAAGGCCTGGCCCCGTGGGTCAACTGGTTGCCCGGGCGACTGCTGCACACCAACGTGATTGGCTGCACCATTTTTGCCGCCGTCTCAGGCTCGAGCGCGGCCACCTGCGCCACCATCGGCAAGATGACGCTGCCGGAGCTGACAAAAAGGGGCTACCCGCAAGACCAGATCATCGGATCGCTCGCCGGTGCCGGCACGCTGGGCCTCTTGATTCCGCCCTCCATCATCATGATCGTCTATGGTGTGACTGCCGAGGTGTCGATCTCGCAACTGTTCGTGGCGGGGGTGCTGCCGGGCCTGCTGCTGGCGTCGCTGTTCAGCGGCTACATCATCGTCTGGTCGCTGCTCAATCCGGGCAAGATCCCACCGACCACCGAGCACTTCACGTTCATCCAACGACTCTACGAATCGCGCCACCTGATCCCCGTGGTGGGCCTGATCGGCGCGGTGCTGGGCAGCATTTATGCCGGCCTTGCCACCGCCACCGAAGCGGCTGCGGTGGGCGTGATCGGCTCGTTTGTGCTGTCGGCCCTGCAGCGCTCCCTGAACTGGGGCACGTTCAAGGAAGCCTTGATGGGCGCCACGCGGCTGTACTGCATGATCGCGCTGATTCTGGCCGGGGCCTCGTTCCTGACGCTCAGCATGGGCTACATCGGCCTGCCGCGCCATCTGGCCGAATACGTGTCCTCACTCGGCCTGAGCCCCTTCCTGCTGGTGCTGGTGCTGACCGTCTTCTACGTTGTGCTGGGCTGCTTTCTGGACGGCATCTCGATGGTGGTGCTGACCATGGGCGTGATCCTGCCCACGGTGCAGGCCGCCCACATTGACCTCATCTGGTTTGGCATCTTCATCGTGGTTGTGGTCGAAATGGCGCAGATCACGCCGCCGGTAGGCTTCAACCTGTTTGTGCTGCAGGGCATGACGAAAAAGGAAATCACCTACATCGCCCGCGTCACCCTGCCGTTTTTCATTTTGATGTTTGGCATGGTGCTGGCGCTGTGGTTCTTTCCGCAAATCGCCACCTGGCTCCCCGGCAAGATGTAGGCAAAAGTCACCCCCTTATGATGGTGGCCTCATGATCTCAGTCCTTGCAATTTGTATCGGCGCCAGCCTGGGCGCACTGGCCCGCTGGGGCCTGGGTCTGTGGCTCAACCCCGGCGCCGTCATCCCGTTTGGCACCCTCGCCGCCAACCTCATCGGCGGTTACCTGGTGGGCATTTGCGTGGCCATCTTTCAGGCGCTGCCGCATCTGGACCCGGTCTGGCGCCTGGCCCTGGTGACGGGTTTCCTGGGCGCACTCACCACCTTTTCCAGCTTCTCGGCGGAGGTGGTCGGGATGCTGGGGCAACAACGCTATGCCCTGGCGTTTGGCACGGCTGCGCTGCATCTGTTCGGCTCGCTGTTGCTGACGGTGGCAGGGATCAAAAGCGCTATGTTTTTCATAGCTGTCCGGGCTTAGTTGACGGGAGAAAGACGGGAATCGTGCCACGCTTTCGCAAGGCGAAAAAATCCCGTCGTTGTCGCGAGCCATGAGGTGTCTTCCTACTTGAGGACGGGTCCGTGTCCTCCCCGGGGAAGACTGATTTTCGGACTAACATGCTGCACAAGCATCGACTCGTTTGCACGGAGCCGCAAGATGAGAAGATCTCAGGTGACTTTTGTATTGCCTGCTTTTTTTGGATTCGCGACGCACCGTCTTTGAGGTCGGGCTGCCTGAAAAAGGAATTGCATGAGACTGTCTTTACGCTTCGTCTTGCCCCTGCTGCTGGTTCTGGCGGGCATTGCCTACGCAGTCGCGCCGCTGGTCGACCAATTGACGCTTCGCTGGTTCGTGCGCGATCTTGAAATCCGGGCAGAGCTGATCGCCAACACCATCCGGGAGCCTCTGCAGGAGCAGCTTGCGGCCGGCAAGAAAGCCAAGGTCGAGGACTTCTTCAACCACCTCACCCAGGACGAACGGGTCTACGCCGTCGGCTACTGTGCCGCACCAGCAGGCACGGTATTGGCCAGCCGCTGGCTTCCGGCGCAGATCAGTTGCGCCAATCTGGACCAATGGGAAGGACCAGGCGACCACTTGCTGCCAATCGCCCAGGGCCCCCTGCACGTCGCGGTGAAGCCGATGGTCAGCGAAGCGACGCCGGCCGGGCGCCTGATCGTGGTGCATGACATGAGCTTCGTCAACCGCCGCAGCGAAGAAACCAAGCGCTACCTCTTTTACGCCTTTTTGGGCCTGGCGGCTGTGGTCTCCCTGATCACCGTCGTCGTTGCGCAGCTGTCGTGGCGGGGCTGGATGGCCGGCATGCGCTCCCTGCTGCGCGGCGAAGGGCTCCTGCGCCAGCCGGCGCTCGACGCCCCCCCAGACCTGCCCGGATTCAAGCCCATCGCCCGCGACCTGCAGCGGCTGATCCACGAACTGGAAGCCGAGACCCGTGCCCGGGACGAGAGCCAGATCACCTGGACGCCGGAGGCCCTGCGCACCATCCTCCATGGCGAATTGCGGGGCGAGGACGTGATCGTCGTTGCCAACCGCGAACCCTACATCCACCAGCGCCGTGGCGAGCGCATCGAGGTGCAGCGACCCGCCAGCGGCCTGGTCACGGCGCTGGAGCCGATCATGCGCGCGTGCTCGGGCACCTGGATCGCCCACGGCAGCGGCTCGGCCGACCGCGAGGTGGTTGACAAAAATGATTGCGTCAAAGTCCCGCCCGACAATCCCGCCTACCAGATTCGCCGCGTCTGGCTGACGGCTGAGGAAGAAGCCGGCTACTACTATGGTTTCGCCAACGAGGGGCTCTGGCCCCTGTGCCACATTGCCCATGTGCGGCCGATCTTCCGCTCCAGCGACTGGGCCCAATACGTCGCGGTGAACCGCAAGTTTGCCAAGGCGGTGGTAAGCGAGGCCAAGACCAAGAATCCGATCGTGCTGGTGCAGGACTACCACTTCGCCCTGCTGCCCAAGATGATCCGCGACGAGTTGCCCGACGCCACGATCATCACCTTCTGGCACATCCCCTGGCCCAACCCCGAGTCGTTTGCCATCTGTCCCTGGCGCGAAGAAATACTGGCGGGGATGCTGGGCAGCAGCATCATGGGTTTTCATACCCAGTTCCACTGCAACAATTTCGTGGACACGGTGGACCGTTTTCTTGAGGCGCGGGTGGACCGCGCATCTTTCAACGTCTCCTTTGGCGGCAAACCGACCGCGGTGCGGCATTACCCGATTTCCATCGCCTGGCCGCCGGACGCGAGCCTGATGGAAAAGAGCGTGCCCGAGTGTCGCAGCAGCATCCGCCAGATGAACGATCTCCCGCCCGAACACAAGTTCGGCATTGGCGTTGACCGGCTGGACTACACCAAGGGCATTCTGGAGCGCTTTCGGGCCATTGAGCGTTTGCTGGAATTGAATCCGGACTGGGTCGGCCGCTTCACCTTTGTCCAGATCGCCGCGCCGACGCGCTCCGGCATCGAGGAGTACCAGCACCACGAGTCGCAGGTGCGGGCCATGGCGACCCGCATCAACGGCCGCTTCAGTCGCCACGGTCCGCCGCCGATCATCCTCAAGATCGAGCACCACGAGTCGAGCCAGGTCTACGAATATTTCCGCGCTGCCGATCTCTGTTTTGTCAGCAGCCTGCATGACGGCATGAACCTGGTGGCCAAGGAATTCGTCGCGGCCCGAGACGACGAGCGCGGTGTCCTCATCCTCTCCGAATTCACCGGTGCCGCCCGCGAATTGCCGGAGGCCCTGATCGTCAACCCCTACGATGCCGACCAGTGCGCTGCCGCCCTGCATCTGGCGCTGACCATGTCGGCAACCGAGCAGCGCGACCGCATGCGCCTGATGCGCGGCCTGGTGGCTGAGTACAACGTCTTCCGCTGGGCGGGCCGCATGCTGCTCGATGCCGCCGCCAAGCGCCGGCGCAGCTGGCTGGCGGACAAGCCTGAGATTCCAACCGTATGAAGATGCCGCGTTCCTCCCCGCCGCCGGCTCCCAGTCTGAGTTGGGCCTATTTTCTTGACGTCGACGGCACCCTGATCAACATCGCCGACACGCCGCAGGCGGTTGTGGTCGACACGACGCTGCTGGAGCTGATTGCGAGCCTGCACCGGGCCAGCGGCGGTGCCGTGGCATTGGTCAGCGGGCGCATGATCTCCGATCTGCAGAGCCGCGTCGGACTGTCCCAGTTGCCGCTGGCCGGTCTGCATGGGCTGGAGCGGCGCGACAGCACCGGGCGCCTGTGGATTCACGCCGCGCCACCGGCCACCAAGAGCGCGATCAAGGAGGCACTGGCACCGGTGCTGGCTCGCCATCCGGGCCTGTTGCTGGAAGACAAGGGGCTGACACTGGCGCTGCACTACCGACAGGCACCCGAGTTGGCCAGCTACGTGCACCAGATCATGGGCCGTTTCGCCAACCAGGAGGGCCAGGGGCTGGAACTCCAGCGCGGCAAACGGGTGGTGGAGATCAAGCCGGCCGGCATCGACAAAGGCACAGCGGTGGCCGAATACCTGGCGGAACTGCCCTTTCGGGGGCGGCGTGCGGTGTTCATCGGCGACGACCTCAACGACGAGCATGGCTTCGCCGAGGTGAACAGGCTGGATGGCATTTCGATCAAGGTGGGCAAAGGCGCCAGTTGCGCGCGCTTTCGCCTGCCCGACGTCGCGGCGGTAAGACACTGGCTGGGCATTGCCCTGAAAGGCGTGGAATGAAAAATCTTGACTTGGCCCTGATCGGCAATTGCACTATTGGCGCGCTGGTTGATGCGCGGGCCAATATCACGTGGGCTTGCTTCCCCCGCTTCGATGGCGACCCGGTGTTCTGCGCATTGCTCAAGGATACCGACGACTACGGGTTTTTTTCCGTCGAGCTCGCGGACTGTGAACGCACCGAGCAGCACTATCTCGAGAACACGGCGATTCTGGTGACGCGTCTGTACGACCGTCAGGGCGGCGCCGTCGAAGTGACAGACTTCTGCCCGCGCTTCGGTCAACACGGCCGCACGTTTCGACCCATGATGCTGGCCCGGCGCATCCGCCGCCTGGGTGGCAGTCCGCGTCTGACCCTGCGCCTGCGACCGGCCTGTGACAACGGCGCATCCCGTCCCGAGATGACCTGGGGCAGCAACCATATCCGCTATGTCGCGCCGGCGCTCGCCCTGCGTCTCACCACCGATGCCTCGCTCACCGCGATCATGCAGGAGACCCCCTTCTTTCTGGAGGACACGATCACGCTGCTGCTGGGGGCGGACGAAACCGTGCACGAAGCGACCGGTGAAGTCGGCCGGCGCTTCCTGGAGGAAACGGCACAGTACTGGCGTGAGTGGGTGCGCAATCTCGCCATCCCCTTTGAATGGCAGACCGCGGTGATCCGGGCCGCCATCACGCTCAAGCTCAATGCCTACGATGACACGGGCGCCATCATCGCCGCCATGACCACCTCGATCCCCGAGGCTGCGGGCAGCAGCCGCAACTGGGACTACCGCTACTGCTGGCTGCGCGACGGCTACTTCGTCGTCAACGCGCTGAACCGGCTCGGCGCGACCCGCACCATGGAACGCTACCTGGCCTACATCGTCAACATCGCAGCGAATGCGGCCGGCGGCCCGCTGCAACCGGTCTTCGGCATCGATGGCCGCACGGAACTGATTGAGCGCGAGATCCCGGCGCTGGCGGGTTATCGTGGCATGGGACCGGTGCGCATTGGCAATCTGGCGTATCGCCAGATCCAGCACGACGTCTACGGCTCGGCCATCCTGTCCGCCAGTCACATCTTTTTCGACCAGCGCCTGACCCGGCGCGGCGACGAGGCCTTGTTCCGTCGCCTGGAGTCGCTCGGCGAACAGGCCAGGCGTTGCCACGACCAGCCGGATGCGGGTCTGTGGGAGCTGCGCGGCAGCGCACGGGTGCATACCTTCTCGGCCGTGATGTGCTGGGTGGCCTGTGATCGCCTGGCCCGCATTGCCCTTCAACTGGGCCTGGCCGAGCGCGCCAGCTACTGGCAGGAGGAAGCGCGCCAGATCCACGAAACCATCAGCCAGCGCGCCTGGAACAAAGAGCGCGGTGCCTTCGTCTCCACCTTCGAGGGGGCGTCGATGGACGCGAGTCTGCTGCTGCTGGTCGAGCTTGGCTTTCTGGATGCGGGCGACCCGCGCTTTGCCGCCACCGTGAGCGCGGTGGAGAACGATTTGCGCCGCGGTGATTTTGTCTTCCGCTACGTTGAAACCGACGATTTCGGCGAACCGGAAAACGCCTTTCTCGTGTGCACCTTCTGGTATGTCAACGCCCTGGCCACACTGGACCGGCGCGAGGAGGCGCGTGCCCTGTTCGAAAAACTGCTGGCTTGCCGCAATCGCCACGGCCTGCTGGCAGAACACATTGAACTGAAGAACGGCGAACAGTGGGGCAACTTCGTACAGACCTACAGCATGGTCGGGCTGATCAACGCCGCGATCCGCCTATCGATTCGCTGGGACCAGGCGTTCTGACAATCAGCCGGAGGTCTTCACGACGATGGCTTAGCTGAACACGCCCCCATACTGTTTGCGCAGATCGCCCTTCTGCACCTTGCCGGTACCGCCCACCGGCAAGGCGTCCAGAAAAATGACGTCGTCCGGCACCCACCACTTGGCAACGCGCTCGGTCAGGAATGCCAGGATTTCTTCCCGCTCCAGCGCCTGCCCCGGCTTGCGCACAATGAACATCAAGGGGCGTTCGTCCCACTTGGGGTGCTTGACGCCGATGACCGCCGCCATGGCGACCGCCGGGTGCGCGATGGCGGCGCTTTCCAGGTCAATCGAGCTGATCCATTCGCCACCGGTCTTGATCACGTCCTTGGCCCGGTCCCTGATCTGCATGACGCCCTGGGCGTCGATGGTGGCAATGTCGCCCGTGGGGAACCAGCCATCCACCAGCGGCGAGGTCTCGCCCTTGTAGTAGCCGGTCACGATCCATTGCCCGCGCACCAGCAACTCGCCTTGCGACACGCCGTCGCGCGGCAAGGTGGCACCGTTGTCATCCACCACCTTGATCTCGACGCCGAAGACCGACTTGCCCTGCTTCGCGATGACCGCATGCCGCTCGGCGGCGGACAATTCCATGTGCTTGGGCGCCAGGCTGCTCATGGTGGCCACTGCCGTCGTCTCAGTCATGCCCCAGCCATGGCGCACCTCCACGTCGTACTCGTCGGCAAACCGGGCAATCAACGCCGCCGGCATGGCGGAGCCACCCACGGCGGTGCGCCGCATGGTCGAGAAGCGCAAGCCGTGCTGCTCCACATGCTGCATCAGCGCCAGCCAGATGGTGGGCACGCCGGCGCTGACGGTCACCCTCTCTGTCTCCATCAGCTCATACAGGCTGGCGCCGTCCAGCCGCGGGCCGGGCAACACCAGCTTAGCGCCGGCAATCGGTGCGGCGTAGGGAATGCACCAAGCGTTGATGTGAAACATGGGCACGACCGGCAGCACCGTGTCTTTGGGTGACAGCGACACCACACCAGGCATGCAGCCGGCCATGGCATTGAGCACGATGGCCCGATGCGAATACAGGGCTCCCTTGGGGTTGCCGGTGGTGCCTGACGTGTAGCACAGGGCGGCGCCGGTGCGTTCGTCAAACTGGGGCCAGTCAAACTGCTCGCTGTGCGGCGCAATCAGGTCCTCATAGCAGAGCACGTTGGCCACGCCCTCCACCGTGGGCATGTTCGCCGCGTCGCTCAGGCAGACCCAGGCTTTGACCTTGGGGCAGTGCTGGGCGATGCCCTTGACCAGGGGCGCAAAGGTGCTGTCGAACAGCATCACGCTGTCTTCGGCGTGGTTGATGATGTAAATCAGTTGCTGCGGATGCAGCCGCGGGTTGCAGGTGTGTATGACCATGCCGCTGCCCGAGACGGCGTAGTAGGCCTCCAGGTGGCGATGGTTGTTCCAGGCGATGGAGCCCACCGCACTGCCAGCAGTCAGCCCCATGTGTTTGAGCGCATTGGCCAGCTTGCGTGCGCGCGCTGCGCACTGGGCGTAGCTGTAGCGAAAGAGCGGGCCATGCGTCTCGCGCGAAACGACCTGCACGTCGCCGAACTGGGCGGCGGCGTGTTCGATCACATCAGAAATCAGAAGGGGGCGGTCCATCATGAGGCCGGGTTGCAGCATTGGGAAAATCTCCGGGTTGGGTATTGTTGTGGGGGC
The DNA here is from genome assembly GCF_030646845.1 of Rhodoferax sp. Classification (GTDB taxonomy): domain Bacteria; phylum Pseudomonadota; class Gammaproteobacteria; order Burkholderiales; family Burkholderiaceae_C; genus Rhodoferax. The sequence continues at coordinate 62,063 of NZ_JAUSLE010000086.1, read as the reverse complement.
GCAGTTTACGGCTGACTCCAGGCTGGGTAAAGCACGTGCGGGTCAGCCGCCTCCGCGCTGCATATACAGATCAAACCGTTTCATAAAGGCGTAGCGCTGCGCGTCATCCAGCCCGGCAAACCGGAAGCGCACCAGCAAACGGGGTATGCGCATGAGGGCGATCACACGCGGCTCGCCCACGTGCCACGTCAACCCCAAGGCGCCGTCACCGATGCGCACCCCGGCGGAATGGGCCTGCAGCTTCCAGTGGTGATCGCCAATGGCGTTGGGCAGCCAGCCCAGCCATTCGGCTTCGGTGCAGCCCATCTCGCGCTCGAACCGCTCGGCGTAAAACGACTGCATTCAGCCGCCCGCCTCAGCCACCGGCGATCGGCGGCCAGATCGCCAGCACATCACCCTCCACCAAGGTCTGGGTCAGACGCTTCTCCGGCTCGATGTATTTGCCGTTGATCAGCACCAGATGCACCAGCTTGGGCGGCAGGCCAAAGGGCTCGATGATCTGGCTGATGGTGGCATCGGGCGCGATGTCGAGCTCCAGCACATTGCTGTAGCGGGCCTGCACCGGCAAATAGTCTGTGAGCGAGGCAAACAGCTTGAAGGTGATTTTCATCGTCACCGAATCCTAGCGCCGACGCGCGTCCTGCGCACCGGTCCAGTCGCTCTGGGCCTGGGCAGTGGCGAGGTAGGCTTCCATGAGCTTGGTGGGGTCGTTCTTGAGGGTCTCTTTCCAGGCGCCCAGCTTGACCTGGCCTTCCACCAGCCCGCGCATTACGCCCACATGTTCGGTCCAGCCGACGGAATTGCACCCCACCATCACATCGTCCTGAAACTGCAGACTGAGGTGACGCCCGGCCGCCTTGTCGGTCAGCTCCACATGCTCGCCACCGGGGCGGCCCTGCCAGTCGCCAAAACTGGCAGAAATCAGTCCGAGCGTGTCGAGCACGTTGATTTGCGTGACGCCTTTGAGCTCGGCGGCGGGCGTCCCGCCCCGCGCAAACGCCACCATATTCATGGCCGCCACGCGCGCCTGCTCGGCGGCGTTGGGCTGGATGGCACTGACGATGGTTTTGCCGCTCACCTTGTCAAAGGCCTCACAACAGTCGCCCGCCGCGTAGATGCCGGGCACGTTGGTCTGCAGGTGCTCGTCGGTCAGCACGCCCAGCAAACAGGTGATGCCCGAGTTTTCCAGAAAGCCGATGGCGGGCTTGACGCCGGCCGCGCTGATCACCAGATCGGCCGCGAGGTGTTTGCCATTGCTCAGACGCACGTTCAATGGCGCGCCCGCCTCGATGGCCTCCACCCGGGTGCCGGTAAACACTTCCACGCCTTTGGCTTCACACCAGTCGCGAATCATGCCGCCGGCGGTGGGGCCCATCATGCGCGGCACCATGCGGTCGCCCATCTCGACCACGCTCAAATGCACGCCACGCGCCGCCAGCGCCTCCATGATGATGCAGCCGATGAAGCCGGCGCCCAGCTGCAGCACGCGGGCACCTTTGGTGGCCAGCGCCATGATGGCTCTGGCATCGTCCAGCGTCCAGCAGGAATGAACCCCAGCCGTATCAATGCCCGGAATCGGCGGCCGCACGGGACGGGAGCCGGTGGCGATCAGCAGCGTGTCAAATGCGATTGAGTTGCCCTTGTCGAGCGCTATTGTTTTTGTAGCTACATCGACATGTTTGACGAAGGCTTGAAGCACATTTACCTTCAAGTCTGCAAAGTGTGACGGGCTCTTGCGCAGGTAAGTGCCGCGCTCATCCACGTTGCCCATCAGCAGGTAGGGAATGGCCATGCGCGAGTACGGCGGCTCGCGCTCATCACCCACGATGGTGATGGCATCAAGCGGTGCGTGTTTGCGAATGGTTTCAGCAGCAATAACGCCGGCGGGGCCGGCACCGAGGATGACGTGATGCATGTCGGGTCTCCAAAAATTGAAAAGCGGCTCCGCAGAGCCGCTCGTTCTTTACAGCCTGCAGATGATTACAACTCCAGACGCGCCCGGGTCGCGGCGGTGGGTCGGCCTTCTGCGTCCCAGCCGCGCACGGCGTAGTACTTGGGCATCATCTCGGCCAGCATGTTGACCTTGCCTTTGGACGGTCCGGTCTTGCAGGCTTCAGTGAGCAGGCGTTTGGGCAAGCTGTCGTCCTTGGCGGTGAAGCCGGCGCGGTTGTTGAATTCGCGCTCCATGTTCCAGATGCGCTCACCGATCTTTTCCAGCTCTTCGGTGGTGTACTGGTCGCCACAAGCCGCCGAGATTTGCGGTGCCAGGTCCGCCAGGCCCCAGGCAAAGGTGGTGAACACGCACAGGCCGGACGAGTCGAAGGCGGCCGTCGCATCCTGGAAGGCCTTGACCAGTTCCGGCTTGCCTTCATGCTCCAGCGGATCGGTCTTGACCGGAATGCCCAGCACTTCAGACGCGATGGTATAGCCACGCAAATGGCAGCCGCCCCGGTTGGAGGTGGCGTAGGCCAGGCCAATGCCCTGGATGGCGCGGCCGTCGTAGGCGGGAAACTCCTGGCCCTTGCTGGTCATGCTGAGGTCAGGCTGGCCGTACTTGGCGGTCAGGCGCTTGGAGCCCTGACCAATTTCCTTGCCAAAGCCACGGCTGTAAATGGTTTCTTCGGTCAGAAACGCCAGCGCCTGGGCCGAGCCAAACGGCGCTTCGATGCCAATCTGCTCTTTGGTCAACACACCCATTTCATACATTTCCATCACTGCGCCCACGGTGGCGCCAAAGCTGATGGGGTCGATGCCCTCTTCGTTGCACAGCATGGTGGCGTACTGCAGGGCTTCCAGGTCTTTCACGCCGTTGGCCGCACCCAGCGCCCAGGCCGCTTCGTATTCCAGACCACCAGAGGCGCCCCAGTATTGCGGCTTGTTGGCGACCGTGAAATGGCTCTCGTCCATCTTGCTGATGCGCCCGCAGGCGATGGTGCAGCCAAAGCAGGCCTGGTTGGTCACCAGCTGCTTTTTGCCATCGGTCTTGCGCGGCGTGGCCATGGCTTCGGCCGAGATGTCCTTGGCGCTCTCAAACGCGTTGTCGCGGTGATTGCGGGTGGGCAGCGCCCCCATCTCGTTGATGACGTTCATCAGCACCTGCGTGCCATAGGCGGGCAGGCCCTGGCCGGTGACGGCGTTGTCGGCCAGGATTTTCTTCTTCTCGGCAATCGCCTTCATGAAGGCTTTGGGGTTGTGGATGTTGCCCACGCCCTTGGTGCCGCGTACCGCAATCGCCTTGAGGTTCTTGCTGCCCATGACGGTGCCCACACCGGAGCGGCCGGCGGCGCGGTGCAGGTCGTTCACGACGCTGGCATACAGCACGCCGTTCTCGCCCGCTTTGCCGATGCTTGACACGCGGGTCAGCGGGTCCTGCAGGCTCTTCTTGAGCATTTCTTCGGTCTGCCAGACGCTCTTGCCCCACAGGTGGGCGGCGTCACGCAATTCAACCAGATCATCGTTGATGTAGAGATAGACCGGCTTGGGACTCTTGCCTTCAAAAATCACCATGTCCCAGCCGGCCATCTTGAACTCGGCACCCCAGTAGCCGCCGGAATTGGAGCAGGCGATGGTGCCGGTCAGCGGGCTCTTGGTGATGACGGTATAACGCCCACCAGTGGACGCCATGGTGCCGGTCAGCGGGCCAGTTGACCAGATGATCTTGTTCGCCGGCGACAGCGCGTCGACCTTGGCATCGACCTCTTCCACCAGGTACTTGGAGCCCAGGCCGCGCGAGCCCAGGTAAGCATGCGCCCAATCCATGTTGAGCGGTTCGGACTTGACGGTACCAGCGGTCAAATCAACGCGAAGAATTTTTCCTGCCCATGACATGATGAGTCTCCTTAAGCCGCTGAGGGCTGGTTACCGAGTTTGTCCGCCCACTGCGCCATCTTGCCCAGGCCGGTCCAGTTGGCGTCGATGAAAGTGATGGCGCCGGTGGGACAAGCCTCGGCACAAGCCGGCTCGCCACCGCACAGGTCACACTTCTGTACCTTGCCGGTCTCCTGCACGTAATTGATGGTGCCAAACGGGCAGGCAATGGTGCAGACCTTGCAGCCGACACAGGTGGACTCATTCACCACTTTGGCGCCGGTGAGCTTGTCCACGGTAATGGCCTCCACCGGGCAGGCATGCAGGCACCAGGCTTCGTCGCACTGGGTGCAGGTGTAAGGCACTTTCTTGCCGGTATGGTGGAAGTCAAATACCTTGATGCGGGATTTGGCGGTGGCGAAGGTGCCGTAGTTCTCGAAAGAACAGGCCATTTCGCACTGCAGACAACCGGTGCACTTGTCTGCGTTGATGTGCAACACCTTTTGCATGTGTGTCTCCTGTGGGTAGCGGCCTGCAGATATGCAATGCCTTGCCTATGAAATGAAATACATAGGTATTGTTGAAGCTCCCGGGAGCCAGCAACCTAGGGAAAACCCGAGTTTGACAGGAGCAGCAGCGCGAAATTCTCAAATTGAAACAGTGCGCAAAATTCCCGCTTGTGTACGAGAATGACGCTGATCGTGAAAACGGCGGCACGCACACCATGACACACACCCTGACCCCCTCCCCCATGGCCAGCTCCTCGCTGCGCCTGGCAGGCATTGAGCGCGCCCGCCGTGCCGTCATGCAGGACCACACGGCACCGTCCGCCGGCTGGATTGAGCCCTGGATTGAACGCTCCTGGCAGCGCTGCATGAACCTCGGGTTGCAGGCCCACCAGCCGGTCGCGTTTGACCTCGTGTCGGCCCAGCAGATGCGTCACACCCAGGATGCCAACCAGCGCCTGGTGCAGACGGCGAAACCCATTCTGGAGAAGCTCGGACGCGCCATCGTGAACACGCGCTACTTTGCCATTTTGACCAACACCGAGGGCGTGGTGGTGGATGTCAGCGGCGCCATTGACCACTCAGACCGGCGCGCCAGCCTCATCACCCGCATTGGCGCCGACCTGTCAGAACGCAGCGTGGGCACCACGGCCATTGGCGCGGCGCTCACCGAGTTGCAGCCGGTCTGGCTGCACCGGGGTGAACACTTTTTTGCCAGCACCTCCATGTACAGCTGTGCCGGTGCACCCCTGTTTGGCCCGGACGGCGCCTGCGTGGGCATGCTGGACCTGACCGGCATTGATGCCGTGGAGCGCCCTGAACTCAAGCACCTGGTCACCCAGTCGGCCTGCAAGATTGAAAACGCACTGGTCCTGGCGCAGGCGCACAGCCTGATGGTGCGCCTCAACTGGCCGGGCAATGCCCTGGGCAGCGAAGCCGACGGCATTGTCTGTCTCGATGCAGACGGCTGGATCACAGGCGCCAACCAGATTGCGCGCCAGATGGTGCCCAACCTGGCCATGCCTGGCCGGCAAAAGGTACATGTGAGCGACGTGTTCGGGGTTCCGTATCAGATGTTGTTTGACGCCGTGCGCCGCCCGGACGCCACGCTTGAAATTCCGCTGTGGACCGGCCTTCGGCTGCAAGCCCTGCCCATCGAACGCTCACGCGAAGACATCCCCCTGCGCGCCGAACGTCGCTCACAGGCCAGCGACGGCTTGCCACTGAAGGACATTGAAACCGCCCTGATCCGCAAAGCCGTCGACCAGGCGCGTGGCAATGTGGCCCAGGCTGCCCGCGCATTGGGCATCAGCCGTGCCACCGTCTACCGCAAGCTGGGCAGCCACAACCACAGCGCATCGAAGGATTGAGGGGCCAACACGTGACCTGTTTAATGGGCCGACGCGTCCAGGCCTGCTTGATCCTCCTGGCACTGTGGAGCGCGGCGCAGCCTGCAGAAGCACAGTCTGTGGTGCGAGTGGCCGTGGCCGCCAACTTCGCCTCGCCCCTGAAGGCGCTGGCTACCGATTTTGAAAAAGACACGGGCCACAAGATGGTGCTGTCCGCCGGGGCCACGGGCAAGCTGTACGCCCAGATCAAAAGCGGTGCGCCGTTTGATGTGTTTCTGGCCGCCGACGACGAAACACCCGCCCGGCTGGAAAAGGAAGGCGACGCCGTGGCGGGCACGCGCTTCACCTACGCCACCGGCAAGCTGGTCCTGTGGTGTGCCCAGTCCGGCACCGTCGACGCCCAGGGCGAGGTGCTGAAAAGCGGAAACTTCAAACACCTGGCGCTGGCCGCGCCGAAGCTGGCACCCTATGGCGCAGCGGCCATTCAAGCCCTGACCCAACTCAGGCTCATGGATCGGCTGCAGGCGCGCCTGGTGCAAGGTGAAAGCATTGGCCAGACCTACAGTTTTGTCGCCAGCGGCAATGCCGAGCTGGGCTTTGTGGCCCTCTCTCAAGTTTATGAAAACGGCAGGATCACCAAAGGCTCGGGCTGGATCGTGCCCGCCCATCTGTACAGCCCACTGCGCCAGGACGCGGTAATGCTCGTGCGAGGCAACAGCAACCCCGCTGCCAGCGCCCTGCTGGCATTTTTGAAGACAGAGAAGACCAGGACAGTGATACGCTCCTTCGGCTATGAAACTGAATAAGTGCCTGCTGTAATGCCCGGGGTCTATTGGGACGCGATCGCGCTCACGCTCAAGCTCGCCGGCCTCACGACGCTGTTGTTGCTGCTGCTCGGCACGCCGCTGGCCTGGTGGCTGGCACGCACACGCTCCTGGCTCAAGGGCCCGGTGGGTGCGCTGGTGGCCTTGCCTATTGTTTTGCCGCCCACGGTGATCGGGTTCTACCTGCTGGTGGTCATGGGGCCGCAGGGGCCGGTGGGACAAATCACCCAATCCCTGGGGCTGGGCCTGTTGCCTTTCACGTTTGCCGGCCTGGTCGTGGGCTCGGTGTTTTATTCGCTGCCCTTTGTGGTGCAACCGCTGCAGAATGCCTTTGAAGCCATCGGCGAGCGCCCGCTGGAGGCAGCAGCCACCCTGCGCGCCTCGCCAATGGATATCTTTTTCAGCGTCGTCTTGCCGCTGGCCCGGCCCGGCTATCTCACCGCCACGGTGATGGGTTTTGCCCACACGGTCGGCGAATTCGGTGTGGTGCTGATGATTGGCGGCAACATCCCGGACAAAACCCGTGTCGTGTCGGTGCAGATTTACGACCACGTGGAAGCCCTGGAATACACGCAGGCGCACTGGCTGGCAGCCGGCATGGTGCTGTTCTCGTTTGCCGTGCTGCTGGCGCTTTACGTCTTTAACCCCACCGGACGGCGTAAATGGGGTCCTGGCCGATGAGCGCCTCGTCCGCCAACCGGATCCGTGCGCGATTCAAGCTCAACTACTCCGGCTTTGAACTTGATGTTGACCTCGACCTGGCAGGCCGTGGCATCACCGCTCTGTTTGGCCCGTCGGGTTCGGGCAAGACCAGTTGCCTGCGCGCTATTGCCGGGCTGGAGCGCAGCACGCCGGGCGTTATGGCCTATGTGGCCGTGAACGAGGAAGTCTGGCAGGACGATGCCAAGGGCGTGTCTGTGCCGGTGCACCAGCGCGCACTTGGCTATGTGTTCCAGGATGCCAATCTGTTCACCCACCTCAGTGTCGCGCAGAACCTGGCTTATGGCCTGACGCGGGTTCCCGCAGCGCAGCGCCGTGTCTCGCTGGATCGGGCGGTGGCCCTGCTCGGCATCGGGCACCTGATGGATCGGCAACCTGGCACGCTCTCCGGCGGCGAGCGCCAGCGCGTAGCCATTGCCCGCGCCCTGGCCACCAGCCCGCGTATTTTGCTCATGGACGAGCCTCTGGCCGCGCTGGACGCCCAGCGCAAGGCCGAGATCCTGCCCTACCTGGAACAGCTTCACCATGAGCTCGACATACCGGTGCTGTACGTGAGTCATGCGCTGGACGAGGTGGCGCGGCTGGCGGACCATCTGGTGTTGCTGGAAGCAGGGCGGGTTGTCGCGAGCGGTCCTACAGCCGAATTAATGACACGGCTTGATCTTTCGCTGGCGCACGGCGACACCGCGGGCGCCGTGATCCACGCGAACATCAGCAGCCATGAACCGGTCTACCATCTGAGCGTGGCCGACTTCGCCGGTGGCCGCTTGTGCGTACCCCAGCAGACCATGGCGGTGGGCCAGCCCCTTCGCATTCGCGTGCAGGCGCGCGATGTGAGCCTGACGCTGGAGCCACAAACCGGCACCAGCATTCTGAATATCCTGCCGGTGACGGTGGTCGCCTTGTCGAACGACAGCCCCGGGCAGGTCATGGTGAGACTGGATGCGGGTGGCACGCCCCTGCTGGCCAGAATCACCCAAAAATCGGTCGCCTCACTTGGGCTGGTCGCGGGACGGACCGTCTACGCCCAGGTCAAGGGCGTGGCAATTCTGGGGCCCTGACATCCAAATAGGCCTTTTAAGGCCTGTGGATTCCCGCACCGTCAGCACGACCACTTGCCGCGACCGCCTTAGACTCGCCGGTTTCCAAACTGCTGAAGTGCCTCATGGACATCTTGCTTGACCCGAATATCTGGATCGCCTTTTTCATGCTCGCTGCGCTGGAAATTGTGCTTGGCATCGACAACATCATTTTCATCAGCATTCTGGTGGGACGCCTGCCGCAGGAAAAGCGTGACCTGGCACGTCGTCTCGGGCTTGGGTTTGCGATGGTGTCGCGTATCGCGCTGCTCTTCAGTCTGGCGTGGGTGATGACGCTCACCACCCCGCTGTTTTCGATAGTGGGGCAAGAGATCAGCGGTCGTGACCTGATTCTGCTGGGCGGGGGATTATTTTTGCTTTACAAGGCCTCGCACGAGATCTTTCTGGAGGTCGAAGCACACCAGCCCAAAGAGGTCAGCGCCGGCGCGGACTCCGTCAAGACCGGCGCCAACGTGTTTTGGGGAACGATTGTTCAAATTGGCATCGTCGACATTGTCTTTTCGCTGGACTCGGTGATTACCGCGGTCGGCATGGTCGACAACATCGGCGTCATGGTGGCCGCGGTGATTGCATCGGTAGCCGTGATGATGTTCGCCGCAAAACCCATTGGTGAATTTGTGGACAGGCACCCATCGATCAAGGTGCTGGCGCTGGCGTTCCTGACCATGGTGGGCACCCTGCTGGTCGCGGAGGCTTTTGACGTGCATGTGCCCAAAGCCTACGTTTACACCGCGATGCTGTTTTCCCTCGGGGTTGAAGCCTTGAACATCCGCGCCCGCACCAAGCGGCTTGCCCTCAAAACGAACGCTTGAAAGTAGAGGCGCAAGTCACGGTTTCGCGGCGTTGGGGAAGAATAGCTGCTCGCCACCAATCTTATAGCTGGCAATCGCCGCCTGCCCTGGCGCTGACACCACCCAGTCCACAAACTTCTGGGCGTCAGCTGCCTTCACATGCGGATGTTTGGCCGGGTTGACCACCATCACGCCGTACTGGTTGAACAGGCGCGTGTCGCCTTCGACCAGCACCGTCAGATCGCCCCGGTTCTTGAAACTCAGCCAGGTGCCACGATCGGCCAGCACATAGGCGCCGCTGCTGGAGGCAATATTGAGCGCCGGGCCCATGCCGCAACCGCATTCCTTGTAGCCAGCACCTTTGACATCTTGCACACCGGCCAATTTCCAGTACCGCAACTCGGCCGCGTGCGTACCGCTCTTGTCGCCGCGCGAGATAAAGCCGGTATTGGAGGCTGACAGCTTTTTGAGCGCTTCCAGGATGTCCTTGCCCCGGGTCTTGGCCGGGTCTGCGGCCGGGCCGATCAGCACGAAGTCGTTGTACATCACGGGATAGCGTTTGACGGCGAAACCGTCGGCGATGATTTTCTCCTCGGCCACCTGGTCATGCACGAACAACACGTCGGCATCGCCGCGGCGGCCCATGTCCAGGGCCTGGCCCGTGCCCAGCGCCACCACCTTCACATCGAGGCCGCTGGCCTTCTTGAACTCGGGCAGCAGGTGGAAAAATAGGCCTGATTGCTCGGTGGACGTGGTGGACGCCATCACGATGGATTGCGCCTGGGCATGCACAGATGCTACAAAAATAGTAGCTGTCAGCGCATATTTGACGAGGGCTAGAGACCTAAAAGACATATATTTCTTCATGCAGTTTCGCCTTTGACAAACAAATGGGCCGCCGGGTAATGCGTCTGCAACAGCGGTCCGCCAAAAAAATCATGGACCGGCAGATCGGCGAGTACGCGGCCGTGTTCCAGGTAGATCACCCGGCTGGCGAGGCGCTTGACCTGACCCAGGTTGTGGCTGGCAAACACCAACGTCATATGCGAAGACGGGTCCGTGCGAGCTTGATTTGAAAACTCCTCAATCAGCGCTTCCACCTCTCGTTTGGCATGAGGGTCAAGGCTGGCGGTGGGCTCGTCCAGCAGCAGCACCTGCGGATTGATGGCCCAGGCCCGCGCCAGCGCCACACGCTGCTGCTGTCCACCCGAGAGCTTGCGCGCCGGGCGCATGGCCAGGTCTTCCAGACCAACCCGAGCCAGTGCGGCCAGGGCCTGCACACGGGCGTCAACCCAGGGTGTTCCACGCAGCCACAGCCCCAGGGCAATATTGCCCTGCACCGACATGCGCAACAGATGGGGCCGCTGAAACAGCATGGCTTGCCGGGCGTCCGGGTCGTGCGCCACCTGGCCTGCGGTGGACCTGGCCAGACCATGCAGCAGACGCAACAAGGTGCTCTTGCCACAGCCGTTGGCCCCCACCAGCGCCACCCGTTCGCCAGGCGCAATCGTGAGCGTGACATCCGTCAGGGCGCGCACCGCCGTGGCCGGACGTCCAAAATGCACACTGGCGCCAGCGAGTTGAAACACCGGCTTCAAGACGAGACCTCCAGCGGACCCACCGCGGCCTTGGCCGAAGCGCTGCGTCCATCGCGTAGGGCAGCATGGCTTGCCTCAGCGGCTGTTTCCTTGATTTCAGAGCGCTCGCGCCAGCGCCGCACCACAGCAATCAGCACATTCAGGATCAGCACCACGCTCAACAATATCAAGCCCAGGCCCAGCGCCAATGGCAGGTCGCCCTTGCTGGTTTCCAGGGCGATGGCGGTGGTCATGACACGGGTAAAGCCGTCAATATTACCGCCCACGATCATCACCGCGCCCACTTCAGACACGGCCCGGCCGAACGACGCGATCATGACCGTGAGCAACGCGTAGCGCTCGTCCCAGGCCAGCAGCAGGCTGCGCATCAAGGGCCGCGCGCCCAGGGAACGCAATTGCTCGCCGTGTATGTTTTCAGCGTCTTCCACCGTCTGACGCGTCAACGCGGTGACCACGGGCAGCACCAGCACGGCCTGCGCCAGCACCATGGCCTTGAAGGAAAAAAGCCAGCCCAGAAAACCCAGGGGTCCCGTGCGCGACAGCAGCAAATAAATCACCAGCCCCACCACTACCGACGGGATGGCCAGAAAGGTATTGAGCAGCGTCAGCACCACACCGCGACCTGCAAACCGGGCCACACCCAGCCAGGCCCCCAGAACCAGTCCCAGCATGCAGGCCATGAGGCATGCCGTGGCGCTGACCGCCAGCGAGCGGCCGACGATGGCGAGCAGGCCAGAGTCAAGCGAGATGATGAGTTGCAGCGCGGTCGCCACGCTATCCGTCATTGAATTCATAAGTTGCGGTATCGTAGCCACCGATTCAATTACCAGCGATATGAAACGCCGTGCATAGGCTCCAGTTCCACTACACCCTCTCGCGCAACAGCAGCCCGGCCCTGGTACGCAACCCCCTGATCGACTTGCTGCAGGCCGTCAGTGCACAAGGCTCGATCTCGGCGGGCGCGCGGGCGCTCGGCCTGAGCTACCGCCACGTATGGGGCGAACTCAAACGCTGGGAAGGCGAACTGGGCAATGAACTGGTGGTGTGGGAGAAGGGCCAATCGGCCCACCTGACTGAATTTGGCGCCAAGCTGATGTGGGCAGAACGCCAGGCACAGGCCCGGCTGGCGCCGCAGATCGAAGCGCTGCGCGGCGAACTGGAGCGCAGCTTTGCCCAGGCATTTGATGATTCCGTGCATGTGGTCACGCTCTACGCCAGCCACGATGACGCCCTCTCGGCCCTGCGCGAACACGCGCTCAGGCAAGCCAGGGAGCAGGGCCACAGCGCGCTGCACCTGGATATTCGCTTTACCGGCAGCGTGGACGCGATTCGCGCACTGAATGAAGGGCGCTGCGTGATGGCGGGCTTTCACACGCTGCAGAACACCGGCAACAAAACGCTGACCGAGCGCACCTACAAGCCACTGCTGCGACCCGGCCAGCACAAGATCATCGGTTTCGCGCAGCGCACCCAGGGTCTGATGGTGGCCAAAGGCAACCCGCTGGGGCTGCATTCACTGGCAGACGTTGCGCGCCAGCGCGCCCGCTTTGCCAATCGCGCCCTGGGCACCGGCACACGCGTGGTGCTGGACGAACTGCTCACCCAGGCGGGGCTGGCTGCCACCGACATCACAGGCTACACACACACCGAGCCTTCGCACGCGGCCGTGGCCCATGCCGTGGCCGCCGGGCAAGCAGACGCGGGGCTCGGCATTGCGGCAGCGGCGCAGCGCGCCGGTCTGGACTTTGTGCCCCTGGCTGATGAACGCTATCACCTGGTTTGCCTTAAGTCAGCCCTGGCGCAACCCGGCATCGAGGCCCTGCTGAACCTGCTGAAGACACAGGCATGGCAAGATGAAGTTGCATCGATTCCCGGCCACTCGGCCCGGCAGAGCGGGGAAATTCTGTCCATGCGCCGGGTGCTGCCCTGGTGGGACTACCGCAGGGAAAAAACCCATCCGAAGGTTCAGCCTTTTTCCTGAGCCCCCGCTTGCCCGGCACGCCCAGGCCAAGGGCGCGTTTGTGGGCGTACCGCTGTCGGGCAGCTTCTTTGTGCGCAAAGTGGGCACGGTACGACGCATTGACCGGCGTCTGGATGCCGAGGGTCGGGTGCGCACCTGGCTGAGTGAAGTACCGGTTCTGATCTTGCGCTGACAGCTGGGCGCCAAAAAAGGCAAATCCAAACACTCAGGGAAATCCCTCTGGCACCAATTACATTTGATCAAATACAATAAACCGTTGTTCCTGTTCAGCGACGGGTTCAACGACTCGAGCTTGGAGCCCTTCGGGGCTCCTTTTTTATGTCTGCCGCGCCGGCAGGCGCTGCAGTTGCAGTTCAGCCAGCGAGGTGTACAGGGGCGCACTGATCAGGCGCGAGACGCCGCTGGCGACCAGCGCGGTGGCCATCAAGCTCAACACCAGCGCATGGCCGTCCACCATTTCCATGACGATGATGAAGGCGGTCAGCGGGGCTTGTGTCACCGCGGCCAGAAAACCGGCCATCCCGAGCGCTATGAGCGTGGGCGCATTCGCGTACGCGGTCAACTGGGCGATATCGTTGCCCAATGCCCCGCCAATGGCCAGCGACGGCGCGAAAATCCCGGCCGGCACTCCGGCCCAGGTGGTGAGCCAGGTGGCGACAAATTTGAGCAGCACATACAAGGGGGACGCCTCGCCGTTGCCCTCCAGCATTTCTCGGGTGTGGGTATAACCACTGCCATAAGTGTCGCCATGGCTGACTACCCCCAGGACCGCGATGGCCAGCCCGCAGGCCGCCGCAAAGCGCACCGGTGCCTTGCGGCGAACGCGGCTGAACCAATCGCCCGATCCGCCCGCCAATGACATCACCAACAGCCGGGCAAACAGTCCCCCCGCCAAGCCGCTGCACACGGCGACAGCCAGGCCCGGCAGCAGCAGCGCCATACTGAGGTTTTCGACCCGGATCACGCCAAAGTAAGTGGCGTTGCCATAGACCGAGACCGCCATCAGGCCCCCGAGCACAATGGCCGCCAGCAGCAGGCCGCTGCTACGCTGCTCGGGCTTGCGCGACAGCTCCTCGATGGCAAACATCACGCCGCCCAGTGGCGTGTTGAAGGCAGCGGCAATACCCGCCGCGCCACCGGCCATCATCAAGCCGTGCTCCGAAATCTGGGACTTGACCGGCAACCAGCGCCGGGCATGGTGCATCACGCCAGCGGCAATTTGCACCGACGGACCCTCCCGACCCAGCGACAGACCGGCGAGCAAGCCCCAGGTCGTGAGCAGCATCTTGGCGACCGTCAACCTGATGGAGACAAAGAGGTTGCGCTCACTCCTGGACACGGCAGGCGACAGCGCCGCCATGACCTGCGGTATGCCGGAGCCGGCCGCCCCAGGTGCAAATCGGCGCGTCAGCCAGACGATGGCCGCCGTCGAGGCGGGTATCCACAGCAACGGCCCCCACCAGATTCCCTTTTGAAATGCAACGAAATACCCGATCGCCTGTTCGGTCATCCAGGTGAAGGCCACCACGGTCAAGCCGGCCAGCGCGGCAAAAGCCAGGACCACCCCTCGACCGGTCCACAAACGCCAGTCCTGGAGTTCCTGCCGGATCGCCGAGAAAACAGGGGAATGCAGGTTCATGCGGTGCGCTCGTTCTGAATGAGCTTGCGCATTGCTGCGAACCGGATTGATTTTTGGAAATACATTGCAACAAATGTAATTTGGTATATTGCACCAAATGTAATCGTCAAAACGGATTGGCGGAAGTGGCATTCACGAAAAAGGAGACAGTCATGATCAAAGTCGGTGTCATGGGTTACGGCAAGGCCGGCAAGGCGGTGGCAGAAGTGCTTCGCCACGACCCAAGGTTTGAATTGTGCTGGGTTGCCCGCCGCACCGCACCCCACTCGGCGGAGACTTTGCCCGATAGCGACATCCCGGTCATCGGGCTGAACAATGTGGCGCTGGGCGACTGGCTGGACACCCATCCAGTCGACGCACTGGTCGATTTTTCAGGTGCCGACGCTGTCTTCGTCTATGGCGAGGAAGTGCGCAAGCGTCAGCTCATGCTGGTCAGCGCCATCTCCGCCTACAGTGAGAAGGAGCTCGACTACGTTCGCAGCCTCGGCGCTGACACGCGGGTCCTGTGCTCGCCCAACATGACCGTAGGCATCAATTTCCTGATTCTGGCGGCGCGGCTGCTGCGCACGATTGCGCCATTTGCCGATGTCGAGATCCTGGAGCAACACTTTCGCGACAAGCCCGAAGTCTCGGGCACCGCCCGAAAAATTGCCGACAGCCTCGACATCGACGACCAGCGCATCACGTCGTTGCGGCTGGGCGGCATTGTGGGCCACCATGAGGTGATTTTCGGCTTTCCCTACCAGACGGTTCGCATCATTCACAACTCGATACAGCGCAAGGCGTTTGGCACCGGAGCCGCTTTTGCCCTGAGTGAACTGACCACTTGCGACAAAGGTTTCTATACCTTTGAGGACCTGATGATGCGCAAGGTACGCAGCCAGTTGCTGGCCGAGGCCTGAATTCCTTTGCTGGAATCGCCCGCCAGGCCGGGCGCACTATCATGCGATGCATGTTGTTACCTGACGATCAAAATATGCGACCAGAACCCCCAATGGATAGCCAGCCAGCCAGCAACGTGCGGGTGCTGCGGCGCTTTCGCGTGGTGTTCAATGCGGTACGCAGCCATTTTCAGCAGGTCGAGAAGCAGGTGAATCTGGGCGGTGCGCAGGTCTGGGCATTGAGCGTGGTCAGGGATCATCCGGGTATCGGCATGGGGATGCTGGCCAAACACATGGACGTTCATCAGTCCACCGCCAGCAACCTTGTCAAGACACTGCAGCGAAAAGAGCTGATCAGCATGAACAAGGCACCCGAGGACCGGCGCAATGTGCAGCTCCATGTACTGCCGGCCGGGCTGGCCGTGCTGGCGCAGGTGCCGGGCCCATTTGAGGGCGTATTGCCAGTGGCGCTCGACCGGCTTCCAGCCGAGACTTTGTTGCGGCTGGATCAGGATCTGGGCGAATTGATTGCCCTGCTCAAGGCCGATGAGCAGGCTGGCGGCATTCCACTGGCGCAGCTCTGAGTTGACTGTCGGCGCCGGCACGGCATCGCGGCATCGAGGGGGCTATGTGCGGGTCGCACTGGCTACAGGGCGCAGGACCTGAAGCCGCAAAAAATATCGTCTCGCCCGGGCAAAAAGAAATTTCGATATTTCGGATTTTTCATGCGGGCACGGGTGGCAAACGACGCCCCACGCAATACTTTGTGCGTGCCAAACCACGGCTCTGAATAATCGCGGTAAGGATCTGCAGAAAACCCAGGGTAGGGCCGCAAAGTGGTGCCCGTCCATTCCCAGACATCACCCCAGCGGAAGCCGCGCCGCGCGGCATGGTGTGCTGCCGCCTCCCACTCCACCTCGGCGGGCAAGCGCCGGCCGGCCCAGCGACACCACGCGTCCGCCTCCCACCAGGTCACATGCATGACGGGCTGACCACCCAGCATGCGCCGGGGGGTTCCAAAACGGGTCTGCATCACGGCGCCACTGGCAACGCCGATCTGTTCCACGTAGCGCGGGCCACGGCGGCCCTCCCCTTCGGCCTTGTCCTGCAACCATTGCCAGCCCTGCGGCTGCCACAGCTCGGGGCGGTCGTAACCACCGTCATCCACAAACTCGACAAACTGCGCCCAGCTCACCACCTGCGCGTCAATCTCGAACTCTGGCACCTGAACCTCGTGCATCGGGCGCTCGTTGTCGAAGGTGAATCCACCGTGTTCCGCCCCGCCTTCACCGATACCGAGCTGCCAGCGCATCGCGGGCACCAGCAGAGGTTCGCGCACCGGGGCCGCGCCAGGCATGTTCAGGCTCAGCGGCAAGCCCAGCGTCTGCGCCATGTAAATCAGGGCCTCGCCATGCATGTCCTCATGAAACAGCGCCAGCCGGTAAAAATACAGCGCATCATCCTCGTCCGGTGCTTTCTCCAGCAACTCAAGGGTGGACTCCAGGGTGTCGAGCAGATAGGTCTTGATGCTGGCGAGATCCGGCAGATCCAGCGCCCAACGGCTGTCGTGCGCTACCTGGGATGAATTCCACCACCGGTCCGCCTGCGGCTCGATTGACGCCAGCCGGGTCACCGCCGGGTCGCACCGGCGGCCAAGCTGTCGTTGCAGGTTGCGACCGATCCACCACTCCTGGAACCAGCCTACATGCCCCAGTTCCCACAAGGGCGGGTTGAGTTCGGGGAGCATCGGCACCAGAGGCCAATCCGCGCCCAGCGACTGCTCGTATTGCGACAGCAAGTGCAGCGTGTGATTGCGTGCATCCATCAGTGCCAGCGACAGCACGCCACGCCCGGCACGGCGCATGTCGGGTGAGTCAATGGAGGTGCTGCTGGTTTTGTGCATGGTGGTGGATTTCATTATTGTCCCCCACACGCCCCGAGGGCTAATTTTCCCAGGCTGGTTGCACTGGTATTTACCCTAGGGCAAAACGCAAGATCGTCAGGTATTTCTCAGTCACGAGGCGTTAACCTCAAGGATCTAAAATCGCTCACCATCAAACGGGCGTCCAACCCCACCAACGGCCTCTCAGCCCTGCCAGTTACAAAATAAATGGAGACGTCATGACCCCTCTTCTCTCACTGTCCCGTCTGATCGACAAGATCAGCACCGGGGTTGGCAAACTTACCATGTGGCTGATCCTGGTCACCACCCTGATCAGCGCTGGCAATGCGCTCATGCGAAAGATATTTAACATCAGCTCCAACAGCATGCTGGAAATCCAGTGGTACCTGTTTGCGGCTGTCTTCATGCTGGGTGCGGGTTACGGCTTGCTGAAAAACTCGCACGTTCGCATCGACTTCATTTCCTCCAAGCTGAGCCACCGCACCCGCAACTGGATCGACGTGGTCGGCATTTTGGTGGTGCTGATTCCCTTTTGCGTCATCATGCTTCGCTTGGGCTGGCCCTTCTTCACCCAGGCGCTGGCCAGTGGCGAAATGTCGCAAAACGCGGGAGGGCTAATGCGTTGGCCGGCCTATGTGCTGATTCCTGCCGGCTTCGCCCTGCTGATGCTGCAAGGCATTTCGGAGCTGATCAAGCGGATCGCCTTCCTGACGGGGAACGGCCCGGATGTCCTTGAAGGCGAAGACGCCAAGTCCGACGATCAAAAGAAGCTCGAAGAGCTCGAAGCTCAAACCGCACGCCTGCTGGCCGGAGACAAATAAATGCAAACCACTTTTCTGGCACAACAGTTTGTGCCTCTGATGTTCTGCGGGCTGTTTGCCCTGTTGCTGACCGGGTTTCCGGTGGCGTTTGGCCTGGCCGCCTGCGGGCTGTTCTTTGGCTTTGTCGGCATTGAGGCCGGCATCTTTCCAGGGGCCATGTTTCAGGCGCTGCCCCTGCGCATTTTTGGCATCATGCAAAACGACACTTTGCTGGCCATTCCCTTCTTCACATTCATGGGCATCATTCTCGAGCGAAGCGGCATGGCCGAGGATCTGCTCGAAACTGTGGGCCAGGTGTTTGGTCCGGTACGTGGCGGTGTCGCCATTGCAGTGATTCTGGTAGGCGCGCTGCTGGCGGCCACGACGGGGGTGGTCGCTGCTGCAGTGATCTCCATGGGTCTGATCTCGCTGCCGGTGATGCTGCGCTACGGTTACAGCCGCACCATCGCCACCGGCACCATCACCGCCTCGGGCACGCTGGCGCAAGCCATTCCGCCATCGCTGGTGCTGATTGTGCTGGCGGACCAGTTGGGTCGCTCCGTGGGCGACATGTACTCCGGCGCCCTGATTCCGGGCCTGTTGCTGGTAGGCCTGTACATCCTGTTCATTGTGGTCGTGGCCATCTTCAAGCCAAAGATGGTCCCGGCGCTGCCGCCGGAGGCCCTGCTGTTCAAGGAAGACAACGGCAAATCCGGCCACCGTTCGTTGCTGGTGCTGGTTCTGATCTGTGGCGCCGTGGGCTACGGCTGGTCGCAGGTCCATAACGGCCTGATGACACGCTGGCTGGAGCGCGCCACCGCTTCGCCGGGCGATGAGATCGTCATCCTGTCGCTGACGCTGGCCTCACTCACGGGTCTGGCGCTGGCCATCATCAACCACGTCACCAGGATGCACCTGCTCTCCAGGCTGGCTGAGCAGGTCACGTTTGTGCTGATGCCGCCCCTGATCCTGATTTTTCTGGTGCTGGGTACGATTTTTCTGGGCGTCGCGACGCCCACCGAGGGCGGTGCCATGGGGGCGCTGGGTGCGCTGATCCTGGCCATGGTCAAGCGGCGACTGAGCATGTCACTGACCAAGCAGGCGCTGGAAAATACGGCCAAGCTGGCCTCGTTTGTGTTGTTCATCCTGATTGGTTCCACCGTATTCAGCTTTACCTTCAATGCGGCCGATGGTCACATCTGGGTGGAGCATCTGTTCAAGGGCATTCCCGGCGGCGCCTGGGGTTTTCTGATCGTGGTGAACATCCTGGTATTCATTCTGGGCTGCTTCATTGACTTCTTTGAGATTGCCTTCATCGTCATTCCGATTCTGGCCCCGGTCGCGGAAAAAATTCTCCCGGGTCTGGTGCCGGGCATGACGGCTGACCAGGCCATGATCTGGTTCGGCGTGATCATTGCCATGAACCTGCAAACCTCGTTTTTGACGCCACCGTTCGGTTTCGCCCTGTTTTACCTGCGCAGCGTGGCCGCCAAGTTTGACTACAAGGACCGGGTCACTGGCAAACTGATTCCATCGGTAAAGACCAGCGAGATCTACAAGGGCTCGATCGCATTTATCTGCTTGCAGCTGATCATGGTGACCGCGGTGATTGTGTTTCCAGTGCTGGTCACCGGTGGCATTGAGAAAGTCGAAGCGCTGAGTGCCGAGCAGATCATGCAGCAACTGCAAATGCCCGCGATGGATGAACCCGTCGATCCTGCGGCGAATACAGACCAAAGCAGCCTGGAACAACCCGCAGCGTCCGAAGACAAAGGCGGCGAGGCGGACGACCCCATGAAAGCGCTGATGGAAGACGCCAAAAAGGACAGCAAAAAGTAGACGCCAGCCGGCGTTTCTTGTCCACCAGCAAGCAAGGGCCTTCGGGCCCTTTTTTACGCCTGTCACGCGGCCACTATCGCGTGGACAGATCCTTCATTCAGAACCTCATCGAACATTGGTCTGGCCGAAAAAAAACCCCGCCGAAGCGGGGTTTTCAGATGCAGCGTGAGCCTGATTACAGTTTCTGCGCTTGCATGAAGCTGTCGAAGCGCGCTTCAGTGAAACGGAACCACAGGTTCTGCTCTTTGCGGAACGCAGAGTAGTCGTCGTACACTTTTTTCCAGTTCGGGTTCTTGGCACTGATCTCGCCGTACAGGGCCATGGATTCTTTGAAGGCCAGGTCCAGCACATCCTTGGGGAACGGCAACACCTTGGTGCCAGCGCCAACCAGCTGCTTGAGTGCGGCGGGGTTCTTGGCATCGTACTTGGCCTGCATTTCGGTGTGAGCGAAAGCGGCAGCCGCTTCGATGATGACCTTGTTCTCAGCCGACAGGCTGTTGAAGGCCTTGTCATTGACAAACAGGTCGAGCTGGGGACCACCCTCCCACCAGCCAGGGTAGTAATAGAACGGAGCGACCTTGTTCAAGCCCAGCTTCTGGTCGTCATACGGACCCACCCACTCGGCGGCGTCAATGGTGCCTTTTTCCAGCGCCGTGTAGATCTCGCCGCCAGGAATGTTCTGGGGAACACCGCCCATGCGCTCAAACACGCGGCCAGCAAAGCCACCCACGCGGAATTTCATGCCCTTGATGTCTTTGACGGACTTGATTTCCTTGCGGTAGAAGCCACCCATTTGGGCACCTGTGTTACCCATCGGGAAGTTCACGATGTTGAACTTGGCATAGAACTCGCGCATGAGCTTGCCGCCATTGCCCTGGTACATCCAGGCGGTCATCTGGCGGCTGTTCAGGCCGAAAGGAATGGCACAACCCAGGGCAAAAGTCTCGTCCTTGCCATGGAAATAGTAAGGGGCGGTGTGGGCCATTTCCACAGTACCGTTTTGCACGCCATCCACCACGCCAAATGCGGGCATCAACTCGCCACCGGCATGGGTGGTGATGGTGAACTTGCCACCGGACATTTCACCCACTTTTTTTGCAAAGTCATCAGCGGCACCAAAAATGGTGTCCAGGGCTTTGGGGAAACTCGAAGCCAGGCGCCAGCGAATAGCTGCGCCCTGAGCGTGAGCGGCGGGGGCCGCACCAGCGGCCAGAACGCCGGCAATGCCTGCGTGCTTGATTACGGAACGACGATCCATTAGGTTCACTCCAGTGGTTTTTGATTGAACATCTCGTTGTGCGGGTATGCACAACGATGACTTATAAGAGTCACCCCGGATTGTAGGAACCTGCATGACTGCCGGCGTGGGGGTTTTCCCTCGAGAATCCATGCAAATCGACGGTTTTCAGGAAACCGCAAGCTACCGGCGCCGGCCATCACAACTGATTCACTCAAGCAGTGAATTTATTTCAGGCCACAACCTTGAGTGCAATCCGATGTCCAGGCAGCGAGGCCTCGAAACGTTGACGGATCGAGGCCTCGATTCCGAACGCATCCAGCCCCTGCAAGGCCAGCAGTCTCAAATGATCACCGTGTTCGATGAACTCGTCACGCAGTCCCAACTGCAGCAGCGGCTTGAGCACCCCCGCCGCGTTCAGCGCCTCACTCACGGCGCTGCCGGCGCCACCCATGATGGCGCCTTCTTCGATCGTCACCAGGCCTTCGTGCTCAGCCGCTACCTTGAGCAGCAGCTCGATATCGAGCGGCTTCGCCCAACGCATGTTGACGACCGTGGCATTGAGCGCCTGCGCCGCTTCCAGCGCCGGGTACAGCAGCGTGCCAAACGCCAAAATGGCAACGCCTTTGCCAGCGCGCCGCACTTCGCCCTTACCAAATGGCAGAGCATCCAGACCGGTCTGCACCGCCACCCCGGCACCGGCGCCACGCGGGTAACGCACGGCCACCGGATGATCCTGTGCAAAGGCGGTGCTGAGCAGCTGACGGCACTCGTTTTCATCAGCCGGGCAAGCCACGCTGACATTGGGAATGCAGCGCAGGTAGGGAATGTCGTAGGCACCGGCATGGGTGGCGCCATCGGCCCCGACCAAGCCGGCCCGGTCCAGTGCAAATACCACCGGCAAATTCTGGATGGCGACGTCATGAATCAGCTGGTCGTAGGCGCGCTGCAAGAAGGTGGAGTAAATCGCCACCACCGGCTTCAGGCCCTCGCAGGCCAGGCCGGCGGCAAAGGTCACGGCGTGCTGCTCGGCAATGCCGACATCAAAGTACCGCTGCGGAAAACGCTTTTCAAACTCGACCATGCCCGAGCCCTCGCGCATGGCCGGCGTGATGCCCACCAGCCGCGGGTCGTGCGCTGCCATGTCGCACAGCCACTGGCCAAACACCTGGGTGAAGGTCTGCTTCGGCGGCGTGCTGGGTTTTTGCAGGCCAACCGCCGGGTCGAACTTGCCGGGCCCGTGGTAGGCCACCGGGTCGGCCTCGGCCAGCTTGTAGCCCTGCCCTTTTTTGGTGACCACATGCAAAAACTGCGGCCCCTTGAGGTGCTTGATGTTCTCCAGCGTCGGGATCAGCGAGTCCAGGTCATGCCCGTCGATCGGACCGATGTAGTTGAAGCCAAACTTCTCGAACAACGTGGCCGGTACCACCATGCCTTTGGCGGTCTCCTCGATGCGCTTGGCCAGTTCGAACAGCGGGGGCGCCACCTGAAGCACATGCTTGCCCGCGTTCTTGGCCGCCGCATAAAACTGACCACTCATGAGCTTGGCCAGATAGCGGTTGAGCGCACCCACCGGCGGGCTGATGCTCATGTCGTTGTCATTCAGGATGACCAGCAGATTGCACTCGGCCACGCCAGCGTTGTTGAGCGCCTCAAAGGCCATGCCCGCCGTCAGTGCACCGTCGCCGATGACGGCTATGGCGTGCCGGTCTTCACCCTTGATTTTGGCCGCCAGCGCCATGCCCAAAGCGGCCGAGATGGAGGTGCTGGAATGGGCGGTGCCAAAGGCGTCGTAGTCGCTTTCGGTGCGCTGCGGGAATCCGCTCAGGCCGCCCAGCTGGCGCAATGTATCCATACGCTCGCGCCGTCCGGTCAGGATCTTGTGCGGGTAGGTCTGGTGACCCACATCCCACACCACACGATCTTGCGGGGTGTTGAACACATAGTGCAAGGCGACGGTGAGCTCCACCGTGCCGAGGTTGGAGCTCAGGTGACCGCCGGTTTTGGAGACGCTGTCGAGCAAATAGGCGCGCAGTTCGTCGGCCAGCGTGGCCAACTGCGCGCGCGGCAGCAGCCGCAGCTGAGCGGGGTCGTTGATGGTTTCGAGCAACGGATACAACTTGTTCGACATATGCTATGTTTTTTATAGCTATCAGCGCTTATTCTACGAGGGCTGACGGCCTTTTTCCCTGAAATCTTTGTTATCGCTTGACCAGTTGTTTCAACTGGAACGGTTCACCACCATGTCCGCCAGGCCCTGCAGCGCCCCCGTGTTGGGCAAGCCACTCTGCGCCAGCGCAGCCAGCGCCTGAGCCAGCAGTTCCTGTGCATGCTCGGCGGATCGCTCCAGGCCCAGCACCGACACATAGGTGGGCTTGTCCTGGGTGGCGTCCTTGCCCGCTGTCTTGCCCAGTGTCGCAGAGTCGGCGGTCACATCCAGAATATCGTCCACCACCTGAAACGCAAGCCCAATGGCAGCGCCATACGACTTGAGCGCGGCCAGGGCCTCAGCCGACGCATCGCCACAGGCCGCGCCCATCATCACGCTGGCCTGCAGCAGGGCACCGGTCTTGAGGCGGTGCATGTCACGCAACTGGCGCTCGGTGAGGGCCACCCCCACGCTGGCCAGGTCAATCGCCTGCCCGCCTGCCATGCCGGCACTGCCGGCAGCCCGGGCCAGCAATCGACACAGGCGGGCTTGCCGGTCAGCCGGCATCCGCTCATCGTCGGGCGTCAACAGCTCGAACGCCAGTGCCTGCAAGGCATCACCTGCCAGCAGGGCGCTGGCCTCGCCATATTTCACGTGCACCGTGGGCTTGCCCCGGCGCAGCACGTCGTTGTCCATGCAGGGCATGTCGTCATGCACCAGCGAATAGGCGTGAATCAGTTCCACGGCGCATGCGGCGCGCAGCGCAGCTTCATTTTGCGGTGTGCGCAGCGCGCCACCGTGCTGACCAGCCACGGACGGCTCGCCGCGTACAGCCTCCCAAGCCGCCATCACCAGCAGCGGGCGCAGGCGCTTGCCGCCGTCGAGCACCGCGTAGCGCATGGCCTCGACCAGCTCAGCGGGTGCCCCATGGTCCACCCCGGCAGGCGCGTCCGCGGTCACCCAGCGCTCAAGTGCGCGCTCAACGTTTTCAAGATGCCCTGCGCTCCAGGCGCCCAAATCAAATGGAAGCGCGGTTTTCACTCGGGTGTCCATGTTTTCAGCGCCCCCTGATCCAGCAATTTGATCTGACCCTCGACTGCCTCCAGCCGGTCACGACAGAACTTGAGCAATTCGGCCCCGCGCTGATAACCGCCAAGCAGTTGCTCCAGAGGCAGTTCGCCCGACTCCAGCCGGGCAACCAGCAGCTCAAGCTCTTCCAGAGCGGCTTCATAACTGGCCGGGGCCGCTAAACGACGTGGGGGGGCAGAGGCCATAGGGCGGGATAACTCCGTGAGTCCAAAAATAGTCTGATTTTAGGCGCTGGGGCACGGCACGCGCCAACGGCGCCGGCAAAACCTCCGGGGGATCGCTCCAGGCAAGGGACCCCGGCATCAGCAGGAAGTCCCCGCAAGCCGTACAATCAGGGTCCGGCAGCTCTCGAGGTAACTGCCCTTCAAGCCCCTCTTTGAGGGGTTTTTTGCATCCTACAAGGACCGAGTTGTGCAAAAATTGTACAAAAACAATCTCCCAAACCGTGGCGAAAAGCCCGCCAACGTAGTCTCAATACGGGCTCCGGGGGACGTCACGAAAAATGTCACTCAGCTACCCGTCTCAAGCTATTTTGACGAAGCGCTTTACCAGCGCGAACTGCACGATATCTTCCAGCGCGGGCCCCGCTATGTAGGCCATCGCCTGAGCGTACCCAATGTGGGCGACTACGCCACGCTGGCGCAAGAGGCTCAAGGACGCGCCCTGGTGCACACGCCCGCTGGCATCGAGCTCATTTCCAACGTCTGCCGCCACCGGCAGGCGCTGATGCTGCACGGACGCGGCTCGGTCAATAACACTCAACCCGGCACAGCCGCCGGCAACATCGTGTGCCCGCTGCACCGCTGGACCTACAGCGGCGGCGGCGCACAGCCGGCAGGCACCCTGCTGGGTGCGCCGCATTTTGCCCAAGACCCCTGCCTGAACCTCAACAACTACAAGTTGCGTGAATGGAACGGCCTGCTGTTTGAAGACAATGGCCGCGACATCCATGCCGATCTGGCTGGCATGGGACCGCGCGCCGATCTGGACTTCACTGGCTTTGTGCTCGACAAAGTCGAAATGCACGAGTGCAACTACAACTGGAAGACCTTCATCGAGGTCTATCTGGAGGATTACCACGTCGGCCCGTTCCATCCGGGCCTCGGCGGTTTTGTGACGTGCGACGACCTGCGCTGGGAGTTCAAGGAGAACTACTCGGTCCAGACCGTGGGTGCAGCCCAACAGACCGGCCCGGCCGGCAGTCCGGTCTACCAGCGCTGGCAGGATGCGTTGCGCGCGTACCGGCAGGGCGAGGCGCCCAAGCAGGGCGCCATCTGGCTCACCTATTACCCGCACATCATGGTGGAGTGGTATCCGCATGTGCTGACCGTCTCCACGCTGCATCCGATGGGCGCGAACAAGACCATGAACATGGTTGAGTTCTACTACCCGGAAGAGATTGCGGCGTTCGAGCGCGAGTTTGTCGAAGCACAACAGGCGGCCTACATGGAAACCTGCCTGGAAGACGACGAGATCGGCGAGCGCATGGACGCCGGTCGCCGGGCCCTGCTCGCGCGCGGCGACAACGAAGTCGGCCCTTACCAGAGTCCGATGGAAGACGGCATGCAGCACTTTCACGACTGGTACCGCCGCCAAGTCCAGCTCTGACCACCCATGCAAGCGCTGTGGATGGTTCTGGGTGCGTTCCTGTTTGCCACCATGGCGGTGGGCATCAAGATCGCCGCCGGCAGCTTCAACACCTTTGAGCTGGTGTTCTACCGCGGTGTCGTGAGCGTGATCTTCATGGGGCTGGTTCTGCGTGCCCGCGGCACACCTCTGCGCACCCCCGTGCCGATGATGCACGCCTGGCGCAGCCTGATTGGCGTGCTGTCCCTGGGTTCATGGTTTTATGCCATTGCGCATTTGCCGCTGGCGACAGCCATGACACTGAACTACATGAGTGGCGTCTGGGTGGCGGCCTTTATCGTGGGCGGTGCCCTGATGTACGGCCAGGCGCAACGCCAGGGCCCCCTGATGGCCACGGTGCTGGCCAGCTTTTCCGGCGTGGTGATGATGCTGCGCCCCACGCTGGACCAGAACCAGTTGTTTGCCGGACTGATTGGCCTGCTCTCGGGCATTGGCGCGGCGCTGGCGTACATGCAGGTCACAGCGCTGGGCAAAATCGGCGAGCCGGAAGGGCGTACCGTGTTCTATTTCTCGGTCGGCTCCGCGGTCGCCGGTCTGGCCGGCATTTTGTTTACCGGCCTGACGCCCTGGTCTTCCGTGAGCTGGCAGGCCGCCGCCTGGCTGGTGCCGATTGGCATTCTGGCCTCTCTGGGCCAGTGGTGCATGACGCGCGCCTACAGCCGCGGCTCAACCCTGCTGGTGGCCAATCTGCAGTACTCCGGCATTGTGTTTGCCGCCTTCTACAGCCTGCTGTTGTTTGGCGACCAGATTCCGCTCATCGGCTGGGCCGGCATGGGCGTGATCGTGGCCAGTGGCGTGGCCGCCACCGTGCTGCGCACGCGCACGCTGCCCGATACCCCGGCAGAAGAACACTAGAACCCGGCGTACCCTGCCTGAGATCTTTCAAGGAAACCCGTCTGATGTACACCACCCTGATCTCCGCCCCGCAACTCCAGGCTCTGCTGCAAAGCGGCCAGCCCTGCATGGTGTTCGACTGCAGTTTCGAGCTGATGCAGCCCGGCGCTGGCGAGCAGCAATACCAGCAGGCGCACATCCCCGGCGCGGTGCGTGCCGACCTGGACCGGCACCTGAGCGCCGCCAAAACAGCACTCGATGCCGCATCGGGTGGCCGTCACCCCCTGCCCTCGCGCGAAACCTTCGCCGCCTGGCTCGGCAGCATCGGCTTCGGCAACACCATGCAGGCCGTGGTGTACGACCGCCAGGGCGCCAACTATTGCGGCCGCCTTTGGTGGATGCTCAAATGGGCAGGGCATGAAGCGGTGGCCGTACTGGATGGTGGCTTGCAGGCCTGGCAGGCCAATGGCGGTGCAACGGAGAGTGGCCCCGGCAACGCAGACGTCCCGGCTGCCGCATCAAAGTATGCCCTGGGCCCCGAAAAGACTGCGCTTATTGCTACTGAAAAAATAGCAAAGCAATTGGGTCGACCAACCCAGAACCTCGTCGACGCCCGTGGCGCGCCCCGCTTCAAGGGCGAGATCGAGCCGCTGGACCCGGTGGCCGGTCATATTCCCGGTGCGTTGAACCGTCCGTTCAACCTGAACGTCGATGCCGACGGCAAATTCAAACCGGCCGCCGAGCTCAGGGCCGAATTTGAAGCCCTGCTGGCCGGGCGCGATCCCGCCACCGTGGTGCACATGTGCGGCAGCGGCGTGAGCGCCGTGCCCAACCTCATTGCCATGGAAGTGGCTGGATTGGGCCGCGCGGCCCTGTATGCCGGCAGCTGGAGCGAGTGGTGCAGCGACCCCCAGCGGCCCATGGCGCAGGGCTGAATCGGACAAGGTCCGGTCAAATTGGCGGCGCGTTCAGCGACCGTGCGCCAGGCCGCTTACCCACGTCACCAGCAGGATGCCTGCCAGCAGCCAGGCAATCTGCGCAGCGGTCTCCCGCGCTGACAAGCGCTTCTGCAGCTGGGGAATCAGATCTGCCAGCGCCACGTAGACAAAGCTGCTGGAGGCCACCACCAGAAAATACGGCAGGTAGTCCTGCAGGCGATCGACCAGCCAGTAGCCCACCAGCCCGCCCAGCGCCGTCACCGCCCCGGCCAGCGACACCTTGACCAGCGCCACGCGTTTGTTGCTGGCACCTGTTCGCAACACCATCAGGTCACCCATGTGGTGTGGCACTTCGTGCGCGAGCACCGCCAGCGACGCGATCACGCCCAGGCGCATGTCGGCCATGAAGGCCGACGCAATCATCACGCCGTCGCCAAAGCAATGCACGCTGTCACCGGTCAGCACGGCCCAACTGCCCGCCTTGGGGGCATGGTTGTGGGCATGCGCATGGCCGCTGTGGTCATTGGCATGGTCTGACAACAATTCATGGTGATGCTCATGCCCGTGGTGCCATAACTCGGCCTTGTCGAGCAGGAAGAAGAAGATCAGACCCACCAGCAATGTCATGAACAGGTCATGCGCACTGGCCTGGCTTTCAAACGCCTCGGGCAACAGGTGCATGAAGGCGGTGGCCAGCAAGGCACCGGCCGCCAGGCTGAGCATATGCTGGGTGTAGCGTGCCAGCACGCCGAAGCTCAGAAGCGCCGCCACCCACACGCTGCCAATGCCGGCGGTAAGGGTCCCCAACACAATTGCTATTAAAATCATAGCTATAAACGCTTTATCAATGGGGGCTAGAGCCCTATTTTGTTATAAAAACCTTCACGCCCGGTCCGCTCAGCGATCTGCCGTCCGTTGATCTTATCAACCATGTCAAGGGGGGCTCCATGCACGCAGAAGGCGATAGTTTGAGGCATGAGGGAAAACCCGGGATTTTCCGTTGATACAAATGGCATCACGTGTGGGCCGCACTGGTCGCATAATGGATTTACCGATGAAATCTTCGCGCGACCCTGTCAAGTCCCGGTGGCTGGCGCTGCTAGCTTTGTTGGCGCTCGTCTGTGAAATATCCGCATGGTGGCTGGCGACCGAGGTGCCGGGCGGTGGATCGCTGCAAGGCCCGCTTTTGCTCGGAGTGGGCGCCGCGCTCTGCGCGCTGTTTGCCTCCGTGTTGTTGTGGCGGCGCATGTCGGCTCAGAAGCTGGAGGCCCGGCAGGCGCGGCGATTGCTGGCATCCAGCCTCGATACGCTGGACGTGGGCGTGGAAATCTGGGACAAGCGGGACCGGTTGGTGCTCTACAACAAGAAAATCAATCAGATGCACACCCGTGTTCGAAATCCGACGGATATTGGGCAGACGTTTGAAGCCCTGGTGCGCGCCGACCTCGGTCAGCAGCAGATCTCAGCCGCCATCGGGCGCGAAGAAGAGTGGCTTGCACAGCGTCTGGCAACACGCGGCAGGCACTCTGCGCCGATGCTACAGGAACTGGCGGGCAACCAGTGGGTCAACATCTACGAAAACCGGACACCCGAAGGCTATCTCGTGACCGCCCGCGTCGACGTCACGGACCTGGTTCGCAAAGGCAAGATGCTGGAAGCCACCAACCGGCGATTGGCCCAGCAAACGACGATGGACGAGCTGACCGGGCTGGCGAACCGCAGGCGCTTTGACGAAGCCCTGGTCAACGAATGGCAGCGTGCCGCCCGCAGCCTCACGCCGCTGAGCCTCCTGATGGTCGACATCGACCACTTCAAGCAGTACAACGACAACTATGGTCATGTGGCGGGCGACGAGTGCCTGCGCCGGGTGGCAGCGGTTCTGGACCAATGCGTGCGGCGCGCCGGCGAAATGGTCGCCCGTTATGGCGGTGAAGAGTTTGTGGTCCTGCTTCCCGGGGCGGACATGGATCACGCCTGCGACACCGCCCGCAAATGCCTGCAGCTCATTCGCCAGGAGCTCTTGCCGCATGCCGCCTCACCAACGGCAGACCAGGTGACGTTCAGCATTGGCGTGGCATGCCTGCTGCCCGACGCCTCGCTGGAACCCGCCTCCATGGTCAATGCGGCCGACACAGCGATGTACCGGGCCAAGACTGGCGGGCGGGCGCGCTTTGAGGTGGCCGACCAAGCCGACTGGGAAATCGACAAGGACACCCCCCGTACCCGGCCTACCCCATTGGCCTGACAGACCGCCGGGCCCGGCCTCACGCGCACCTCAATGCGCCTTGTCCCCGGCGCGCCTTAGTGCGCCTTGTCCCAGTTCGGCCCCACGCCCACCTCGGCCAGCAAAGGCACCCTGAGATGGGCGACACCGGCCATCAGGCGCGGGATCTCATGCCTGACCCAGCTCACTTCTAACTCGGGCACTTCAAACACCAGCTCGTCATGCACCTGCATGATCATTTTGGTGCCCCGTTTTTCATCGTCCAGCACCTGCTGCACCTTGACCATGCTGAGCTTGATCAGGTCTGCCGCCGTGCCCTGCATGGGCGCGTTGATGGCGGCGCGCTCGGCACCGCTGCGACGCGGGCCATTGGGCGAGTTGATCTCGGGCAGGTACAGGCGACGGCCAAACACGGTCTCCACATAACCATTGGCCTTGGCACTCTGGCGCGTGTGGTCCATGTACAGCTTGACGCCGGGGTATCGGTCAAAGTAGCGCTCGATGTAATTCTTTGCGGCCGTGTTGTCGATGCTCAGGGCGCGCGCCAGGCCATAGGCACTCATGCCGTAGATCAGCCCGAAGTTGATGACCTTGGCATAGCGGCGCTGTTCGCTGGTCACCTGGGAGGTAGAGACACCAAAGATCTCGGCGGCGGTGGCACGGTGCACATCCATGTTGTCGTGAAACGCCAGCAGCAGGGCCGCGTCGCCACTGATGTGCGCCATGATGCGCAACTCGATCTGGCTGTAGTCGGCGCTGGCAATCACGCAGCCGGGCGGTGCCACAAAGGCCTCGCGCACGCGCCGGCCCTCCGCGGTGCGCACAGGAATGTTCTGCAGGTTGGGGTCATTGCTGGAGAGGCGCCCGGTCACGGCCACTGCCTGCGCGTAGTGCGTGTGCACGCGGCCGGTGCGGGGATCGGCCAGCTGGGCCAGTTTGTCGGTGTAGGTGCCCTTGAGCTTGGCCAGGCCCCGATGCTCCAGTATCTTGGCCGGCAGGGGAAAGTCTTCGGCCAGTTTTTGCAGCACTTCATCGTCGGTGCTGGGCGTGCCGGTGGGGGTCTTCTTGACCACCGGCAGACCGAGCTTGGTGAAGAAGATCTCGCCAATCTGCTTCGGACTGCTCAAATTGAAGGGTTGCCCCGCCAACTCGTGCGCCTCTTTTTCCAGCTGCAAAATGCGCTGGCCCAGTTCATGGCTTTGTGCCGCCAGAATCGGGGCGTCAATCAGCACGCCGTTGCGCTCAATGCGGTACAGCGCCTCGCTGCTGGCGATTTCCAGCTCGTAGATGAAACGCAGTTTGTCGTCAGCCTGCAGGCGTGGCCACAGTACCCGGTGCACGTCCAGCGTCTGGTCCGAGTCCTCGCAGGAGTACTCGGACGCCTTGGCGATATCCACCTGGTCAAAGCAGATCTGGTGCGCACCCTTGCCACACAAATCTTCAAAACTGATGCCGCTGCGCCCCAGATGGCGTTCGGCCAGGCTGGCCAGACCGTGCGGCTTGTGCACTTCCAGCACATAGCTTTGCAGCATGGTGTCGTGCGCGTAGCCCTGCACCTCGATGCCGTGGTTGGCGAACACATGGCGGTCGTACTTGATGTGCTGGCCCAGCTTCTGTTTGCTGGCGTCTTCCAGCCAAGGCTTGAGTCGCGCCAGCACCTCGTCACGCGGCAATTGCGCCGGGGCACCGGGGTAGTTGTGCGCCAGCGGGATGTAGGCCGCCTCGCCCGGCGTCACGCTGAAACTGACGCCCACTATCTCGGCGCGCATTTCGTCCAGTGACGTGGTCTCGGTGTCCACCGCCACGAGGTCAGCCGCTTCGACGCGAGCCAGCCAGGCGTCGAAGGCATCCCAGGTCAGGATGGTGTCGTAGGCCAGCGTCGTCGCACGGGACGCGCCAGGCGTAACGGGTTCGTCAGGCTCGTCGAACAGGCCCGGCTCACGACTTGATTTTCCCGCGGCATTCAGGTTTGCGCCGGCCTCGTTGCGCTTCGCGGCGCCGGGCTTTGAACCTGCGCCCCCCGCGCCGGCTTCACCCACTGTCGCCCGGGCCAGGCCCTTGAACCCGTACTTTTCATAAAATTCGACCAGAGCCCCCGTATTCTCTGTGCCAGCAGCTATTGAATCCATAGCAGGAAGCTCAGGCACCCAGCCATTCAGATCACAGTCGGTCTTGATGGTCAGCAACTGGCGGCCGGTCGGCAACCAGGCCAGCGTCTTCTTCAGGTTCTCGCCCACCACGCCCTTGATGGCATCGGCGTTGGCCACCACGCCTTCCAGCGAGCCGTATTCCTGCAGCCACTTGGCAGCCGTCTTGGGGCCGACCTTGGGCACACCGGGCACGTTGTCAATGGCATCGCCCACAAGGGTCTGAAAGTCCACCATCAGGTGCGGCGGCACGCCAAACTCTTCCTGCACGCCGGCCAGGTCGCGAACGCGGCCGTTCATGGTGTCGATGATGGTGATGTGGGAATTGACCAGCTGGGCCAGGTCCTTGTCGCCGCTGCTCACGATCACCTCAATGCCCTGCTTTGCAGCCGTCACTGCCAGCGTGCCAATCACATCGTCGGCCTCCACGCCAGGGACGTCCAGCACTTTCCAGCCCATCAGGCGCACGACCTCGTGAATAGGCTCGATCTGCAGGCGCAAATCGTCAGGCATGGGCGAGCGGTGGCCCTTGTACTCCGGGTAGATCGCGTCACGGAACGTCGGGCCCTTGGCGTCAAAGACACAGGCCGCGTAGTCGGCCTTGACGTCCTTGCGCAGCTTTTGCAGCATGTTGATCATGCCCCGGATGGCACCCGTCGGCGGGCTGGCAGGATCACCGGGCACGGCGCGCAGATCCGGCATGGCGTGAAACGCACGGTACAGGTAGCTGGAGCCGTCCACCAGGAGCAGGGTTTTGGGCAGGGGTTTGGAGTCATTCATGCACCCATTTTGCCTGTGACAGGCGCGGCACCAGTGGTTCTACAATCAGGCCATGCGCGCCCCCCTCCTTCCTGTCTCCATCCTTTCTCTTTTCCTGTCTTGTGCCGGCGTTTGCCAGGCACAGTCGGCAGCCCCGGCCCAGACCGCCGCCGAGCAGAACAAACCGTCTCCACCCGGCGCGAGCGGCGCGGTAGAAAAACGCACCGAGCGGATTCACATTGAAGACGCTGGCGCCCGCATTGATGAGGTGCGCGTGGGCGGCGAAACCAAGACCATTGAGGTGCAACCCAAGGGGGGCATGCCAGCGTATCAAGTTGAGCCTACCAAAGGTGAGCGCAGCTGGAAAATCCTGGGATTCTGATTCATGGCGGTCTACACAGAAGTCTCGGCTGACGAGGCCAGTGCCCTGCTTCGACAACTCAAGCTGGGTGAGCTCAAAGCCATGCAGGGCTGCGCGGGCGGCATCGAGAACACCAACTACTTCGTGACGACCGAGGTCGACGGAGAAACGCGCGAGTACGTGCTGACCCTGTTCGAGCGGCTGACCCTCAGTCAATTGCCCTTTTACCTGCGTCTGATGAAGCATCTGGCCCTGAAAGGCCTGCCGGTGCCCGACCCCGCCGCCAATCGCGATGGCGATCTGGTGTTTGACGTCAAGGGCAAACCGGCTTGCGTGGTCAACCGGCTGCGCGGCAGAAGTGAGCTTGACCCGACACCGGCCCATTGCACGGCGGTGGGCGCCACGCTGGCCCAAATGCATTTGGCGGGCCGTGACTTTTCGATGTCGCAACCCAATCTGCGGGGCCTGGCCTGGTGGAACGAGACCGTGCCGGTGGTGTTGCCCTATTTGACCGCCCCCCAGGCCGCCCTGATCAAGAGCGAGCTGGCCTACCAGAACCACGTGGCGCAGTCGTCTGCCTACGCGGCCCTGCCGCGCGGCCCGATACACGCCGATTTGTTTCGGGACAACGTGATGTTTGAAGACCTGGATGGCGAACCCCATCTAACCGGGTTCTTTGATTTCTATTTTGCCGGTGTGGACACCTGGATTTTTGACATCGCCGTCTGCCTGAACGACTGGTGCGTCGACCTTGCCACCGGCGCGCACCATGCCGGGCGCGCCGAAAGCTTCGTGAACGCCTACAACGCGGTGCGTCCGCTGCAGCAGGCGGAGCGTGCGCTGCTGCCCGCCATGCTGCGTGCCGGGGCCTTGCGCTTCTGGATTTCGCGCTTGTGGGACTACCACCTGCCGCGTGAGGCCAGCATGCTCAAAGCGCACGATCCAGGCCATTTCGAGCGGGTGCTGCGCGAGCGCGTCACCCATCCGGTCCCCATGAGCGCTATCGCGACCCACCCATGAAGCTGAACATTGTTCCCGCCCGCACCGGCATGGTCTGGGTCAAGCTCGGCATACGAACTTTTTTCCGGCAGCCGCTGGCACTCGCCGGTCTGTTTTTCATGTTCATGGCCGTGATGACGGTTCTCAGCCAGGTGCCGATTGTTGGCATCGCGCTGGCCATGGCATTGTTGCCCGCGGCCACCCTGGGCCTGATGACGGCCACGCGGGAAGCGACCAACGGCCGCTTTCCCATGCCCGCGGTCCTGCTGACGGCGTTTCGCGCGGGCAAACAACAGACGCGCGCCATGCTGCTGCTGGGCGCGCTGTATGCCGCAGGTTTTCTCGGCGCAATGGGAGTGTCCTACCTGGTGGACGGTGGCGACTTTGCCCGCGTTTATCTGGGGGGGGCTGCACCGAGCCGCGAAATGATGCTGGAGCCCGCCTTTCAGGCGGCCATGTGGGTTTTCATCGGCCTGCATCTTCCGTTGTCGCTGCTGTTCTGGCATGCGCCCGCGCTGGTTCATTGGCACGGTTTGCCACCCGTCAAAAGCCTTTTCTTCAGCCTGGTGGCCTGTCTGCGCAATTTCTGGGCCTTTGTCGTTTTTGGACTGATGTGGCTGGCGGTGCTGGTGATGGTCGTCATGGGCGTCACAACGATCGCTGCCCTGCTGGGCAACCCCGCCTTGGCCGGCGACATCCTGTTTCCGGCCCTCCTGCTGATGGCTTCCATGTTTTTCACGTCGCTGTACTTCACATTTCGCGACAGTTTTGAGCCGCCGCCAGAAGCGGCGCCATGACCCGGCATCACTAGGGGCAGCCGGCCAACAGCTGGCCGGCGTGTCATGACAGCGTCACAGACGTTTCGTACGCTGGCGGGTATCTTCTTACCACGCCCTCCACACGCGGCCTGCCCACCATGAACATTCCATTTCGACTGCCCTTCGACGCCAGCCGTCAGTGCGGCTTGACTACACCTCTGCGTCTGCTGCTGGCCACGACAGCGGCATTCTGGATGGGCACCGCCCAGTCGCATGTGGTCACCACAACGGCGCCACGGCAGGTGAACGAGTTGCGTTTTCGCGATTTCTTTTGCACACCCGCAGGACAAACGGGACTTGAAATCAGCGACACCCTGCGCCAGTCCGACGGCCAGACGGTGCGGCTGGTGGGCTACATGGTGCAGCAGGAAAACCCGGTGCCGGGGCGTTTCATGCTGGTACCCCGCCCGGTGCAATGGAGGCAGAATGCCGCCGACAATGCAGATACCCTGCCCCCGTCCACGGTGATCGTCTATCTCGACCCCAGCCAGCAGGACTGGACCGTACCCCATGTCGGTGGACTGGTGACGGTGCGCGGCAAGCTAAGCGTCAGTCGCGATGAGCGGCCCGATGACCGGGCCCCGTGGGTACGCCTGCAGCTCGACCCAGAAGCGACGCGGAGCATGAACGGCTCTGAGTTGACCGGCTACCTGCACAAGCTCCAGCACTGAGTCCGTTTGCAGCGCCCGTGCGGGGCGCCACAGATCACATAAGTCAGTACCAATACAATGGCGCGGCGGCTTGGATAGAAGGCGATCTTGTCTTGCCTACCAACGCTGCCGGAGCCTTGCCCCCCATGAAATTCAGCACGCGTTTGTTTCTATGCTGCGCCATTCCAGCCCTCATGTTTATTGCCGGCCTGGGCACCAGCATCTGGGGTCTGATCCGCACCCAGAATCAGTTTGACAACTACATCAGGACCGAACAGACCATCCGCGCTGGCTTGTCAGAAATGTACGCCCAGGGTTTGCAAATGGGCCAGGCGCTGCGCAATATGGTGCTTGACCCGGCCAATCCGAAGGCGCGCGACAACCTGACCGCGGCCCAGACGGCCTACGACAAGGCATACAAGGAAACAGCGGCCACGGCACGGGGCACGCAGTTTGAGTCGCAGGTCAGCGCGCTCGTGCCTTTGCGTAGCGCGCAGGGTCAGGCACAGGACAAGGTGATCGCTGCGCTGGCAACCGACGGCGCTGAAGCCATCAAGACGCTTAACACGGCCGAAACGCCCGCCTGGCGGCAGCTCCGCGCCGAACTGCTCAAGCAGATCGATGGCGCCGCCAAAGTTTCCGAACAGACCCACCAGGCGGTCCAGGCGAACGCCAACCGCGCAACACTGATCGCTATTGTCCTGAGCTGCCTGGCAACCGCGGTCGCGGTTGCGCTGGCCCTTGTCGTGCTGCGCTCGCTGCGGCGCGAGCTGGGCGGAGAACCCGCCACCGCGAGGGATGCCATGGCCCAAGTGGCACAGGGCAATCTGTCGGAGCATCTGCCCGTGGTTCAGGGCGACCACAGCCTGATGGCCGGCCTCGGCCAGATGCAACTGGCGTTGCGGGAGGTGGTGGGTGAAATTCGCAACTCGGTTGAGTCGATCACGACGGCCTCCTCCGAGATTGCCGAGGGCAACCAGGACTTGTCGGCCCGCACCGAGCAAACCGCATCCAACCTGCAGGAGACCGCTGCCTCCATGGAGCAGTTGACCGGGACGGTCAATCAGTCAGCCGACTCTGCCCGCCAGGCCACGCAGCTTGCGTCTTCGGCAGCGGTGGTGGCGGCGCGCGGCGGCGAGGTGGTGTCCCAGGTGGTCACCACCATGGAAAGTATCAACGCTTCCTCGAAAAAGATTGCCGACATCATTGGCGTCATTGACGGCATCGCGTTCCAGACCAACATCCTGGCCCTGAACGCCGCGGTGGAAGCCGCGCGGGCCGGCGAGCAAGGCCGCGGTTTTGCCGTGGTGGCCAGCGAGGTGCGCAGCCTGGCCGGACGTTCCGCTGAAGCAGCCCGTGAGATCAGGAGCCTGATTGCCGACTCCGTTGGCAAGGTCGACGCCGGCTCCAGACTGGTCAATGATGCGGGTCAGACCATGAGCGAAATCGTCAGCTCCGTGCAACGGGTGGCCGACATCGTGGGCGAAATCAGCGCGGCGACCAGCGAACAGTCCAGCGGCATTTCGCAAGTCAACAGTGCCATCAGCAACCTGGACCAGATGACGCAACAAAATTCGGCGCTGGTGGAGGAGTCCACAGCGGCGGCCGAGAGCCTGAAAGACCAGGCGAGCCGGCTGGCGCAGGTGTGCGCGCAATTCAATCTGGGTCGAGCCTGAATCGACAGCACCTCTGGCGCGCGGATCTGAAGCCGCTGTGCTGGCGCGCAAGAGCACATGACCTTGACTTTTCGCAAGGGCACTCCTGACGGGTTGCGCTTGAATCAAGTCGTCGTCAGGGCATCCCGTTGTCCTGTTGGCAGAAGGGGGAAACATGCTTTCGAACCGATGCATCAGGGGCTGGGCAGTGGCTGTGATGAGTTCGCTCGTCGTGGCGTGTGGCGGTGGTGGCGGCGACTCGGACGACAGCTGGCTGTATCCACTGTGGGTCGAGACGGATGTACTCGCGGCCGATATTGACGGCGACGGCCGCACCGACGTGGTCACGCTCGCGCAGCTCTCCTCCAGCAGCTCACGGCGCGAAGGGCGGCTGGTGGTGCGCCTGCAGACCGCGCCCGGCGTATTCGCCCCGGCACAGTCATACCTCGTCGGCGTTTATCCCTGGAAAATGGCCCTGGGCGATATCGATGGCGACGGTGCCGCGGACCTGGTGGTCACCGACGTCGGCAGCCCTTCATCGACGACTGATCGCGCCGTCTGGATGCTGCGCCAGGACGCGAGCAACCGCGGGAACTTCCTGGCGCCCCAGCGCTTGGGGATCAACCCGACCAGGCCCTATGGCGTGGTCATCGGCGATGTGAACGGTGACAACGCGCCTGACATTGTGATCGCCGATTCGCCAGCCACCGGCCTGGGCGCCACGGTTCTGTACCAGGACGCAGCCCATCGCGGCATATTTCTCGCACCGGCCCTGATTGCGTTACCTGGCGAGGCAACAGCCGTTGCGATCGGCGATCTGAATGGGGATGGCCGCAGCGACCTCGCGTTTCGGGTATGGCTGTCGCAGACCAACTTCGTACCCAACACCGCACTCGCTGTTCGCTACCAGCAGGCTGGCGGCGTGCTGGCGCCGGCGCTTACCCTGTCAAACCAGACCGGGCTCAACACCCAACTGCTGACCATCGCCGATTACAACGCGGACGGGGTGCGCGATGTGGTCGAGTTTTTCATCCCGAGCGACACGGCCTACCAGGCCAAGGTCACCACCCTGCTGCAAAGCAATCCGCCGGGTTCATTTGGCGCTGTGGATACGTCTTTGGCGGGGATCAACGGCATGGATGGCGGGGTCGTGGGCGACCTCAATGGAGACGGCCGTCCGGACTTTGCCAGCGTCGGGGCGTACCCTGTGGGCTCCCCCTCCACGGTCTACTCCGCCCTGAACATCTTCATGCAAGACGGCAGTGGCGCCTTTACCTTGAAGACAAGCACCGCGATGCCGTTGGCATCAACCCGGGTCGCTGCCGGCGACATCAATGGCGATGGCCTGAACGATCTGGTCGTGCTGGGTGGCAGCAACCAGGTCCTGGTGCTGCTGCAATCCGCCGCTGTGCGCGGCACATTCCTGGTACCGCAGTCCCTGAACTGAGCCAATCAGGACCAGTTCTGCGTCGTCAGTGTTCACTCATCATCGCGCACCGGCAGGCCGTGATGTTGCGCCCATTCCTTCGCCTTGGCGATCGCGATGCGAATTGCCTTGCCTTCATCCATGCCTTCGGCCAGCAGCGCGTTGGCGATCTCGATCGCCTTGAGCCGCGCAGGCACGTTCAGATGGCGCATGGACGTGGGAAAGTAATCGGTGTTCCAGGGCATCGGTCAGCTCCCGGTTTGATTCAGGCGCGCAGCACGCATTTTTCGTACAAGCCCAGCATGCGCCCGGCCGGGTCGTATTTGGCCTTCAGGGCGTCATACTGCGCCATGCCGTAGGCTTGTGCAAACGCCTCCGGCGTGAAGTAGCTGTCCGAGTAGAGCGACTTGATACCGCCGCAACGAATCACTTCGCGTTCGACCAGCCGGTTGAAGTGGCCGGGCTCATGGGCGACCGTGCTCTCGACCACATCCCAGAAGCCAAAGTTCACATAGAGGGAGTCGGGCACCAGCGGATACAGCGTGAAGCGCGCGTCCGGTGCCGGCCCACGCACCGGGCAGATCCAGATCGGCAGGATGCCAATCTCGCGCAGCAAGAAGGCGAGGAAACCGGGTGCAGCAGCAATCGGGATATCGACATCCTGGATGACGGACTCGGTAAAGCGGCCGCGCCAGCGCGCCAGCCGCCGCGTCAGGCCCCAGCGCGCGTTCCAGCGCATGACCCGGGTGTAGGTGCGCGAGTTGAGGCGGGCCGGACCGAGCAGACGGCGCACCAGCGGGTGCTGTGCGTACAGGTTCTTCGAGCACCAGAACCAGTCGGTGTCCCAGCGCCAGATGTAGTCCTGCACCGTCAGGTAGTCGACTGGTCTGTCCAGCAGCGACCGGTAGTAAATGTGCTCGAATCGGTAGTCGCAGAGCCAGGGCGCGGCATCGACGAAACGGGCGCGGCTGATGACCTGCTGCTGCGGTCCGAACACCACGCCGTCAACAAAGTCGGCGTCGCCCTGACAGTGCGCAGCCAGGTCACTGAAGAACGTGCCCGGCGCTTCATGCTGCAGGTGTTCCACCTTGACGAACGGCTTGACCGGCAAGGTGCGCAGACGCAGACGCAACGCATAGCCCAATGTGCCGTAGGAATTGGGAAAGCCGAAGAACAGGTCCCGGTGCTCGTTGTCCGGCGTGCAGTGCAGCACCTCGCCGTCGGGCAGCAAGACATCAAGTTCGAGCAGGGTGTCATGCACCAGGCCCTGCCGGTGCGACGTGGCTTCGATGCCGACGCCCGCGGCCGCACCGCCCACGGTGATGGTTTTGAGCTGCGGCACCACCGCCGGCATGACGCCGCGCGGCAGGGTCTGCGCAACCAGTTCCTCGTAGCTCGTCAGGCCCTCGACATCGACCCATCCACGTTCAGTGTCGATGTCGAGCACATGGCAAAAACCGCTCAGGTCCAGCCGGCGCTTGGCGCCCTCGCGGCGGTCGCGAAACAGGTTGGAACTGCGCTTGCCCAGACCGAACGGCGCCGCACTGCCCGCCGCGCTGGACCGCATGGCGGCGACCAACTCGGCACGACGCAAGGCATGTGCCGCGGCGTCGGGGCTCATGAGTCAAGTGTCATACAGGTGCGCCCGGCTCATCGGGTAACTGGTGCGGGTCACATTGCCTTTGCTGAACACGATCTGGAACAAATGGGTGTAACCCACCGGTGAGCGGAACATTTCGGCGCAGCCCACCAGATAGGCTCGCCACACGCGGTGAAAGCGTTCGTCAAAGCGCTGCGGGTCCAGTGCCTGGATCGTCGCCCATTGCTGCTCAAAACGCAACGCCCACTCGTCCAATGTCAAGGCATAGTGGCGGCGCAGATTCTCGATGTCAAGGACTTCCAGCCCGCAGCGTTCCATCTCGACGATCACCTCGGACAAGCCGGGAATCCAGCCACCGGGAAAGACGTGCTTGCGGATGAACAGGTCGGTCTCGCGCGGTCCGACATGGCCAATGAAATGCAGCATCCCCAGCCCGCCAGGCTTCAGCAGATCGGCATGTGCCTGGACCACCTCGCCCAACTGGTCACGCCCGGCGTGCTCCAGCACGCCGATCGATACCACCTTGTCGTACGGGACATCGGCCGCGCGGAAATCGGCCTCGCGCACCGAGAGTTTGTCGTCCAGGCCACGGCGCGTGATTTCGCGGCGCACCCAGTCCACCTGCTCAGAGGTGGTGTTGAGCCCCGTGCCCGTGGCGCCCACAGTCTGCTGCGCCCGGAACAGAAAGCCGCCAAAACCGCAACCCACGTCAACGAAGTGATCACCCGGTGCGAGCCGGATCTTGCGGCAGACATGGTCGATCTTGCGCGCTTGCGCCTCCTCCAGCGTCTGCGTGCCCTCGGGCCAGTAGCCGCAGGTGTACATCATCAGCGGATCGTCGAGCCACAGACGATAGAACTCAGCCCCCAGGCCATAGTGGGCGCGCGCATTGGTCTTGGCCTGCGCTGCGCTGTGATTTGAAAACCGCAGCTCGTGGATACCGTTCTCGACATTGATCAAGGCCTTTCCACGCGAGTCAAGACCGCTGAGCAGGCCGGCCGCCAGCGTCGCCCCCAGATTGCCCTCGACATCGACGCTCTGGTCAAAATATGACTCCAGCAAGCCCATGTGCCCGCGCGTGAAGGCCTGCAGCAACGCGGCGTCGGTCCGGAATATCAGGGTGAACACCGGCTCGCCCGAGCCCGCACGGTAGTAGCCGCCATCGGGCACCGTGACCGCAAACGACATGCCGCTGCGGGCCTGCAGCGCGTCGACGATGCTTTGCATGGGAAACAACATGGGCGCTACTTTGTGAGCTTACGCGCTTGCCGGCGCGTTCGTCGCCGCCGCGGCGCGACCCGGGCGGCCCTGCGCGGCCTCGATTTCCTGCACCGCCTGCATCGTCCGCAACACGCGGTCGGGCGTCAGGCTGATGCTGTCGATGCCCAGCTCCACCAGGTAACGCGCCACCTCGATGTGGTCACTCGGTGCCTGGCCGCAAATGCCTGAATGCCGGTGATTGCGCCGGGCGCCCTCGACCGCGAGTTTGAGCATTTTCAGCATGCCGGGGTCCTGCTCGTCAAACGACTCGGCCACGATGGCGCTGTCGCGGTCGACGCCCAGGGTGAGCTGCGTCAGGTCGTTGGAGCCGATCGAGAAACCGTCGAACAGCTCGGCAAACTCATCGATCAACAGCACGTTGTTGGGGATCTCGCACATCACATAGACCTCGAGGCCGTTCTCACCGCGCTTGAGGCCATGGGAGGCCATCGACTCCAGCACGCCTCTGGCCTCATTGATGCGGCGGCAGAACGGCACCATCAGCTTCAGATTGGTCAGCCCCATGACCTCCCGCACCCGCTTCATGGCCGCGCACTCCAGCGCAAAGCCTTCGGCATAGGCCGGATGGATGTAGCGCGCCGCGCCCCGAAAACCCAGCATCGGATTCTCTTCATGCGGCTCGAAGTCGCGCCCGCCCATCAGCGCTGCGTACTCGTTGCTCTTGAAGTCCGACAACCGCACGATCACCGGGCGCGGGTAGAAAGCGGCGGCAATCGTGCCGACGCCTTCGGCCAGCCGCTCGACGAAGTAACTGGCACCGTCCGCATAACCGGCCGACAGCGCGAGCACGCGTGCGCGCTCCGCCGAATCCTGGATGCGCTCGGGGTGCAGCACCGCCATCGGGTGCACCTTGATGTGCTCGTTGATGATGAACTCCATGCGCGCCAGGCCCACGCCATCGCAGGGCATCTGGCTGACCTGGAAGGCAAGCTCGGGGTTGCCGAGGTTGACCATGATCTCGGTGACCGGGCGCTTCAGGCCGGTGAGATCGGTGACCTGCTTGTGAAAGGCAACCGAACCCTCGTAAACCTTGCCTACCGCACCCTCGGCGCAGGACACCGTGACCGTCTCACCATCGCGCAAGACCTCGCTCGCGTGTTCAGCACCCACCACGGCCGGAATGCCCAACTCGCGCGCGACGATGGCCGCATGGCAGGTGCGCCCGCCGCGGTTGGTGACGATGGCGGCGGCCGTCTTCATCACCGGCTCCCAGTCGGGCGTGGTGGTGTCGGCGACCAGCACCTCGCCGGGCTGGAACGCCGACAAATGCCGCGCATCCGTGACCAGCCGCACCCGCCCGGTCGCCACCTTGGCGCCCACTGCGCGGCCCGTGGCACGCACTGTGCCGGTGCCATCCAGCAGGTATTCCTCCAGCTGCAGCGCCTTGCGCTGCGAGATCGCGGTTTCCGGGCGCGCCTGCACGATGAAGATCTCGCCGTCCGGCCCATCTTTGGCCCATTCGATGTCCATCGCCCGGCGCTCGCCCGCCAGCCGGCTGTAGTGGCCCTCGATCTTGATGGCGGCATCGGCCAGCACCAGCACATCGGCATCGCTCAGGCAGTAGCGCAGCCGGTCGGCTCGCGGCGTGGGGCGGTTGACCACGGGCTCACGCGTGCGGCCCGGCGCATAGACCATGTGCACCTGCTTGTCACCCAGCGTCTTGCGCAGCACGCTGCGAAAGCCCTGGGCGTAGGTCGGCTTGTGCACATAGAACTCGTCCGGATCGACCGCGCCCTGCACCACGTTTTCACCCAGGCCCCAGGCGCCGGTGATGAACACCACATCGGGATGGCCGGATTCGGTGTCGATCGTGAACATGACGCCGGCCGACGCCAGGTCGCTGCGCACCATCTGCATCACGGCCACCGAGAGCGAGACCTTGAAATGGTCAAAGCCGTTGTCGGTGCGGTAGGAGATGGCCCGATCGGTAAACAGCGAGGCCTGGCAGCGCTTGACCGCGTCGATCAGCATCTCTTCGCCCTGGATGTTGAGGTAGGTATCATGCTGGCCGGCAAAGCTGGCGCTGGGCAAATCTTCCGCGGTGGCCGAACTGCGCACCGCAACACTCAAGCCCTCGCCGCTGGCAGCTTTCAGCGCCCGCCAGGCCTCGCGCAATTGCTGTTCAACGGCCACCGGCATGGGCGCGCCATAAACGATCTCGCGCGCCCGGGAACCGGCGCGCGCCAGGGCTGCGATATCGGTCTTGTCGAGCTTGTCGAGCAGGCGGTGCAGCTCAGGCCAGGCGTCGGCGGCATTGAGCGCGTCGCGATAGGCAGACGCCGTAACGGCAAAGCCGTCCGGCACCCGCACGCCCAGCGGCATGAGCTGCTGGAACATCTCCCCCAGCGAGGCGTTTTTGCCGCCGACCAGCGGCAGATCGGCGAGCGACAGCTCACGAAACCAGCGGATGTAAGGGGCAGCGGGCATGGCAGTCTCCTCAACGTAGGGCGTTGGGAGGCATCATCACCCGCGGCCCGCTGCCCGGCGTTGACAGGCGTCAATGGCGGCGACGGGCCGTGGCGCGCTCTGTGGCTTCAGATTTGCGCGATCACTTCTGCCTTTTTGATTTGTCAGTGTTGTCCCGTGGTTGTCATTCAAATGTTGCTGGCTTGTCCAAACGCCTGCTTACAACTGCAACAACTTCCTAACGCAAGATCCAACAAATACTTAAGACCACACTTATATGATGGACTTGCGCTCAATCAATAGAAACACCAGTTCACCAAGGACATACGCATGAAACGAATCCGAATTCTGTTTATCGGGCTGGCGCTGTCTGCCGGGTTTGCAGGCTCACAGGCCCAGGTTGGTCAACCCGGTCGCCTGCTGGCTTCCAACTGCTTCCAATGCCATGGCACCAATGGCAAAGGGCCCGGCTTCGACGCGATTGCCGGCAAATCGGTCGGTGAAATCTACACCAAGCTCAAGGAGTTCCAGGCCGGCAAAGAAGGCAACGGCATCATGGCCAAACATGCCCTGGGCTATACCGACCAACAGATGCAGGCCCTTGACAAATGGTTGTCCACCCAGCAATAGGCCCTTGATCAGCTAACAGAACCTGGAGAACAACATGGAAAGACGTTATTTTTTGAATGCCACTGGAGCCGGATTGGCGGCCAGCTTATTGGCGGCGTGCGGCGGTGGTGGATCTGAT
This sequence comes from Rhodoferax sp., assembly GCF_030646845.1. GTDB lineage: Bacteria > Pseudomonadota > Gammaproteobacteria > Burkholderiales > Burkholderiaceae_C > Rhodoferax. The sequence continues at coordinate 17,357 of NZ_JAUSLE010000086.1, read as the reverse complement.
CCGAGCGTGGATAGCGCTGGACCTCAGCCCGTCACGGACAGGAGTACGAGACCGGTGGTGAACACTGAAGCCAAGTCCCGCGTGATCGTGATCGGCGGCGGCATGGGTGGCGCAACTGTGGCCAAGTACCTGCGCCTGTGGGGTGACGCGATCAGCGTGACCCTGGTCGAGCGCATGCCTACCTACACATCCAACATCATGAGCAGCATGGTGCTGACCGGCCAGCGCACGATGAGCAGCCTGTCCTTCAACTACGACACGCTGCGCAGCAAGTACGGCATCACCACCGTGTTTGGCGAGGTGGTCGCGATCGACCCCGTGGGCGTCAAGGTCACGCTTGCCGACGGCACCGTGCTCACGGCTGACCGCATCGTTATGGCACCCGGCATCTCTTTTGACACCGTGCCAGGGCTGGGCAGCTCCAACAAGATGCCGCATGCCTGGCAGGCCGGTCCGCAAACCACCCTGCTGGCCAACCAGCTCAATGCCATGCCCAGCGGCGGGGTCGTGGTGCTGACCATCCCCAAGACGCCTTACCGCTGCCCGCCCGGCCCGTACGAGCGCGCTTGCCTGATCGCCGACTGGCTCAAGGTGAAAAAACCCGGCTCCAAGCTGATCGTGCTCGACGCCAACGCGGGCATCGTGACCGAGGTGGACAACTTCACCAACGCGTTCATGGGCCTGCATGGCAATGTGATCGAGTACCACGCCAATGCCGAAGTCACCAGTGTGGACCCGGCCACGATGTCGCTCCTCACCACGGCCGGCACGGTTCGAGGCGATGTCATCAACATGATTCCGCGCCAGCGCGCCGGCGCGCTCGTTGCCACAGCAGGGCTGAATAACGCCACCGAGGGCCGCTTTGCCGGCGTCAATGTGTTGAGCTACGCCAGCACCGTGTCGGGCGCAGACAAGATCCACATCATCGGTGACGCCAGCGCCACCACCCAACCCAAGGCCGGCCACATCGCCAACCAGGAAGCCAAGGTCTGCGCCGATGCGATCAGTCGCATCCTGTCCGGCGGCTCACCCGACCCTGCGCCTGTGACAAACTCGGCCTGCTACTCGACCATCACCATGAGCCAGGCCTCGTGGCTGACAGCAGTATTCCAGTACAACCCGGCCTGGACCAACCCGGCGACATCGATCACCGGGCCGGCCATGGTGCCTGTGGCCGCCAGTTCTGCCGCCTCAACCGGCTGGAACAGTGACAGCTTTGAAGACATGGGCAAATGGTTCAATGCCCTGATGGGCGACTCGTTCGCCTGACGCCGCCGCCCTCACAACGGGCGTCAGCTTCAGTGGCCAGTCTCGGGCAGGGACTCTGGATATGTGTATGCCGGGCAGACTTGCCGCGTCACCCGTCATTCACAGAATCATGCGGTCAAGTTCCCCTACCCAAGGGGAAAAACGTGGCGCGGGCGACCAGCATAATGGTCTGCCCGAACCACCCGCTGCTGCCATGCCCGTCCGCCCCGATCCCCAGACGCTGATTACCGCCCTCACCCAGGCCCGCCTGAGCGGACAGACGCTGCGCGCTGCCGACTGGGCCAGCGCGATCCACAGCGAGGCCGAGGCCTACACGGTGCAGGACGGCGTGGCCGCGGCACTGGGCTGGCTTGAGGGTCCGCTGGTGCGGCACTGGAAGTCCGGCGGCACTACCCGGTCCGGCCCATTCAGTCATGCACCCCTGGACCCCGCGGGCGTCAACCCAGCAGACGGGCTGGGGCCCCTGCTGGGCGTGGAGGCAGAAGTGGCGCTGCGCCTGGGCCGCGATGTCAGCCCCGAGGCGGCGCGCGCCATGGCGCCTGAGACTGCCGGGTACTGGGTCGATTCGATGGCCGTCTCGGTGGAGTTGGTGGCCTCGCGCTGGGCCGAGGGTCTGGCTGCGCCGGCGCTGTTGCGCATGGCCGATCATCAATCGCATGCCGGCCTGCTGTTGGGCCCCTGGCAGCCTTATGCGGCTCGTGACTGGTCGACTCAGACCTGCCAGATCCAGATTGGCAGCCAACCGCCGATCAAGCATACCGGCAGCCATTCACTGAACGACCCGGCCTGGCTGCTGCCCGCCTGGTTGCAGCATCTGACGCGCCATGGGGCCACCGTCGCGGCCGGTACGGTGGTGACCACCGGCTCCTGGGTCGGCTGCTTGCCGGTCCAGCCGGGTGATCGCGTCAGCGTCCACTTTGCCGGCCTGGGCCATCTGACGGCACAGCTGTAGCCAGGCGGCCAACAGGCTGACCTTGCTGCCTGACCGTGCATCCACATCAAACACAATCGAGAGCAAAAAATGCCAGCAACCGAACTCTTCGTCACATCTATGGGCGTAGTGGGTGACAAAGAATTGCTGGTTCCCACCGGCAAGCAAGGTAGCACCTATCCGCACGTTCAGGACTGGGTCACGGCCAAGCTGAAGGCCAAGACTTCTGTGAAAGACATCAGCACATTGGTCCTTGTCAAAGGAATCAAGCAGTGGGCTGTTTACGAAGAAAAATCCGGTTCAAAGAAGATTCGGACCGTCTTCAAAATCACGTAGCCTGTGGCTTACGGCGCAGGCATGGCGAGGGCACGCAAGCGCTGATGCGCTGCGTCTTCCAGATCCGGCGGCACGGACTGTTTGGCATTCAGGTAGTGGCTGGTGAAGACGTCCAGATAGGCCTCCAGCGTCTGGGCCGCATGCGGCTCACCGCCCAAGGCCAGACACAGTGCGGCGACCTCCGAGGTGCACAGATGGTCATCGCGCGTCGAGCGACGCAGGCGGTAGCGCGAGAGTTGTTCCGGCTGCAGGCTGAGCACCGGCAAGTGGTTGAGATAGGGGCTTTTGCGAAACATCTTGCGCGCTTCGGGCCAGGTGGCATCGAGCAAGACAAACAGCGGCCGTTTTCCGGAGGGCACCTGCACCTCGGTGACTACCCGTTCGGCAGGTACAAATTCGCCGGGAAACACCAGATAGGGCTCCCACTGCGGGTCGGCCAGCAGGGTTAGTAAGGCGGGGTCCACCTCCGTGCGCGACCAGCCAAAGGCGGCGGTGTCCTTCACCACATCGGCGATCAACCAGCCGGTATTGCTGGGTTTGAGCGGCTCGATGTCGCACATGATCAGGCACATACCAGCCTGGGTAGGCACCTGTGGGCGCAAGGCGCACAGGCAGTGGCTGAAGATCACCCGGCAACCGGGGCAGCGCGGCGCGCGCGAACCACGGGCGATAAAGGGCGTGTCACGGCGCGCCATGCGCACATCGCGCAAGCGGGCGACCGCATGGCTCATGCCGCTCGCCGCAGGTAAAAGATGACGCAGGACATGGGGTGTGTCAGTGGGTTGAAGAAGAGCCGAGCAGGGAAAAGATCAGGGCACCGGCGTCAGCTTGGCGACGCTCAGCGCCAGCCATTTCACGCCATGGCGCGGGAAGTTGATCTGCGCCCGTGCATCGTCACCCACACCTTCGAGTGTTTGCACCGTGCCTTCACCGAACTTGGCGTGAAACACCTTCATGCCAGCGCGCAGGCCGTGGGATGGCTCCGCTTTCTGAACGGGAACGGGTGCCGCCGCAAACTTCGAATAATCAGTGCCATATGAGCCTCTAGCCCCCGTGGAATAAGCGCCACCAGCTCCTGAATTTATAGCAACGCCAGAACCAAAGCCCTGGTTTCTGGGGGTGATCCATTTCAGCGCCGCTTCCGGCAGCTCCTCAAAAAACCGGCTCTTCAGGTTGTAGCGCGTCTGCCCATGCAACATGCGGGTTTGCGAGTGGCTCAGGTACAGCCGTTTGCGCGCGCGGGTGATGGCGACATACATCAGGCGCCGTTCTTCCTCCAGCCCATCGCGGTCGCTCATCGAGTTTTCGTGCGGGAACAGGCCTTCTTCCATGCCGGTGATGAAGACACAGTCAAACTCCAGGCCCTTGCTGGAATGCACCGTCATGAGCTGGATGGCATCCTGCCCGGCCTGCGCCTGGTTGTCGCCCGCCTCCAGCGCCGCGTGCGACAGGAAGGCGGCCAGCGGCGACAGGGTTTCGCCGGTGTCGGCATCGGGGGCCAACTCCTCCAGCAGCGCCTGGTTGAGGTCCAGACCCTGTGACGCCGGGGACTGCGTCAAGGCACGGCCCTGCTCATCGATCGGACGCGCCGCCGCATCCCGCCCGAAGTTCTCCAGCGAGACAAAACTGGCAGCAGCGTTGACCAGCTCTTCCAGATTCTCTACCCGGTCGGCGCCTTCGCGGTCGGCCTTGTAATGGGCAATCAAACCGCTGTGCTCCAGCATCTGTTCCACGATTTCACTCAGCTTCATGCCTTGGGTCTGCTCGCGCAAGACGTCAATCCCGGCCAGAAAGGCGCCGATGTTGGTGCCCGCCTTGCCAGTGAGGCCGCTCACGGCATCACTCAGCGCGCAGCCGCTGGCGCGCGCCAAGTCTTGCAGCTGCTCCAGGCTGCGCAGGCCGATGCCGCGCGGCGGAAAATTCACGGCGCGCAGAAAGCTGGTGTCATCGCGCGGGTTCTCCAGCAGGCGCAAATAGGCCAGCGCGTTCTTGATTTCCGCGCGCTCAAAAAATCGCAATCCGCCATACACCTTGTACGGCACGGCGGCGTTGAACAAGGCGGTCTCAATGACCCGGCTCTGCGCATTGCTGCGGTACAGCACCGCTATTTCCTTTCTTTCGACATCCTCGCGCACCAGCTGCTTCATCTCGTCCACCATCCACTGCGCCTCGGCAAAATCGCTGGTCGCTTCAAACACGCGCACCGGCTCACCCGGGCCCTGCGCCGTGCGCAGGTTCTTGCCCAGCCGCTTGGTGTTGTAGCTGATGAGCTCATTGGCCGAATCCAGGATATTGCTGCCGCTGCGGTAGTTTTCCTCCAGCTTGATCTGGTGTTTCACCTTGAACTCACGCACGAAGTCGGCCATGTTGCCCACGCGTGCACCACGAAAGGCGTAGATGCTCTGGTCATCGTCGCCCACCGCCAGCACACACCCGCTTGGGTTGAAGGCGGACGCATCATCCACCGAGCCGTGCGCACCGGTGCCGGCCAGCATCTTGATCCACGCGTACTGCAGTTTGTTGGTGTCCTGGAACTCGTCGATCAGGATGTGACGAAAACGGCGCTGGTAGTGCTCCCGAATCGGGTCGTTGTCGCGCAGCACCTCAAAGCTGCGCAGCATCAGCTCGCCAAAATCAACCACGCCTTCGCGCTGGCACTGGTCTTCATACAGCTGGTAGATCTCAACCTTTTTGCGGGTTTCTTCGTCGCGCACTTCCACCATGTTGGGGCGCAGCCCTTCTTCCTTGCAGCCGCCGATGAACTGCTGCATTTTTTTCGCCGGAAAGCGTTCGTCGTCGACGTTGAACTGCTTGTACAGACGCTTGATGCTTGACAGCTGATCCTGCGTGTCCAGAATCTGGAAACTTTGCGGCAGGTTGGCAATTTTAAAATGGGCGCGCAAAAAGCGGTTGCACAGGCCATGGAAAGTGCCAATCCACATGCCGTGCACGTTCACCGGCAACATGCTGGTGAGGCGCGTCATCAATTCCTTGGCCGCCTTATTGGTAAACGTCACGGCCAGCACCCCACCGGGCGTCACCTGACCGGTCTGCAACAGCCAGGCAATGCGGGTGGTCAGCACTCGGGTCTTGCCCGAACCAGCCCCCGCCAGAATCAGCGCATGCTCGGCCGGCAAGGTCACGGCGGCACGTTGCTCGGGGTTGAGGTTTTGCAGCAGCGGGGAATCCTGCTCGCCCTGTCGGGAAATTTCTGAGAACATGCAGGCATTGTAGAAAGCCCCGGATGAAACGTCTTTTGCTTGTGATGGCTCTGAGCACCTGCCTGGCACCCGGCGCAGGCGCCCAATCGCTGTGCGCCAGTGATGGGCAAGCCACACCGGTCACCCTGGTCGAGCGCTTCATCAGTGCGGACTGCGAGGCGTGCTGGAGCAGCCCTCAAACATTGAAACCATCGGCCCGGGCGTTGACGCTCGACTGGATCGTGCCCAGCGAGCGAGGCGACGACGCACCCCTGTCGGCCGCCGCCATCCGGGACGCACAAACGCGGCTGGAAGCCCTGGGGCGCCCGGTGCCCACCGCATCGTCAATGACGACGGCCAAGGTGGTCGGCGCCCGTTCCCACAGGCTGCGAGTGGCGCATGGCGTGGCGGTGGGCGGCTACCTCGGCGCCTCGATCGAACTGAAAACCACGCGGATGCCCCAACCACGCGAAAACTGGAGCGCGTGGCTGGTTCTGGTGGAAACCATTCCAGCCGGCACCGAAGGCAGCCCGCTGGAAAGAAATCTGGTCAGAAATGTGCTCCTGTCCACGTGGAATAAGCCTGAGCAGCTATCAAAATCAGAGCATCATGTTTTTCGGGAGATGCGCCCCTTGAACATCCCGCAGGGTGCCACACCGGAGCGACTGCGCGTGGTGGGCTGGGTGCAGGATGGCCACGGCCGGGTGCTGACTGCCGCCCAGTCGGTTTGTGCGTCGCCTGAGGCCCGATAGCCACCGTCTGGGGAAAGAACTCGATAGAATCAATCACCGGGCCCAAGCAATTGCGGCCCGGTTTTTTGTTTCTGCCCTGCCTGTCAGCAAGCAAGAACACGATCCGGGCCCAGTCCAAGCGCTCTTCTATCAACTTAATTGACCAGGAGCCCGGACCATGGAAATCTTTGACTACGACAACATCCTTCTGCTGCCGCGCAAATGCCGCGTGGAAAGCCGTTCTGAATGCGATGCCAGCGTCGAGTTGGGCAAGCGCCGCTTTCGCATCCCGGTGGTGCCCGCCAACATGAAGACCGTCGTCAGTGAGACGACCTGCGTCTGGCTGGCGCAAAACGGCTACTTCTACGTGATGCACCGCTTCGACCTCGACAACGTGCAGTTCGTCAAGGACATGAAAGCCCGGGGCCTGTATGCGTCGATCTCACTGGGCGTCAAGAAACCGGACTACGACACGGTGGACCAGCTGCTGACCCTCGGCCTCATCCCCGACTACATCACGATCGACATCGCGCATGGCCATGCCGACAGCGTGAAAAACATGATTGGCTACCTGAAGGAAAAGATGCCCACCACCTTCATCATCGCCGGCAATGTGGCCACACCCGAAGCTGTGATTGATCTGGAAAACTGGGGCGCCGACGCCACCAAAGTGGGCATTGGCCCGGGCAAGGTCTGCATCACCAAGCTCAAGACCGGCTTTGGCACCGGCGGCTGGCAACTGAGCGCCGTGAAGTGGTGCGCCCGCGTGGCCACCAAGCCCATCATTGCCGACGGCGGCATCCGCGAACACGGTGACATTGCCAAGTCCATCCGCTTTGGCGCCACCATGGTGATGATCGGCTCCATGCTGGCCGGCCACGAGGAAAGTCCCGGCCAGACCGTGGAGGTCGACGGCAAGTTGTACAAGGAGTACTACGGCTCAGCCAGCGACTTCAACAAGGGCGAATACAAACACGTCGAGGGGAAGCGCATTCTGGAGCCCATCAAGGGCCGGCTGGCGGACACACTGGTGGAGATGGAGCAGGACGTACAAAGCTCCATCAGCTACTCAGGTGGCAAGAAGCTGATGGACATCCGCAAGGTCAACTATGTCACGCTCGGAGGCGACAACGCCGGGGAACACCTGTTGATGTAGGTGCTCTACCCGAACAGCAAACCATGCGCCAGTTGATGAAGGCGGTGCCCTGGCTGCGTCAGGGCCTCCAGAATGCTGAAATGGTTCAACCCCGGCAGCACTTCACAGACGGGCACCACCTTCTTGCCCCAGGCCTGCTGGATCAGCTCGTTATGCTGCAAAAATGCGGCGCTCTCAGCCCCGCCAGCGACGGTATTCAGCACACCCCTGCCCCCTGAAACTTCGGGCGGCGGCAACCAGGCCGGGCTCGCCTCAGCTACCTGCGTGGCATCGAGTCGCAGCGAGTCCTGCAGGAACGGCGCATGCATGACGGATTGCAGTTCGTACAAGCCCGAAATGGACAAGGCGTTCTTCACCAACCGGGCCGGAAGGTCTTCTGAATACGCCTTCCACACACACGCCAGCATCATTACGGCCAGGTGCCCGCCCGCCGAGTGGCCCACGACCGTGATGCGCCCGGGGTCGCCCCCGTACTCGGCAACATGCCGCCAGGTCCATGCCAGCGCCTTGACCATTTGCAGGACGATGTCTGGAATCGTCACTGCCGGGCACAACGCATAGTTGGGAATCACGACACAGGCACCGGAGCGGGTGAAAGCCGGCGCAATGAAAGAGTGATCTGACTTGTCCAGCGAGCGCCAGTAACCGCCGTGAACAAAGACCAGCACCGGTGCCCTGGCGCCCGACCCCGGAAAAACATCCAGCGTCTCGCTGGGACCGTCACCATAGGGCACATCCAGCACGCATGACGGTGACTGGCGCGCGACAGCTGACGCTTGTGTCCACCGCGCGAAATGCTGCGCGTAGTCGGGCACCAGCGCCCGGTTGTTGTACAGGCGATCCAGTGTGTTGCCGTCAAGCTTTTCCATGCCGATCTCCCCTGTGTGCGTTGAATGCTGCTTTGCTCATGCCGCAATCTTGGCATATGGCGCAGTAGCCGTCAGCCCTTCGACAGCAAAACGGGTATAAACCCTAGCGCCTGCAGCGCGCGACGATGTATTCTTTTGCATTGATTGCCATTTGGGAGTGACTATGAAAATTGCGGTACTGGGCATCGGCATGATGGGTTATCCCATGGCACGGCGTCTTTGCGAGGCAGGCCACACGGTCCACGCCTGGAACCGCACACAGACAAAGGCCGACCGGCTGGCCCCATTTGGCGCCACGATTCATGCCCAGGCCGCCGACGCCGTGCACTCGGCCGACGTCGTGATCTGCCTTTTGGAGAATGGCGCCGTCGTCGGCGACGTCCTGTTTTCAAAAGGCGTGGCCAAGGCCCTGAAGCCGGACGCCATGGTGATCGACATGTCATCGATTCAACCGGCAGAGGCGCGCGACCATGCTGCCCGCCTGAGCGAAATGGGACGCACCCACCTGGATGCCCCGGTGTCAGGCGGCACGCTGGGGGCGGAACAGGGCACGCTGGCCATTATGGTCGGCGGCAAGCCCGCTGCCTTTGAGCGCGCCCAAGCCGTGTTCCAGGTATTCGGCCGGGCCACCCACGTGGGGCCGCACGGCACAGGGCAGCTGGCCAAGCTGGCCAATCAGATGATTGTGGGCATCACCATCGGCGCAGTCGCCGAGGCGTTGCTGCTGTGTGAAAAGGGGGGCGCGAGCATGGCCAAAGTCAAAGAGGCCATCACCGGCGGATTTGCCGACAGCCGCATCCTGCAGGTGCACGGCCAACGCATGGTGGAGCGCGATTTCACGCCGCATGGACGCATGTCGGTGCAACTCAAAGACTTGCGCAACGCACTCGCCACCGCCGAAGAAATTGGCTTCGACGCCCCTATCACCCAACTGTTCGAGAAGCTGTACAGCGACGGCATAGACCACGGTCTCACCGACCTCGATCACGCCGGCCTCTTCGTGGAACTGGCCAGCCGCAACGGCATGCGCTGAATATTCGACCTGATAAACTACACGTCTGTGCCACAGGAATGCATCGCGCAAACACAGCCAAGTGGAGCGGTTCTTGTACTCATCTCGTCCGGCACAGTACCAGTTTCAAAAAGTGGGTTCTTAGCTCAGTTGGTAGAGCAGCGGACTCTTAATCCGTAGGTCGACAGTTCGAATCTGTCAGGACCCACCACTTAAGAGAGCACTAAGTGCTTGATTTCATTGGCCTCCGCAAGGGGGCCTTTGTATTTCCAGCCGTCCAGTGGTCTTATTTGACCCGTTTGATAGCGCAACTGATAGCGCAAGCGCACCCATACAGGTGCGCCTGCATTCGGTTCACTACGGTCAAGTTCGTATGAGGACGCCAAAAAGGCTAAACCTCGGTGAATAGACCCGTCATCAATAACTTTTGTTTGATGACTATGAACCTATTTTCTTTTTTCTCCACATTCTCTATAGGCACGCCGTTTATGCGCGGCTGCGCCGACGCAGGCACCTCCAAGGGGGTGCGCCATGGCTAAGAAGGGCTCCAACACTGCCAAACCATTTAAATACCGAGGCAACTGGCGTATCCAGGTGACGCTTGCCAACGGCACGCGTCCCTGTGAAGATTTTGAAAAACATGCCGTTGCCGTTGCCTGGGGCAACGAGCAGTTGGTACTGGCCAATTCAGAGCACGCCCCAGTGCTCGGGGGCCCCACGCGTGCCACGCTGGCCCAGGCACTGGACCACTACGCATGTCATTGCAGCGTGACCAAGGACGGCGTGGCGCAGGAGCTCACCCGCATCAACCATTACCTTGAAGGCGCCGGCATGCCACTGCTGGAAGCCGTTACCAACGGCAATGGCGGCTGCACGGTGCAGGAGATGGAAGCCAAAACGCTGAGCCCGGAATTTCAGGCTTATGTGGACAAACGTCGCGCCGCGCGTGCCGGCACCTTTGCGTATAAATTTCGGCTGGCAAAGATGCGTTGCGGGCAAATATCCAATGCCGACATCAAGGGCTTTGAGACGCAAATGATTAACGATGGCCTGTCCGAAAGTTCCATCCAAAAGGAAATTGCCCTCCTGAAGGTGTTCTATAACAATGTCGGTACATTGAACTGGAAGGGTCTGGAAAATCCATGTCTGGGTATTAAGTTGGGCAAATCCCAGCGACGCTTTGTGCATCTCACCCCGGCACAAAAAATGGCCCTGACCCAATCGCTTCAGGAATGCGACAACCCCTATTTCATGCCGCTGGCACTTACCGCCAAGGAGTCAACCCTGCGCCTGGATACGCTTGTCAACATGACCTGGTCCAACACTTCGGTCGAGGAGCGGACCGCCTATTTGCCGACCAAAACCGGCACGCGTCCCTACACCTTGAGTAAAGAGGTGCAAACTATCTTGGCTGGACTGCCCCAGGCGCCGGACGGAAAGATTTTTCCGATGAGCAAATCCGCCATAAATAGCACCTGGGACCGTGTTCGCTTGCAATGTGGTTTGCCTAAACTGCAATTTCGGGACCTGAGGCACCTGGGGGCGACCGATTGGGTGCGCCGGGGTCTCAGTGCGCACCAGCTTAAGCAGGTGCTGGGGCATGACAGCATTGCCACGGCCCAGTTTTATGTGGACCTGGTGGGCAAGGATTTGGAAGATGCGCTGGACAAGGCCAGCGGGAATGCTGGCGTGATGGTGATGCCGGCAGTTTTTCCGAAAGACCCGCATGCGCATCTGAACCAGCGCCGTGCAGAGCGCCTTAACAAGTCCAAAGTGCAATCCCCGCAGGAGTCCCCCACACCAGAATCCACGTCATTACCCCGGCAGGAGATTTCAGGGGAACTGCTGCAAGACATTATTGAACCCGGCCCAATGGTTGCTGCCAAGCCATCGGGAAAAGTGGTTTCGCTGGATGCATTCAGGAGAAAAGTGGCCTGACACAATCGAGGGCTTTCAAGGGTCCAGCGGTTGAGGGGTGCTCATGCCGCGCCCCTTCTTTAAAGGCTCCGCAGGGAGCCATTTTTTATACAGCCTAGACGAAAAAAATGCCGGCTATGCCGGCATTTTTGACGGTGCACCTGACGCGCAGTCTGGCCGTGTCAGTTTGAGCGGCGGCGTTTGGGGGGTTCCCAGGCAAGCTGCGACGCGACCTTTTTTTCAAGCCACTTGTGCACGACGGATTCTACCCATTGCGCGCGTTTGCCAATGCGCAGAGGGGGTGGGAACTGGCAGGCCTGAACAAGTTTTTCCAGTGTGCGTTCGCTAATGCTAAGTTGCTGAACAACCTGTTCTTTGGTAAGGAGATGAATTTCTGACATGAAGGATACCGAAGAGTTGATTACCTCAAGTCAAGGAATCGGTTTTATCCGTTTGCTCATATTCATGAAATTTCCTTTTTGTGACGGAAATTCGAGTTTTCAACCTGGTCCCCGATGAGTGTGCCGGTAAGTCTCGGGCACGCGGCAGGGAGCGTGCGGTGTATTTTTCGGTGCACAGTGCCCCAAAAAACAGATTCTCCTGGAATGAATAAACAGGTTGCTATACGGCTGTATCTCAACCCATCGGAGGAGCACATGTTCCAGAAGCCAGCCCTAATCGGCCATCAGATAAAGATACACACCCCTGCAATCCCCGATTGCGAGCCAATCCCCCCGGACACCTGCGCGCAGCTTGAGTTTGACTGGACCACGTCCCCGAAATCGCCGGTCCACGATTGTGCGCACAAGGCGACCAAACCCAGCAGCCATGCTGTTTCCAAGGCAGGAGGCAGCAAATGAGTGTCCGCAGCCAATTTATCAAAGTCCGGGTCAACCGCGACGAGCATCGGGACATCCAAAAGCGCGCCGACGGACTCAGCCTGACTTTGTCTGAATACGTCCGCGACACCGTCACGGCAGTTCACGAAAGGCTCGATGTAGTCGCCGCCCTGGAAGCCTTGAGCAGCCGCTGCGAGGCCATCGCAACCACGGCCCCGGTCGCCGGTTCCAAAGGCACCGACGACAAGCAGCAGGCACTCGCCCTTGAATCCGTGCTGCTGCTGCGCGAGCTGGCCGCCGCCCGCGATGCACAAATTCTGTCGCGCGTGCGGGCGCAACTCAAGCAGAGTGGCATGTCGGCGACTTCAGCCGGGACCGCATCATGAGCACCCACGACCCGTTCCTGCGCCATTGGCTGAATGTTCTCGATAGAGCCCTGGTCTGGCTAACACTCAGCGTCGGATGCTCAGCCCTTATCTGGTCCGTCGCCTGGCAGCGCGGCCTGCAGCAGCCGGCCCTCAATGGCTGGCGCCTTCTCTACGCACTGCTGACCGGCCAAGCCATCGACCGGCCCAGCTTGACCATCCTCGCCTTGAGTATCGGTTCCGGCCTGCTGCTGGCCACCTTGCTGAGCACCTGGCTGTTTCGCCGCTGGACCCGCCAGGGCGAATTGCGCCTACATCACCTGCGCGGCTCGCGCCTGGAAGTCTGAACCATGGAAATCCCATGGAGACCCTTATGCTGCTTAGCAAAAGCGGGGACCACCAAGCCCGTGCCCGGCAGGCACCGGCTTCTAACGCTGGGCGGGCATGAAATACCCGCCCAGCTCGAAACACTGCACACCTTGATAGCCGGAACCACGGGGTCTGGCAAGTCCACCCTGATTGAAGAAATGATGGATGCCATCACCGCGCGCGGTGAGCGCTTCATTCTTTGCGACCCAAACGGAAACTATCTGCGGCAGTTCGCGCGAACCGGCGACCGCCTGCTAAACCCCTTCGATGCTCGCAGCGAGTTGTGGTGTCTGTTTAACGAGGTGCACAGCGATTACGACGCCGAACGGCTTGCATGCTCGGTCGTGCCGACCGGCCACGGCGAGAGTGCGCCGTGGCATCACTATGCGCAAATTCTGCTGGCGGAAACCTTGCGCGCACTGGTACGCACCGGAGAAACCACCACAGAGCGATTGCTGCACTGGTCGACCGTCGCACCCGCGCGTGAGCTGGGCGCGCTGCTCGCCGGCACGCCAGCGGTGGGACTGTTCGACGAAGGGGCAGAGAAGGCGCTGGCGTCTACCCGCTTCGTGCTCACCGCACACCTAGCAGCGCATCGCTATCTGCGACCGGGCGAGTTTTCATTGCGTCACTGGCTGGAGGAGGAGACGGGGGCGTTGTTCCTCACTTGGCGCGCCGACATGCAAGCCGCGCTTTCACCCCTGGTAGCGACATGGGTCGATATTGTGGCTAACGCGGTTCTAAGCCTGCCGCCTGACCCGCACCGCAGGGTGTGGCTGATACTCGATGAGCTGGCCGCGCTGGGCAAGCTGGGTAGCCTGGAGACAGCATTGACACTCGGGCGCAAGCACGGTCTAGCAGCGGTTGTCGGCGTGCAGAGCACCGCCCAATTGGACAGGCTTTACGGCAAGGAAAGCGCCACGGTGCTGCGAGGTTGTTTTAGAAACCTGGTGGTGCTGGCCATTGCCAAGACCGACCCAACCACCGCCGATGAATTCTCGCGGGCGCTCGGCGAGCGTGAAGTCTTGCGCGAGGAGGAAAGCCGCAGCCAAGGAGCGAGCGGCACCGGGGTGTCCCAGTCCCTGCGCCGAAGCCGTGAGCGACTGGTGCTGCCCAGCGAAATTGCGGGGTTGCCAAGCCTGCATGGGTTTCTGGCGGTGGCCGGTGATGTTCCCATCGTGCGAATCACGTTGACACCGCGCGAGCGAGACACGGTCATCGAGCCGTTCATAGAGGAGGCCGCATGCTGACCCTGGCGAAAGTAACCAACAGCGACGCCGCGGCAAACTATTATGAGACTGCCGACGACTACTATGCCGAGGGTGGTCGTGCGCCGTCAGCCTGGTGGGGTGACGGTGCCAAGGCACTTGGCCTTGCAGGCCCAGTCGATGCCGCCGACTTCAAGACTTTGCTCGACGGCAATCTGCCCGATGGACAGCAGATGCACCGGGGCGGAGAAGGCGAACGCACCGCAGGCCTGGATTTGACGTTTAGCGCTCCAAAATCAGTCAGCATGCAAGCGCTGGTGGCGGGTGACCTGCGCCTACTCGACGCCCATGAAAAAGCCGTTGACAGGACGTTGACTTACATCGAGAGCACTCTGGCGGCATATCGCAACACCGTCGCCAGCGAAACCCAGTCCATCGCCAGCGGCAATATCATCACCGCCAGGTTCCAGCATGACCTGAGTCGTGAGACTGACCCACAGCTGCACAGCCATTGCGTGGTGCTCAATATGACGCAGCGTGATGACGAACAGTGGCGCGCACTCGATGCCAAGCCGTTCTATGAGCAGCAGAAGTTGCTGGGGACGTATTACCGCGCAGAGCTGGCACGCGAGGTCCAATTATTGGGCTTTGCCATCCGCATGACGCATCACGACGGACGCTTCGAGCTGGCTCACATCAACGATGCACAGGTCGCAGCGTTCAGCAGCCGCAGCCAAGCCATTACCCAGGCGCTGGCCGCACGCGGTAAGGACCGGTCACACGCCAGCGCCCATGAAAAAGAACTTGCCAACCTCAATACACGGCAACGGAAAAGTAAGAACATCGACCGTGTCGCCCTGCGGTTCGCGTGGCGTGACAAGGCCCTTGCGTTGGGCATCGACTGGACGCCTCTGCCTGTGTGGACCCTGACCGATGCGCAACGAAGGGAGACGATTGAAGCCGCCGTGAGATTTGCCGTTGAGCACCTGACCGAACGCCAGTCAGTGGTCGGTCATGATGCCCTTGTGTCTGTCGCCCTTGGCAGTGGTACCGGTGTCGCAGACTTGAAGGACATAACCAATGCCCTGCATGACCAGGTCTCGCGTGGTGAGCTCGTTCAAACCGTGGATGGGAAGCGTTACACGACGACGGCAGCGCAGCAACGTGAGCGCGAAATCATGGCTATCGAGGCAAGAGGCCGCAACGTCCTGCGTTTTGGTCTCCACGAGACCTATCATGCGCGGGCCATTCTGGGCGCGGCCGGATTAACGGTCGGCCAACGCGCAGCCGCAGAGCTGATATTGAGCACCCGCAATCGAGTGGTAGCTGTGCAGGGTCTGGCAGGAACTGGCAAGACCCACATGCTGCGCACGGTCCAGGAGAAAGCAAGTCTGCCATGGAAAATCATGGGTCTAGCCCCTTCAGCGGCGGCGGCAAGAGAGCTTGAAGGTGCAGGTATCACGGCTCAAACTGTCGCAGCCTTCCTGGCTCGTAACGGTGGCTGCCTGAATATCAACACGCTGGTCGTGCTCGACGAAGCGGGAATGGTCAGCACACGGGACATGCACAGCGTCCTGACAGTCGTCGAGAACGCTGGCGCCCGCATCGTACTCGTGGGTGACACACAACAGCTCAAGGCCGTGGAAGCCGGAAGGCCTTTCGCACAACTGCAGGCGGCCGGCATGACGGTGGCACGCATGAGCGACATTCAGCGCCAGACCAATGCCGTCTTGCGGCAAGCCGTTCAGCACGCGGCCACAGGTGCAGTGCGGGACTCGCTGGCCCTGCTGGCGCCGAAGATTGCCGAGGTTGCGCATAGTGGCGACCGGCATGCCCAGATTGCGCGCCACTACGCTGCGCTGCAACCAGAGCAGCAATCGGACACGCTAATAGTTGCTGGCACCAACTCCGCGCGCGCCAGCATCAACGACATGGTGCGGCAACAGCTCGGACTCGCCGGCAACGGGATGATGGTGACCATACTGGAGCGCCAGGACCTGACGCAGGCGCAGCTCAAGAGCTCGCTGAGCTATTCGGCGGGCGACATTGTGCAGGTGCAGCGGCACTATGACAGCATCGGCCTCAGACGCGGCGACCTCGCCCGTGTCGTAACCGCCGAACCGGGGTGCATCACAATGCAGCGTGAAGACGGCGCACAGGTGACATGGCGCCCGACCGCCATGCCCCATGTGGCGGTCTTCCAGGAGGCCGTCCGCGAGCTGGCGGTGGGCGACCGCGTTCGTTTCACCGCCAACGATTACGGCCACCAGGTAATCAACGGCGACACCGGCATTGTGAAGGCTGTGGACAGCGATGGCGGACGCGTGCACATCGAAAAGGCAGACGGGTCCCTCGTTGCGCTGGACAGCAACGCACCCTTGCACCTGGACCATGGCTATTGCACCACCGTGCATGCGGCGCAGGGGCAAACTTGCGAGCGGGTATTGGTCGATGCCGATATCAAGAGCGCGATGGCGAGCGAGAGCTTGTACTACGTCGCAATCTCGCGGGCGCGCAATGAGGTTGCCATCTATACCGACGACCGCGAACTGTTGCCAGAGGCCATGACACGAAAGGATGAAAAGTTGGCAGCGCTGGACATCAAACCGCAACGTGAGTGGTCTCTCGGATAAAACCATACGCTACATGAAGTCCTATCAACTTCATTGTGGAAATATTGTGAGACTTTCAAAATTGGTCTTTGCGCTTTATGCACTGGATTCTGCCTCGCATGGGAAGCACGTCGAACGTCTGTCCGGTTACTTGGACCAAATGGAGGATACCGGCTCACTTGACGTCCTGGATGGGCTTTCTTCGGGTGAACGCGCTGCCGTACTACTTGCGGCGAAGCGTGACGGCGACTTAAGCTTGCCCGTGAACTCGTTCTTGTTGGCTGACCCTCACTTGCAAAAGTGGGTCATGGAAAAGCGCGGATTTTCGAATCAAGTTGGGTGGCCGCTCGGGGAAATCCCTTCATTCAAATAGGTGTCACTGACCGAGCTTGCATATAAAACTCCGCCTCTGCGCGGATTTTTTCTTTCTCTATTGGGGTCGACCCAAGCGGTAGCGTACCCTTGAATGGGTGTCCTGGTTCAACCACCACCGACTGCTGGAGCCGATTGGGTATATTCCACCGGCCGAGGCTGAGGCAAACT
>NZ_JAUSLE010000078.1 GCF_030646845.1 Rhodoferax sp. | reverse complement strand
AAAGTCGGCCTGGTGCAACTGGTTGGCACTGACGTTCACCGCCAAAGAGAGATGAGCCGTCTTCGGCTGGTTGGCCCATGTCGCCAGCTGGGCACAGGCCGTCTCCAGCACCCAGTGGCCCAGCGGCAGGATCAGGCCGGTTTCCTCGGCCAGCGGGATGAATTCGGCCGGTGACACCAGGCCGCGCTGCGGATGCTGCCAGCGCAGCAGTGCCTCGGCACCGGTGAGGCGGCCATCCCCGACCACCTGCGGCTGGTAGTGAAGGATGAACTGCTGTTGCCGCACCGCCTCACGCAGGTCGACCTCCAGGGCGGCACGGTCTGTCACCATGGCCTGCATCGCTGGATCGAAGAAGCGCAGGGTATTGCGGCCGGCCGTCTTGGACTGGTACATGGCCAGATCGGCCTGCTTCAGAAGGTCGTCGATGGAGGTCAAATGGCCGCCAAACAGTGTCACCCCAATGCTGGGGGTGCTGCGGTTCTCGTAACCGGCGAGCTGGTAGGGCTGATTCAGCGTGGCCAGGATTTTTTCGCCCACTGTTTCAGCCTGCGTCGCTGCTTCGTCGGGATTTTCACTCAGCCCTTCGAGCAACACCACAAACTCGTCGCCGCCCAGACGCGCCACGGTATCGCCTTCGCGGACACAGGTGGTCAGCCGTTGCGCCACCTGCTGCAGCAGCAGGTCGCCCTTGTCGTGACCGAGGGTGTCGTTCAGTGTCTTGAAGTTGTCCAGGTCAATCAGGAGCACCGCGCCGCGATGGCCGATTCGCACACTGGCGGCCAGCGCATGCTGCAACCGGTCCAGCAACAGGCGCCGGTTGGGCAACCGGGTCAGGTGGTCGTAAAAGGCCAGGTGCGTGATCTCGCTTTCTGCGGCCTTGCGCGCAGTCATGTCGGTCTCGGAGGCAACGTAGTGGGTGACGGCGCCGTCGTCCGATTTCACCGCCGTGATGGTCAGCCACTTGGGATAGATTTCCCCATTCTTGCGCCGGCCCCAGATTTCGCCCTGCCAGCCGCCGGTGTCCTTGACGGTCTTCCACATATGGGCATAAAAGTCCGGGCTGTGACGATCCGATCGGAGCAGGCGCGGCGATTGGCCCACGACCTCACTGGCCGTGTAGCCGGTGATTTCAGTGAAAGCGCGGTTGACCTGCAGGATCAGATTATTGGCATCAGCGATCAGCATGCCCTCGCGCGACTCGAAGGCCGTGGCGGCAATGCGCAGTTGCGCGTCGCTGTGCTGCTGGGTTTCGATCATGGCGTTGAATTCCTGTGCCACCGCCGCGATGTCGCGCGGACCTGCCACCGCTGCCCTGACGCCGAGGTTTCCGCCATGGACTGCGCGTGCGGCATTCTCCAGTTCGGCCACCGGACTGGCGATCCGTCGCGCAATCACCATGGCCATCAGCAACACTGAGGCAATCGCGGCCAGGGCGATGCCCGCCGCGGTGATGGCGCGCTGCCTTGCCTTGGCGAAGACTGTGTGTGCCGGTACGCCAACGAAGGCAATCCATCCCGTTTCTGGCATCGGCACCACGGAATAGAAACGCCTGACGCCATCCAGGCCCTGACTTTCGAACTCCCCATCCCGCACTTCGACAATCCTTCGCGCAGCGTCCGAGTTGGGCCGGGTGCCGACAGCACTTTCCGGATCGGCATTTCGCCAGATCAGACTCCCGTCTGCACTGAAGAAACCATAGCGGACCTCAGGCGGCAGAAACTGGGCAGGAATATGGGGGTCCAGGAGCGCCAGGTCGAGGGGAAAATGCATCCCGCCGACCATTTCGCGGCGCTCATTCAAGATGGGTTCTCTCAGAATGGATATCCATTTGCCGCTGATCTGGCCAAAAAATGGCTGGCCCACGCTGAAGCGCTTGTCTTTCAGGAATGTCTGGAACGATGGCGTGGCGCCGTAGTTCACCATCCTGCCGCCCGGCTGCGGCAATGCCGAGCAGACCACAACCCCCTCCAGATTCGAGTACCCGATGTTGGTGTAACCCGGATTCAGGCTATGCAGGTCCTTCAACGCCGGATCGCAATTATTGGAGTCGACCTGTCTGACGACCGGACGCACAGCGAGGCGATCAAGAATCTGGCGGGCATCTGCAATCTTGCCGCCGGTGTTGCTGACCATTGTGCTCGCCAGCATTCGCAGGGAGGTCTTGGTCTGGGCGATCGCCTGCTGCATGTCGGAAAAGATGCCAAGTCCGACGACCGCCATGAGCGGGATCGATACGGCCAATACCAGCAGCAGGAGATGGGTTCGTATCGACGAGTTTCTCACCGTCTTATGCTCGCAGACCGATTGTCGTCATCTTGGGATCCTTCTGGAAACAACACGGGTCAAGGATATTCCATTTTCGGCATGTGTCCATGACATGTGCGCCAGACTATCCTGTTACGGCTCACAGCACGTAGTGCAGGATCGCAACGTAATGGGAGGCGCTGCCGGCGAGCACGAACAAGTGCCAGATGCCGTGCGCGTGGGTGAGGCGGGTGTCGAGCACATAGAAGACGATCCCGATCGTGTAGAACAGGCCGCCGGCTGCCACCCAGGCGAAACCAGTCGGCCCCAGCACCTTCAGCAGCGGGACAAGGGCTACCAGTGCTACCCAGCCCATCACGATATAGATCACCAGTGACAGCATTCGCCCTACGCGCTTCGGCCGCAACTCCTGCAGGCTGCCGAGCACCGCAAGCCCCCACACCACGCCGAGCAGTGACCAGCCCCACGGGCCACGCAGCGTCACCAGGCAGAACGGGGTGTAGCTGCCGGCGATGAGCAGATAGATGCTGTGGTGGTCAAGCTTTTGCAGGATCTTTTTGGCGCGCCCGCGCACGCTGTGGAAGGCGGTGGAGAAGCTGTAGAGCAACACCAGTGTCACGCCATAGATCGAGACGCTCACCAACTTCCACGGGTCCCCACCCAGCGCTGCCAGCACGATGAGGGCGATGGTGCCGGCAAGCGCTAGCACGGCCCCGACGAGATGAGTCAAAGCGTTGAACTTTTCCCCGTAATACATAGGTTAATCATAGCGAGGGCCTGCTGTGGCATCATCAAACACGCTTCCCATCTGAACAACACGAAACTGCCCTGCCCATGATTTACGCCACCCTGAAAACCATTCACCTGCTGTCCGTCATCGTCTGGGTTGGCGGTATGGTGTTTGCCCAGTTCTTTTTGCGCCCGGCCGTGGCCAGGCTGGAAGCGCCTGAGCGGGTGCGACTGATGCACGATGTGCTGGGGCGCTTCTTTAACGCCGTGCTGGTGGCCGCAGTGCTTGCCCTGGGCAGCGGCTTGTGGATGATGGGTCGCGTCGGCCGGGCCGCGGCGCAATCGGGGGTCAAGGTCAGCATGCCCCTCGAGTGGATCGTCATGGCGGTGCTGGGGGTGGTGATGCTGGGTATTTTTGGCCACATCCGTTTTGCGCTCTACAAGCGCCTCACGGGTGCAGTGACGGCCGCCGCCTGGCCGGCCGGCGGCGCCGCACTGGCGAGCATTCGCACCTGGGTGATGGTGAATCTGGCGATTGGTGTCGTGATTGTGGCGATCACGCTGATGGGTGCCTCAAGCTGATACCTGTCCCATGAATCCGGACGCGAAACAGCTCTGGCCGGCGCCGCGCTGGGCGCTGGCGGTCTTGCTGGCAGTGCTGGGCATGCTGGGCCCGTTTTCCATTGACACGTACATTCCCGCCTTTTCAGGCATTGCCCAGTCGCTGGGTGCGACGCCGGTGGAGATGCAGCAGACCCTGTCGGCTTACCTGTTCGGCTTTGCCTTCATGAGCCTGTTCCATGGTGCGATTTCTGACAGCCTGGGGCGGCGGCCCGTGGTGTTGTGGGGGCTGGCGGCCTTCACGCTGGCATCCGCCGGCTGTGCGCTGTCCCAAAGCATCGGCCAGTTGGTGTTCTTCCGGGCCATGCAGGGATTGACCACCGGGGCCGGCATCGTGGTGGCGCGGGCGGTGGTGCGTGACATGTTTGCGCCCGCCGAGGCGCAAAGGGTGATGAGTCAGATCACGATCTATTTCGGTGTGGCCCCGGCCATTGCGCCCATCATTGGGGGCTGGCTGTTTGTGCATCTCGGCTGGCACAGTGTCTTCTGGTTTCTGACCGGTGTGGGTGTGGTGCTGTGGTTCGCCAATTACAAACTGCTGCCTGAGACCTTGCACCTTACCCACCGGCAGCCATTCAAGGTCGACAACCTGATGCAGGGCTACTGGAAATTGGGGCTGGACCCGCGCTTCCTGCTGTTGGCGCTGGCCAGTGGCGTGCCCTTCAATGGCATGTTCCTGTATGTCTTGTCAGCGCCGGTCTTCCTGGGTGATCACCTGGCACTGGCCCCGACGCAGTTTTTCTGGTTTTTCGTGCTCACCATTGGCGGCATCATGGGCGGTGCCTGGGTCAGCGGCCGCATGGCGGGCCGATTGGCGCCCAAGCAGCAGATCAAGTACGGCTTCCTGATCATGCTGCTGATTGCGCTGCTCAACCTGGCGGCCAATCTGCTGTTCAAGGCCCATGTGTCCTGGGCGCTTTTCCCCCTGACCATCTTCGCCTTCGGCTGGGCCATGATGGTGCCGGTGGTGACGTTGCTGGTGCTTGATCTTCACCCCGAGCGGCGAGGCATGGCGTCTTCGTTGCAGGCGTTTATTGGTTCTTCAGCCAACGGCCTGGTGGCGGGGGTCATTGCGCCGCTGGTCATGCACTCAACGGTTCTCATGGCCGCCGCGTCACTGGCCATGATGTGTGTGGGCCTGCTCGCCTGGGTGTATGTGCGCCACCGCTGGCCGGACATCGGCCAGACGGTTGTCCACGCGGTTCACTGAGTTTTCGTGGGCAGCTGCAACACCAGGTCGATGCGCCGCTGGATGCGCGCTGTCGCATCACGGTCGCCTGCATCGTCTGCACGCTTGCGTTGCACCCCCAGCCAGGCCAGCAGCGGGCGGCGCCAGCCCTGGGTCGAGGCGGTCTCGGTCGCGACCGCGATGTCGGCCGGTGTCAAACGACTGCCTTGCAACAGCACACCGGCTGCCACCAGGCGCGCCAACGGGTCTTTGATGGTGTCCAGCACGCTCACGGCCTGCGCCGGGCTGCTCGCAGGCTTGTCCGCGGCCGCGCTCAGGATCAGCGGGCGATGCTGCTCTGGCAGCAGGGCGGCGTTCAGTCCCGTCCAGTTATTGGTCAGAAAAGCGGCATAAGCCTGCTCGCTGGCACCAGCATCGGCGGCGAGCGGCTGATAGGCCGCACAGTTGTCAAACTCAAGGCTGGCCACGCGCGTGGCGCAGCGCGTCAGCTCGGCGCGGGCCATCAGGTCGGCACGGCCGGTGCGGGCAATCTCGGACCGGGCGCGGGCAAACTCAAAATCAGCCAACCGTGTGTTGCCGCTCAGGTAGGCTGACGAATAGCCCTTCAGGGCCTCGAAAGCATTGGCCTGCCAGTCGGGCGGCACAGGCTTGCTGGCGCAAGCGCCCAGCAGCAGGGCAGCGCTCGCCAGGGCGGCAAAAGTCAGAACTGCTTTTGCCCGGCGGAGATTGGAGGTCAGACGGTGTGTCATGGCAATTTGAGTTCCGTGTCGCGGGCAAAGGGCCATTTTCGGTTGACCTCGTCCACCAGTTGGCTCACTTTGCGCAGGCTGATTTCCACCTCGGCGCGCAGGGCGCCCAGGTCGGCGCTGGCGACGCGTGCATTGGCACCGATTGCCTGCGCCTCCACCAGCACGGCATCGACCTTCTGCAGGCTGGCACGGACATCGGTCAACATCGCGGTGAGTTGCTTCACCGCGGCTTGCGAGCCGTCCACGGTTGCCTGTGTGCTGTCCATGAGACCGTTGGCGCCGAACACGCGCTGATCGGTTTTGGCCAGCAGCGCGTTGGCGTGGTCCAGGGTGGCAATGATTTTTTTGGCATTGTCTTCGCTGCCCAACACGCCGGTCAACATGCCATAGCGGCCGTTCAGCCGTGCGCTCATCGTTTGCAGGTGGCCCAGGCTGGTGTTGAGGCTGGAGTCAGACCGGGTCATGTTGTCCAGGTTTTCCAGCAGCGTACGGGCGGTGGCCACCAGGCGCGGAATCTCGGCATTGGTGTCACCGCTCAGCACGCCTCGTTCCGAGTTTTCGGGCAGGGGTGGATCATTCAGCATGCCGCTGAAGGCGCGCAGGCGGGTCTCACCCACCATGCCGCGTTCCATGGTGAAGATGCTGGAGGTGCGCAGCCAGTGCGCATCCTTGCGCGGCACATCAATCAGGATGCGGGCCTTGCCGTCAGCGCCCAGTTCGATACGCCGCACCCGTCCGATGGGAAAGCCCGAAAAGGTCAGGTCCATGCCGGCGATGACGCCCTCGGAGTTGTCCGCTATCAGCACCAGTTGCTGGGTTTTCTCGAACACGCCGCGTGCGTACATCACGTAGAGCAAAAAACCGCAGATCAGCGCTGTGATCAGGACCAGCAGCACGATGGCTTTGAATTCGACATGGGCGACGTCTGATGGCGGGTCCGACGGCGACGGGGAGGGGGGGGTGGATTCCATGCTTGTGGGGAGATTCAGATGTATTTGATCGCCAAAGAGCCAGCTTCGATCAATAGTAGTACCAAAAACAGACGCACTGCGCCAGGTTGCACGGCGTCGGCCGACGCGGGCTGGCCCGGCGCTTCCAGACTGGCGGCAACCGGCACCACCGCCACTGCCAGACTGAAGAGAATGGTTTTGAGCAGAAAGCCCAGCGTGACCGCCAGATCGAACACATGGGCGACCGTGCGCGTATAGCCCGGCAGCCCCCAGGGGGACAGGCCGTAGACCGTGAGGTAGGCCTGCACCAGGGCAATCACACTGCTGACCATGGCCAGCGTCAGCACCGCGAAGGCGCTGGCCATCACACGTGGCACAAGGTCAACGCGCAAGCGGGTAACGCTCAGGCGCGGCGTCGAATCAGCCTGGGCCGACAGGGCACTGGTGGCCGCACCCATGTTGAAAGCGAGCCCGGCGCGCAATGCGACAAAAACGGCCGCCGACAGCGGTATGAGTTCCAGCACCAGTACGCGCACCACCATCTGCAGTGCGTATTGCGACAGGCCGTAGCTCTGGGCTGTGACGACCACGACGCGGATCAGCACCAGGCTGAGCAGCGCCGACAACGCCGTGAACCAGGGCAATACCTGCCAGGTGCTGGCATAGATATGTTTGGCCGTCGTGGCGCGGTTGGCCCGGTTGTAGGTCGAGGGTGACAGCGCCATCACCAGCACGATGGCGCCAAAGTGAACCATATGCCACCAGCTGGCGGCCCCGCGCAGCAACGCACGGCCCCAGGCACCGGTGTCAAGGTGGGGGTAAGAGGTTTGGCGCATGGGCGGATGATAACGAGGAGTCTCTGCCAAGGGGGCAAGACACAGGGTTGGCAAATCACTATACTGTATTTTTATACAGTTAAATACCATTGATCGGTGTGATTTTCCATGGTGACGAGTCTTTTTTCTGCTTCTTTTGCGCACCTGGGCGATGCCGTCTGGCGTGCCGATGAACTGGGCTGCGCAGCCGGGGCCACCGTCGCCAGCGGCCACGCCGCGCTCGACGCCCAACTGCCCGGCGGCGGCTGGCCGGTGGGGGCTATTGTGGAAGTCCTGCAGGCGCAAAGTGGTCAGAACGAGTGGCGCCTGTTGTTACCCGCCTTGAGGCGCGCTGCCCCTGGCCCCGTGGTGTTGGTGGGTGCGCCCCATGTGCCGTTTGGGCCGGGGCTTTGTGCGCAGGGCTTCGAGGCGCAGCGGCTGTTATGGATAAGGGCTGGTGCGCCTGCCGCACGCTTGTGGGCAAGTGAGCAGGCCTTGCGCTGTGCTGAGGTGGCTGCGGTGCTGGCCTGGTTGCCGCAGGTTCGGGCCGAGCAGTTGCGGCGGCTGCAAATGGCCGCCCAGGAGCACAGCAAGCTCTTGTTTGTCATGCGCCCAGCCCAGGCGATAGCGGAGTCCTCGCCCGCCGTGCTGCGGCTGCTGGTTGCCAGCCAGTCGGCAGGAGAGGGGGCGCCCGGTGACGCTTTGCAATTGCATATTCTCAAGCGGCGCGGCCCGCCACTAACGCAAGCCCTGGCACTGCCGGCCCGCTGTGCACGCCTGGGCGCGTTGCTGGCTTTGCGGGTGAAGGCAGAAGAAGTGGTTCGTGACACAGGGGGTGGTGATGCACTGGATCGCCTTGCAGCCGCAGCCTGAAGAAGCTCGGACTCTCCAGCCCGGGCGGGTGGACGCCGAACTGGTCGACACCTTGCCTGACGTCCTGGCCGCTTTGGGTTGGTGGGCTTTGCAGTTCACGCCCAAGGTGGCGCGGCTCGAAGAGGCGCTGGTGCTCGAAGTGTCTGCCAGCGAGCGCCTGTGGGGTGGTCGCCAGCAGCTGCTGCGCCAAATATTTGAATCAAATAGACCTGTAGCCCCCGTCAAACATGCACAAGGCGCTACGTCTTTGATAGCAATTGCCCGGCTGTACGCAGCGGGATTGGCGCGTACGGTGCCAGACGATCTGCCGCTGGCGGCGCTGGCGGCGGCCCGGCCCCACCTGGCGACCCTGGAGAAGATGGGTTGCACCCGCTGGGGCCAGCTGCGTGCGTTACCGCGTGGTGGGGTGGCGCGGCGTTTTGGCGCGCCATTGCTGGAGGCGCTGGACCGCGCCTATGGCGGGAAGCCGGACCTTTACCCCTGGCTGGTGCTGCCGGATGTTTTTGAGGCCACGCTGGAGCTGGCCGCCCAGGTCGAGACCGCTCCGGCATTGCTGTTTGGCGCGCGCCGCCTGCTTGGGTCATTGCAGCTGTGGCTGCAGCTGCGCCACAGTGGCGTGCTGGCGCTTGAGCTGATGTGGACGATGGATGCCCGGCGCGACACGGCCACCGAAGGGCAGCTGGTGGTGCGTACCGCCGAGCCCACCGGGGACATGGCCCACCTGCAGCGTCTGCTGGGCGAGCATCTGGCCAGGGTGACCTTGCCGGCCCCGGTGCTGTACCTGCGTTTGCGCACCCTGGAGACCCAAAAACTGGGCGGTGAAACTGCCAGTTTGCTGCCCGACGAGCAGCGCCGGGGCGACAGCCTGCACCAGATGCTGGAGCGCCTGAGCGCACGCCTGGGACCTGAAAAAGTATTGCAGCTGCAGCCCCGTGCCGACCACCGGCCGGAACGGATGCAGGCGTGGCAGCCGGTCTCAAACGCTACACAATTAATAGCAGGCAGCACAGACAAGACGAGGGCTGGAGGCAAAAAAGACTCAAAAGAAGACGCGCTTTACCCCACCTGGTTGCTGGCCGAGCCGCTCCAGTTGGCGGTGCACCGCAACGCTCCGCTGTACCAGGGCCCGCTGACTTTGCTGGCCGGTCCGCAGCGGCTGGAGGCTGGCTGGTGGGGTGGGGGCGACTGCGCCTTGCGTGACTATTTCCTGGCGCGCAGCGAGCGGATGGGCTTGCTGTGGATTTACCGTGAGCGGCTGGCGGGGCCGGGCAGAGCCGGGCACGGGGCCGATGCCGACACAGGGTGGTATTTGCATGGCCTGTTTGCCTGAGATGACCCTGCCCGCCTACGCCGAGCTGCATTGCCTGTCCAACTTCAGCTTCCAGCGCGGCGCCTCGCACCCGGAAGAACTGGTGGCGCGTGCTCACGCGCTGGGCTATGCGGCACTGGCCCTCACCGACGAGTGCTCGGTGGCCGGGGTGGTGCGCGGGCACACCGAGGCGAAGAAACTGGGGTTGAAGCTGCTGCTGGGGGCCGAATTTGTACTTGAAGATGGCTGCAAGCTCATCGCCCTGGCCCATGACCTGGCGGGGTGGGGCAACCTGTGCGAGTTCATCACCGCGGCGCGTTGTTCGGCCGTCAAAGGTACGTATGCGGTATCCCGCCAGCGCAGCGACTTTTCCTTGTTGGCGCATTGTGAAATCTTGCTGATTCCCCATCTTGCTATTAATTTCGAAGCACTATGCGCTTATTGCACGTGGGCTAGGGGCCTGTTTGACTCAAGGCTTTGGCTGGTCCTGGAGGTGCAGCATGGTCTGGGCGACGATCTGTGGCGGCACGCGCTGGCGCGCGCTTCTCTGCTGACCGGCGTGCCTTTGGTGGCGGCGGGCAACGTGCACATGCACGTGCGCTCGCGCAAGCCGCTGCAGGACGTGATCACCGCCGTGCGTTTAGGGGTACCGGTGTCCGAGTGCGGTTTTGCGCTGCAGCCCAACGCCGAACGCCATCTGCGCTCGCGCCAGCGTTTGGGAAACATTTACCCGCCCGAGTTGCTGGCGGCCACACTGACGGTGGCGGCGCGCTGCAGCTTCAGCCTGGACGAGTTGCGCTACCAGTACCCGATGGAGACCGTGCTGCCCGGCCTGACCCCCGCGCAAACCCTGCGCCAGTTCACCTATGAGGGCGCCAGCCGGCGTTACCCGCAGGGAATGACCGCCAGCGTGCAGCAGCAAATCGAGCATGAACTGGCGCTGATTGCCGAGTTGAAGTACGAGGTGTATTTTTTGACCGTGCACGACATCGTGGCCTTTGCCCGCAGCCGCCACATCCTGTGCCAGGGGCGCGGCTCGGCCGCCAACTCCGCCGTCTGCTATTGCCTGGGCGTGACCGAGGTCGACCCCTCACGCATGGCCATGCTGTTTGAGCGCTTCATCAGCCGCGAGCGCAACGAGCCGCCCGATATTGACGTGGACTTTGAGCACCAGCGGCGTGAAGAGGTCATCCAGTACATCTACGCCAAATACGGGCGTGACCGCGCGGCCATCGCGGCCACCGTGGTCTCCTACCGGCCGCGCAGTGCCATCCGGGATGTCGGCCGGGCGCTGGGCATCGACGAGGCGCTGATCGACGCCTTTGCCAAAGACCACCACTGGTTTGATGGCAAGGCGCTGCAGGACGGGCAATTGGCCCAGCGGCTGCAGGACGCCGGGCGGGCACCGGATGATGTCTCGATCCGCCAGTGGCTGGCGCTCACCACCCAGCTGCTGGGCGCACCACGCCACCTCAGCCAGCACGTGGGCGGCTTTGTGCTGACGCAGGGCAAGCTCACGCGCCTTGTGCCGGTGGAAAACGCCGCCATGCCGGATCGCTCCATCATCCAGTGGGACAAGGACGACCTGGACGCCATGGGCCTGCTCAAGGTCGATGTGCTGGCCCTGGGCATG